>NZ_LSHX01000040.1 GCF_001555965.1 Sphingomonas sp. CCH21-G11
AGGCCTTTACGGCCAGCTTTCTGATTGCGTGGTTTGTTAAATACGTAATCGCCTTTACAAAAGCTCGCCATCTCTCCATCGTCACCCCGGCCTTGAGCCGGGGTCCCGCTGCCTGATCCGGCGCAAGAAACAGCGAGACCCCGGGTCAAGCTCGGGGTGACGGGAATATTCCTGAATCGCAGCGAGCAGAACACGCGCTCCGAGCAAGGAGTAAGCTTAGCGAACGGGCCGGTATCGACAAGCTCAGCAGCCTCTCAGGATGAGCGGGTCAAGACAGTCCGGTTCCATCCTGCGCTACCGCTTGCGGCCCTGATGCCGGATGTTCGCAGGCCGGCCGCGGCGTTTCAGCTCGCGCGGACCACGCGGGCCGCGCCCCGGCCGGCCGGCATCCGATCCCGATCCCTTGCCGTCGGGCAGTTCGAAACGGAGCGCACCCGACACCGGATTGGCCTCGACCAGGCGGAGCGAAAGGCGCTGGCCGAGCGCGAAAGCAGCGCCGGTTTCGTCACCGACCAACTGCTGGCGGGTTTCGTCATAGCGGAAATATTCGCGGCCCAGGTCGCGCGCCGGGACCAGCCCGTCGCCGCCCACCCCCTCGATCGTCGCGAAGAAGCCGAAGCTCTGTACCCCGGTGATCCGCGCGTCCATCACCGACCCGACATGCTCGGACAGATAGGCCGCGACGTAGCGGTCGATCGTCTCGCGCTCGGCCTCCATCGCGCGGCGTTCCAGCCCGCTGATGACCTCGCCGATGCGCACCATTTCCGCATCCTCGGGCACCAGCCCGCCCGGCCCGAGATCGTAGGCCGCCACGAGCGCGCGATGCACGACCAGGTCGGCATAGCGGCGGATCGGCGAGGTGAAATGCGCATAGCTTCCCAGCGCCAACCCGAAATGGCCATGATTGGCGGGGCCGTAATAGGCCTGGGTCTGGGTGCGCAGCACCTGCTCCATCACCTGTGCGCGATGATCCGCCTCCACGACCTTGCCGAGAATGTGGTTGAACGTCGCGGGGCGGATCACCTGGCCGAGTGCGAATTCGATGTCGAAGGTCTTGAGATAGTCCTTGAGCGCGACGAGCTTCTCACGCGACGGCGGTTCGTGGATGCGATACATGACGGGTGCCTTTTTCGCCTCCAGCGCCTTGGCGGCAGCGACATTGGCGGCGATCATGTAATCCTCGATCAGCTTGTGCGCGTCGAGGCGCTCGCGCGGCGCGACCGACAGGATCCGGCCCTTCTCGTCCAGTACGATTCGCCGCTCGGGCAGGTCGAGGTCGAGCGGCGCGCGGGCCTCCCGCGCCTTGTTGAGCGCGTGCCAGCAGTCCCACAGCGGGGAGAGAATGTCTTTGAGCCCCTCCCCTTCAGCGGAGGGGTTGGGGTTGGAGTCATTCATCTGACGCGGCGCTGCTGGCACCGCCCCATCCCCATCCATCACCGCCTGCGCGTCCTCGTAAGCGATGTTGGCCACGATCCGCACCACCGCCCGGCTGAACCGCCAGGATTTGAGCGCCCCCGCCGCCGACACCTGCAGGTGACAGGCCAGCGCCGCGCGATCGACGCCCTCCTTGAGCGAACACACGTCCGCCGACAGGATTTCGGGCAGCATCGGCACCACGCGGTCGGGGAAATAGACCGAATTGCCCCGCTTGCGCGCCTCGCGGTCGAGCAGCGAGCCGGGGCGGACATAGAAGCTGACATCGGCAATCGCGACGATCGCGCGCCAGCCGCCGGGGTTGCCCGGATCATCGTCGGGCGCGGCCCAGACCGCATCGTCATGGTCACGCGCATCGGCCGGGTCGATCGCGACGATCGGCAGCGCGCGCAGATCCTCGCGCCCCTCGCCCAGCTCGCGCGCCGCCGACTCCCCGGCCTCCGCCAGCAGCTCGTCGGAAAAGACGTTGGGAATGCCGTGCTTGTGGATCGCGACCAGCGAGAAGCTGCGCGGCGCGAACGGATCGCCGAGCCGTTCGACGACCTTGGCCGTCATGCGTGGCGGTCGTCCCGCCCGTTCCGCAAGCACCAGGTCGCCGACCTCGGCGCCGCCCAGGTCGGAGATCGGGAAGTCGCGGCGCTCCTTCTTCTCGACGCCTTGCAACCAGTGCTTGCCGCCTTCGGCATGGACGACGCCCAGCATCAGCGCCTCGCCGCGCGCCAGCTTCTTCATCGGGTGCGCGATCCAGCCCTTGCCGGCTTCCTCGGTTCGTGCCAGCACCCGGTCGCCCGGCGCCAGCGCCGAACGCCCGCGCTCGCGAATGCGTACTCGCGGTTCGGGCACGCCTTCGGCTTCCCAGCGTTCGGGCATCGCCCACACATTGCCGCCGTCGTCGACATCGACGATGCGCAGGACCGTCACCTTGGGCAGCCCGCCCATTTTGTGAAAGGCGCGGCCGGGTGCCACGTCGATCAGCCCCTCGTCGCTCATGTCCTTCAGCAGCGCCTTGAGCGCGATCTTGTCCGGCCCACGCAGCGCGAACGCGCGCGCGATCTCGCGCTTCCCGGCCGGCTGGTCGCTCGACGCGATGAAATCCATGATCTGCTGGCGGGTCGGCAGGTTGCTGCGGCTGGACATATGCCGCTAGTGGCACAGATGGCCCCTGATCCACAGTCCAGATTGTCAGCAATTATTTGTATGATAATAGAGGGCATGTGACCCACGACCTGCTCATCATCGGCGGCGGCATCAACGGTTGCGCGATCGCGCGCGAGGCGGCGTTGCTCGGGCTGAAGGTGCTGCTGGTCGAGCGCGACGACCTGGCCAGCCACACGTCGTCGGCGTCGACCAAGCTGATCCATGGTGGGTTACGCTATCTCGAGCAATATGAGTTCAAGCTGGTCGCCGAGGCGCTGGCCGAACGCGAGCGACTCGTGGCGATCGCCCCGCACCTCATCCACCCGATGGCGTTCGTGCTGCCGCATGAGCACCAGTTGCGGCCATGGTGGATGATCCGGCTGGGGCTGGTGCTCTATGACCGGATCGGCGGCAAATCGACGCTGGCCAAGTCGCGCGGCCTGCGCGCCGCCGACATCGCCTATCGCGCGCCGCTCAAGCGCCCGGGCAAAGGCTTCGTCTATTCGGACGCCTGGGTCGACGATTCGCGCCTGACCCTGCTCAACGCGATGGACGCCGCGGCGTGCGGCGCGACGGTGCAAACCCGCACCGCGCTGGTCAGCGCACGGCGCGAAGGCGAATTGTGGCGTGCCGAGCTGTCGGATGGGCACGGCGTCACGGCACGCGCCATCGTCAACGCCGCCGGGCCGTGGGTGGCGAGCACGCTTGCGCGGCTCGGCGTCAATGCTGCCGCCGGCGTGCGGCTGGTCAAGGGCAGCCACATCGTCGTGCCCCGCCTGTATGACGGCGACCACGCCTATATCCTGCAACAGCCCGACCGGCGGATCGTCTTCGCCATCCCCTATCTCGACCGCTTCACCGAAATCGGCACCACCGACGTGCCGGTCGACGCGCCCGAGGACGCGGTGATCGACGGCGACGAGATCGATTATCTGTGCGCGGCGGTGAACCGCTACTTCACGCGCCAGATCACGCCGGCCGACGTGACCTCCACCTGGTCGGGGGTGCGCCCGCTCTATGACGACGGTGCCGACGCCGCGTCGGAAATCACCCGCGACTATGTGCTCGAACTCGACACGAGCGGCCCGCCGCTGCTGTCGGTATTCGGCGGCAAGATCACGACCGCGCGCCATCTCGCCGAGGAAGCGATGGGCAAGCTCGCCTCGACGATCGGCACGACCGTCCGGCCGGTGTCGCGCACCCGCCCGCTGCCCGGGGGCGACATTGGCAGGTTCGACACCTTTCTTGCCGACATGCGACGGCGCTACCCATTCCTGGGCGATGCGCGGTCGAATCGCATGGCGCGCGCCTATGGCGCGATGCTGATCGAGATGCTGGACGGCATCGACAGCGAGGCTGCGATGGGCCGCGATTTCGGCCACGGCCTGACCGAGGTCGAGTTGCGCTGGATGCGGACGCGCGAATGGGCGCACGACGCCGCCGACGCGCTCGATCGCCGCAGCAAGCTGGGACTGGTGATGTCGCCGGCGCAGCGCGCCCAAGTCGACGCCTGGTTCAACAGCGCCCCGCTATAGGCGGCCATCGCGCCGGGTGCCAAGCGCCCCCGCGTGGTCCCGGCGGAGGCCGGGACCGCTCACCACATCGCACACCACTGCCAGCGGCCCCGGCCTGTGCCGGGGCGACGATCAATAGGCGCGGGCGATCAAGATGCGCTCAACCGCTGGCTTGCCGGTGAAGATGCAAATGCCGCTGGCCGGTTCAGCATCGCTCGGCACGTTGCGCGCCGTCAGCTTCAGCGCCTTCAGCCGCTCGACCACCTGCGCCAGCGCCGCGCCGGTCGGGCGGCACCAGCTCACCTCGACCCAGCCGGGATAGCGGTTGCCCTCGGCGAAATGCGCCTCGATCCCGGCAAAGTCGGTGACGTCGCGGCGGATGTTCGCGTCCATCCGCGCGCGGGCTTGCGAATGGAGCGAATGCTGGACATCGGCCAGCATCGCCGCCGCGCCGCCCACAAAATCGCCGCGCGCGAGGATCGCGCTGTCGAGCTTGCCGTCGTCGCGATACAGCCGGTCGCGCCGCACGACCGACACATTGCCGCCCGCCACGTCGCGCCCGCCGACCTCGACGATCACCGGCGCGCCTTTCTTGACCCAGCCCCAGCGCTTGACCGCGGCCTTGGCCGGCCGCTGGTCGAGCAGCGCACGCACCGGCTCGCCGAACGCCGACAGCGCGGCCAGCTCGGCCTGCAGCTCGCGGCAATAGGCGAGCACCGCCTCATCCTCCGGCCCGTCGCGCAGCATCGGCACGATCACCACCTGCCACGGCGCGACGCGCGGCGGCACGCGCAGGCCGTCATCGTCGCCGTGCACCATGATCAGCCCGCCGATCATGCGGGTCGACATGCCCCAGCTGGTCGTTTGCGCCAGTTCCAGCTGCCCTTCGGCATTCTGGAAGCGGATATTCTGCGCAGCCGAGAAATTGGTGCCCAGAAAATGGCTGGTCCCGGCCTGCAGTGCCTTGCCGTCCTGCATCATCGCTTCGATCGAATAGGTCGCGACCGCGCCCGGAAAACGCTCATGCTCGGGCTTTTCACCCGCGACCACCGGCAGCGCGACGCACTCCTCGGCGAAGCTGCGATAGACCTCCAGCATCTTCATCGTCTCTTCGCGCGCCTCGGCTTCGCTGGCGTGCGCGGTATGCCCCTCCTGCCACAGAAACTCGCTGGTGCGCAGGAACATGCGGGTGCGCATTTCCCAGCGCACGACATTGGCCCATTGGTTGATGAGGACGGGCAGGTCGCGCCACGACTGGATCCAGCGGCTGAAGGCCGCGCCGATCACCGTCTCGCTGGTCGGGCGGACGACCAAAGGCTCCTCCAGCTTGGCGGCGGGGTCGGGCACCAGCCGCCCGTCCTGCTGGATCAGCCGGTGATGGGTGACGACCGCCATTTCCTTGGCGAAGCCGTCGACATGCTCGGCTTCCTTCTCGAAATAAGAGAGCGGAATGAACAGCGGGAAATAGCAATTCTCGTGCCCCGTCGCCTTGATGCGATCGTCGAGCAGTCGCTGGATACGCTCCCAGATGCCATAGCCCCACGGCCGGATCACCATGCAGCCGCGCACCCCCGATTCCTCGGCCAGGTCGCCTTCGGAAATGACGGCTTGATACCAGGCGGCGAAATCGGCCTGACGGGTGACGGGCAAAGCGTGCTTGATCATGCCCGCGGGGATTAACGCCATGGCCGCGCGGGGCAAGCGGGTTGTTCGGTCCGGCCGATCCGCCTAGGGGTTGTTTTAGCACGCTGAAAAGATGCGGACCCGGCCCGCTCAGCAAAGCTGAACTAGAGTCCCAAGGCCCAGACAATGCCCGCCGACCGCATCCTGACCGGCCTTGGCCTGCGCCTGATCGCGGTCCTGTGCCTCGCCACGATGGGCGCGCTTATCAAGCTGGTCGAGCTGCGCGGCGCGCACCTCGCCGAAATCCTCTTCTTCCGCCAGCTCGCGTCGCTGCCGATCGTGCTGATCTTCATCGCGGCGGGGGCGGAAGGTCTGCGCGGCATCTCCACCCGCCGCATCGGCGCGCATGCCGGGCGCACGATCGTCGGGCTGAGCGGCATGGTGTTCAATTTCCTGGCGGTGATCGTGCTGCCGCTGGCGGAAGCGACGACCTTTTCATTCACCGTTCCGATTTTCGCGACGATCCTGGGGGCGCTGGTGCTGCGCGAGCCGACCGGGGTGCATCGCTGGGGCGCGGTGATCGTCGGCTTCATCGGCGTACTGATCGTCGCACACCCGGGCAGCGCGGGCGGGGTCGCTGCCAGCGACGCGGCGATCGGGCTGACCGCGGCGTTGCTCGTCGCGATCGTGTCGATCCAGCTGCGCCAGCTCGGCCGGACCGAAGCCGCGGGCACCACGGTGTTCTGGTTCTCGCTCCTGTCGCTGCCGCCGCTTGGCATCGCCTATGCAATGGTCGCCGCGGCGCACGACACGCTGACCTTCGCGATCCTGGCCGCGATCGGCATCGTCGGCGGCATCGGCCAAATCGCGCTGACCGCGGCGCTGCGCTTCGCGCCCGTCTCCGCTGTCGTGCCGATGGATTATTCCAGCCTGATCTGGTCGACGCTCTATGGATGGCTGATCTTTGCCGCGCTGCCCGGTATCAGCACCGCGATCGGCGCGCCGATCATTGTCGCGAGCGGGCTCTACATCGTGTGGCGCGAACACAGGTTGCGGCGGGCAACGACGCCGCCGGTGGGGGGATGAGGGTGGAATCACACCGTGCCTTACCCCAACCGCTCATCCTGAGTAGCGACTGAGCCCTTCGACGCCGCCTGCGGCGTCGCTCAGGATAAGCTTCGGCTTTGCCGAAGGCGAAGGCGCGTATCGAAGGACACACCCGCGCTCTCGTCCTTCGATACGCCGCCCTTCGACTGCCTGCCAAGGCAGGCGCTCAGGACAGGCTTCGGCAAGCTCAGCGGCTACTCAGGATGAGCAGTCGGGAAGCATTGGAAAAAGTGACAGCCCTTAGAAACCGACCCGTCCTAATTCCGCCGCCACACCAGCATCAGATTATTCGCCGGCATCTCGAGCAGTCGTTCGCGCGCCAGGCCGTGCTGGTCGGCCACCGCGTCCATCGCCTCGACCGCGCGCAGGCCCCATCGGGGGTCGCGCGACCTGAGCGAGTCGTCGAACGCCAGGTTGGACGGCGCGGTCGGCACATCGGCGCGCGTGAACGGACCATAGAGAATGAGCGGCGCGCCCGGTGCCAGCACGCGCCCCGCGCCCGCCATCAGCCCCAGCGCGGCTTCCCACGGCGCGATATGGACCATGTTGGCGCAGAAGATCGCGTCCGCCGCCGCGGTCGGCCAGACCGGCGCGGCGGCGTCGAGTTCGAGCGGCGGCGCGACATTTTTCAGTCCTTCGCACCATGCCGCGATCGATGCGAGCGCGGCTGGATCGGGATCACTCGGCTGCCAGCGCAGGCCCGGATAGCGGCCGGCCAGATAGGCGACATGCTCGCCACTGCCCGAAGCGATTTCCAGCACCGTGCCGCCGGCGGGCAACAGGTCGGCGAGCGCATCGGCGATCGGCTCGCGGTTGCGCAGCGTCGCGGGCGCATGCTTGCGCGCCTCGGTGCCCGCTTCGGCGGCGATCCAGGGCAGCGAATCGGCCATTGCCGGCCTATTCCGCCGCTTCGGCGGGCGCGGGGTCCTTCCAGGCCAGCACCGGCTTGCGCGCAGCCTGCGTCTCGTCGAGCCGGCGGCGCGGCGCGAAATGCGGGGCGGACTTGAGGCTCGCATCCCCCGCCTTGGCACGCAGCACGACCGATCGCAGCGCGCCGATGAACTGGTCGAGCGCCGCCTTGCTCTCGGTCTCGGTCGGCTCGACCAGCATCGCGCCATGGACGACCAGCGGGAAATAGACGGTCATCGGGTGATAGCCCTCGTCGATCAGCCCCTTGGCGACATCCAGCGTCGAAAAACCCTCGGCCAGGTTCGAATCGCTGAACAGCGCCTCGTGCATGCAGGGGCCCGACGCCGCGAACGGCGCGTCCATCACGTCCTCCAGGCTGCGCAGCACATAATTGGCGTTGAGCACCGCATCCTCGGCGACCTGCTTCAGCCCGTCCGCGCCATGGCTGAGGATATAGGTCAGCGCGCGGGTGAACATGCCCATCTGGCCATGGAACGCGGTCATCCGCCCGAAGCTGTTGAGCCGCCCGCCGAAATGTTCGTTCGAGAACTCTTCGGCGCGCTCTTCCTCGATCAGGTGGATGTACCCGTCCTTGGTCCGCGCCGTGTAGGGCAGCGGTGCGAACGGCGACAGCGCCTCTGACAAGACCACCGGCCCCGAACCCGGCCCGCCGCCGCCATGCGGGGTGGAGAAGGTCTTGTGCAGGTTGATGTGCATCGCGTCGACGCCCAGGTCGCCGGGACGCACCCGCCCGACGATCGCATTGAAGTTCGCGCCGTCGCAATAGACATAGCCACCGGCGGCGTGCACCGCGTCACTGATCCGCTTCAGGTCACGCTCGAACAGGCCGCAGGTGTTGGGGTTGGTGATCATCACCCCCGCGACATCGGGGCCGAGCCGCCGCTCGAGCGCATGCACGTCGACGCGGCCCTCCGGCGTCGCCGGAATATCCTCGACCGTGAACCCCGCAAAGGCGGCCGTCGCCGGGTTGGTGCCGTGCGCGCTCTCCGGGACCAGGATGACGCGGCGATTGCCCTCGCCGCGCGCTTCCAGCGCCGCCTTGATGCACAGGATGCCGCACAATTCGCCATGCGCGCCCGCCTTGGGACTCATGGCCACGCCATGCATCCCGGTCAGGTCGATCAGCCAGAAGGCGAGTTCGTTGATGACGCCCAGCGCGCCCTGCACGGTGTCGACCGGCTGGAGCGGGTGGATGTCGGCAAAGCCGGGCAGCCGGGCCATCCGCTCGTTCAAGCGCGGATTGTGCTTCATCGTGCACGATCCCAGGGGAAAGAGCCCCAGATCGATGGCGTAATTCTGGCGGCTGAGCCGGGTATAGTGGCGCACCGTCTCCGGCTCCGACAGGCCCGGCAGGCCGATCGGCCGCGCGCGGTCCAGGCCGCCCAGGCGCGAGTTCACCGCACGCTCGTCGGCCAGGTCGACGCCGGTCGTCTCGGTCGATCCGATCTCGAAGATCAGCGCCTCGTCCAGCATCAGCGCGCGGTTGCCGGTATAGGTCGCGCTGCCGGCAGCACCGCCATCGCCGATCGCCGGGCGCCATCCGCTTGCGTTGATCGTCATGCCAGCACCTCCGTCAGGCCCGCCACCAGGGCGTCGATGTCCTCGTCCGTGACCGTTTCGGTGACCGCGACCACCAGCCCGTGGTCGAGCGCGTGCTCGTCGGGATAAAGCCGGCCCAGCGACACGCCGGCCAGGATGCGGCGTTCGGCGAGCTGGCGGACCAGCGGTCGCGCCGTGACGGGCAGGCGCACGGTGAATTCGTTGAAGAACGCATCATTGACCAGCTCGACACCGGGCACCGCGACCAGCCGCTCGGCCACCTGCACCGCACGCGCGTGATTGATCGCCGCCAGCCGGCGCAGCCCCGCCTCGCCCAGCAGCGTCATGTGAATCGAGAAGGCGAGCGCGCATAGCCCCGAATTGGTGCAGATGTTCGACGTCGCCTTTTCGCGCCGGATGTGCTGCTCGCGCGTCGACAGCGTCAGCACGAAGCCGCGCTTGCCATCGGCATCAACCGTCTCGCCGCACAGCCGCCCAGGCATCTGGCGCACCAGCTTTTCCGAGCAGGCGAACAGGCCGACATACGGCCCGCCGAACTGCAGCCCGACGCCCAGCGACTGGCCCTCGCCAACCACGATGTCCGCGCCCATTTCGCCGGGAGCGCGGATCGCACCCAGCGCCACCGGCTCGGTCACCACCGCGACGAGCAGCGCCTTCTTCGCATGGCACGCCGCCGCGAGCGTGGTCAGGTCACCGATCCGGCCGAGAATGTCGGGATACTGCACGACCACGCACGACGTATCGTCGTCGATCCGTGCGATCAGATCGTCAGTGTCGGGCATGGGATCGAGCGTCGGGACGGCAGTCACCACGTCGTCGCCGGTAAACTTCGCCATCGTCCGCGCGACCGAGACGTAATGCGGATGCAGCCCGCCCGACAGGATCGCCTTGGCCCGCCGGGTCACCCGGCGCGCCATCGTGATCGCCTCCCAGCACGCAGTCGACCCGTCGTACATCGACGCGTTGGCGACGTCACAGCCGAACAGGCGCGCGACCTGAGTCTGGAACTCGAACAGCATCTGCAGCGTGCCCTGCGCGATTTCCGGCTGATAGGGCGTATAGGCGGTCAGGAATTCGCCGCGCTGGATCAGGTGGTCGACCGTCGCCGGGACATGATGGCGATAGGCGCCGCAGCCGAGGAAGAAGGGCACGTCGCCCGCGACCAGATTCTTCGCCGCCAGCGCCTTCATATGGCGCTCGACCGCCATCTCGCTGGCATGCATCGGCAGGCCGTGGATCGGGCCGTCGAGCTGGGCTTCCGCCGGCACGTCGACGAACAGGTCGTCGATGGTGGCCGCACCGATGGTGGCGAGCATGGCGGCGCGGTCGGCCGGGGTCAGGGGCAGGTAACGCATATGATTTCCCGTTGCTCCGGCGGAGGCCGGAGCCGCAAGCAGCGGGCGCGTGCTTCGATGTCGAAGCAGCCCCGGCCTCCGCCGGGGCGACGCCGGATCACAGTTTCGCGACGAACGCCTCGTATTTGCCTTCGTCCATCAGCTCGTCGAGCTCGGACGGATCGCTCAGCGTCAGCTTGAAGAACCAGCCGTCGCCCTCCGGATCCTCGTTGACCAGCCCGGGATTGTCCTCGAGCGCCGCATTGCCCTCCAGCACGGTGCCCGACACCGGCGCATAGACGTCGGACGCGGCCTTGACCGATTCGACGACCGCAGCGTCATCGCCCTTGGTGAATTCCTTGCCCTCCTCGGGCACCTCGACGAACACCACGTCGCCCAGCTGGCCCTGGGCGTAATCGGTGATACCGACGGTGGCGACATCGCCGTCGACATCGATCCACTCATGGTCTTCGGTAAAGTATCGGCTCATATGGGCGGGCTCCTCAACGAACGTAACGATGGGGGACAAACGGCATGGCGACGATTTCGGCGCGGTGCGACTTGCCGCGCTGGGCGAGGGTCACCATCGTGCCGGCAGCCGCAAGCGCGGCGGGCACATAGGCCATCGCGATCGGCTTCTGGACCGTCGGCGCGAATCCGCCCGACGTGACGCGGCCGATCGCGCGGCCGTCGGCGTCGACGACTTCGGCGCCTTCGCGCACCGGCTGGCGCCCCTCGACGACCAGGCCGACGCGTTTGACCGCCGCGCCTTGCGCCAGCTGCGCGGCGATCCGCTCGGCACCGGCAAAGCCGCCCGCCTCGCGCCGCTTCTTCGACAAGGCAAAGGTCAGGTCCGCCTCGACCGGTGTCGTGTCGGGATCGAGGTCATGGCCATAAAGCGGCAGGCCGGCCTCCAGCCGCAGCGAATCGCGCGCGCCCAGCCCGATCGGCTTGACCTCCGGCTCGGCGCACAGCGCATCGGCGAGCGCCACCGCGGCATCGGCCGGCACCGAAATCTCGAAGCCGTCCTCGCCGGTATAGCCCGAGCGCGAGACGTGCAGCTCGACGCCCTGCCAGCGATACGTCGCGGCCTGCATGAAGGTCAGCCGCTCGACCGGCGCGCCCTCGACCGCGACCGGGACCAGCCCCAGCCGCGCCAGCGCATCGACCGCCTTCGGCCCCTGCAGCGCCAGCAGAGCGTGCTCGTCCAGGTGATTGAGCGTGATCTCGTCGGGCAGGAATTCGCGCAGATGGGCGATGTCGTCCCATTTGGTCGCGCCGTTGACCACCAGGTAGAGCGCCTCGCTTGTCGCGTCACCCACTTCGCCGTTCGCTTCGAGCGAAGTCGAGAAGCGTGTCTCGACGCTGCTCGACACGAACGGGGACGAAGCCGGGGTCAGCCGCGTGACCATCAGGTCGTCGAGCACGCCGCCATTTTCGGCAAGCAGCAGCGTGTAGCGCACCCGCCCCGGCTTCAGCGCGGAAATGTCGCCGGGCACCAGTGCCTCCAGCGCCTGCGCCGCGCCCTCGCCGGAAATCACCAGCTGGCCCATATGCGATACATCGAACAGCCCGGCGGATTCGCGCGTCCACAGATGCTCGGCCATGATGCCGTCATACTGGACCGGCATCTCATAGCCCGCGAACGGCACCATGCGGCCGCCGCGCGCGCGGTGCCAGGCGTCGAGCGGCAGCCGGTCGAGCGCGACCGCCGCGTCGTCATCCGCATCCTGAAGGTCGAGATCGCTCATCGGGCACATCCATGCAGGCAGGAGGACAATCGACACAGTATCCCTGCCGCCGCTGCGGCCCGGTCTGCATCGCCCCCTCTGTCACGGAACCTGAGAGCTTTCCCCGGGGCGAGTACCCGGGTTACCCCTTCGGTGGCCCCGGATCGGGTCCGGGGCGCTTTCCAGAGTGTCGATTTGGTCCGCGCGGTCCCGTCTGCCTGAGAGATTCCGGGGCGGTTGCTCCTTCGGCGGCGCCGTTCCCGTGACCGGTCACGACACGCTCTCCCGCGCGGCCCATGCCGGTTGCCCGCCATCGACGGGCTTACGCATGACGCGGCGCAGCAACCGAGTCAATCTGGCATTCGCGGCAAATCCGGCGACGTGGCGCAAACCGCCGCGCGGCGGCGCTCAGCGCGTGACGTTGTAGCGCAGCTGCGCCTCGGTCAGCTGAAAGCCGACCAGCGCCTCGAACGTCGCGCTCAGCACCGCCTGGCGCACCGCCGGCGTGCTGAGCGGGTCGATCGCCGCATCCTGATCGCCCGCGCGGCGGCGACGGGTCAGCTCGGCGCGGACTTCATCGGGCAGGGTGGCGGCGGCCGCGTCGATGACGGCGGTTCCGTCTCCCTTTGCGGTTGTGCGTGCCTCGCCGGGCGCAAAACGCAGCGTCACGCTGCCGACCCGCTTCGACACCACCTGCGTGCCGCCGCGGACGACGCTCACGAAATAGGGCAGCGTCACGTCACGCGCACCGTCTGCGTTCTGGCGGCTGCCCTGGACATCGAAGGTCAGGCGGCTGACGATCTCGTTGCCGGTCTGACCACATTCGGCGCGGACATTGGTGATGATCGCCGTCACGTCGATCGCGCGCGAATCGGTGCTGCCCGCAGGATTGAACAGCGTGATGTCGCCGGTACCCGCGGGCACCGCGGCGATCGGGCAGGCCGACCGCACTGCCGTGACGCCCACCCCGCCCTCGACTTCCAGGTCGCCGGTGCGCCGGCAACCGCCCAGCACCAGCATCGCGGTGAGGGCACAAAGCGCAATCGGGCGGAACTTCACTGGCAGGAACCCTCATCAAACTCGGCGCGGAATGCCGCAACACTGGACAGGCCGGGGGCGTCGGCACCCGGCCCGGAACGGGGCGCACCATAGGAACCGCCTTTCGCCCACGCAAGCAATCGCGTAGACGCTGGCCCATGACGACCGACGCCAAGCCGCAACTCGACCTGCTGATCGCCGCGCCACGCGGCTTTTGTGCCGGGGTCGACCGCGCGATCCAGATCGTCGAGCTGGCGATCGCGCGCTACGGCGCGCCCGTCTATGTCCGGCACGAAATCGTTCACAACCGCTATGTCGTTGAGAACCTGAAGGCCAAGGGCGCGGTCTTCGTCGACGAGCTGGATGAAGTGCCCGACGGCGTCACCGTCGTCTTTTCCGCGCATGGCGTGCCGAAGGTCGTTCCCGCCCAGGCGGAGGCACGCGGGCTGTCCTATCTCGACGCGACATGCCCGCTGGTTTCCAAGGTCCACCGCCAGGCCGAGCGCCTGGTCGCCGCCGGCCGCCACATCGTCTTCGTCGGCCATGCCGGCCATCCCGAAGTCATCGGGACCTTCGGCCAGGTGCCCGACGGCCGCATGTCGCTGGTCGAAACGGTCGAGGATGTCGAGGCGCTCGACGTGCCCGATCCGGAAAACCTCGCCTACCTGACCCAGACCACCCTGTCCGTCGACGATACCGCGGCGATCTGCGCGGCGCTCCAGGCGCGCTTTCCCGCGATCCTCGCGCCCAAGGCCGACGATATCTGCTACGCGACGTCCAATCGCCAGGCGGCGGTCAAGGCGATCGCCTCATCATGCGAGCGTGTGCTGGTTATCGGCGCGCCCAATTCGTCCAACTCGCTCCGGCTGGTCGAGGTCGCCGAGCGTGAAGGCACGCCGTCGCGGTTGATCCAGCGCGGCGCCGATCTCGATTTCGCCTGGCTCGACGGGGTGCGAACGCTGGGGATCACGGCCGGTGCGTCCGCCCCGGAGATCCTGGTTCGCGAAGTCGTCGATGCGATCGCGAGCCGCTTCGATGTGACCGAGCGCGAGGTGGAAGTGACGCGCGAGGCGATCGCGTTTCGGCTGCCGCGCGGGCTCGAAGCCGCCTGACGCGCGTCGCAGCGCCGGATGGCCGTCTATACGCATGTGTCCGCCGAGGCGCTCGGCGCGTTCCTGACCCGATTCGATGTCGGCGATCTCGTCTCGGCCAAGGGCATTGCCGAGGGGGTGGAGAACAGCAACTACCTGGTCGAAACCACGCGCGACCGCTTCATCCTGACGCTCTATGAAAAGCGGGTGTCGGCGGACGACCTGCCCTATTTCCTGTCGCTGCTCGATCATCTGGCGGCCAAGGGCCTGCCGGTGCCGCCGGCGATCAAGGACCGTCGGGGCCAGGCGATTCATGAACTGGCCGGGCGTCCCGCCTGCCTGATCCGCTTCCTGAAGGGCGTGTCATTGTCCCACCCCACCCCGGCCCAGGCACTGGCGGCGGGCGATGCAATGGGGCGGATGCACGCCGCCGTCGCCGACTTCACCGGCGATCGCGTCAATTCGATGGGAGAGCCGACCTGGCGCGCGCTGTATGAACGTTGCGGCATCAGCCTGGATGAAATCGCGCCGGGGCTTCACCACGATCTCGGCTTCGCGATCGGCGACCTCGCAGCAACCTGGGATCGCGATGGGCTTGACCGCTGCGCCATCCATGCCGACCTGTTTCCCGACAATGTCCTGATGCTGGGCGACGCGATCACCGGGTTGATCGACTTCTATTTCGCCTGCACCGACATCCGCCTGTACGACCTGGCGATCATGCACGCCGCCTGGTCGTTCGACGCCAGCGGCACGCACCACGATGCGGCGGTCGGTGATGCACTGATCGCCGGATACGCCCGACACTTCCCGCTGAGCGGGGCCGAGCGGGCAGCGTTCAGCGACCTAGCGGTCGGCGCGTGCATCCGCTTCACCCTTTCGCGCGCATGGGACTGGCTCAACACGCCTGCCGATGCGCTGGTGACGCGCAAGGACCCGCTCGCCTTCTGGCGGCGGCTGCGCGTCTATGATCCGAACCTCGCCGGCCTGACCCGGACGCTCGCATGACCGAGTTGCCGCTGGTCGAAATCGCCACCGATGGCGCGTGCAAGGGCAATCCGGGTCCCGGCGGCTGGGGCGCGATCCTGCGGTTCGGCGACAAGGAACGCGAGCTGTCGGGCGGCGAGCCGCTGACGACCAACAACCGCATGGAGCTGATGGCGGCGATCGAGGCGTTGCGCGCGCTCAACAAGCCTTGCCGGGTCAAGCTGACCACCGACAGCCGCTATGTCATGGACGGCCTGACCAAATGGATCCACGGCTGGCGACGCAATGGCTGGCGCACCGCCGACCGCAAGCCGGTCAAGAATGCCGAACTGTGGCAGCAGCTGCTCGCCGCCGCCGAACCGCATCGCGTCGAATGGCAGTGGGTCAAGGGGCATGCCGGCCACCCCGACAATGATCGCGCCGACCGGCTGGCCAGCGACGCTGCACTGGCGGTGGCGGCCGGCAGGACATCGCCGGCGCGCGGATGATGCGGCGATCGGAGTGCGCGCGGGGTCGAAGCCGGCGCCGCACCCTCGACACGCCCAGGGACCTTCCATATCAGCAAAGCGTTGCTGCTGCGATGCAACACACGGAGTCTGACGGGCAATGACATCCTCACCGGGGCGCGAACCGATTACCCCTGTTATCCTGTCGGGGGGATCGGGCACCCGGCTATGGCCCTTTTCCCGACCGGAAATGCCCAAGCAGTTCCTTGCCCTCGACGGCACCGAGACGATGCTCCAGGCGACCGTCAACCGCGTGCCGGTCTCCGCCGGCTTCGCGGCACCCATCGTCGTCGCGGCACAGGGTCATGCGCCATTGGTCACCGCCCAGCTGTCTGCGATCGGCGTCGACGCCGCATCGGTGATCCTCGAGCCGGTGGCGCGCAACACCGCGCCGGCCATCGCGCTCGCGGCTCTCGCGGTCGACGGTGACCCGATCCTGCTCGTCATGCCGTCCGACCATGTCATCCGGGATGTCGCCGCGTTTCATGCCGCGATCGGGCGCGCGCGCGACCTGGCCGACGATGGCTGGCTGGTCACGTTCGGGATCACGCCCGATTCGCCGCAAACCGGCTATGGCTGGATCGAGATCGGCGCGCCGCTGGGCGAAGGCACGTTCCGCGTGAACCGCTTCCTCGAAAAGCCGTCGCGCGAGCGGGCGGACGCGATGCTCGCTGCCGGTGGCCATGCCTGGAACGGCGGCATCTTTCTGTTCCGGGCAAGCGCCTATCTGAACGCGCTGGATGCCCACGCGCCCGACGTTGCGGATGCCGCGCGCCGGGCAATGGCGGTGCCGCGCACCGATGGCGCGCTGCTGCACCCGGATGCGCATGCGATCGCGTCGGCGCCGTCGATTTCGATCGACTATGCAGTGATGGAAAAGGCGCCGCAGGTGGCGGTGGTTCCGGTCGGCATGGAATGGAGCGACGTCGGCAGCTGGGACGCGCTGCACGGCATCAGCGCCTGCGACGACGCCGGGAATGTGTGTCGTGGCGATGTCGTGGCGATCGACAGCCGCGACTGCCTGGTGCTCGCCGGGGGCGCACGCGTCGCCGTTCTCGGGGTAGAGGGGCTGGCGGTCATCGTCGACGGCGACGACATCCTGATCCTGCCGCGCGCACGGTCGCAGGACGTGAAGCGCGTGACCGATGCAGTCGCGGACCGACCCGCAAGGTCCAGCCCGACCGGCTGACCGGCGAATCGAAGATGGCGGTCAGTCGCCCTCTTCGACCGGCGCGCCAGGACCGTTTTTCAGGACGGACTCGATCGCATTGCGCGCGCTGGCCTTCGAGGCATAGCCCTCGGTCCACCAGATCAGTTCCGAATTATACTTGAACTTGGCGACGAACTCGCCGGCCTTGTTCTTTTCGATCACGAACTTGTGCGCCATCGCATCGCCCCCGATTCATCGTTTCGGCACGGGAAGGATCGACGCAATCGGCGCCGACGTCAACCGGCGGTCATGCCGACGCAGCCGCCAGCCGGGCGGGTAGATAGGCGCTGGCATCGACGTCGCGCACCAGCGGTTCGGGCGTCGCGTTCAGGATCAGCGCCTTGGCAAGCTTGGCCGCCGCCGGCGCGGTCTGGATGCCGAACCCGCCCTGGCCCGCAAACCAGAAGAAGCCGGGCCGCGCGTCGTCAAAGCCATAGACGGGCAGCCGGTCGGGCGCGAAGCTGCGCAGCCCCGCCCAGCGGCGCTCGACCGCCGCGATCCGCCAGTCGACCGCCGCCTCCAGCCGGTCGATCGCCACTGCGACGTCGATCTCCTCGGGCGCGACGTCGCGCGGCCGATCGGGGATTTCGTCGTGCGGCGACAGCCAGATGCGGCCGCCGGCTTCGGGCTTGAAGTAGAATTGGTCGCGTACGTCGCGGATCAGCGGCATGTCGGACGGCGCCCCCGGCTCGACCCGCAACTGCGCCAGGGTCCGTCGCAACGGAGCGATGCCGACCGGCGGCACGCCGGCCAGCGCCGCCACCTCGTCCGCCCATGCACCCGCTGCGTTGACCAATATCCCCGCGGCGACCGTGCCCCCGGTCGTTTCCAGGTGCCACATCGCGCCCGCCCGCGCGGCCGCGATCAGCCGCGCTGAAGTCAGGATGTGCACCCCGTGCCGGCGCGCGGTGCGCAGATAGGCCCCGTGCAGCCCGCCCACATCGATGTCGCAGCAGCTTGGATCGAGCAGCCCCAGCCGCCAGTCGGGGCGCAGTCCCGGCACGAACGCGGCGGGGTCGACCGATTGGAAAATGAGCCCGACGTCGGCGAAGGTCGCGACCATGGCGTCGATCAGGGGCGCGTCGGCCTGTCTGCCGATGAAGAGTTCGCGGCGCGCCGACAGGAAGCCGGCATCGGCAACGTCGGCGGGCGGATCGCGCAGCCAGGGCCCCGACGCGGTCGTCAGCGGTTGAACCCCCGGCCCGCCATAGGTTTCCGACCAGAACGCCGCCGAACGGCCGGTCGCGTGATAGCCCGGCTGATCCTCCGCCTCGATCAGGACGACTCTTGCATGCGGGGCCAGTTCCGCCGCGACGCTCGCCCCGGCGATCCCGCCACCGACGATCGCGACGTCGAATGCCGTCATGCCATCACCGCGACGGAATCAGCCCCGGATCGGGCACGCGCGTCGAGGAACAGGTCGATTTCCGCCAGCGCGCGATTGCGCACGGCGTCGACCTCGCGCAGGATTTCATGCGCGGACTCGCGCCCGAACCGCACCACCCGATTGTCGGGCAGCCGCGCGGCGGTCGCGTGGGCCGCGCGGGGATCGACCAGCTTGTCGTGGTCGGCGATCAGCATCAGCGTCGGCACGCGGACCCCGCCCAGCATCGCCGGATCGCGCAGGTTGCGGGTCGATGCGAACGCTTCGATCACCCAGTTCCAGCTCGGCGGGCCGGTCAGCAGCTCCGGCTTCTCGGTCTGCCACCAGATCTCGTCGGCATAACGATCCGCATCGTCGGTCAGCAACGCGGCGCGGGTGTCGGTGGTATAGGGCTTCTCGTTGCCCTTCCACGCCGGACGGGCAGGATTGCCGACCCCGCCCAGCCGCCGGGCCAGCCATTCGGCGAAGCGCGGGCCGATCGGCCCGTGCAGCCCGAGCATCGGCGCGATCAGGACGGCGGCAGCGGGCGCGATCCGTTGCTCGGCGAGCGCGCGCAACACCAGGTGCCCGCCCATCGAATGTCCCATGATGACATGCGGCGCGGGCGTCTGTGCCACCCACTGCCGAAAGAACACCGCCAGGTCGTCGATGAACTGTTCGAACCGGTCGATATGGCCGCAATGCGGGTTGTCGGTCAGCCGACCCGATCCGCCCTGCCCACGCCAGTCGAACGAGGTGACGTGCCAGCCGCGCCTATGCCAATGGTCGAGCGTCTCCAGATATTTCTCGAAAATGTCGCCGCGCCCGCCCTGGAACAGGATGCTGCCGCGCGGCGCGCTATCGGACGCAGCCGGCCAGGTGAACCGGCGCAGGTCCCACCCGTCGGGCGCGCGCCAGCGATCGATCCGGGCGCCCTCGGGCACCGTGCGGCAAAGGGTTCGGTCATCGGCCATGCACGGTGGTTACGTTTTGGAAAGCCGTTCCGTCTAGGGATTTGTCCGGTGGGGAATATCGTAAACCTGATCTTGATCGTCAGCCTCGTGCTGCTGCTCGTGTCGGCGGGCGTCGAGGACGCACGCCAGCGCACGATCGCCAACTGGAAGAACGCGGCGATCGCGCTGCTCGCGATCGCGTGGTGGGTCGCCAATGGCCGCGCGCTTTGGCCCGACATCGCGCTGCAGGTCGGCGTGGCCGCCGCGGTGTTCGGGATGTTTGTGCTGGTTTTCGCGCTCGGCCAGATGGGCGGCGGCGATGTCAAGATGATCGGTGCGCTGGCGCTGTGGCTGCCCATCGAGCCCCTCGTGTGGATGCTGATTTTGATGTCGCTGCTCGGCGGTGCGCTGACGGCGGTGCTGATGCTCGAAAAATGGCTGCGCAAGCGCGAGGGCGCGATCGAGATTCCCTACGGCGTCGCGATCGCCATGGCGAGCCTGATCGCGCTGCGCGAACCGTATCTTAACCATTTCGGGTGATTGCTTAACGCTGGATCAACCGGCCCGGCGACTGAAAGGCCCTTTGCGTCATGGATGGAAGAAAGATCATTCTGCTGGTGGGTGCACTGATCGTGGCAGCGATCACGGCGTTCATGGCCCGCAACCTGATGTCGGGCACGCCCGCGCCGCAAGCGGTCGCAAACGGCGCACCCGTCGTCAAGGTCAAGGGCCCCGAGGTGCTGGTCGCCGCGCGCGCGCTGCCGGTCGGCACCATCCTCGATGCCGGCGCGCTGAAGTTTCAGCCCTGGCCGGCCGAACTGATCGAAGGCGCCTATTACATTAAGGGCACCAACGCCGACCTGAAGCAGCTACAGGGCACCGTTGTGCGCTACGCGATCCCCGCCGGCCAGCCGGTGACCCAGGGGTCACTGGTCAAGCCCGGCGATCGCGGCTTCCTGGCCGCGGCGCTCGGGCCGGGGATGCGCGCGGTCACCGTGCCCGTTTCCGCACAGTCGGCGGTGGCCGGTTTCGTGTTCCCGGGCGACCGCATCGACATCGTGCTGACGCAATCGGTCGCCGGCGGCGGCGACGGTCCGCCGCTCAAGGTGTCGGAGACAATCCTGCGCAATGTTCGCGTGCTCGCCACCGACCAGCGCACCGACAAGACGACCGACGACAATGGCAAGACGGTCGTCGAAACCTATTCGACGGTCACGGTCGAAGCCACGCCGCGCATCGCCGAAAAGCTGGCGGTCGCACAGACCGTGGGTTCGCTGTCGCTGTCGCTGCGCTCGCTGGCCGACAGCGCGGGCGAACTTGAGCAGGCGATTGCCGATGGCGAGGTGAGCGTTCCGGAAGGCGGCGATCCCGCTGCGGAAAAGGCGATGCTGGCCCGCGTGTCGGCGCGTCCGATCGAAGGCCGGGCGAGCTTTTCCACGGGTGCCGACATCTCGCGCTACCAGCGCAGCACCGTGCCGGCCAAGCCGGTCGAGGGCAATGGCGGCAGCAACGGCGCATCCGGCATTCCGGGCGCCGGACCGGTCGTGCGCATCGCACGCGGCAACAACGTGACGGAAGTCGCGACGGGGGGGAAGAATTAAGATGGCAACGCTTTCGAAGCGCATGATCGGTGCGCCGGCGATCCTGGCCCTGCTGGCCAGCACCGTCGGGACCACTGCGATGCCCGCATTCGGCCAGCAGGTCGCCAGCACGCCGCAGACGGTCCAGGTCAACACCGGCCGCGGTCGCCTGATCACGCTCGCCCAGCCGATGTCCGACCTGTTCGTCGCCGACGAAAGCGTGGCCGACGTCCAGGTCCGCTCGCCGACCCAGCTGTACATCTTCGGCAAGGGGCCCGGTGAGACGACGGTCTATGCGACGTCCAAAACGGGCAAGGTCGTTTATTCGGCGACGGTCCGGGTCGGCAACAATTTCGACTCGATCGGCCAGATGCTCAGCCTGACCATGCCCGACGCCGACGTGAAGGCGACGACGCTCAACGGCATCGTCGTGCTGACCGGCACCGTGCCGAACCCCGACGACGCGGCCGAGGCGGAGCGCCTGGTCCAGGCGTTCGTCGGCGACAAGACGCAGGTGCTGACGCGCATCCGCACCGCGACCCCGCTCCAGGTGAACCTGCAGGTTCGGATCGCCGAGGTCAGCCGCAGCTTCGTCAAGAATATTGGCGTCAACCTGGCGTCGGCGGATTCAACCGGCGGCTTCAAGTTCGGCGTGTCGCGCGGCCGTTCCTCTGCATCGCAGTTCGTGCCCGGCGGCCCGATCGGCGTCGGCAACGAAGGCAGCGATGACGTCACCGTCCTGACCGCGCCCGCGACCGGGACCGCGCTCTACGGCGCCGGCAAGCTGCTCGGGCTCGACCTGCTCGGCTCGCTCGATCTGGGCGAACGCAACGGCCAGGTGATCACGCTCGCCAATCCGAACCTGACCGCGCTGTCGGGCGAAACCGGCACCTTCCTGGCGGGCGGCGAAATCCCGATCCCGATCAGCCAGGGGCTGGGCGCAGTCTCGGTCGAATACAAGCAATATGGCGTCAGCCTCGCCTACACGCCGACGGTGCTCTCCGACGGCCGCATCTCGCTGCGCGTCCGCCCGGAGGTGTCGCAGCTGACCGCAGTCGGCGCCGTCACGCTCAACGGGACGCAGATCCCTGCGCTCACGACGCGACGCGCGGAAACGACGGTCGAGCTCGGCTCGGGCCAGAGCTTCATGATCGGCGGCCTGCTTCAGAACAACCAGGACAATTCGATCGACAAGGCACCCGGCCTTGGCGACGTGCCCCTGCTCGGTTCGCTGTTCCGCTCGAACTCGTTCCAGCGCAACGAAACCGAGCTGGTGATCGTCATCACCCCGTATCTGGTCAAGCCTGTCGACGCGTCGCAGATCGTGCTGCCGACCGACGGCTACCGCTCGCCCAACGATGCGGAGCGGCTGTTGCTGGGGCAGACTTCGGTCGGCCAGACCGGCGAGAAGCGGCCGATGCCGAGCGTCGCGCCGTCGACCAGCGCCGCGCCGACGATCGGTGCCGTCGCCCCGCTCCCGACCGGCCCGACGCTGCCGCAGGCAAGCCCGTCCGAAAAGGCGATCAACCCACGGGGCAAGGCAAAATCGGCCGCGCCCGGTTTCAGCGCGAATTGATCCGGTGATGATCATGGAGGCACGGAAAATGTCACGTTCTCTTCTTCCCGGCGCAATCGCCGCCGCCCTGCTCGTCTCCGGCTGTTCGGGTTATCGCGGCATCGAATCGGCCAATCAGCCGGTCGTCCAGCGCACCGATTATGCCATCGACCTCGCCACCAGCGGCGACGCGCTCGCCGCCGGCGAGGCAAGCCGCCTGGCGGGATGGCTCGCGTCGCTGCGCGCGCAATATGGCGACGATATCGCGGTCGACGATCCGACCGCCTCCGCCGGCATCCGCCGCGCGATCGCGGAAGAGGCCAAGACCTATGGGCTGGCGGTCAGCGATGCGGCACCGGTCACGGTGGGCGCGGTCGCACCGGGGACGGTGCGCGTGCTGTTGAGCCGTTCGTCCGCGAGCGTGCCCAATTGCCCCAATCATTCCAACACCTCGGCGCCGACATTCGCCGCGTTGACGTCGTCAAACTATGGATGCGCGGTCAATTCCAACCTCGCCGCCATGGTCGCGCGTCCGCAGGACCTGGTTCGCGGCCAGCCGGGCGCGACCACGACCGATCCGGCGACGGCGGTCAAGGCGATCGGCACCTATCGCAAGGCGACGCCGACCGGCGCGGGCGGCCTGAAATCCGAATCGACCGGAGGCAAATAAGATGAACGCGCCATGGAACCCCGGCCGCACCGCCAACCGTGAACCCTTCGTCGCATTCGTCTGCGACGAAATCACCGCCGAGGCGGTTCGCCCGATTGCGGTCGAACAGGGCTGGTCGGCGGAAAAGGTCAACAAGGGCGGGCTGCGCAACGCCGTGCAGACGCTGTCGGTATCGGCAAGCCCGCACGTCCTGTTCGTCGACCTGTCGGAATCGGGCGATCCCCTCAACGACATCAACGCGCTCGCCGAAGTATGCGAGCCCGGCACGGTCGTGATCGCGGCCGGCCAGGTCAACGACGTCCGCCTCTATCGCGATCTCGTGGCCAGCGGCATCCAGGATTACCTGTTGAAGCCGCTCAATCCCGACATGCTGCGCGACGCATTCTCGAACGCACAGGCGCTGCTCAACGCGCCCAAGCTTGCCGATACGGGGTCGGAACGGCCGCATTGCTCGATCGCGGTGATCGGCGTGCGCGGCGGCGTCGGGGCATCAACCGCCGCCACCTCGATCGCATGGCTGCTCAGCGAAAAATCCCAGCGCAACACCGCGCTGCTCGACCTCGACGTGCATTTCGGCACCGGTGCGCTGGCGCTCGACCTCGAGCCCGGTCGCGGGCTGACCGACGCGATCGAAAATCCGAGCCGCATCGACGGGCTGTTCATCGAACGCGCCATGGTGCGCGCCTCCGAACGGCTGGCGGTGCTGTCGGCGGAAGCGCCGATCAACTCGCCGGTGATGACCGATGGCGGGGCCTTCTACCAGCTGCAGGAGGAGATGCGCGGCGCGTTCGAATGCACCGTCATCGACCTGCCGCGCGCGATGCTGATCCAGCACCCGCATCTGATCGCCGATGTGCAGGTGGCCGTGGTGGTGACCGAGTTCACGCTCGCCGCCGCACGCGACACGATCCGCGTGCTGTCGTGGTTCAAATCGAACGCGCCCCAGACCCAGGTCATCGTTCTGGCCAATCGCGTCCATCCGGCCGCGCAGCTGGAGATCAGCCGCAAGGACTTTGAAGGCTCGATCGAGCGCAAGGTCGATCACGTCGTTCCGTTCGACCAGAAGCTGACCGCCAACGCGGCCAAGCTGGGCAAGACCGTGGCCGACGCCGGCAAGGGTTCGAAGACGATCGTGCCGCTGGTCACGCTGTCCCAGCAGCTGGCCGAGATCGGCGACAATGCCGATCCCGATCAGAAGGCGGCGAAGGGCAAGAAGGGCGGCGCGAAGCCGGGCGACGGTGCCGCCTCGCTGCTGGGCAAGATCGTCGCGTTCAAGCCGAAAATGCCGGGCAAGGCCGCCCGCAAATGACCGTGATCGCGTAACCGCGATCACGATGCACGACAGGAAGAGGCGAAGGGGCGACGGGCAATGATGGCGATGATCCTGGTGACGGCAGGAATGTTGTTCACCCTCTTGCTGATTTTCTTTGCCTTGTCGGGGCCGTCGACGGCGCGCGCGGGTTCGCGCCGCCTGACCAGCGTGCGCGTGCGCCATTCCGAAAGCGCGGGCGGGGCGCTCGTCGAGGCGCAGATGCGCCGGATCGCGGCGGTCAAGGCGACCAGCATGGACCTGGCGATCGGGCGATTCCTGCCAAATCCGGCACAGCTTGCGAAGCGCCTGGCAATGACCGGGAAATCCTGGACGGTCGGCCAGTACGGGATGGCATCGGCCGCGGTGCTCGCGGTGGTGTTCGCGCTGTTGTGGCTGCGCGGCCTCCCGGTGCTGCTGGCGCTGATGGTCGGCGCCTTTGCGGGCACCGGGCTGCCGCACATGGTCGTCGGCTTCTTCGTCAAGCGCCGGGTCAACAAGTTCACCGCCAAGTTTCCCGATGCGATCGAGCTGCTCGTCCGCGGCCTGCGCTCGGGCCTGCCCATCACCGAGACGATGGGCGTCGTCGGTCAGGAAGTGCCCGGCCCGGTCGGTGAGGAATTCCGCGCGGTGTCCGACAAGATGAAGATCGGCAAGACGCTCGATCAGGCGCTGCAGGAAACTGCGGAGCGGCTGGGCACGCCCGAGTTCCAATTCTTCGTCATCACCATCGCCATCCAGCGCGAAACCGGCGGCAACCTGGCCGAAACGCTCGCCAACCTGGCCGACGTGCTGCGCAAGCGCAGCCAGATGAAGCTGAAGATCAAGGCGATGTCGTCGGAATCGAAGGCGTCGGCCTATATCGTCGGATCGCTGCCCTTCATCGTCTTCGGGCTCATCTGGTTCATCAATGCGACCTACATGCAGAACTTCTTCATCGATCAGCGGCTGATGATCGCCGGTGGCGGCGGGCTGGTGTGGATGAGCATCGGCGCCTTCATCATGGCGAAGATGGTCAATTTCGAAATCTGAAGGCGCGGATCATGGAATCAACTCCCGGCCCTACCCTGTTCGGTGTCGACGTCTTCTGGGTCGCGACGGTCCTTGCGGGCGTCGCCACCTTCGCGGTGCTCGTCGCGCTCTATGCCGTCACGACGGTGCGCGACCCGATGACCAAGCGCGTCAAGGCGCTCAATGACCGTCGCGAGCAGCTGAAGGCCGGCATCACCGCCTCGACCTCGAAGCGGCGGGCCAAGCTGGTCCAGCGCAACGATACGACCGATCGCATCCGCGACTTCCTGTCGTCGCTCAAGGTGCTGCAGGACGAGCAGGTCAAGGCCGCGCAGATCAAGCTGATGCAGGCGGGCATCCGGTCGAAGGATTACGCCGTCGCGGTCATTTTCGGCCGGATGATGCTGCCGATCTTCATCGGTGGCACGATGCTGTTCCTGGTCTACGGGACCGAGATGTTCGCCGACTGGAGCCCGCTCAAGGCCTATGGCGTCGTCGCGATCAGCTTCATCGGCAGCTACAAGGCGCCCGACATCTACCTGTCGAACAAGATCCAGAAGCGGTCGGACGCGATCCGCAAGGGATTGCCCGACGCGCTCGACCTGCTGGTGATCTGCGCGGAGGCGGGGCTGACCGTCGATGCCGCGTTCCACCGCGTCGCCAAGGAACTGGGCCGCGCCTATCCCGAACTGGGCGAGGAATTTTCGCTGACCGCGATCGAGCTCGGCTTTCTGACCGACCGGCGCCAGGCGTTCGAGAATCTGGCGACGCGCATCAAGCTGGACGCGATCCGGGGCGTGGTCACCACCATGATCCAGACCGAGAAATACGGGACGCCGCTCGCCTCGGCGCTGCGCGTGCTGTCGGCCGAATTCCGCAACGAACGCATGATGCGGGCGGAGGAAAAAGCCGCGCGCCTGCCCGCGATCATGACGGTGCCGCTGATCCTGTTCATCCTGCCGGTGCTGTTCATCGTCATTCTGGGTCCGGCGGCCTGTTCGATCAGCGATGCGCTGATGTGACGACCGGTCCGGCGTCGGAACGAGTTGCCGCGTTGGCGGGTTAGATCGCCGGAACCCAACCGGGAGATGGCGAGATGCTGGTGCAGACCCCCACCCAAGTCGTGATGCTCGTGCTCTGCGTGTTCGCCGGCTGGCTGCTCGGCCTGGCGAGCACGTCGGGCGGGCGCAAATGGAAGTCCCGCTTCAAGGCGCTCGAGCTCGAGCATCGCCGTTACCGCACCGAAGCCGAGCGCGCCGCGCAGGAAAAGGATGCGCATATCCGCGAGATCGAGGCCGATCGCGACCGGCGCATCGCGGCGATCGAAAACGAGCATCGCCGCAATCCGGCCACGGCGGCCGGAACGGTCATCCCCGTCCGCACGCCGCCGGGCCGCGACGCGGGGGGCAGCTGGCGCGACTGGTTCGGCCGGGCGCGGGACAACCTGTCACGCATCGAGGGCATCGACGAGACGCTGGAGCGCAAGCTCAACGTGCTGGGCATCAAGAGCTTTCGCGACATCGAGACGCTGACCGACGACGACGAAGCCGCGGTCGAGGACGAAACCCAGCTCGCCCGCGGCACGATCACGCGCCAGGACTGGCGGGGACAGGCCCGCGCGCTGCGTGCGGGCGTCGACGAGATGGACCGCCGGCGGGTCTGAGGTGGCGTAAAGTCTGGAGCGTCGCCCCGGCGAAGGCCGGAGCCTGTGGCAGATGAAGCGCGGCACTTGCAAGAGGCCCCGGTTTCCGGGGTTCCCGGCAAAGGACTACTTTGCGGGGTCCCCTGCGCCGGGGCGACGATAGGTGACTATCCCCGCCCCTTGAGCGCCGCCTGGGCCGCCGCCAGGCGGGCGATCGGCACGCGGTAGGGGCTCGCGCTGACATAATCGAGGCCGATCGTCTCGCAGAATGCGATGCTCGCCGGATCGCCGCCATGTTCGCCGCAAATGCCGAGCTTGATGTCGGGGCGGGTCGCGCGGCCGCGTTCGGCGGCAATCTCGATCAGCTCGCCCACGCCCTCGATGTCGAGGCTGACGAACGGATCGCGGGCGTAAATGCCCTTGTCGACATAGGTGCCCAGGAAACGCGCGGCGTCGTCGCGGCTGACGCCCAGCGTCGTCTGGGTAAGGTCGTTGGTGCCGAAGCTGAAAAACTCGCCGATCTCGGCGATCTCGCGCGCCTTCAATGCCGCGCGCGGAAGCTCGATCATGGTGCCGACGAGATAGTCGACCGTGCGGCCCTTTTCGGCGAACACCGCCTGCGCCGCCTGATCGACCACCGCCTTCATCAGCTCGAGCTCGCGCCGGGTGGCGACCAGCGGGATCATCACCTCCGGGATGGGGGCCGCGCCCGACTTCACCGCGACCTCGATCGCGGCCTCGAAGATCGCGCGGGCCTGCATCTCGTAGATTTCGGGGTAGCTGACCCCCAGCCGGCAGCCGCGATGGCCGAGCATCGGGTTGACTTCGTGCAGCTCGCTCGCGCGCCGCTTCAGCGTCTCGATGCCGACGCCGGCGGCTTCGGCGACTTCGGCGAACTCGGCCTCCTCATGCGGCAGGAATTCGTGCAGCGGCGGATCGAGCAGACGGATGGTGACGGGCAGGCCCGCCATCACCTCGAAAATCTCGATGAAGTCGGCGCGCTGTTCGGGCAGCAGCTTGTCGAGCGCGGCGCGACGGCCCTTCTCATCCTCGGCCAGGATCATCTGGCGCACCGAGGTGATGCGCGAGCTTTCGAAGAACATATGCTCGGTGCGGCACAGCCCGATGCCCTCCGCGCCGAAATCGCGCGCGGTGCGGCAGTCGAGCGGGGTTTCGGCGTTGGTGCGCACCTTCAGCCGCCGGACCTGATCGGCCCATTCCATCAGCGTGCCGAAATCGCCGGCCAGCTCCGGCTGCACGGTCGGCACCGCGCCGAGCATAACCTCGCCGGTCGCGCCGTCGATCGTCAGGATGTCGCCCTCGCGCACCTCGCGCCCGCCGACGGTGAAGCGGCGCTCGCGCGGGTTGATCGACAGCGTGCCCGCGCCCGAAACGCAGGGCCGGCCCATGCCGCGCGCGACGACCGCGGCGTGGCTGGTCATGCCGCCCCGCGCGGTCAGGATGCCGCGCGCCGCGTGCATGCCGTGAATATCCTCCGGGCTGGTTTCGATCCGCACCAGGATCACCGCCTCGCCCAGCTCGGCGCGGCGCTCGGCGGTGTCGGCGTCGAACACGACCGCGCCCGATGCCGCACCGGGGCTGGCGGGCAACCCCTTGGTCAGCACGTCGCGGGGGGCGGCGGGATCGAGCGTCGGGTGCAAGAGCTGGTCGAGCGCGGACGGATCGACCCGGGCGACCGCTTCCTCGCGGGTAATCAGGCCGTCATTGGCCATGTCGACCGCGATCTTCAGCGCCGCCTTGGCGGTGCGCTTGCCCGACCGGGTCTGAAGCATCCACAGTTTCGCGCGCTCGACGGTGAACTCGATGTCCTGCATGTCGCGATAATGGCGCTCGAGCAGGTCGAAGACCGATGCCAGCTCGGCATAGGTTTCCGGCATGGCTTCTTCCATGCTCATCGGCTTGGCCCCGGCCGTTTCGCGGGCTGCGCGGGTCAGATATTGCGGGGTGCGGATGCCCGCCACCACGTCCTCGCCCTGCGCGTTGATCAGGAACTCGCCATAATAGGCGGCGTCGCCGGTCGAGGGATCGCGCGTGAACGCCACGCCCGTCGCCGACGTGTCCCCCATATTGCCGAACACCATCGCCTGGACATTGACCGCGGTGCCCCAGTCGCCGGGGATGTTGTTGAGCTTGCGATAGACCTTGGCGCGTTCCGACTGCCACGATCCGAACACCGCGCCGACCGCACCCCACAACTGGTCATGCACGTCCTGCGGGAACGGCTTGCCCCACAATTCCTGGACGATCGATTTATATTCGTCGACCAGCCGCTTCCAGTCGTCGGCGGTCAGATCGGTGTCGAGATAATGGCCGTTGTCTTCCTTGGCGATTTCCAGCGCTTCCTCGAACCGGCCATGGTCGAGTTCGAGCACGACGTCCGAATACATCTGGATGAAGCGGCGATAGCTGTCCCAGGCGAAGCGTTCGTCGCCGCTGACCGTCGCCAGCCCGACCACGGTTTCGTCGTTGAGGCCGAGGTTGAGGACGGTGTCCATCATGCCGGGCATCGAGACGCGCGCGCCCGAGCGGACCGAGACGAGCAGCGGATCGGTGGCGTCGCCGAACCGCTTGCCCGTAATCCCCTCGATATGCGCGATGCCGTTGGCGACTTCGGCCCGCAGGCTGTCAGGGAAGGCCTGGCCTTCCTCGTAATAGCGCGTGCACATTTCGGTGCTGATCGTGAAGCCCGGCGGCACCGGCAGGCCGATCGATGCCATTTCGGCGAGGTTCGCGCCCTTGCCGCCCAAGAGGTTCTTGTCGCCGCGCCCGCCATCGGAAACGCCGCCGCCGAACCGGTACACATATTGGGTCATCTGGATCGTCCTGTGCTTGAATCGGTGTCCTGCTCCCGGGGAGGAAAGGCGGATGCCGATCGGCGAAGTTATGGCAAGTTGCGGGCTGTGCGCGATTTGCTCCCTATCCCTCGATCCGCGAGAAATCAGCGACCCGATGCACCGCCGCGCGCATCCGCGCCAGCAGGTTGAGCCGCGCGGTGCGCTTCACCGGATCAGGATCGTTGACGGTGACGGTGTCGAAGAACGCATCGATCGGCGCGCGCAGCGAGGCGAGCGCCGCCATCGCGCCGGCAAAATCCTCCGCCTCCACCGCGCGGATCGCGGCAGGCTCCGCCGCATCGAGCGCCCGCATCAGCGCATCCTCGGCCGGTTCGGGCGTGTAGGACAGGATGCGCGCGCGTTCGGAGCGGGCATATTCGGCAGCGATCTCACGCGAGGCGGGATCGTCGACCTCGGAGAAGGGGTCCTCCTCGCCGGTCTGGGGGAGCTTTGTGGCGGACGCAGCCGTCGCCCCGCCACCAAGCGTCGCCCCGGCGGAGGCCGGGGCCGCTGCGTTCGGGAGCGCGCCATTGCCACCGGCCCCGGCCTCCGCCGGGGCGACGCCCTCCTTCTTGAGGATGTTCGCCGCCCGCTTGTACCCGGCGAGCAGGTTCGCCCCATCCGCCGTCTCGACGAACGCCTGCAACGCATGAACACGCGCGAGCAAACGGACGAGATCGTCCTCGCCGCCAAGCGCGAACACCGCGTCGATCAGGTCATGGCGGACGCCCGCCTCGCGCTGCTGGACCTTGAGACGGTCGGCGAAGAAGTCGAGAATATCGGCTACGGCTGGTCGAACACGGCTTATGATCAGATCGGATTTCGCTTTTTCAGAAAGCTGTTTTTCGGTGAAGTTTGAGCGGATTTCTTCCAAGTCCAGTCTCGTAACCGCCAAGCCGGCTGCTGCTCTCGCCTCGAAGTAGGCATTCGCTAAGGCAGCAGCCTGCGCGCCGATCCGACGACCATGAAGCGCAATCGCAAGCGTCAAAACCGGTCTAAGCGGGAGTCTAATCAAACCACGTTCAATCGTTGCCCAAATTGCCAATGCCGCGCGACGTAGAGCGAACGGATCGCGCGAACCTGTCGGCGGCATGTTCTCAAAGAAAAACGCCGCAATCGTATCCAGCTTATCCGCCAAGCTGACCGCCACCGTCACCGGATCGGTGGGCACGTCGTCGCCCTGGCCGACCGGCTTGTAGTGGTCGCGGATTGCGGTGGCGACGCGGGGGTCTTCGCCTTGCGCGGCGGCGTAATAGCCGCCCATCAGGCCCTGCAGCTCGGGGAACTCGCCGACCATGCCGGTGACGAGATCGGCCTTGCACAGCCGGGCGGCGCGTTCGGCGAGGTCCGCCAGTTCCTCGCGCGACAAGTCCTCCCCAAGCTTGTCTTGGGGAGGGGGACCGTCCGCAGGACGGTGGAGGGGCGGCGGTGGCACACCGCCGTCTGCGACGGCGGCCCCTCCACCACGCTGCGCGTGGTCCCCCTCCCCGAGCAAGCTCGGGGAGGATTTGACGATCCCTTCCGCGCACAGCCAGCGGGCGAGTTTGGCGACGCGGTCGACCTTGTCGGCCACCGTCCCGAGCTTTTCGTGGAAGACGATCTTTTCGAGCTTCTTCGCCTGTTCCTCGAGTGGCACCTTGAGGTCGGTGTCGTAGAAGAAGCGCGCGTCGGACAGGCGGGCGGCGAGTACTTTCTGGTTGCCAGCGACGATGCGCACGCCGCCGTCGCTGGCGGCGATGTTGGCGACGCAGATGAAGGCGTTGGCGAGTTGGCCGCTGCCATCGGCACACACGAAATATTTCTGGTTCACGCGCGCGGTGAGCTGGATCACTTCGGGCGGCACGCTGAGGAAATCGGGGTCGAAGCGGCCGAGCAGCGGCACGGGCCATTCGGTCAGCCCGGCATTCTCCGTGACCAGCCCCTCATCCTCGATCAGTTCGAGGCCGGCTTCGCGCGCCAGCTCGGCGGCGCGGGTGCGGATGAGGTGGCGGCGCTCGTCCTGATCGACGATGACGTGCGCGGCGCGCAGCGTTTCGGCATAGGTGGCGGCATCGGTGATCTCGACCGCGCCCTGATGGTGGAAACGATGGCCGGCGGTGGTGCGCCCGGCGCGGATGCCGGCGACGTCGCACTCGATCACGTCATCGCCGAACAGCGCGACAATACCCTGGAGCGGGCGGACCCAGCGTAAACTTTCAGTTGACAGCGACGCCGCGCCCCAGCGCATCGACTTGGGCCAGGGAAAGGCGCGGACGATCGCGGGGATCGCGTCGGCCAGCACGTCCGCCGTCGCGCGGCCAGGGCGGTTGACGACGGCGAACAGGGTGGCGCGGCCCTTGACGTCGCGGGTCTCCAGCGCGTCGCGGGTCAGGCCCGCCTTGCGCAGGAAGCCGTCGATCGCCGCATCGGGCGCGTCGGCGGGCGGGCCTTTCAGCTCCTCGCTGACCGCCTGCGTCTCCGCCGGCAGGCCCCGCGCGATCAGGGTCAGGCGGCGCGGGGTGGCGTAGGTGACGATCCCGGTCGCGCTCAAGCCCGCGGTCGCCAGTTCGGCAACGAACAGCTTTTCCAGATCGGCGCGCGCGCGATCCTGCATCCGCGCGGGGATTTCTTCGGAGAGGAGTTCGAGCAGGAAGTCGGTCATTTGGGTTCACGCGAAGGCGCGACGGCGCAAAGGGAAGAAGGGGGTTCACGCAGAGCCGCAGAGGACGCGGAGATGAGACCAAGCCGAAATGGCGCGCCAGCGCCGGCGATGTTTGGCTCCGTCGGCGGGAAAAGGCCGCTGCGCGGCAACGGGAACCGACTGCTCTGCGTCCTCCGCGCCTCTGCGTGAACCAAAGCCTTCGCGCCTTCGCGCCTTCGCGTGAACCAAATCCCGCTCACGCCGACCACCCGTTCCGCTCCATCCACGCGGCGCACGCGCCCTTGGCGAGATCGCGGACCCGGCCGATATAGGCCTGGCGCTCGGCGACCGAGATGACGCCGCGCGCGTTCAAGAGGTTGAAGATGTGGCTCGCCTCGATCGCCTGCTCATAGGCCGGGATGGGGAGCTTGGCGGCGAGGCAGTTCTCGCACTCGGCGGCAGCCTTGCGGAACAGGTCGAACAGCGTGTCGGCGTCGGCGACCTCGAAGTTCCAGGCGCTCATCTGGCGTTCGTTCTCGAGGAACACGTCGCCATAGGTGAAGGCGGGCACATTCCCGTCGGCGTCGTTGAACGCCAGGTCGTACACCGAATCCTTGTTCTGGATGTACATGGCCAGGCGTTCGAGGCCGTAGGTCAGCTCGCCCGCCACCGGCTTGCAGTCATAGCCGCCCATCTGCTGGAAATAGGTGAACTGGGTCACCTCCATCCCGTCGCACCACACTTCCCAGCCCAGCCCCCACGCGCCGAGCGTCGGGCTTTCCCAGTCATCCTCGACGAAACGGATGTCGTGGAGATTGGTGTCGATACCGATCGCCGCCAGGCTGCCGAGATACAGCTCCTGAAGGTTCGGCGGGCTGGGCTTCAGGATCACCTGATACTGGTAATAATGCTGGAGCCGGTTGGGGTTTTCGCCATAGCGGCCATCCGTCGGGCGGCGACACGGTTGGACGAAGGCGGCGTTCCACGGATCGGGGCCGAGCGCGCGCAGCGTCGTCGCGGTGTGGAACGTCCCCGCGCCCATCCGCATGTCATAGGGCTGGAGAATCAAGCAGCCGTGACGGCTCCAGTAATCGTGGAGCGTCAGGATCATGCGCTGGAAGCTGAGAGGCGATGAGCTCAAGCGTCTGCCGTTCGCGGTTGCAATAAAGGGTGTCGCGGTCGCTTTGGCGCAGGCGGGAACGGGGGTCAATGGCGTGCGGGGGGACGACGCGCTATGGCGGGACGGATGATCGCCCCCGCCAAACACCTGCTCGCGCTTGCCGCGCTCGCCATTGCCGGTCCATCGGGCGAAGCGGTGGTGCGCGATGTCGACCCCGCCTTATGGGTCGCGCGCGACGCCGACACCACCATCTACCTGTTCGGCACGGTGCACCTGTTGAAGCCGGGGCTGAGCTGGTTCGACGAGGCGGTGGCGGATGCGTTCGCACGCGCAGATACGCTGGTGCTCGAGATCGCGACACCCGACCCGGCGGAGATGCGGACGCTGACCGACCGCTACGGCACGCTGGGCGACGGCCCGCCGCTGTCGGCGCGGCTGCCCGCGGGCTATGCGGAGAAGCTCGCCGCCGCGACCCGCGCGATCGGCTATCCCGCGGGCGCGTTCGAGCGCAGCCGGCCGTGGGTGGTCGCCTCCGCCCTGTCGGTGCAGCCGCTGTCGGGGCATGGCTATGACCGCGCGCTGGGGGTCGAGGCGGTGCTGACCGACGCAGCGGCGCGCGCGGGCAAGCCGGTCGAGGCGCTGGAGACGCTGGAGGACCAGTATCGCATTTTCGCCGACCTGCCCGACGCGACGCAGATCGAGATGCTGACCCGCGTGCTGGACGGGCAGGACCAGGTCGAGGTCGCGACCGACCAGGCGGTGGCGGCGTGGAGCAAGGGCGACGAACGCGGGCTCGCGCGCGTGCTGGCGGACGACATGGCGCAGACGCCGGCCAGCGTCCGCGACCGGCTGGTCGACCGGCGCAACGCCAACTGGGCGACGTGGATCGCGGCGCGGATGGCGCGGCCGGGCACGGTATTCGTCGCGGTCGGATCGGGGCATCTGGCGGGCAAGGGCAGCGTCCAGCGATTGCTGGCGAAGCGCGGGGTGAAGGTGACGCAGGTACGATATTGAGAGGCCAACACCCAATCCTTGCCATCCACCCCCTTTTGCCCCTATAGGCGCGCGCTTGCCGTGGCGGGGTCATCCCTGGAGGCTCGCCATGGCATGATTGGAAACACAACCGCATCCGGAGATAGCAAATGAGCGAACAGCTTACGCTGTCGGCCGAGACGCGCGATCGGGTTGGCAAGGGAGCCTCCCGTTCGCTTCGTCGCGAAGGCCGCGTCCCCGCCGTGATTTACGGCAACAAGCAGGATCCCCAGCCGATCCACGTCAACGAACGCGAGCTGATGAAGCTGCTGATGAGCGGCCACTTCATGAACTCGATCGTGATGGTCGACGGCGTCGGCAAGTCGGCGATCCGCACGCTGCCCAAGGACGTGACCTTCGATCCCGTCTCCGACCGTCCGGTCCATGTCGATTTCCTGCGCATCTCCGAGCATGCGACCGTCACCGTCGCGATCCCGGTGGTGTTCGTCGACGAAGAGGAATCGCCCGGGCTGAAGCGCGGCGGCGTGCTCAACATCGTCCGTCACGAACTCGAACTGGTGTGCGACGCGGCCGAAATCCCCGATCATGTCGACGTGTCGGTCAAGGGCCTGGACGTGGGCGAATCGCTCCATATCTCCGCCGTCACGCTGCCCAAGGGCACCAAGTCGGCGATCGACGACCGCGACTTTACCATCGCGACGATCGCGGCGCCGTCGGCGCTGAAGTCGGCCGAGGGCGAAGCGGCCGCGGAAGCCGAAGCCGCGGGCGCGTAATCCGACTTACGTCACCCCGGCGCAGGCCGGGGCCGCTGGCTAATGAAGCGACCTTCAATAGGGCGCTCAAATGGCCAGAGGTCCCAGCCTACGCCGGGACGACGTGCTGGTGCCAGCCGCAGTAGCGAGAGACTCAGCCATGCAGCTTTGGGTGGGGCTCGGCAATCCCGGCCCGCAATATGCGATGCACCGGCACAATATCGGCTTCATGGCGGTCGACGCCATCGCCGAAGTCCATGGCTTCTCCGCGCCGAAAAAGGCATTCCAGGGCTGGGTGCAGGAAGGGCGCATCGGCGCGCACAAGCTGCTGCTGCTCAAACCCGCGACCTATATGAACGAAAGCGGGCGTTCGGTGGGCGAGGCGCTGCGCTTCTACAAGCTCACCCCCGCCGACCTGACCGTCTTCTATGACGAGCTCGACCTGGCACCCTTCAAGGTCAAGGTGAAGCATGGCGGCGGGGCTGCCGGCCACAACGGCATCCGGTCGATCGACCAGCATATCGGCCCCGAATTCCGCCGCGTGCGGCTCGGCATCGGCCATCCGGGGCACAAGGACCGGGTGACCGGCCATGTGCTCGGCAATTTCGCCAAGGCGGAGATCGAGCCACTGTCCGACTTGCTGGGCGCAGTTGCTGCCGAAGCGCCGTGGCTGGCGGACGGTGATGACGTCCGCTTCATGAACGACGTCGCGTTGAGGTTGCAGGATTGATGCCCACCCGCTCGCTCTTCGCCACGCAATTCTACGACGCCGATCTGGGCGACGCTGCGCTGATCGCCGAGCTCGAGGGCGCGTGCCTGGATCTGGCCGAGGCCGACCGCGCGGGGCGGGCGTGGTCGCGCGATCATGGCTATCGCGGCTATACCAGCTATGCGTCGCTCAACGACCTGCCTCAGCGCGACCCGCGCTTTGGCGATCTGGTGCGGCACCTTAACCGCCACGTCGCCGCGTTCGCCCGCGACTGTGCGTTCGAGCTGGGCGGCAGGAAGCTCAAGCTCGACAGTCTGTGGGTCAACGTCATGAAGCCCGGCGCGACGCACAGCGGGCACATCCATCCGCATTCGGCGGTGTCGGGCACCGTTTATGTCACGGTGCCGCCGGGTTCGGGCGCGCTGAAGCTGGAGGACCCGCGCCTGCCGATGCTGATGGCCGCGCCGCCACGCACCCCCGACGCGCCCGAGCGGCTGCGCAGCTTCGTCTATGCCGAACCGCGCGCGGGCGCGGTCTTCCTGTGGGAAAGCTGGCTGCGCCACGAAGTGATGCCCCATGCCGGCAAGGGCGAACGGATCAGCATCAGTTTCAACTATCGTTAGCCGCCGCGCGCCGCGCGACTTGGCATCCGCACCCGCTTCGGCCTATCGGGCGGGACATCATTCTTCCGAAATCAGGATCATCTCATGGGCTTTCGCTGCGGCATCGTCGGGCTCCCCAATGTCGGCAAATCCACGCTGTTCAACGCGCTGACCGAGACCGCGGCGGCGCAGGCGGCGAATTATCCATTCTGCACGATCGAGCCCAATGTCGGCAATGTCGCGGTGCCCGATCCCCGGCTGCACCAGCTGGCCGAGATCGCCAAGTCGGCCAAGATCATCGAGACCCAGCTCGGGTTCGTCGACATCGCGGGACTGGTGCGCGGGGCGAGCAAGGGCGAGGGGCTGGGCAATCAGTTCCTGGGCAATATCCGCGAGGTCGACGCGATCGTCCACGTCCTGCGCTGTTTCGAGAATGACGACATCCAGCATGTCGATAACCGCGTCGATCCGATCGCGGATGCCGAGACGGTCGAGACCGAGTTGATGCTGGCCGACCTGGAAAGCCTGGAAAAGCGCGTGCCGGCCTTCGTCAAGAAGGCGCAGCAGGGCGACAAGGAGGCCAAGGTCGCCGCCAGCGTGCTGGGCCAGGCGCTCGACCTGCTGCGCGACGGCAAGCCCGCGCGACTGACCGCGCCCAAGGACGTCGACGAAGCGCGCGTGCTGGCGCAGGCGCAGCTGCTGACCGCCAAGCCGGTGCTGTACGTGTGCAACGTCAACGAGGAAGACGCCGCCGAGGGCAATGCGCTGTCGGCCAAGGTGTTCGCCAAGGCGGAGGCGGAGGGCGCGCAGGCCGTCGTCGTCTCCGCCGCGATCGAGGCCGAGATCGCGACCATGCCGGTCGAGGACCGCGCCGAGTTCCTGGCCGAACTGGGGCTGGCGGAGACCGGCCTCGCCCGCGTCATCACTGCGGGGTACAAGCTGCTCCACCTGCTGACCTTCTTCACCGTCGGGCCGAAGGAAGCGCGCGCCTGGACGGTCGAAGCAGGTGCCAAGGCGCCTCAGGCGGCCGGCGCGATCCACAGCGATTTCGAACGCGGCTTCATCCGCGCCGAGACGATCGCGTTCGAGGACTATGTCGCGTTCAAGGGCGAGGCCGGCGCGCGCGACGCGGGCAAGCTGCGCGCCGAGGGCAAGGAATATGTCGTCCAGGACGGCGACGTGATGCTGTTCCGCTTCAACGTGTGAACACGCCGTTGCTGCAACCGGCATCAGGACTCGGGCGTGTCCGGTTCGATCGGGAATCGCTGGTCTAGCCAGGCCAGCCAATCATCCTGTAGCGCGTTCAGATCGCGCGGCAGCTCGCCCTTGGGCTCGGCGTTGGCCAGCCATGCCGCCATCGTCTCGCCGCGGCCAAAAGCTGCACCGATGCGCGCGAAGATTGCCGGATCCTTGGTCCGGGCGACAAGATATTCCGCGGTTAGGGTTGCCTGCAGATAGTAATGAATCGCGGATTCGGCGAACTTCTCCGCCTCTGGTCCCGATGATGCCCGGATCATCATCCCTTCTTTTGGCGTCGCGCCCGGATTTTCCTTTTGCATGGCGGCAATCAGCGCACGTCCGCGCTCGGCCCCCGGATGCGTTGACGCGAAGAAAGCGGGCAGATCGACCAGCGCATTGTCGGGCGCGGTCGACAACGATCCACTTGCGCGCAGCTTGCGATAGCGGTCCCCGAATTGGCTGATGCGCGGACCCGCCAGATTTTCGGGCTCCATCAGCACGGCCGCCGTTTCGTCCATCCAGTCCGGCCCGGCACCGCCGTAATGGCCGCCTTCGCGCGCCGTGCCGGGCCAGAATGCTTCGACATACCACATATGCCCCAACTCGTGCGCGATCACGCCCGGCTGCTGCGCGCCCGCCACGCCCGCACGGCGCGCCTTCACTTTGGTAAGCGCTTCCTGAACCAATGGCTCGCGTGCGTCGGCGGGCATGTCAGCGGTCTGCGCCTCGACCGCGCGTCGCACCGACGCTTCGATCTGGAGGTCGAATCCCTTTGGCGACAGATAAGGCAATACCGCCGTGAATCCGGCGGCCTTCAACGACGCAAAGGTCTCCCCGCCCACATTGCCGTCGGTCGTCTCGACGACGGCATAACGCGCGGGCGCACGGTTGAAGCGCGCGCGGAAGCGGCCAACGCCAGCTTCTGCATCGGCGAGCAGGAGCTGTGCCCGCGCCGCATCATCCGCGATCGCCACGCCATCGGCTGATTCAGCGCAGGCACGGCTGCCCGCAACTTCCGCCGCCGCGGCGCACAAGCCGCTGGCGTGAACCGGCAGCGACCCGCCAAATGCCGCAGACAAAACCAATACGAGAGACGTCAAGCGCAACACACACCCTCCAGCCATAAGTGATTACATCTGTAATCCTGTTTACAGTTGTGGTCGGATGTCAAGGGGATGGCGAGCCGCCGGATCGTCGTTGATCTCGGGAATGACGTATCCGGCGATGGTGACGATGCTATGCAGGTCCCGGCTTTGGCAGGGAAACCGACTCCATGATCTATTTTGAGGATATTGTACCCGGAACGCGTCGTTCCTTTGGCAGCTATCTGGTCACGCGCGAGGAAGTGCTGGGCTTTGCCGAACGCTACGACCCGCAACCCTTCCATTTGTCCGACGGCGCGGCTGCGCAAACCCATTTCGGGCGGCTGGCAGCGAGCGGCTGGCACACCTGTGCGATGACCATGTCGATGCTGGTCAAGCACATGAGCGAGCAGGAGCCCGCCGCGTCGCTGGGCGCGGCGGGGGTGGACGAACTGCGCTGGCTGAAGCCCGTCTATCCCGGCGACACGCTGCGCTGCGAGACCGAGGTGATGGAGACGCGCGCATCGCGCAGCCGCCCCGAAATGGGGACGGTGCGCAACAAGATGACCGTGTTCAACCAGCATGATGAGCCGGTGATGACCTTTACCGCGATCGGGCTCTACCGGACGCGAAGCGGGGCGGCAGCGGGCTGATCAATCGCGGCGGTCGCGGCGGTTTTCGCGGCGAAGCGCGCGCCGATCCTGGCGATATTCGCGGCGAAACTCGCGCCGGTCCTGGCGGCGTTCGGCGCGGAACTCGGGCCGGCTCACCGCGCCGCGGCGGAAATCGGCGCGGTCGTCGCGGCGGTCGCGGCGAAACGCGCGCTCGTCCTGGCGGCGATCGCGCGTGAAGTCGCGCCAGTTCTCACGGATCTCGCGCCGGTCGCCCCGCCAGCCGCCCCGACGCGCTTCCCAATAGCTGCGCTGCGCGCCGTTCCAGCGATAGGGCCGACGATAGCTGTCATAGACGAAATACCCGCTGCCGGGATAATAGAAGCCGTCATGCCAGCCCCAATAAGGATCGCCGAACCCGCTGGCATATCCCGGGCCGTAAGCGCCGGCGACGCCATAACCGACCGACACGCCGCCATAGCCATAATCATTGCCGTAACAGGCACTGAGTCCGACCGCCGCCACCGCAACGAGGCCGATCGTCTTGATCCGCGAAATCCACATCGCATCCACTCCAGGAAGTTCTTGAGGAAATTAAAGCACTTGGTGATTGAACCGATGCTGAACCCCCTGGAGCCGGAGCGCCGATCAGCTTGTCGGAAAGCGTTGATCGAGCCAGGCGAGCCAGTCGGCCTGCATCGCCTTCAACTCGCGCGGCAGCGTGCCCTTGGGCTCGGCATTGGCCAGCCACTGCTCGATCGTTTCGCCGCGGACAAAGGCTTCGGCGATGCGCGCGAAGATCTGGCGGTCGCCGGTCCGCTCGACCAGGTACTGGGAGGCAACGGCCGACTGGAGGTAGAAGCGCACACCTCCCTCGGCGATCTTGCGGGCCTCTTCGCCCGAGATCACCCGAAAACTGTCATTGCTCGATCTGATTCCGGCATTCTTGTTTAGCTGTTGGACCTGCTGGTGAGCCGGATGGGTTTCTGAGAAAAAATTGTTCAGGTCGATCATCAGTTTCGTGTTCTCATCCGCATTTGTCGGATCGGCGCGATAGCGATTGTATCGCTGAGCAAATTGCTTAACGCGGTCGTCGATGCTGTCCGGGGCTTCCATCAGCACCGCGGCCATTTCGTCCAGCCAATCCGGGCTTGGCCCACCATAATGCTTGTCTTCGCTCAGCGTCGAATTGGGCCAGTACCCTTGCCAATACCAGTAATGACCCAGCTCGTGCGAGACGGCGGCAAGCTCGATACGCGCACGCGTGGCCGGACTCATCTGACGATCGACGGCAGTTTGCACGGCGACATCAATCTCGGTCTGCGGGCGGCCGACCATTTGCGCCGACACCCCGCGGCGGATCGACGCTTCGACCTGCGCACGATATGTCCGGTCGGAGAGCCACGGCAGCACCACCGGGAATCCGCCCTTGCGCAGCCCCGCGACGCTTTCCCTTGAAACCAGTCCTTTAGCTGCTTCAGCGACCGCATAACGGAGAGGTTGCCGACCGAAATTCGCCTTGAACCGCTCAACGCCGCCCTCAGCCAGCTCAAGCAGCCGCCGGGCGCGGGCGGCATTGCTCGCCAGCGCCACGCCGTTGGCGCTTTCTACGCATTCTAGATCAGGCAGGATCGAACTGGCCTGATCGCAGAGCCTGGCCTGTCCGGCCAAAGCAGGGGCGCTTGAACACGCGATCGCGCTCAGCGCCAGCACGATACGGCCAACCGGTCGAGAAAGAGACATTCATCCTCCATCGCTAAAACTGACTACAGTTGTAGTCGTTAGCGATGTAGCGATGACTACAGATGTAGTCAATAATGTGTGGGGGTGCGGTTCTGCCTCAATGCCCCTCGAACGCGACCAGCGCGTGGACGGCGATCCCATCGCTGCGCAGTGCATCGGCCCCGCCCAGTTCGGGCAGGTCGATGACGAAAGCGGCCTGGGTGACGACCGCGCCGGCCTTGCGCAGCAGGCGGACGGCGGCGCGGGCGGTGCCGCCGGTGGCGATCAAATCGTCGACCAGCAGCACGCGCGCGCCGGGCACCAGCGCGTCGGCGTGAATCGCGATGCGGTCGGTGCCGTATTCGAGCGCGTAATCCTCCGCGATCGTCGCGCCGGGCAGCTTGCCGTCCTTGCGGATCAGGAGCACGCCCGCCCCCAGCGCGAGCGCCAGCGCGGGGGCGAAGACGAAACCGCGCGCCTCGATGCCCGCGACCAGATCGACCGGACCGTCGACCCCGGCCAGCAGCCGCTCGACCGTCAGTGCCAGCCCCTCGCCGTCGAGGAGCAGCGTGGTGATGTCGCGGAACTGGATGCCGGGCTTTGGAAAATCCGGGATGGTGCGAATGCGGCTGCGGATGTCGTGATTGTCGCTCATGTCGATGTCGCCCCCCGGAAACGAAAACACCCCGGCCAGCCGACCGGGGTGCTTTCAGCCTTGCCCAAGCCAGGCGCGCGCCGCAAGCGGGCGCGCGCCGGTCGGTCTCAATGCTTCACGTCGCGCCAGATGTTGCGATAGGCACCATAGGCCAGCGCGGTGAAAATCAGGATGAAGATGATCGCGGCAAGACCCGCCTGGTGCCGCACTTCGAGCTTGGGCTCCGCGGTCCAGACGAGGAAGGCGGCGACGTCCTTGGACATCTGGTCGATGGTCGGGTTGGTCCCGTCGGCATAGGTCACCTGACCATCCGCGGCGAGCGGCGGCGCCATCGCCAGATTGAGCGTCGGGAAATAGGGGTTGTGGTTCAGCCCCTCCGGCACGGTGAAGTCGGGAAACTTCTTGAGCAGCTCGGCCGACGGATCGCGATAGCCGGTCAGCAGCGAATAGATGTAATCCGCGCCGCCTTCGCGCGCCTTGGCCATCAGCGAGAGATCCGGCGGGATCGCGTTATTGTTGGCCGCCCGCGCCGCGACGTCATTGGCCCAGGGCGACGGGAAATGGTCGGCGGGCGTGTTCTTGCGAGTCGCCGCTTCGCCGGTTTCCGGGTTCACCGATGCCTGTTCGACCGCCCACTGGTCGGCGATCGCCTTCACTTCGGCCTCGTTGTAGCCGAGCGCGGTCAGGTCGCGGAATGACACCAGCTTGAGCGAGTGGCAGGCCGAGCAGACTTCCTTGTAAACCTGGAAGCCGCGCTGGAGCTGGGCGAGGTCGAACTTGCCCATCATGCCGTCGGACGACAGGTTGGCGTGGCGGGGTTCGAGATGGAATTCCTCCGCCGCCGATTCCTCGGCCGGCTCCGCCATCAGCGAGCCGGCCAGGCCCAGCACCAGCACGAAGGCGAAGCCCAGGCCGATCAGGATCGAAATGATGCGAGTCATCGTCAATGGGGTCCTTTATTCGGCCGGAACCGGCTGGGCGCTGCCGCCGCCGATCGCGCTCTTGGTCGGGCCGGTGCCGCCTTCGCCCTTCAGCACCGCTTCGGTAATCGAATTGGGCAGCGGGCGCGGCCGCTCCATCATCGACACGAGCGGCAGCAGGACGAGGAAGTGGATGAAATAATAGGTGGTCGCCACCTGACCCAGGATGACGTTGCGCGTCGTCGCCTCCGCCCCGCCGACAAAGCCGAGCAGGAAGACATCGGCGACCAGCACGAAGAACAGGACGCGATACACCGGCCGGAAATTGGACGAACGCACCGGCGAGCTGTCGAGCCAGGGCAGGAAGAACAGGAGCAGGATCGAGCCGAACATCGCGACCACGCCCCACAGCTTCGCCGGCAGGATGAAGTCGACGGTGAACGACTTCAGGATCGCGTAGAAGGGCAGGAAATACCATTCGGGCACGATGTGCGCGGGCGTCGAAAGCGGGTTCGCCTGGATGTAATTGTCCGGGTGACCGAGCAGATTCGGCTGGAAGAAGATCAGGAAGGCGAAGACGAGCAGGAACACGCCCAGCCCGAAGCCGTCCTTCGCGGTGTAATAGGGGTGGAAGGGCACAGTGTCCTGCGGCCCCTTCACCTCGACGCCGGTCGGGTTGTTCGACCCCGGAATGTGCAGCGCCCAGATGTGCATCACGATCACGCCCGCGATCACGAAGGGCAGCAGATAGTGGAGCGAGAAGAAGCGGTTGAGCGCAGCCGCATCCGGCGCATAGCCGCCGAGCAGCCAGATGCGCAGCGTTTCGCCGACCAGGGGGATCGCCGAGAAGAAGCCGGTGATGACCTGCGCCCCCCAGAAGCTCATCTGGCCCCAGGGAAGCACATAGCCCATGAACGCGGTCGCCATCATCAGCAGGAAGATGACCACGCCGAGCAGCCAGATCATCTCGCGCGGGGCCTTGTACGACCCGTAGTAGAGCCCGCGCGCCATGTGGATGTAAACGACGATGAAGAACATCGACGCGCCGTTGGCGTGGGCATAGCGCAGGAACCAGCCCTGATTGACGTCGCGCATGATGTGTTCGACCGACGAGAACGCGGTGTTCACGTCCGTCGAATAATGCATGGCGAGCACGATGCCCGAGATGATCTGGATCGCGAGCGCGGCACCCGCGAGCACGCCGAAATTCCAGAAGTAATTGAGGTTGCGCGGCACCGGATAACCCGCGCCGACCGCGCCATAGACCAGGCGCGGGAGCGGCAGGCGCTCATCCAGCCACTTGGTGAAGCCGCTCTTCGGCTCGTACTGCTTTGCCCAGGGAAAGCTCATCGCGTCGATCCTTTGATCCCTAGTGTGCTCAACCGACCACGATCGTCGTGTCGGAGGTAAAGGTATATTCGGGCACCGCCAGATTGGTCGGTGCCGGGCCCGAACGGATGCGGCCCGCGGTGTCATAGGCCGAGCCGTGGCACGGGCAGAAATAACCGCCGAACGGCCCCTTGTTTTCGCCCTCGCCCGCGCCCAGCGGCACGCAGCCCAGATGGGTGCAGACGCCCAGCGTCACCAGCCAGTTCTGCTTGCCCTCCTTGGTCCGCTGCGCCAGCGTCTGCGGATCGCGCAGCTCGCTCATCGGTGCGGAATTGGCGGCGGCGATTTCCTGCGGCGTCAGGTTGCGCACGAACAGCGGCTGCTTGCGAAAGCTCGCCTTGATCGCCTGGCCCGGCTGCACCGGCGACAGGTCGACCTCGGTCGAGGATTGCGCCAGCACGTCGGCCGACGGGTTCATCGAGTTAATCAGCGGCAGCGCGATCACGCCCGCACCGACCCCCGCAAACGCCACCGCGCCGATCGACAGATAGTCGCGGCGGCGGGGATTTTCGATCGGATCGTCGTGCTTCGCGTGCGAGTCGCCGACGGCAGCCTGTTCAACCGTAGCCATTCATCAAGCCCTTGAACTTACGTAAGCGGCGGGGATTCGCCGCGTGGAAGAAGCCGGCGCAGCATTCATGGCACGCACGGCCGCAAACCGGGTCGTTGGCGGCCTGTTAGCCGGTGCCGATCGGCTTTGCCAATAGCAATTTGACGAGTCCGTGACAGGGCGGCGGACCGCACTTGCCGCCCCGTCCCCGCCGATCCTATGGCGGCGCGATGCGGATCGCGCTCTTTCAACCGGAAATCGCCGGCAATGTCGGCACCATCCTGCGGCTGGGGGCGTGCTTCGCCACGCCGGTCGACCTGATCGAACCGCTGGGCTTTCCGTTCTCCGACCGCGCGCTGGCGCGGGCGGGCATGGATTATCGCGATGCCGCACAGGTGACGCGCCATGTCGACTGGCCGGCGTTCCGTCCGACGGTGCCCGGCCGGCTGGTGCTGCTGACCACGCGCGCAACGCTGACGCTGCCGGCGATGCGGTTCCAGCCCGACGACACGCTGCTGATGGGATCGGAAAGCGCGGGCGTACCCGATCATGTCCACGCCGCATGCGACGCGGCCGTCCGCATCCCGATGCGCGCGGGATGCCGGTCGCTGAACGTCGCGGTCGCGACGGGGATCGCGCTGGCCGAGGCGCTTCGGCAGACGGAAACATGGCCCGAGACATGACAGCGGCGATACGCGCCCTGTAACATTATATCGATACGGCCACTGGTCTATGCCCGGGCCGGGTTCAGGGAGATGGTACGATGGGATCCTTCAACGGCAAGCGCCACGTGGCGTCATGGGCACTGCCGGTGCTGATCGCCATGACCGCGACAGGGGCGGTTGCCGCAATGGCCCGCACTCCGGATGCCCGTACGATACCCGCGGATCATCGCGTCAGCTTCACGATCGAACATCGCGGCATGCAGCTCGGCGCGCCGACGCTGAACGTGGTGCCGGGGCGACGCGCCGAGATCGCGGTCGGTGGCGCGCATGGCTACCGCCTCGCAACGACGCTGCACGCGGTTGCGGGCGCCGCGACGCCGCAGTTCCGACTGGAAACCGAAATCGCCCTGGCCGACGCTAGCGGCTTTCGCGTGGTCGCCACCCCCGTCCTGACGCTCGCCGCCGGGCGCGCCGTGACGATCGAAACGCGCAGCGGCGATGGCCCGGGCGATGTGCTGCGGGTCAGTGCAACGGTCGAAGCCTTACCATCTTCTGGAAACTGAGCGGGCCCCCGCCGCAACCGCAAGCTTCCGCTCGACTTTGCGTCGGGGTGCGCGATATGGATCGCGGCCATGAACGAGCTTGACGCGCAGCAAGGCGCCGCCCGCACCTGGTTTGAACATTTGCGCGACCTGATCTGCGCCGAGTTCGAGGCGATCGAACGCGAAGCGGGATCGGATGCGCGCTTCACCTATACGCCGTGGGACCGCACTGACCCGTCGGGCGCGCCGGGCGGCGGCGGGGTACAGGGCCTGATGAAGGGCCGGGTGTTCGAGAAGGTCGGGGTCAACGTGTCGACCGTCGGCGGCACGTTCGAGGGCGACTTCGCCAAATCCATCCACGGCGCGGGCGAGGACCCGAGCTTTTTCGCCACCGGCATCAGCCTGGTCGCGCATCTCGCCAATCCGCACGCGCCCGCCGTGCACATGAACACCCGGTTCCTCAACACGACCAAACGCTGGTTCGGCGGCGGCGCGGACCTCAATCCGCCGATCCCCTATGACGACGATACCGCCGCATTCCATGCGCGGATGAAGGCGGCATGCGATGCGCACGACCCCGCATATCACCCACGGTACAAGGCATGGGCGGACGAATATTTCTACATTCCCCACCGCAAGGTCCATCGCGGCGTCGGCGGTATCTTCTACGATCATCTGGAGGGGGATTTCGACGCCAACCTGGCGTTCACCCAGGATGTCGGCCGCGCGTTCCTGGACATCTATCCGCAACTGGTGCGGCGGCGCATGGACATGCCCTTTACCGATGCCGAAAAGGCGCAGCAGCTCGCCTGGCGCGGGCGCTATGCCGAGTTCAACCTGGTCTATGACCGCGGCACGCTGTTCGGGTTGAAGACCGGCGGCAATATCGACGCGATCCTGATGAGCCTGCCGCCAGTCGCCATCTGGGAATAAGCGCGCGGTGATGACGCCGGTTGCCGACGATCATCTCGCGACGGTCGTCACCACGCTGGAGATGCACGCGCGGCCGCGGCCCCGCCCGCTGCCGGCGTCGCCGCTGCGGCTGGTCGCATGGCCGAAGCCGGCGCCCGACGCCTATCGCACGCTGTTCCGCAGGGTGGGCGGCCCGTGGCTTTGGTATTCGCGGCTGGTCATGCGCGACGCGGAGCTGGTCGCGGCGACGCACCGCGACGAGACCCAGGTTCATGCGGTGATCGACCCCGCGGGGATCGAGGTCGGGCTGCTCGAACTCACCCATCCCGAGCCCGATTGGTGCGCGCTCGATTATTTCGGGCTGGTGCCGGAGCTGACCGGGCGGGGCCACGGCAACTGGCTGATGCAGCTGGCGATGGCGATGGCGTGGCGGCCGGAGGTGACGATGGTGCGCGTGAATACCTGCACGCTCGACCATCCCGCCGCGCTGGGATTCTACCGGCGGCACGGCTTTGTCGCGGTCAAGCGGACTGTCGAGACGTTCCGCGATCCGCGCGTCACCGGCGTCCTGCCCGCCGATGCCGCGCCTCAGATCCCGTGCCTGGCGGCCAGCCGGCGATAGACCGCGACCTGCGCGAGAAGGGTGACGAGCGTGACCGCGCTGACCACCAGCGCCGCCAGCACCGCGGCGGGCGCGCGCGCGATGGCTTCGGGCAAGGCAGGGCTGGCGAACAGCGCGCCGATCAGTGCGGCGATGATCTGGCCGCCCTGGCCGGCAAGCACCAGCAGGGCCAGCAGCGCAAGCAGCCGCCAGCCCTGGCCCTGCGTCGCGTCGATCGCATCGCGCGCGACGTCGAGCACGGGGTGGTCGGCACGCGCGACCAGCGCCGGTCCGACCAGGAAGGTGCGGCCAAGGATGAACAGCCCCGGCACGACGAAGAGGAACAGCCCGGCGAATGTCGCCAGCCCCATCAGCACCATGGCCGCCATGTAGCGCGGCAGAAGGATCGCGAGGCGCCGCATCGCCGCGCCGACCGTCGGGCGGGCGGGATCGAGATAGAGCGACAGCACCGTGACCGACGCAACCCAGCCGACGCCGGTGCGGATCAATATCCAGTGCAGGTTGGCCGAGAGATAGGCGAACAGCGCCGCCTGGGCCTGGGCGGCGGTCGCATCGGGGGCGGAGGGTGGCGGCTCCGGCAATGCAAGCAGGAGCGCGAAGGACGGCAGGAACACGAACAGCCCGATCAGGGGCCACAGGACGGGGCGATCGCGGCGCCACAGCGCCCCGGCCTCGGCCAGGACGCCGGCCAGGGAAAGCCTCATCCGGCCGGCTCCGCCAGCGGATCGACGGGTACCGACGCGTGCCGCGCGACCGCGGCGACATAGAGCCGGGCGACGAACACCGTCTGCACGACGGCCAGCCCGGTGGCGACCAGCGCGGCGACCAGCGCGATCAGCACGTCCGCGACGGTGAGCACCCCGTCTCCGCCCGCCACGATTTTCAGCAACGCGCCCAACCCCGCCGAAACGCCGAGCGTCAGGAAGATGGCGACGATCGCGAACAGGATGATGACCCCGATGATCTTGAGCGTCATCCCGCGGGTCAGCGACCAGGACCGGCGGATCGCCCCGAGGCCGATCGGCGCGTCGACCAGCGCCGGCATGACCAGGATCAGCCGCGCGGCGAGGAAGAAGAAGACCGGCATCAGCACGATGACGTAGAGTGCGGACCATGCGGCCGCGACCGGCGGCAATTCGGGCTGCGCCGCGCCGGTGCTCGCCGCGACCATGTTGAAGCCATAGGCGGCGAGGATGAGGACGATCGGCACGAACAGCAGGAGCATCGCGGCGGCAAGGACCAGCGACACCCCGATGATCGGGAGGAAGCGACGAAGCCCGCGCGCGCGCGCGGCGGTGGCCCCGGCATCTGGATCAAGCACGAGCGCGGTCAGCATGGTCTGGCCGACGACGCCCGCCAGCGCCGCGATCACCCCGATAACGGCGAACACGATGGCCGCCACGGCTTCCGCGTCGGTCGCCGGCTTCTCCATCACCGCGCCGATCGCCTGGGGGATGAAGATGAACGGGATGACGATCGCGAGCACCGCGCCCAGATTGTCGCTGACGAACTCCATCGACCGGTCCCAGACCGCGTCCATATTGACCATGCGCGACATACCCCTCACTTGATCGCCCGACACGTTCCTCTAGCCGCCGGCCGGACACTTGCCAATGCACGCCGCTCCATTCCCGCGTGACGCGACCGAAACGCTGATCGACGGCGTCGCCTGGCGCACGACCCCGGGGCTGACCCCCTATCCGAAGTCGCTGGCCGAGATGACGGCGCGCGCCGAGGCGATCGCGGCGGGGACGGCAGGCGAGCTGATCTGGCTGCTCGAACACCCGCCCGTCTATACCGCGGGGACCAGCGCCGACCCCGCCGAGCTGATCGATCCGCGCTTTCCGGTCCATGCCGCCGGACGCGGCGGGCGCTATACCTATCACGGGCCGGGGCAGCGGATCGGCTATCTGATGCTCGATCTGGCCGCGCGGGGGCGCGACGTCCGCCGGTTCGTTCACGCGCTCGAGCATTGGCTGATTGCGACGCTGGCCGCGCTCGACATTCCGGCCTTTGCAGTGCCCGACCGGATCGGGATCTGGACGCACGATGCCGACGGCGTGGAGGCCAAGATCGGCGCGATCGGGATCCGCGTGAAGAAATGGGTGACGCTGCACGGCTTTTCGATCAACCTGGCACCCGACCTGACTCATTTCACGGGGATTGTGCCGTGCGGCATCGCCGAATATCCCGTGACCAGTGCCGCCCTGCTTGGCCGGCGCATTGACAACGCGGCCTTTGATGCTGCACTTGCGCTTGCGTACCCAGATTTTGTCCAGGCGCTCGGTAACACTAAAAAAAACGAGGCTTGAGGGTCACCCGCGTTTGTGTCTAACGTCCACACCGGTTTGGGTTATCAGACCAAAGGGTCGTCCAAATCCATTATCTAGGGAGCTTCTACATGCGTGCACTCATTTCCAAGGTCGCGACGGTTTCGATGATCGCCGGCGCGGCGCTGCTCGTCTCGGCATGCGGTGAAACCACCGAAACCCCGGCCGCAAACACCACCGTCACCGACCTCAATTCGACCGACGCGATGATGGACGGCACGATGACCGACAACATGACCGCCGTCGACGGCGCGATGGGCAACGACGCCATGATGGCCAACGACGCCATGATGTCGAACGATGCGATGATGTCGAACGACGCGATGTAATTCGCGCGACATTCGTGCAAGATCGAATTGGGGCCGTCCGGGCGACCGGGCGGCTCTTTCGATTCCGGCCGGATGGCGTGCGACATGAACGGGCCGTTCAGGAAAAAGCGGTTGGCGGGCGCACAAAAATCCCTAACGATCCGCGCAGGCAAAAAATCGGCGCGCCGCCACCAACGGTCGGGGTCGAGTGTGAGAGGAAGCGATGAGCGTGTTGCGTAGCTGGCGGCTGTGGACCGCCGCCATCCTGCTGGGATCCACCGTGGCGGCACCCGCCCAGGCCCAGTTCTTCTTCAAGCCCAAGGACCTGCGCGGCGCGCAGGTGACGGGGGCGGAACCCGGCATGGTCAGCCAGACTCTGCCAGACGCCACGCCCGCCGAATACCAGGCGGCGCTGGTTTGGAACCTGCGCGCGGCGCTGAATGTCGCGGCGCTGCAATGCCAGTTCGAGCCCGGACTGCTGACGCTCGACAATTACAACGCCGTTCTGGTCGACCATAAGGACGAGCTGCAGGCGAGCTTCAGGACGATCGAGGGCTATTTCCTGCGGAAGAACCCCAAGAATGCGCGCGCCGCCCGTACCGCGTTCGACAGCTATCAGACACGGGTCTATGCCGCGTTTTCGGCGGTGTCGGCGCAGTATATCTTTTGCCTGACCGCCGGATCGGTGGGTCGCGACGCGATCTTCGCGCCGCGCGGCAGCTTTCACAAGGTCGCGCAGAACCGCATGGTCGAGATGCGGGGCGCGCTGGTGCCCTGGGGCGAGCAGCAATTCACCAGCGCCAAGCACCTCGCCACGCCCAGCCCACTGCCGACGCGCTTCGCCGACGAAAGCTGCTGGCGGCGCAATGTGTGGCAGGATCGCCGCTGCGGGCCGTTCCGCGCGTCCTGACCGGACGCCGCGCAGCCCCTTAACGCAGGCCGAGCAGCTTGTGCGTCTGAAGCGACAGGCGCCAGCCGGGCCGGGCCAGCACGAGGTCGATCGCGGCGCGGACATGGTCGGCGGGATCGGCCCCGTCGACCGGGTCCATCGGCTGGACCAGGAAATGATCGAAACGCCACGCGGCCAGCGCGTCGGGGTCGTGCCCGGCCTGGGGCCAGACCAGCTTGAGCTCGTTGCCCGACCGCTGCACGACGTCGCTCCCCGCCTTGGGGCTGACGCAGACCCAGTCGATGCGCGGATGGACGGGCAGCGTGCCGTTGGTCTCGATCGCGATCTCGAACCCCTCGGCATGGAGCGCGTCGACCAGCGCATCGTCGACCTGGAGCATCGGTTCGCCCCCGGTCAGCACGACGAAGCGGCGCGCCGGATCGTCGCCCCAATGCGCGACGACCGATGCAGCCAGTATGGCGGCGTCGGCGAAACGCCCCCCGCCCGCGCCGTCGGTGCCGACGAAATCGGTGTCGCAGAAGCGGCAGACCGCCGTCGCGCGATCGGCCTCGCGCCCCGACCAGAGGTTGCAGCCGGCAAAGCGGACGAACACGGCGCGGCGACCGGCCTGCATCCCCTCCCCCTGCAGGGTCAGGAACATTTCCTTGACGGCATAGCGCATCGCGCGGTCAGGGCCGGACGACATAGTCGGTGGGATCGGGCAGCCCGGCGTCGGCAAAGCCCTTGGCCCGCAGGCGGCAGCTGTCGCAGCGGCCGCAATGCCGCCCGCCCGGCGCGGGATCGTAGCAGGACCAGCTGATCCCGGCGTCGAGGCCGAGCCGGTCGGCTTCGCGCACGATATCGGCCTTGGTCATGTGCTGGAGCGGCGCGTGGATGGTGAAGGGTTGCCCCTCGACCCCGGCGCGCGTCGCCAGTTCGGCCAGCCGCGCGAACCCGGCGATGAATTCGGGACGGCAATCGGGATAGCCCGAATAATCGAGCGCATTGACCCCGATGAACAAATCGCGCGCGCCCGCGGCCTCCGCCCAGCCCAGCGCGAGCGACAGGAAGATGGTGTTGCGCGCGGGCACATAGGTGACCGGAATGCCCGGGCCGACGCCCGCCTTGGGCACGTCGATCGCATCGGTCAGCGCCGAACCGCCGAACTGGCGCAGGTCAAGCGGCAGGATGACGTGGCGTTCGGCACCGAGCAGCATCGCGACCCGGCGCGCGGCGGCCAGTTCGACCTGGTGGCGCTGATTATAGTCGATCGACAGCGCGAACAGGCGATAGCCGCCCTCCCGCGCGAGCGCGGCGGCAACCATCGAGTCGAGCCCGCCCGAGACGAGGACGACGGCAATCGGAGCTTGGGTCATGCGCGCAGCCGCTACGCCGAACCGGGCGCGACCGCAATGCGCGGCGTGCCCGCGCACTGATTACGCGAATTGCGCAGTCGACGGGCGACGCGGCGTCGCGGACTTGTTCACCGCCACGGGCGAAAAGGCGCGACATGAACCGCCCCTTCTCCCTGCGCGACCTCGCCCCGCCCGGCCCCCCGTCCTGGCACGAACGCCGGCTCGACAAACGCCACCGCATCCGCGTGACCGGGGGCATCCGGCCGGTGCGCGGCCGCATGATCCCGGTCGAGGTCACCGACCTGTCGGCGACGGGATGCCGCATCGACACCGACCTGTTCCGGCCGGGCGAGATGGTCTGGATCGCGGTGCCGCCGCTGGCGCCGATGATGGCGTGGATCCAGTGGCGGCGCGGCGGACAGGCCGGGTTGCGCTTTGAACGTGCACTGCACCGGTCGGTCCTGGCGCACCTGGTCCAGCGGCATCGTCCACCGGGCGGGAGCCGCGACGACCGGCTCCGTCCGGTGCCGGCACCCGTGGCCACCGGTCAGAGGTAGCGCGCGGCCAGGATGGGGCCGGTGGTACCTTCGCGCACGACGAGCGCATAACGGTCGGCGCCGCGCACGGCGCGCTGTTCGGGCATGATCGTGATCCGCTGCTCGCCGCCCTTCCACCGCGCCAGCTCGCGCTCGCCGGTGAAGACGTTGCTGTAGCGGATCTTGCGCCCGCCATTTTCGCCGTTGGCGATGTTGACGTCGACCTGGCGGCGCAGCGCGACCAGGGTAACGCGTGCCTCGCGGGCCGGCTTGCCGTTGATCGTGACCTGGGTCGGGCCATTGCCCGCGCGCTGGATCGCAATCGCGGGCTGCGGCTGCTTCGATGCCTCGATGATCATCTGCTTGATCTTGTCGCCCCGCCCGCCGACGACGCCGCTGCGGCCCTGGACAACCGATTGCGGGGTGTAGACCCCGGCACCGGGGATCTTGCGGCCGGCATAGGCGCGCTGGAGATTGGTATTCTCCTCACGCGCGAGCGTGTCCTTCCAGCCCAGCCGATCCCAATAGGTCACGGGCCGGGTGATCGCGACGACCGACGGGTCCGCCGCCAGGATCGCCTGAACATGATCGGCCGGCGGACAGGACGAGCAGCCCTGGCTGGTGAACAGCTCGACCGCGACCGGCATCGCGGGGTTGCCGGCCGGGGGGGCCGGCGGCGTCGACGCCGCGGGCTGGGTGGCCCAGGCGATCGCGCCGGCGGCAACCAGGGTGAGCGATCCGACGATCTTCTTCATGTGCGTCATATGCGTGCATTCCCATGATGCGGCCCGGCGCATGCCGGGCAGGATGCCCCCGGTTCGGCACCGGGGGGCAAATGGTTACGCGCTCACCAGCGCAACAGCCGCGGCCCGACCAGCCGGCCGATACCCGCGCTGACCGCCACCGCGAGCGTGTACCAGATCGCCGCGAAATGGACCGAATTGCTGGGGCAGTGCAGGTTGTAGGCAAAGGTGCCGAGCGCGCCCGCCGCCAGCCCGACGAGCCAGCCGGCGCGCGCGGCATCGGTCACCGCGCCGCGCCGCAGCCAGGCGATCAGCCCGCCACCGATCAACAGCGCGCTCGCCAGGCTGACCGCGAAACAGACGATCACGTCCGGCCCGGCGATCTCGTTCACCGGCATCGTACCGGTGCGCAGCATCGTCGTCGCGCTGGCAAGCGGCAGCAGCGCGCCCGCCAGCAGCGTCCAGCGCCAGCCGTCGCGGCGTCCGCCGATTTCCGGCCGGGCGCTTCCCACCACCGTTGCCATCGCGGCAAGGCCGATCAGCAGCAGCAGGCCGGAACGGACCAGTACAAGCTCCGCAGGCTGGAGCATCACGATGTCATAGCGCAGCCCGGTGACCAGCGCGGTCGCGACGATCGCGGCCAGCGTGCCGCCCAGGGTGACGATCATTCCCACGCGCGGCGACGTGCGCCGCACGGGGCGCAGGTCCGCGACAAGATCGTCGATGGTACGCTCAGTCATCCTATTCACTCTCGATATGTCGGGCGAGCTTCTTCAGCCCGCGATGGATGTTGACCTTGACCAGCGAGGGCGACTGCCGGCTGGCGGCCGATGCCTCCGCGATCGAAAGCCCTTCGATCTTGACCAGCCGGATCGCTTCCGCCTGGGCGGCGGGCAGATGCGCGAGCAGCCGGTCGATGCTGATCCGTGCGACCGAATCGGATTCAAACCCGTCAAAGCCGATATCGCCGACCATTTCCTGTTCACCCGCGCGATAGACGCGGCGCAGCTGATCCACCCAGCGGTAGCGCGCGATCGCGGCCAGCCACGGCAGATAGGGCCGCGCGGGATCATAGGTGGCGCGCTTGGCATGGATCGAGATCAGCGTTTCCTGGATCAGGTCGTCGACCTGTCCGGGCGCGATCCGCCGGTCGAAATAGCGTTTGAGCCACAGACGGCTGGCATCGAGCACCGCGCGATACGCCGCCGCATCGCCCGCCTGCGCGCGCGCCATCAATTGTCCCAGCGCCTGTTCGCCCGCCTTCATGCCCGTTTCCGCACAGCTAACGACGAGGGTTCGCCGCGGCGCCCGCCACGGTTACACGCGTTGCGCGCAATGTCTTTGCCAAAAGCGGGCGAAACGGGTCAGCCCGCCAGCGCCTCGACAAAGTGGCGGCGGCACAGCGCGACATAGCGTTCATTGCCGCCGATTTCGGTCTGTGCGCCCTCGCGGACCGCGTCGCCCGCATCGTCGACGCGCAGGTTCATCGTCGCCTTCGCCCCGCAGCGACACACCGATTTCAGCTCGATCAGCGCGTCGGCAATCGCCAGCAGCCGCGCCGCCCCGGGAAACAGGTCGCCCCTGAAATCGGTGCGCAGGCCATAGCAGAGCACGGGGATGCGAAGCACGTCGCAGACCCGCGCCAGCTGCGCCACCTGGGCCGGGGTGAGGAACTGCGCCTCGTCGGCCAGCACGCAGTGAACGGGTCCGTCGGCGCATGCGCGCTCGACCGCCACGAACAGGTCGCTGTCGGCGGCAAAGGCGCGGGCGGGGCGCGACAGGCCGATGCGCGACGCGATCGTCCCCTCACCCGACCGGGCGTCGATCGCGCTGGTGAACAGCAGCGTGTTCATCCCGCGCTCGCGATAGTTGAAATCCGCCTGGAGCAGCGTGGTCGATTTGCCCGCATTCATGCTGGCATAATAGAAATAGAGCTTGGCCATCCCCCCGCGCCGCCCCGCTCAGTCGGTGCTTTCGTCGAGGTCGCGCGCGATCTCGGGCTTGCGCAGCAGCGTGTCGATGTGCGTGGCTTCGTCGAAGCTTTCGTCCGCCAGGAATTTCAGCCGGGCGGCATATTTCAGGTTCACGCGGCGTGCGACTTCGCCCTGCAGATAGGCGGTGTTGGTGCGCAGCGCCTTGAGCACCGCATCCTCGTCCTTGCCGAGCAGCGGCTTCACGAACACGGTGGCATGCCGCAGGTCGGGCGACATGCGGACTTCGGTGATCGACACCGAATGGCTGGCCAGCGTGTCGTCATGGACGTCACCGCGCATCAGCACGTCGGACAGCGCATGGCGCACCTGTTCCCCCACGCGCAGCAGCCGGACGGATCGGGTTTCGGGGGTTTCGTTTCGCATAAATCCTTTTCCCTCTCCCCTGCGGGGAGGGGGCCGGGGAGAGGGGCAGTCGCAACGACCGCCGCTCATGGTCCCCTCTCCCAACCCTCTCCCCGCGGGGGAGAGGGCTAGCGTGTCACAAAGTCCGTTCGCGCATCTCGACTTCGAAGGTTTCCAGGAAGTCGCCCGGCTTGATGTCGGTGAAGTTCTGGCTGAACGTCACGCCGCATTCCAGGCCGGCGCGCACTTCGGGAACATCGTCCTTGAAGCGCCGCAGCGAAGCGATTTCGCCCTGATAGATGATGACGTCCTCGCGCGTGATGCGGGCCTTGAGCGCCTTGCGGATCGCACCCTCGACGACGAGCAGGCCCGCGGCCTTGCCATGCTTGCCCGCCGAGAAGACCTCGCGGATTTCGGCGCGGCCGACCACCGTCTCGAACGCTTCGGGGCCGAGCTCGCCTGCCATGCCGGCGCGGATTTCGTCGGTCAGGTCATAGATGACGTCGTAATATTTCAGCGCCACCTTCTGCCGCTCCGCGATCTCGCGCGCCTTGGCGTTGGGACGGACGTTGAAGCCGATGATCGGCGCGCCCGATGCGCCCGCCAGCGTGACGTCGCTCTCGGTGATCCCGCCGACGCCCGAATGCAGGATGCGCACCCGGATTTCCTCGGTCGAGATCTTGTTGAGCGAATTGACGATCGCCTCGACCGTGCCCTGGGTGTCGGCCTTGACCACCAGCGGATATTCGATCGCCTGCTTGGCCTTGAGCGCGCTGAACATCGTTTCCAGGCTGGCCGGGGCCTGGGTCGTGCGCTTCTGCTGGATCACGCCCTGGCGATAGGCGGCGACCTCGCGGGCGCGCGCCTCGTTCTCGACCACCTGCAACGGATCGCCCGCCATCGGCACGCCCGACAAACCGAGCACCTCGACCGGCATCGACGGACCGGCTTCCTTGACCTGACGGCCCTTGTCGTCGAGCAGCGCGCGGACCTTGCCGCTTTCCGCCCCGACGACGAAGACGTCGCCGACCTTGAGCGTCCCGCGGCTGACCAGCACGGTCGCGACGGGACCGCGGCCCTTGTCGAGCTTGGCCTCGACCACCGTGCCCTCGGCCGCGCGATCGGGATTGGCGCGCAGTTCGAGCAGCTCGGCCTGAAGCTGGATCTTCTCGATCAGCTCGTCGAGCCCGGTCTTCTTGAGTGCGGACACCTCGACGTCCTGGACGTCGCCCGACATCTCCTCGACCACCACCTCGTGCTCGAGCAGACGTTCGCGGATCTTCTGCGGATTGGCCTCGTGCTTGTCGACCTTGTTGATCGCGACGATCATCGGCACGCCGGCGGCCTTGGTATGGTTGATCGCCTCGATCGTCTGCGGCATCAGCCCGTCGTCGGCGGCGACCACCAGCACGACGATGTCGGTGACATTGGCCCCGCGCGCGCGCATTTCGGTGAACGCCTCGTGACCCGGCGTGTCGAGGAAGGTGACCTTCGACTTGTCCTTCAGCGTCACCTGATAGGCGCCGATATGCTGGGTGATGCCGCCGGCTTCGCCCTGCACGACATCGGTGCCGCGCAGCGCGTCGAGCAGGCTGGTCTTGCCGTGATCGACATGGCCCATGATCGTGACCACGGGCGGACGCGGCAGCAACGATTCCGCCGAATCCTCGGTCGTGTCGACGGCAAGGTCGATGTCCGATTCGCTGACGCGCTGGATGTTGTGGCCGAATTCGGTGACGAGCAGCTCGGCGGTGTCCTGGTCGATCGTCTGGTTGACGGTGACGGGCATGCCCATCTTGAACAGCGCCTTGACCAGGTCGGCGCCCTTTTCGGCCATGCGGTTGGCGAGTTCCTGGACGGTGATCGCCTCCGGCACCACGACATCGCGGACCTGCTTTTCGCGCGGCTGGCCGCTGCCGCCCATATGGGCGCGCTTTTCCTTCTCGCGCGCACGCTTGAGCGCGGCGAGGCTGCGCGCGCGCGCGCCGTCATTGTCGCCGAGCGCGCGGGTGACGGTCAGCTTGCCCGACTGGCGGCGATCGTCCCCCTTGCGGTCGCGCGAGGGACGCGCGGGCGGCTCGGGCCGCTTGGGCGCGGACGAGGGCGGCGCGGCACGCGACGGCGCGGCCGTCGAGGCGGCGGCCGGCTGCGACTGGGGCTGCGGCGCGGGACGCGGAATCTCCGGACGCTGCACCGGGGTGAAGCGGCGCGGCGCGGGCAGATTGGGGTCGAGCGTCAGCTCGCGCGGGGCGGCGGGGGCCGGCGCGGGAT
>NZ_LSHX01000041.1 GCF_001555965.1 Sphingomonas sp. CCH21-G11
GTGTAGGACAGGGGGGTGGTGGGGGGTGTTAGCGCGAGAGCTGCCAACCGGCTTCTAGGGGGCGCTCTGCGTAAAGCTGACTACTGGGTCTGCGGCCCATTTCGAAACTACCGAAATCCCATGAATTTCTGCCGACGGCCCGCTTGCATCCGTGTGCGGGTAACATACCATTGTAATTCGAACTGGTTTCGCTGGCGTCTTGGAAACGCGCCGGTGTTAGTATCTGAAAACTGGGCGCGTTCGGTCGGGTGGGGAATGGGAAAGCTTGCAGATTGGTGCGCGGGGCAGCAGCCTTGGGCGATCGACGCGATGCAACGCGCTGCCACCTCAACCACCGTGACGACTGAAAACGTCGACGCGCTCGTGAACCGAGTCGCGCTGGCACACGGTTTGAGGGTCGAAGGCACTCACCCATGCCAGAGCTTCGACGAGAACACAGTCGTCGCACTGGCCAAGAGCCCCGACGACGTGATTCTGCACTCGATTGGTCCGCTGCAAGGGTTAGATCGCTTGGTGCCTGGGCAAATACTGAAATTCGCCATCGATGGCGTGACCGTGATCTTTGGCGAAAACGGATCTGGCAAGAGTGGCTACACCCGCGCGTTGCGGCAATTGTGCGGCGCTCGAAAAGAACCCGAGTTGCAAAACGACGTGTTCGCTAACGGTGCGGAGCCGACCAAATCGATCACCTACACCTATCAGCAAGGAGCAAACGAGCCGGTCTCCGCGACGTGGACTGAGGGCGAGGCGAAACCTCACCCACTAGGAGGGATCACGTTGCTCGATGCCGACAATCTCCGCGTCTATGTCGAGAGCAAGAACGAAATTCTCTATTTGCCGCCGGAGGTGGCCTGCGTTGGCCGGCTCGCCGACCTTTATCAAGCGGCATGCGCTCAATATCGAAGCTGGATCGACGCGAACGTACGGCAATATGGCGCGTCGTTCGGGGCGCACTATCAGCAAGGCACAACGGCGGCCCAACTGAGTGCCCGTCTCCAGATCGCGACTCCAGAAGCCAATCTGCCCACCGAGGAGGAATTGCGCGCCGCCGCCGTTTGGACACCGGAGCTTGAAGCAGAGTTGGAGCGTCTGGGCGCGCAACTCGTGCAAGGTCCGGCAGCTGTGGCAAGCCGATATGATCGTATCGCTGCCGCTTGTACTACGGCGGCCGACGATCTTGGGCGGAGCGTGCCGCGATTGGTCGACCTGGTGACCGACCTCGATGAAGTTGCGCTTCGGACCTGCGAGGAAAAGAAGCGCATCGCTGACACACTGCGCGCCGAGCAGATTGGGTCGCAACCGATCACGGCGACGGGGTCGGACCCTTGGAAGGCACTCTTCCAGTTGGCTCGCCAGTTCGCGGCCGAAGCGGGTGTCAGGCAAGCCGGTGAGCCATTTGTGGCTGGCGATCCGTGCCCGCTCTGCCAACAGAGCTTGAGCGATGACGCCGCGAAGCGGCTGGCAGCGTTCGATGCCTATATCGAAGGACGGGCGACTCAGGAGGCAGATGCCGCCTACGAGGCGATCCAAAGGCGCGTCGCGACATTGCGCGACCTCACTTTCAAGACTGAGGCAGAATTGGCCGCCTTGCTTGGCGAGACGGCAGCTCATGGTCCTGAGGCCGCGCTGCTCGGGCAACAAGCGGTCGCGTTTAGCACCGACCTGCGTATTCGACGCGATTTACGCGTTCAACAACTGGAGGCGGGCCATCTACAGCCGCTGTCTCCATTGCCTGCGTCGCCGATTGATGGACTTCGTAATCTGGCCGCAACGCTGACGGCGGAAGCCACAGCGCTTCGTTCTGGGGATGACCAGACTGCCCGCGCCACGGCTCGGATTGCCGAATTGAGCGGGCAGAAACAGTTTCACGCCCAGATCGACGAAGCGGTCGCAAGGCGACACAGCCTTTTCGCGACGCACCGCTACAAAAAATGCGAAGCTGCCCTCAATACCGGCCCGCTGTCACGGCTCATCACCTCGTTGCGGAAGGAGCTGACATCTCCAGACCTGAAGGCGAGGATCGAAGCCGAAATCGCTGGCTTCGCCTTGACGCACGTCCCGTTCAAGTTCTGCGATGAAAGCGAACGAGGGATCAGCTTCTTCGAGGTCGAGCTGGCGACGGACAAGAAAGCAAAAAAATCGCGGGTTCTAAGCGAGGGTGAACAACGCGCATTGAGTCTTGCCTGTTTCCTCGCTGAGACGCACGTCGCCGGAAAGTGTTCCGGCATCATTCTTGATGACCCGGTGACGAGCTTAGATCATGGCCGGGTCCGCCGTGTCGCCCGCCGCTTGATCGACGAGGCGGCCAAAGGCCGGCAGATCATCATCTTCACTCACAACCTCGTGTTTTATCATGAACTGATGCTGGCCTGTATGGACAGAACAAATGCCGTGTCTGCTTTGCCCTGCTTGATCCAGCAGGGAGCGGCTGGTGAGTTTGGGATTGTCTCCGTCGGAGACGAGCCGTGGGTTGCGCGGAAGGTCAAGGATCGCGAGCACACTCTCAAAGGCATGATCGACGCCATTCCGGACGATGTGGCGGTCACGAGCGACGATTATCGCCGCCGCTGCACTGGCTACTACGCCGCGCTCCGCGAGACGTGGGAACGCGCGGTCGAAGAGATTGTATTGAACGACGTCGTCCGGCGATTTGGATCTGATGTCGGCACGCTGCGGTTGGCCGGCGTCGAAGTATCCGACGAGGATTTCATGCTGGTTTACCGCGCAATGAAACGCGCTTCGGAGTATTCGGGCCATGACCAAGCGGCGGGCCGTCAGATCGATACGCCAACAAAAGATCAAATGATGGCTGATTGGCATGAACTGGTCGCGTTCAGAGCGACCAAAGCCAAGGCAAATCGGGCTGCCGACGAGCGTCGTAAAGGACTGGCATCAGCGCCACCCGTGGCGAGTGTGGCATAATCTATCGATAGCTCAGATAGCCGCCTCCCGTCGAGCGCAGGCATCCAGACTTATGGCAAACAGTGGCAGCGCTCGGGATCGCCTTCGCATGCGCCGAATGACCTAAATGGTGCGCTTAGCTGCCCATCCTCGCCGCTCGACCCCTCACCC
>NZ_LSHX01000042.1 GCF_001555965.1 Sphingomonas sp. CCH21-G11
CCCGCGCCCGCCTCGATGCCGCCCGCGTTCACCCGCCCCTCGACCACCCGCAGCTCGAGCCGATAGCCCGGCGCGCCGTCGACGCGGTCGCGCGCATAGACGATGCGATTGCCGTCGATCTGCGCCTTCACCGCCACTTCGGGCGGAAAGCGGCCGATCGCCTGATAGTCGCGCAGGAAGCGGACGTTGGACAGCACCGCTTGCTTGAGCGCGAGCCTCGGCGCGGTCAGCGACGCCACCGCCCGCACGCCGTTCAGCCGCCGGCCGTGCGCGTCGCGCACGTCGACGGGCTGCGGTGCGGACTCCAGCGCCCATTGCGCCGGTGCGGCCAGCGTGTCGAACCACAGCCCGACGCCGCTGTTTCCCGCCGGGAAGGCGACCAGGATGCGCGGGTCATTGCCCGAACGCAGCAACAGGTGCGCCGCCACCGCGCCGTCGCGAACGAACGCATTGATATTCTGTCCCTCGACAAGCTGATAGCCGAGTTCGGGTTCGGGCCTGGCCTGGCCGATCGCCGGCCCGGCGGCCATGCACAGGGCGATCGCCGCGGCCATGGGTTTCAGGTGCCGCATCTTCGTCTCTCCATCCGCTGCCACGTTCCGGTCGGGGGCGCTCGCGCGCCCCCGGGGATCAGAACCGCATCGTCAGCGTGCCGCCATAGGTCGGCCCGACAATGCCGCGCGCATAGAAGAAGCCCGAATCGGCGTTCTGGGTCTGGCCCTGGCGCGGATTGCCTTCGGTCAGGCCGATTTCATCGAAGATATTGTCGGCATTGAGCGCGAGCTGCAACCGGTCGGTCAGGTTGAGCGTCAGGCCGACGCCGGTCACGCCATAGCCCGGCAACGCGACGCCGTTGCCCGAATCGGCAAAGATGCGCCCGATATATTTGTAGCGCACGAACGCTTCACCCACCCCGTTGGGAAGCTTTACGGTGGGTGTGATCGTCCAGAGCTGCGACGGGGTCCGTTCGGGGCGATTGCCGTCGAATGTCGGCTGCGCCACCCCGTTCAGGCTGAGATTGTCGAGCGTCGGATCCTGAAAAACCCCGATGAAGTTGACCGACAACCAGTCGGTCGGCCGCACCATCGCATCGATCTCGACCCCCTGGGTGCTCAGGTCGGCGAGGAACGCAGTCTGGCGCGTCGGATCGAGCGGATCGATGAAGTTGTAGAACTGGTCGTTGAAATTGGTCTGGAACAGCGTGACCGACCCGCTGAACAGCCGGCCATATTCGACGCGCGCGCCGATTTCATACAGCTCGACCCGGGTGATCGGATCGACATTGTTGGTCTGGAACCCGTCGGCATAGCGCGCATAGACCGCCAGATTGTCGGTCAGCAGGTAATTGGCACCCACCGTCCACGCGATCGCGTCCTTGCTGTCGGTGCGCGTGGTGAACGTGCCGTTGAAGGTCGAGCCGACGTCGCGCACGACTCCCCCCAGACCGGCGGGCACCGGCTGATTTACTGCCGCCGCATTGCCATCGTCGAAGCGCGAGTCGAGGAACTCCCAACGGATACCACCGTCGATGCGCAGCCGGTCGCCGATCTGGATTTCGTCGTTGAGGTAGAGCGAAACCGATTCGTCGGTGCGCTCGCGGATGCCCGCGCCCCAGTTGCCATAGGACACGAGGCCGTTGTCGGTCAGCGACCCGATGACGTTGTTGTTCGCATCCAGCGCGACGACGTCATAGAGATTGCTGTTGTTGCGCACGTCGTTGAGCGCGGTCGCGGTCGCCGACTGGTTCTGGAACCGGCGGACATCGTAGTAGAGCACGCCGAAGGTCAGCGAGTTCTTGATCGCGCCGCTTTCGAACGCCCAGCGACCGCCGGCATTGAGGCCGAAATCATGCCCTTCCTGGAAATCGTGGTTGAGCGTGGTCTGCTGAAGGAAGCCGTTGCCGTTGAGCGCGTTGAGTTCGGCAACCTGATTGGAACCGAGCACGACGCCGCTGGTCCGGCTGCGGATGCCGAAGCGCGTCGCGGTCGGGAACGCGGCCTGGCCGAGCGTCAGCAGGCCGTTGATCGGCGAGCCCGCGCCAGGCGTCAGATATTCGACCGCGCTGGCAAGGCCGGCATTGCCGGTGCCCGATCCGGGGAACAGGCCGTTGAAGTCGAACGACAGATCGAGATAGCGCGCGCGGCCGAAAATCTCGAAACTGTCGCTAAGCGGCTTTTCGAAATCGATGCGGACCTGCGCGGTCTTGATCTGCACGCCGTCGGTGAAATTGAACTCGCGGAAGCCGTCGGGGTCGACAAAGGTCGACACCGGGGCCTGGATCCGTGCAAACGAGCTGCCGCCGATATGGTCGAACTGCGGGTCGAGCCCGGCGACCGCGCCGACTTCGCCGTCGTTCAGCGCATAGGGCTGGCCGGCGTAGAACACGGTCTTGAGGTCGCCGCCCTTGGCGCTGAGCCGCACGAAACCGCCATCGTCGAACCGATATTCGAGCGCACCCTTCAGCCGCCAGCCCTCATAATTGAACGGGTTGCGGCGTACGCCGGGACTGGTCTGGAGATAGCCCCCGACACTGAACGCCAGCTTGTCGGCCAGCAGCGGCGCGGAGTAATAGAAGTCGCCGCGCAGCAGCCCGTAATTATACGCCGTCGCCCGTGCGATCCCCTCGGGCTCGTCAAAGGCCAGGCGACGCGACACGAAGTTGATCGTCGCGCCCGCGCCGTTGACGGTCAGCACGCCCGACGAGCCGCCCTTCACCGCTTCGAGCCGGTCGATCGTCAAGTCCTGGGAGAAGAAGAAGTCGGCGCCGCCGCCATTATAGATGATCGGCAACCCGTCCTCTTCGAGCTGGACGAAACGCTGGCCGCCGCCCTGAAGGCCGCGGACCGAATAGTTGTTCGACACTTCGCCGCCCGTCCCCTCGACGAAGACGCCGGGCACCAGTTCGAGCAGGTCGGCGGTCGATCGCGGCGCACGGCGGTCGATCGCCTCGCGATCGGCCAGCGTGATGTCGGCCGAGGCGGTGATCAGGGGACGGTTGCGGGTCGTCGTGCCGGTGACGATGATGTCTTCGCCGCCCTGCGCATCGGCCTGGGATGCGTCTTCGGTCGCGGTCGATCCGGCTTCGGATGACGGCGGACCGACCTGAGCGAAAGCGGGGGCAACGGAAAGGGTCGAGCCGACCAGCAAAAGCGCGCGAAAGCTGAGGCCAAGGGTCGTACGCATATACTCACTCCCGGATACACAGCGGTCTTGATGAACCGCTCTTGTCATGAGGCGTGCTAGTTAACGCCAATCAGCGGGACATGCAAACGATTGCACGACCACCCGCGTTCAAAGCGTGTGGGCACGATGCCGCACACCCGACGTGGCTAGCGGGAAAGCCAGGTCGCGACGTCGCTCGCCACGCGGTTCGCCGCAGTATTGAGCGCGGTGCCGACGGCGTCGGCCTCGACCGCGGTCACCGGCTCGCGCGCCTCGAAGCGGCGCTTTTCCACGCCGGCGACCCCTTCGCGGATCAGCGCCGCGTCATAGACGACCACCGCCTCCTGCGTATCGGCATCGATGGTGAAGCTGCGCAGCTCGCCCGACAGCATCGCGCCCGGATCGACCTGGAACTGGCGCGCGCCCAGCACGACGAGCGGCGTCTGCGCCGTAACGGTATCGGCGAGCAGCCGCGCGAACATCCGCGCCGGCGGCTCGACCCACTGCGCGTCCTTGACATAAGTGACGCGGGTCCCCGCCGACCGCACCGGCACGCGCGTCACCGCCAGCTCCTGGGGCACCACCGGCACGGTGAGCGTCACGGTACGCGCGTCGGCGGACTTCTGCTCACGCCCGACCGGCACGGCGGCGGCGGGCGTCAGCGTCATCAGCGCCGGCGGCGGCTCCGCGCCGAAGCGAACGCACGCGGCGAGCGGGATCAGGGCGATGAGGACCAGTTTCTTCATTGCGCGCCTTGCTTCCTTGGCTTGTAGTCGGGCAGCTCGGGCTGGCCCAGGATCGAGCCCGCGCCCTCGCGATCGATCTTTTCGGCGACCGAGGTCAAAGCCGCCGACATCTGGCGCAGATCCTGGACCAGCTGGCCGACCTCTGGGATCGTCTTCTTGGAAAAGGCCTGGAGCCCTGGCCGCGCGTCGTTGATCGCGGCGTCGAGCGAGTCCATGCTCTTCTGGGCCGACAATACCGTGCGATTGAGGTTGGCCACGACCGGCTTCACATCATTGCTGAGCAAGCCATTGGTCGTGCCGGCAAGCTTGCCGATCTCGTCCGCCGCCATTCCGGCCTTTTGCAGCGCGACCCGCGTCTCGGCCAGCGTCGCGGCGATCTCGGGTCCGCGGTCGGCCAGCGCATCGGTCAGCCGGTCGGTGTTGGCCAGGATGTTCCCGATCGATTTCTGGTTGCGGTCGGACAGCAATTCGGAAAGCCGCTCGGTCAACGTGCTCAGCCGTTCGAGCAGCTGCGGCGCGGAGCTGAGCAGCGCGCCCAGCCCGCCGCGCTTCGTCGGAATGACCGGAACGCCGAGCGGACAGGCGCTTTCGGGCTTGATCTCCGGGCAGCGCAGCGGCGGCGCGCCCTTGATCGCCCCGTCGAGCTGGATGGTGCTGACCCCGGTAAAGCTGCCCTGGACGCTGGCGGTCGTTCCTTCCAGCACCGGCACGTCCTCGTTCACGCTGATCCGCACGCGGACCAGCTGGGGATCGGGCTTGTAAAGCGCGATTTCCTCGACCTGTCCCGACGGCACGCCCGAATAGGCGACCACCGACCCCTTGTTCACCCCGTCGACCGCCTGGTTGAAGAAGATGTCGTATTCGCGATTGCTGGCGGCGTTCAGCCGCGCGATCCACACGGTGAACAGCGCCAGCACGGCAAGCAGGATCAGCACGACGCTGCCGACCAGAATATGGTTCGATCGGGTTTCCATCAGCCCCTCATGCCTTGGCCGCCAGCGCGGCCGCTTCGTTGGTGGCGACCGCCGCGCGTCCGCGCGGGCCGTTGAAATATTCCTGGATCCACGGATGGTCCAGCGCCAGCAGTTCGTCGATCGTGCCGACCGCGATCACGCGCTTGTCGGCCAGCACCGCGACGCGGTCGCATATCGCGTAGAGCGTGTCGAGGTCGTGGGTGATCAGGAAGACGGTCAGGCCCAGCGTCTTCTGGAGCGACAGCGTGAGCTCGTCGAACGCGGCCGCCCCGATCGGGTCGAGCCCCGCGGTCGGTTCGTCCAGGAACAGGAGCTCCGGGTCGAGCGCCAGCGCGCGCGCCAGGCCGGCGCGCTTCTTCATGCCACCCGAAAGCTCGGACGGGTATTTGGGTCCCGCGTCGGCGGGCAGACCGGTCATCACCACCTTGTACCCGGCGATCTCGTCGAGCAGTGCCTGATTGAGCTTGGGGTAGAATTCGCGCAACGGCACCTGGACATTCTCGGCGACGGTCAGTGTCGAGAACAGGGCGCCGCCCTGGAACAGCACGCCCCAGCGTTTGCGGATCTCGATCGCCTCGGTTTCCTCGCGGCCGATCGTCTCCTCCCCGAACACGCGGATCACGCCCTCGACCGGGGTCTGCAGCCCGATGATCGACCGCATCAGCACCGACTTGCCGGTCCCCGATCCGCCGACCACGCCCAGAATCTCGCCGCGACGCACATCGAGGTCGAGGTTCTCGTGCACCGTCTGCTCGCCAAAGGCGTTGCTGAGGCCGCGCACGCAGATGACCGATTCGCCGCTCATATCCAGCCGATCTCGGTGAAGAAGACCGCGAAGAATGCATCGAGCACGATCACCAGGAAGATGGCCTGGACCACCGCCGACGTGGTGCGCAGGCCGACCTGCTCGGCGTCGGATTCGACCAGCATCCCCTGAAAGCAGCCGGCAATCGCGATGATCGCGCCGAACACCGGCGCCTTGACCAGCCCGACATACAGGTCGGTGATCGGCACCACCTCGCGCAGCCGCTGGATGAAGATGACCGGCGGGATGTCGAGCGAGATCCAGCACAGCAGGCCACCGCCGATGATCGCGATCACCGAGGCATAGAAGCCGAGCAACGGCATCATCAGCACCGCGGCCAGCGTGCGCGGCACGACCAGCGCCTCCATCGGCGACACGCCGATCGTGCGCATCGCGTCGATTTCCTCGGTCAGCTTCATCGTGCCGATCTGCGCCGCGAATGCCGAGCCCGATCGCCCCGCGACCATGATCGCGGTCATCAGCACGCCGAGTTCCCTGAGCGTGATCCGTCCGACCAGGTTGATGGTGAACGCCTCCGCGCCGAATTGCCGCAGCTGGACGGCGCCCTGCTGCGCGATGACGATGCCGATCAGGAAGCTCATCAGTCCGATGATGCCGAGCGCGGAGACGCCCACCACCTCGAACCGGTGCACCGTGGCGTTGAAGCGGAAACGGCTGGGGTGGCGGACCACATTGGCAAAGGCGATGGCGGTCGCGCCCAGAAAGCCGAGCAGCCCGACCAGGGTGGTCAGCGCGCCCATCACCGCCGCACCCAGTTCGTCGAGCACGCGCAGCACCGGCGGCAGCTGGTCGGGCTTCATCGCGACCTTGTGATCGGCGGCGGCGACCTGTTCGAGCAGGTGCGCGCCATCGGGACCGAGCCCGACGACTTCGGCCGACTGGTCGCGGGCGAAGCGGTGGACGATCCACGCCCCGACCGTATCGATCCGGTCGATCCCGGTCATGTCGATGCGGGCAACCTTGTCGGGCAGTGCGGCGAGCCGTTCGGGCAGGTCACCGATGCTCGCCAGCGACAGGTCACCCGAAAAACGGATGCTGCCGGCTTCATCCGACGGATCGAGAACGAAATCGGCGGGCTTCATTGCCGCCTTCCATCGTTTATTTCCGGCGTCGCGGCAAGGTATTGCACGGCCGGGGGCGCAATCATCGGCAATGCGGCGCGTCGGTCACAGCCACAGGTCGGCGGCATGGATGACGATCCCGACGCATCCCCCGACCAGCGTACCGTTGACCCGGATGTATTGAAGGTCGCGCCCGACCGCATGCTCCAGCCGGGTGGTGATCGTGCGTGCGTCCCAGCCGCGCACCGTGTCCGACACCAGCCGCACGATGCCGTCGCCATAGTCCGCCGCCGCGCCGACCATCGCGCGGCGGACGAGCCGGTTGACCATGCGGGCAAGCGCGCGATCGGACTGGAGCGTTTCGCCGAGCTGGCGCATCGCGCCGCCCAGCTGCCCCGCGGCCAGAGCATCGGGATCGCGCGCGACGCGCAGCAGCGCGGCACGCATCGTTTCCCACACGCCCTGCCACCAGCGGCCGAGCGCGGGATTGTCAAGCAGCTCCGCCTTGAGGCGTGCCACCTTTGCCTGCATCTCGGCGTCGAACTGAAGGTCGGAGGCGAGTTTTTCCAGCCCCTCCTCCGCCTTGGCGCGCAGGGGGTGGCCGGGATCGTCGGCCATGTCGTGGACCAGGCGCTCCAGCCCCGCGATGATCTTGTTGGCCAGCGTCTCGTCCAGCCCCGTCCAGCGCAGGATCGATCCGGCGCGTTCGTGCACCATCGCGCGGATCACGTCATCATTGGCCTCCAGCACCCGCGCCGCCCAGCGGATGACGCCGTCCAGCAGCGGCTGATGACGACCGTCGCGAATCGCCGCGTCGAGCAGCTGGCCGAGCAAAGGCGCGATGTCGAGCTGGCGCAACTGGCCGGAAAGTGCCCCGCGCACCATGTGGCCCAGCCGCTCCTGATCGAGCGACTGGAGCAGGTCGACCGCAAGGCGCGCCGCCCCGCGCCGCAGTCGCCCGCCAAGCGTCCGACCATCGCGATCGGTCAGCCAGCGCCCGACCGCGCCCGCCGCGTCGACGTCGCGCATCCGCCGCGCGACCACGCCGGGGATCAGGAAGTTATCCTTCAGGAATGCCGCAAGCGTGTCGCCGATGCGGTCCTTGTTGCGCGGCACGATCGCGGTGTGCGGAATCGGCAGGCCGAGCGGGCGGCGGAACAGCGCGGTGACCGCGAACCAGTCGGCGAGCCCGCCGACCATCGCCGCTTCGGCAAAGGCCTGGATGTAACCCCAGGCAGGGTGCGCGTCCTGGAATGCGCGCGCGACGAAGAAGGTCGCCGCCATCGCGACCAGCAGGCCGGTCGCGATGAAGCGCATCCGCACAAGGGCGGGTGGCGGACGTTGGTCACCAAAATCTAGCACGCGCACAGCAGATCAAACCCGACAGCCAAATCATGTGAACAAAATAAGTTCACCTGGCGGTTCTGCGCTACGCGAATGCGTGGCCCCATGCGACAAAAAACAAGCGGGGTTCCGGACCGACTTGTCCGTAACCCCGCGGGTTTTTCGTTACCACTGGTCGCCGGATATCAATTGTCCGTGTACGAACACCCGATGTCCTGAACAAGCGTGTCCCAGATCCACTCTGCAGCCGAGCATCGTTGTGCTTTTTGCTCCAGCAACATTCCCGTACCAACCGAAGATGCAGCGAAGATCGAAATCAAGAGCAGAGCAGTTCTCACGTCATGTCTCCTTCGGTCCAGAAACTAACGGGAACATGCGTAACCTGTATTCTAGCGCGAGGCAACGTTATTCGGCCGGCTGCCCATCTTCGGCACCCGGGCGATAGCCGATCCGGCCCCCGCCCGGCTCGTGCTCGATCGTCGGCGGCACGAGCGAGCCGTCGTCGCCGGGGCGATAGCTGAGCAGGCGGCGCGACAGACGCGGCCCGATCCAGCGTTCGACCGCGATCGCCAGGCTGAACGACGCGGGCACGATCACCAGCGTCAGCAGCGTCGACAAGATGAGGCCGCCGATCACGGTCACGCCCATCGGCGCGCGCCAGGACGAATCGCCCGACAGCGAAAGCGCGGTCGGCACCATACCGGCGACCATCGCCACGGTCGTCATCACGATCGGCTGCGCGCGCTTGTGACCCGAGTCGATGATCGCGGTCACCTTGTCCACGCCCTTGTTCAATTCCTCGAGCGCAAAGTCGATCAGCAGGATCGAGTTCTTCGCGACGATGCCGAGCAGCATCAGCAGCCCGATATAGACCGGTAGCGAAATGGCATGCCCGCTGACCCACAGCGCCAGGAGCCCCCCCAGCGGCGCGAGCAGCAGGGATCCCATATTCACGAACGGCGGCATCACGCGCTTGTAGAGCAGCACGAGCACCGCGAAGACCAGGAACAGACCCGAAAAGACCGCGATGATGAAATTCTGGATCAGCTCGGCAAACCATTTCGACTGACCTTGCTGCAGCTCGGTGACGCCGAGCGGCAGGTTCTTGAAGACCGGCAGCTCATGGATCGCCTTTTGCGCGTCGCCGCTGATCACGCCGGGGGCAAGGTCGACCCCGACCAGCAGCTTGCGCTGGCGGTTGGTGCGCTCGATGCGCGTGGGCCCGGCGCCGAAGCCGATATCGGCCACCACCGACAACGGGACCGACCCGCCATTTTGCGTCTGCACCGGCAGATTCTGGATGGTCGACAGGCGCTGGCGCGAGTCCTCGCTGAGCGCGACGCGGATCGGAATCTGGCGATCGCTGAGGCTGAAACGCGCGCTGTTCTGGTCGATATCGCCCAGTGTGGCGATGCGGATCGCGCTCGACAGCGCCTGGGTCGTGACACCCATGTTGGCGGCCAGGTCCATGCGCGGGGTGATGACGATTTCCGGCCGTTGCAAGTCGCCCGACACCCGCGGCGCAACCAGCATGGGCAGGGTCAACATCTCTTCGACCAGCCTGTTGGCGGTCTGGTTGAGGAGGACGGGGTCCTCGCCGCCGAGCGTGATGGTGATATCGCGACCGCTGCTGCCCCATCCGAACTGCGACCGGAACGACACGCGCGCATCGGCGATCTTGTTCAGCTCGGGTGCCAGCGCGCGTTCGAACTCGACGCTCGTCACGTCGCGGTCCTTCGACAGCATCGCGGTCACGCGACCGTTGCCGACAAAGGTGCGCGCGTAGGTGGCGGTGACGATGTCCTGCTTTTCCAGCAGCGCTTCGACCCGCCGCACCACCGCATCGGTCTGGGCCAGCGTGGTGCCGGGCACCATCTCGACCGTGACCGTCGCGTTGTCGCGGTCCTCCGGCGGCTGGAAGGTGCTCGGCAGCACCACGAACATGACCGCGGTCAAGCCCAGCGCAAGCGCGCCGATCCCCATGATCCAGACGCGATGATCGAGCGCGATCGACGCAAGCCTGCGCAGCCACCCGCCACGCGCCGCGAACGCCGTCGCGCGGCTGTGGTCGAGCGACCAGCGCAGCAGGCCGACATAGCGGTCCATGATCGGTCCTTCGCCATGGGTGGCGTGGCCCTTCGACTTGAGGAAATAGGCCGCGATCATCGGCGTCAGCAGCCGCGCGACGGCCAGGCTCATCAGCACCGCCGCGACGACGGTGAGGCCGAAATTCTTGAAATACTGGCCCGAAATGCCCGGCATCAGTGCAACCGGCAGAAAGACCGCGACGATCGCCATCGTCGTCGCCAGCACCGCCAGGCCGATCTCGTCCGCCGCGTCGATCGACGCCTGATAGGCGGATTTGCCCATCCGCATGTGGCGCACGATGTTCTCGATCTCGACGATCGCATCGTCGACCAGAACGCCCGCGACCAGGCTCAGCGCCAGCAGCGTCATCTGGTTGAGCGAAAAGCCCAGCAGGTCCATGAACCAGAAGGAGGGGATGGCCGAAAGAGGGATGGCGAGCGCCGAGATCACCGTCGCGCGCCAGTCGCGCAGAAACAGGAACACGACGACCACCGCCAGCAGCGCGCCTTCGATCATCGCATCGATCGCGCTGTGATACTGGGCCTCGGCATATTCGACATTGTTGAACAGCACCTCGAAGCGGACCTTCGGGTTGCGTTCCTGCAGCGCCTTCAGCTTGGCTTCGGCTTCGTGGAAGACGGTGACGTCCGACGCGCCCTTTGACCGGCGGATGTCGAACGCCAGCACCGGTTGCCCATTATAGCGCCCGGCCGAACGCAGCTCAGCAAACGCGTCGCGCACGTCGGCGATGTCGGCGAGCCGGACGGTCCGGCCGCCGCCGATCGCGATCTGTGTCTGGCTGAGCTCATAGGCGGTTGCGGCATTGCCGAGCACGCGCACCGATTGTTCGGAGCCCGCGATTTCGGCACGACCGCCGGCCGCGTTCAAGTTGATCTGGCGCAGCTGCTGATTGACCTGGGTCGCGGTCAGCCCCAGCGACTGGAGCTTGGTGGGGTCGAGCAGCACGCGAATCTCGCGATTGACGCCGCCGATGCGGTCGACCGCCGACAGACCGGGAACCGCCAGCAATTCCTTCGCCACCGCATTGTCGACATACCAGCTCAACTCCTCCAGCGTCATGTCGGTGGCGATGGCGGTGAAGCTGGCGATGTCGTTGTCGGTCGTGTTGGCGCGATAGACCTGCGGCTCGAGGATGCCGTCAGGCAGGTCGCCGCGAATCTGGTTGATCGCTTCGCGCACGTCCTGGACCGCGCGGTCGATCGGCGTGCCGATGTTGAGCTGGACGACGGTCTGCGACTGGCCCTCGGTGACGGTCGAATTGATCTCGTCGATGCCCTGCAGGCTGCGCACCGCCGCCTCGACACGCTGGGTGACCTGGCTCTCGAGCTCGGTCGGCGCGGCGCCCGGCTGATTGATCACCACGATGGCGATCGGAAAATCGAGATCGGGATCCTGATTCACGTCCATGCGCATGAAGCTGACGATCCCGGCGATCGTCAGCGCCACGAACAGGACGATGGGCGGAACCGGGTTACGGATCGACCAGGCCGAGATGTTCCTGAAATTCATCGTCCCGCCTCAGCCTCCGGCTTCACCGCCACGGGTTTCACTTTCTGACCGGGGGTCAGGAACGCACCCGCGCTCAGCACCACCCGCTCGGTTCCATCAAGGCCCGATGCGATCGACACGCCGTTGTCGGACACCTCGCCGACCGTCACCGCGCGCCGCACCGCTTCATCCTTGCGATCGAGCAGATACACGAAATTGCCCTTGTCGTCGCTCAGTACCGCCGATTCGGGCAGCAAAGGCGCGCTGGTCGAACCCACCACGATCCGCGCGGTGGCAAAGCCGCCGGGGCGCAGCGCGCGATCGTAAGGCACGGTGACGCGCGCAATGCCCTGGCGCGTCTGCGGATCGATGATGGGCGAAACCTGCCACACCCGCCCGGCAAAGCTCTGGGTGCTGCCGGCGGGCGTGACCTCTGCGCTGCTGCCGACGCGCACGCGCGCGAGATCGGCCTGGCTCAGCTGGACCTGCATCTCGATCTCGCCGTCCTTGGCGATGCGGAACAGCACACCGCTGCCGCGCGAGACGATCTGGCCCGGCTCGACCGAACGCGACAGGACGAGCCCGCGGGCGGGCGCGCGGATGTCGAGTTGGACGTTGCGCGCGCGCGTTTCCGCCAGCTGCGCCTGCGCCACGCGCACCCGGGCGCGCGCGGCGTCGCGGGTCGCCGTCCGCCGGTCGATGTCGGCGCGTGAGATGAAGCCGCGATCGACCAGCTGCTGGGCGCGGCGCAGTTCCGCCTCGGCCAGTTCCAGATCGGCCTGGGTCACCCGGATCTGCGCCTCGAGCGCGTCGGCGGACTGCGTCTGGACCGAACGGTCGACGGTCGCCAGCACTTGTCCCGCACCGACCCACTGCCCCGCCTCGACCAGCACGGCGCGGACCAGACCGCCCTCGCCCGCTTCGCCGACGGGCAACTCGCGCCGCGCCGCCAGCGATCCGGTGCCGGACACGACCCGCTCGACTGCGCCGCGGCCGGGCACGACATAGCTGATCGTCGGAATCTGCGCGTCCGCCGCGCCCGCGCCGTCCTTGCCGGCGGCGCCCTTGCCGTCTTCGCCCTTGCCGCCCAGCACGAACCATGCGCCGAGCGCCGCCGCCAGCACGACGACGCCGATGATGATCCAGCGCAGGCGGCGACTGCGACGCGGCGGCAGCTCGCCGTCAAATTCCAGATGCGGCGCCCCGCCGGCCGTCGCGCGTGATTCGTAATTCATCTGCGGCACTTTCCGTCGCGGCACCGTCACGGCCCGTCGTCATTATCCCGCGCTGTGTTATAGAAATAAGTCACTGGGCTCAAGACTGGATGTCGCTTTGCATGCCGATATGTTGATTTTGCGTCACTTTGCAGCGACACTTCGGGGGTAGCCGCAAAGAGCCCCTGCCGCGGCGCGGGCGGGAAGGGGTCAGGGCCGGCTATGGGAAAAGCGACTGGGAGGGGGGGGATCATGATGGCGGAGCCGGGATTTCTGGGTTGGCTGCTGATCGGCCTGATCGCCGGCGGGCTGGGCAAGCTGATCATGCCGGGCAAGGACCCGGGCGGCGTGATCGTCACGATCATCGTCGGCATCGTCGGCGCGCTGCTGGCGGGCTTTCTGGCGCGAACCGTGGGCATCGCGATCCGGGGACAAATCGCCACCTATGTGGCGGCGACGGTCGGTGCGATCGCGCTGCTGGCGCTTTATCGGCTGATTATCACGCGCCGGACGCGATGAAAAATCGCCCGGCGGCACAAAGGCCACCGGGCGGTTCGAAGTTGCAGGGGATCAGATGATCTCTTCGCCGTCGATCATGAACGGCTTGCCGGGAAATCGGACGGTCGATCCCCACAGAACGTCAACAGGCCCGGTCGGGCTGCGGAACGGGTAGATTTCCGGTGTCCCCCCGCCGCGCTCCCGTCGCGGTTCGACGCCATAGGTGATGATCGACTTCCCGCTATAATCGAGGATTGAGATGAAGTGCGCGAAAGTCGCTAATCCCGGACCGCGGCCGCCATAGCCGGCGAGGTTGATCGAGAGGGAGCCACCGACGGGATCCACCAAACGGCTGTCGGTGAACGAATACTGGACATCACCGGTCGGCCACGCGAACGTCACGCGGCGATCGCCACGGCTGATCAGCCACAGATCGTCTGATGCGGTTGCGGTCGAATTTACATAGGCAAAGCGGGGGTTACGTCCGGCCTGGAACTGGCCAAGCGGCTGTGCCGGCACCGTTCGGCCCACGGGCGAACCGAACAGGTTCAGACCCTGGACGTTGAAAATGCGCACCGTTCCATCCATCGATGCGATAAAGGCGCGGCTGCGCGCGATATAGCGTTCGGGCTCGACCCCGGACCAGTCGGCCTTGGGACTGCGCTGGAAATATTCGAAATAATAGTTGCTGCGGTCACCGAAAGTGCCGTTGGCTTGAACTCCCGCGCTGACCGACGTCGGCTGCTGCACATCCAATGTCGTGACGACAACCGGACGCTGCGAGGCCGCGACTGCAAAGGTGAACGGCCACTTGTTGGGATCGGTCGTGCTTTGATCGACCGTCTGGTCGAAGTTCGCCTGCGTCGTCAGGTACATTTGCCGATAATATTGGTAGAGCGGCGTCATATCGACGAAGGAGACCTTGTTCTCCGCCCGCGAGGCGACAACAGCGTAGCCCGACGACGGCAGCTGGCTCCATTGCTGGTTTTCGATGCCGAGTTCTTGATTGCCACCCACCGAGTAGATCGGCTCGATGCTGCTCCAGAGCTTGCGCGCCGACGGCAGCGACAGGTCGCCGCGCGCCGGTTCGGCATTGTCGCCATACCCCCGCGGATTGCCAAGCACGAGGTTGTTGGAAACGTCGACGCTGGTCGGTGCCGCAAAGGGCAGATCGGTAAAGCCGAGCAGTTTCATGCCGCGATTGGTCCAGGCACCAGGCGTGCCCCAGTACCAGCGCGTATAGGGCGTCTGCCATGGCGCGCCGTTCGCCATCTGTCGCGGCTTCAGTGCGATGAAGGCGAGCTTGCCCGATACCGTGTTGGTATCCCACACGCTGACGACCAAGAACTCGTTATAGGGCGTCACCGCCATCGCCGTCGGGACCATCCCTGCGGGCAGGCGTATGGCTGTGTCGTCGAAAAATTCCGGATCGCTGTTGCCGACAACCACCGGCGCGATCGTGCCGTCCTTGAACGCAGCAAAGCTGACCTGGCTGGCATTCGCACGACCGCGTGCGATCGCGACGGGCACAAGTGGCAGATCGGGGCGCCGCTCGGCGACAAGGTTGCGGATCTGGGGTTGGGCAGGCGTTGCGATGTTGCCACGGTTCCACCAGTCGGGGTTCCACGCCGCGATCATCCGCATGCACAGCCCGCCAGTATCGAAATAGGCGCCGTCGGCGGTGCGAACATTGCTGATGCCATAGCGATAATTGGGATCGCTCGGCGCTTCCGGCACAAAGGCGAGTTGACCGCCGATCAGCCAGCCGCCGCCCTTCAATCCGCGCGCCAGTTCTTCCTGATCGCTGCCCGGTTGACGCTCGGGCGGCAAACATTTTTCCGGCTCGCCGGGATTGTTGGTGGGTTGTGAGCCAAAAGGCCACAGGCCTTGCCCGGTCTGGTCCGGTCCCCACAGCGTCGGCGCGGGCGCTTCGCCGCTATGGTCGAAATCGGCATATTTCGGCCCAAGGCGATAGTCGATGATCGCGTCGGTGTTGATGTTGCTGGCGACGTAGCGATATTCCGCCGCGTTGATGCTGCCGTCGGCGTTCAGGATGCGCTCGCGCCAGCCGGTGGTCGCGGTGCTCGCCTTCTGTACGAATACCTTGACGCTGTCACTGCCGATCTTGCGCCCGCGCGCGTCGAAGGATTGCAGCTCGAACTTGTAGGTGCCCTCGCGGGCAAAGACGATCCGGGTCGTCGCCGAATTGGGCGAGATTACCGTCGAGCGCTCTGCGCCGGCGCGGGTCACCCACCGCGCGCTGACCCCATTGATCGTGCCGATCAGCGTGACTTCGTTGGTCGGCAGCATGATCGTCTGGTCCGGCCCGGCATCGACCGGCTTGGGCGCGGTGCTCACATTGGAGATGACGACGGTACCGACGGCGGCGAATGCGATCGGCGCGGTTGCAAGCGCGACCGCCGACCAGAACGACCGCCTCGTACCGCGGTAGCGCTTTGTGATGGATATCATACGCCCTGTTTCCTTTCTTGCGAGCTGCCGGGCGCAGTTCGACGGCTCGGGCGCACGACGCGCGGGCGCCGCTTCAAGGCGCTATGCCTTGCCGTATCCGTGATAGAAGTCCCGATCAGCGCAACAAATTTGAAGAAACCGGCGCGACCTGAAAACCCAGAATTGTAGTATTCACTACGTTAATTCGGATTTTGAGCAAATAAAGAAAAGTTGCGCGATCTGTTTCATTTTTGCGTTTTCGGCGTTTGATTTATTGCGCTTTTGGCTGCCGAACGACCAAACGTGACTGCAAAAACCAACAAGCTGTCCGAAAAATGAACAGGTCGTTCGCTTCCGTAGGGTCGTGCCCGGCTCAGCTTGCAATTTCGATGCGTCACCCGCAATTTTTGACCCGCGACGACCGGTTCCACCGTTACCCTGCGTTCCGGGGGCGTGGCAGGCCAAGGGCTTCTGAAATCTACGGTTCCGCAACGCCTCAGCCAGCGCGTGAGCGGAAGCCGCACGCGAACGAAGTATCCTGCGATGGTCGAACCGTCATTCAGAACGGGACGTCGTCGTCCAGGTCGTCGGGAAAGCCGCCGCCCGCCGGGGCACCGCCAAAGCCGCTGCCGCTGCGCGCACCGCCACCGCCGCCACCGCCGCGTGCGGACGACTGACCGGCGAATTCGTCGCCGCCGCCCCAGTCATCGCCGCCGCGCGCGCCGCCGCCAAAGCCGCCGCCACCGCCCCCGCCGGAGCCGGGCGCGCCGTCGAGCATGGTCAGCGTACCCGTATAGGGGCGCAGCACGATTTCGGTCGTGTAGCGGTCCTGGCCCTGCTGGTCCTGCCATTTGCGGGTTTCGAGCTGGCCCTCGATATAGACCTTGCTGCCCTTGCGCAGATAGCGTTCGGCGACGCCGGCCAGATTCTCGTTGAAGATCGCGACCGAATGCCATTCGGTACGCTCCTTGCGCTCGCCGGTGTTGCGGTCCTTCCAGCTTTCCGACGTGGCGATGCGCAGGTTCACGACCTTGCCGCCATTCTGGAACGACTTGCTTTCGGGATCGCGGCCGAGATTGCCGACCAGGATCACCTTGTTGACGCTGCCGGCCATCTGTCCCTCCTTAAAGTCCGAGCATGTTGGCGATCCAGTAGGTCGCCCCTGCTGCCGCATAGGCAAGCGCGAACAGATAGCCAAGCATGAACGCCGGCCAGCGCCACCCATTGGTCTCGCGCCGCGCCACCGCGATGGTCGAGATGCATTGCGGCGCGAAGACGAACCAGGCGAGGAAGGCGAGCGCGGTCGGCAGGCTCCAGCGCCGCGCCAGATTCTCGCGGATCGTCGCCTGCCCGGCCTCGCCCTCCGCATCGTCGACGGCATAGACGGTGCCGATCGCCGCCACCGCGACTTCGCGCGCCGCCATCGCGGGCAGCAGCGCGAGCGCGATGTCGCGGTTGAACCCGATCGGGGCGACGACCACCTCGATCGCCGAGCCGATCCGCCCGGCGAGCGAATATTCCACCTGCGCGCGACCGGCGGGGGCCTGCGGGAAGCTGAGCAGCGCCCACAGCACGATCGTCGTCGCCGCGATGATCGTGCCCGCGCGCTTCAGGAAGATGCTGGCGCGCTGCCACAATCCGAGCGCCAGATCGCGTAGCCGCGGCCATTGATATTTGGGCAGCTCCATCATGAATCCCGATGACGCGCCCTTCGCCACCGTCCGGCGCAGCAGCAGGGCGGCGACCAAGGCACCCAGGATCCCGGCGATATAGAGCGCGAACAGCACCAGTCCCTGCAGCCCGATGCCCGGCCCCACCGCCCGATCGGGAATGAACGCGCCGATGATGATCGTATAGACGGGCAGCCGCGCCGAACAGGTCATCAGCGGCGCGATCAGGATCGTCGCCAGCCGCTCCTTTTCGTCATTGATCGTGCGCGTGGCCATGATGCCCGGCACCGCGCAGGCGAAGGAGGACAGCAGCGGGATGAACGCGCGCCCCGACAGCCCGACGCCCGCCATCAGCCGGTCCATCAGGAACGCGGCGCGCACCATGTATCCCGACGCCTCCAGCATCAGGATGAAGGCGAAGAGGATCAGGATCTGGGGCAGGAAGACGACGACCGCGCCGACCCCGGCCAGCACGCCGTCGACGATCGCGGATCGCAGCAGCCCCGCGGGCAGCGCGCCCGCCACGACTTCGGACAGGATCGCCAGTCCCCCCTCGATCCAGCCGATTGGCGCCTCTGACCAGGCAAACACCGCCTGGAACATCACGAACATGATGACGACCAGCAGCACCGGGCCGCTGACCGGATGGAGCACGATGCGGTCGAGCCGCTGGGTCCAGCGCCGCACCGGGGTTTCGGAGACGATCGCGGCGCGCGCGATGGCGCGGGCGCGGGACTGATAGCTGCGGATGTCGAGCGCGGGGCTGCCCTCGTCCAGGTCGACGCGCGTCCGGACCGGCCCGGCGCGCACGCGTTCGGCCAGCGCATCGCGCAGCGCATCCAGCCCGCGCTTGCGCACCGCCACCGTCGCCACCACCGGCACGTCGAGCTCGCGCGCGATGACGTCGGGATCGAGCACCAGCCCGTCGCGCTGGGCCAGGTCGACCATGTTGAGCGCGACGACGACCGGCAGGCCAAGTTCCCTGAGCTGGAGCGCGAAGCGCAGATGATTGTCGAGATTGGCCGCATCCAGCACGACCAGCAGCGCGTCGGGCAGCCGCTCGCCCGGCTGGCGCCCGAGCAGCACGTCGCGCGTCACGCGCTCGTCCAGGCTGGCGGGATCGAGGCTATAGGTACCGGGCAGGTCGATCAGCTCGGCCGGCCGGCCGTCGCCCAGCGCCATGCGGCCCGAATGACGCTCGACGGTCACGCCGGGATAGTTGCCGACCTTTTGCCGAGCGCCGGTCAGGGCGTTGAACAGCGCGCTCTTGCCCGAATTGGGATTGCCGACCAGCGCGATCAGAGGGGCGGGGTTCATCGGCGGGGTTCAGGCGGCGACGGGCGCGACGCGGATCGCCGCCGCGACGTGGCGGCGCAGCGCGACATCCATGCGTCCGACGCGAACGGCAAGCGGCCCGCCCAGCCAGCCTGCGCGCTGGATGAGGGTTACCCCCACACCGTCGTCAAAGCCGAATTCGCGCAGCCGCTTCGCCTCCGGTGGCGACAGCGCCGTCCAGTCGATCGCGACGATCGTCACGGCGGCGTCGCGCGCGATGCTGGCGAGCGGGACCGACGCGGTGACGGGAGCTGCGATATTCATGCTGCGAGTGATTATCAATTAGACGATGACGACGCCAGCCCAATCGCACATGCGTCCCGTCGGGTCACGCGCCGTCACCCGGTCATTGCCTCGCCGGCCCGTTGCTGCAGCGCGCGGAGCACGACCATCGCCTCGTCGGCCGCCGCCGCCGGTACGAACACATGATCGTGATGGAACGCCGCGACCATGTTGCACGGAATGTCGCGCGCGGCGAGCGCCGACGCGACCGCCGCCGTCAGGCCCACCCCGTCCAGGGCCGAATAGACCCTCAACGAGATGCAGCGCATCGGCTGGTCGATCGCAAAACCCAGGTCGCTCGCTGCATCCGCCGTCAGGATGAAGGAGCACCCCTCCGGCTCCATGAACATGCCGATAGCGACGGGGGCGGCTCGCGCGCTCAGGCCGGGATCGGTCGAGGTGGCAAAGACGAACACGCGTTCATCGAGCCACGGGTCCATGCCTGCGACCATCGCTGCGGCGTCGCGTACCACCTCGATCATGCCGGGTCCCGTCAGCGCGCCGGATAGCGCAGCCGGCCGATGAAGCGCGACAGGCTGGGCCGGTATTCGGCCTGCGCCAGCCATTTCGCCTTGGCCTTTTCAAAACGCATGATCCCGTCGATCCGCCGCGCCAGGAAGGCGCGGGTGTCGGCCTGCCCCTCGCTTTCGTCGTCGAGGAACACGGTGATCGTCGCGGCATAGACGCCGCCCAGGATCGCGCGCTTGGTATAGTGGTTGTAATCGGTCGCGGTGTCCCCGGCGCGCCGCCACATCATGTCGGCCGACCGCCAGCCGAGCTTCGCCGCGGTCGCCAGATTGGTCGGCAGCGCCAGAATGGCGAGCGCGCGGCGCAACGCCTCGCGCTCGGGGGCGAGCAGATCGAGTCGCGCCTCGACCAGCGCGGCGATCCGCGCGCGGATCTTCATCGCCGCCAGCGTCTCGGCGGGCAGGCGCGCGGTCATCTCGGCATCGATCCACGCGAACCAGGCGTCGATCATGTCGACCGCGCCGCCGGGAAAGGCCAGCCGGGCGACGTCCGGATCGATCCCGAGCCCTTCGGCCGCCGCGGTCACCGCCTGCGGCGTCCAGCCGTCGAACGCGGCATTGCCCGGCAGCGCGGGCGCCAGCGCGGCGCGAATCTCGTCGAGCGTGGCGTCGGGGGACAGGGTGGGTGCCATCGGGTGCTGCTCCATGAATGACGTCGAGACTTAGGGGCTGTGCGAACGAGCGCAAGCCGCACCTTGGCCGTGGCGCGCGATCACCACTCGCGCCGGACGAGCACGAGCGCGGCGGCGACCAGCGTCGCACCGACCAGGTCGAGTGCACCCAGCCGCTCGCCATAGGCCAGCCAGCCGATCGTCGCGCCGACCGCGGGCTGAATCAGCAGGCCGATGCCGATGACCAGCGGGCTGAGATGACCGAGCGCATAGATCATCAGGCCCTGGCCGACGATCTGGCTGCACAGCGCCAGCAGGATCAGGGGCGTCCAGTCGCCAGGCAGGATACGCTCGCCGAGCACGAGCGCGAAGGCGAGAAGCGGGACGACGCTGGCAACGCCGGACAGCGCCAGCGCCGGCACCGCGTCGAGCCGCGCGCGCACCCCCGACATGGCGATGAAATAGACGGCGTAGAGCACCCCGGCCAGCACGCACAGCAGGTCGCCGACCAGATTGTCCGGCGACAATTCCGCCGACCGACCCATCAGCAGCGCGCCCCCCGCCAGGGCGAGGCCAAGCGCGATCGCCTGGCCCCGCGCGGGCAGGGCGCGCGCGACGACGAATCCATAGATGGGAAAGATCAGCGAGGCCGAATTGCCGAACAGCGTGGCGTTGGCGATCGTCGTGCGCAGGATGCCGACATGCCAGGCGGCAAGGTCGGCGGCAAAGGCCACGCCCGACACGAGCAGCGTGAGCCAAAGCATCGCCGGCAGGCGCAGGATCGCCGCACGGTGTCGCCCGATCGCCACCGCGAGCAGCAGCGGAGTCGCGATCGCGATCCGCCAGAACGCGGACGCCACCGGCCCGGTGTCGGCGAGGCGGACGAGCCACGGACCGAACGCCAGCGCGCCGTTCGCGACGACGAGCGCGAGGACGGCGCCGAACACCGGATTGCGGCTTGGCGGCGAAACAGTATTTCTTGGCGGCGGCGGCGGATGCATCGCGGCCCTTAGTCGACTATCTCCCGCAGCGTGCAACGGGAAATCGAAAGGACGATCCAAGATGCCCAGCCTGTTTGACCCGATCGATCTCGGCGCGGTGCGCGCGCCCAACCGGGTGCTGATGGCGCCGCTGACCCGCGGCCGCGCGACGCGCGAACACGTGCCCACCGCGATCATGGGCGACTATTATGCCCAGCGCGCCGGCGCCGGCCTGATCATCACCGAAGCGACCGGCATCAGCCGCGAAGGGCTCGGCTGGGCCTATGCGCCGGGCCTGTGGACCGACGCGCAGACCGAAGGATGGAAGCCAGTGGTCGAACAGGTCCACCGCGCCGGCGGGCGCATCTTCGCGCAATTGTGGCACATGGGCCGGCTGGTCCATCCCGATTTTCTCGACGGCGCGGCTCCCTTGTCCTCGTCCGCGACCCAGGCGCCCGGCGCGGTGCGCACCTATCTCAGCCTCGAGGAAAGCGAGAAGGCGAAGCGCGGCTATGGCATGGCGCGCGCCGCGACGCTGGACGACATCGCCCGCGTCCTCGACGATTATGCGCGCGCGGCGCGCAACGCGCGTGCCGCCGGGTTCGACGGCGTCCAGCTCCATGCCGCGAATGGCTATCTGATCGACCAGTTCCTGCGCGACGGCGCCAACCTGCGCGACGACGATTATGGCGGCAGCCCGGAAAACCGCGCACGCCTGTTGCGCGAGGCGGTCGCGCGGCTGATCGACGCGGTCGGCGCGGACCGGGTGGCGGTGCGCTTCAGCCCCAATGGCGATACGCAGGGCGTGATCGACAGCGACCCCGAATCGGTGTTCGTCCCCGCCGCCAAATGGCTCGACGACCAGGGCATCGCGTTCCTCGAGCTGCGCGAGGTCGGCCAGGAGGGCACGTTCGGCAGCACCGACCAGCCCAAGGTCGGCCCGGCGATCCGCCGCGTCTTCACGCGCCCGCTGATCCTCAACCAGGATTATCGCGGCGACAACGCGCAGGCCGCGCTCGACGCCGGGCTGGCGGACGGCATCGCGTTCGGACGGCCCTTCATTTCCAACCCCGATCTGGTCGATCGGCTGCGCACGGGCGCGGCACTGACGCCCGACGTGGTGGCGCACTGGTACAGCCGCGGCACCGAAGGCTATACCGACTATCCGGTGCTGGCGGAGGCGGCTTGAGCGATCAAGGCAGCTGAGGCGGTCTCCCCGATTCAGTTTCTGCACCACCCGTTCGTTTCGAGCGAAGTCGAGAAACGCGAGCCTGATCCACCCCATCTCTCGTCACCCCGGCCTTGCGCCGGGGTCCCGCTCTCGCTTTCCGCGCGTGAAGGCGCGGGGCCCCGGTCGAGCCCGGGGCGACAATCCGGCTGAGATCGAGGCTATGCCCGCCCGTCACGAATCGGGGCGCGACCAGATCCACAACCCGCTGATCACCGCCACGCTGATCGGCACGAATCGCCAATATCCGGGCAGCAGGAAAAGGCCGATGACCCCGCTGCCCCCCAGCATCGCGGTCGACATCCATTTGCCATAGCGCGGGATGGCGCCGTTGCGCCGCCACGCATGAATGGGCGGGCCGAAATGGCGGTGGTCGAGCAGCCACGCCTCGAAGCGGGGGCTCGACCGCGCGAAGCAGAAGGCCGCCAGGATGACGAACGGCACCGTCGGCAGCAGTGGCAGGAACACGCCGATAAAGCCCAGGGTCAGCGCGATGATGCCCGCAGTCAGGTAAAGGATGCGAACCATTCGCAACCCGTGCCACGAAGCGCGGGGCAAAGCGAGCGTTTAGCGCCCCGGGGTCATGCCGCGCGGCGGGCCCGCCACTGCGCCGCGCTCTGCCCCCACGCATCGACGCGGAACCGGTCGAGCGGCGGCGGCAGCGTCACCGGGCCGCCATTTTCGGACCCGAGGCGTCGCGCGAGCGCGATCGACCGCGCATTGTCGGGATCGATGGTGTGGATGATGTGATCCCAGCCGAGGATGTCGACCGCATAGTCCATGCACGCGACCGCCGCCTCATGCGCGTAGCCGCGCCCGGCGACCTCCGGAGTCACGCCCCAGCCGACTTCGGTGCCCGGCCACCCCTCGGGCTGCCACGGCCCGATCCGGCCGATCCAGCGCCCGGTCGCGCGCTCGACGACCGAAAACATCGCAAAGCCGCGGATCGACCACGCGCCGCGCATTGCCGCCAGCTCGCGCCATGCCTCCGCGCGCGATTTGGTGCCGCCCAGGAAGCGCATCGTCGCCTCGTCCGCCGCGAACGCGGCCCAGCCGTCCAGGTCGGATGCTTGCGGCAGGCGCAGCACCAGCCGGTCGGTGAACAGAACCGGCTCGCTCATTGCAGCCGCTGGCGCAATTCCAGCATCGCCAGCGCCGCCTTGGCCGCCTCGCCGCCCTTGTCCTTCTGGTCGGGGCGGGCGCGGACCAGCGCTTGGGCTTCGTTCTCGACGGTCAGGATGCCGTTGCCGATCGCGACGCCGTCCATGCTGAGCGCCATCAGCCCGCGCGCGCTTTCACCCGCGACGATCTCGAAATGATAGGTCTCGCCGCGGATGACGACGCCGAGCGCGACGAACGCGTCGTAACGCCCGCTCTCGACCGCCAGCGCCACCGCGCCGGGCACTTCCAGCGCGCCGGGCACCGTCACCGTCTCATGGGCATGCCCCGCCCCCTCGATCGCGGCGCGCGCACCCGCCAGCAGCAGGTCGTTCAGATGGTCGTAGAATCGCGCCTCGACGATCAGCAGCCTCGCCATTTACCTCACTCCCCCGTGCCGCAATCGATCGGCCGTTCGCCGACGATCGACAGGCCATAACCGTCCAGCCCGACCATCGTATGGTGCGTATTGGTCAGCAGGATCATCTCGCGCACGCCCAGTTCGGTCAGGATGGTCGCGCCGACGCCATAGTCGCGCAACTCCTCCATGTCGCGCGGCGCGAGCGCCCCCATGCGGGCCTGAAGCGCGACCGAGAAGGAATCGACCCGGGTCGGGCTGATAACGACGACGATGCCCGCACCGGCTTCGCCGATCATCTCCATCGACCGGCGCAACAGGCCGGCGCGGTCGCCTTCCTCGCCGAAAATGTCGCCGAACGGGTTGAGCGCGTGCATGCGGACCAGCACCGGCTGCGACGGATCGATCCGCCCCTTGACCAGCGCGACCTGTTCGCTGCCCGTCGCCTTGTTCCAGAAGGTCATCGCGGTCCATTCGCCGCCCCATTGGCTGACGAACCTGGCCTCCGCGCGGCGCTCGACCAGATGGTCGTGGCGGCGACGATAGGCGATCAGGTCGCGGATCGTTCCGATCTTGAGGTTGTGGAGCTGGGCGAAGGCGACCAGGTCGTCCATCCGCGCCATCGTGCCGTCGTCCTTCATGATCTCGCAGATCACGCCCGCCGGGTTGAGCCCGGCCAGGCGCGCGACGTCGACGGCGGCTTCGGTATGACCGGCGCGCACCAGCACCCCGCCCTCGCGCGCGACCAGCGGAAAGACATGGCCGGGCGTCACGATCTCGTCCCGGCCCTTCGATGCGTCGATCGCGACCGAGATGGTGCGCGCGCGGTCGCCCGCCGAAATGCCGGTGGTGACGCCGTCGCGCGCCTCGATGGACACGGTGAAGGCGGTTTCGTGCCGCGTGCCGTTGTTGCGGCTCATCAGGTCGAGGCCGAGCTCGTCGATCCGCGACTTGGTCATCGCCAGGCAGATCAGGCCGCGGCCGTAGCGCGCCATGAAATTGATCGCATCGGGCGTTGCCATCTGCGCCGGGATGACCAGGTCGCCCTCATTCTCGCGATCCTCGTCATCGACCAGGATGAACATGCGCCCGTTGCGCGCCTCGTCGATGATTTCCTCGGGCGTCGAAAGAAAGGCGTGGCGCAGCCGCGACAGTTCAGCCTCTTGCACGATAATGCTCCATGCGTTGCAGGTAGCGGGCGAGCACGTCGATCTCCAGGTTGACGGGCCGGCCGGCTGCGAAATCGCCGATCGTGGTGACGGCGGCGGTGTGCGGGATGATGTTCAGGCCAAAGCGCGTGCCGTCGGCCACATCCTCGACCGCATTGACGGTCAGCGACACGCCGTCGACGGTGATCGAGCCCTTGGCGGCGATGAACGGCGCGAGTGCTGCGGGGGCATGGATGACGATGCGGTGCGATCCGCCCTCGGGCGTCACCGATACGACTTCGCCGACGCCGTCGACATGGCCCGTGACGATATGCCCGCCCAGCTCGTCGCCCAGCTTCATCGCGCGCTCCAGGTTGAGCCGCGCGCCCGCGCGCCACTGGTGCGCGGCAGTGCGTGACACCGTTTCGCCCGACACGTCGACCGCGAACCAGCCGCCGATGCCCTGCGCGCCCATCGCCGGCGCGCCCTTGTCGACGACGGTCAGGCACACGCCCGAACATGCGATCGACGCGCCCAGATCGACCGACGACATATCGTAGCCGGTGTCGATGACGAGGCGCAGGTCGCCGCGATCCTCCGCCGTGCGGACCGTGCCGATATCGGTGATGATGCCGGTGAACATCGCTTCCCTCAATTCCTGACGCGCTCGTAGACCTCGACCCGGTCGCTGCCAAGCATCCGCGTGTCGTGCGCCTGCCAGCAGCCGTGCGCGGCATTCAGGTCGGTCAGGCCGATGTCGGGCAGGCTGCGCGCTCCGCCGATCACGATCGGCGCGCGATAGATCAGCAGCCGGTCGACCCGGCCGGCGGCGAGGAACGCCGCCGCCGTCACCGCGCCGCCCTCGACCATCAGATGATTGCCGGGCAATGCGTCGATCCGCTCGACCGCGTCGATCGCGGTCCAGCCCGCCGCATCATCGGGCAAAGGATGGCGGGTCAGCACGATGCGCGCCGGCGATCGCGACGCAAGCCCGGGCAGCCGTACGTCGAGGCGCGGGCGATCGGCGTCAAAGGTGCCGCGCCCGACCAGGATGGCGTCATGGCGGCTGCGCTCGACGTGCGCGTGCGCGCGTGCCGCCTCGCCGGTGATCCACTGGCTGCGCCCGTCCGCCATCGCCACCCCGCCATCGAGCGACAGCGCGAGCTTGAGCGTGACGTGCGGACGACCCAGCTGCTGGCGGGTGAGAAACCCGGCCAGCGAGCGCCGCGAGGCGGAATCGTCAAGCAGTACGACGTCGACCCCGGCGTCGCTCAGCCGCGCCGCCCCCCTGCCGTCGGTGCGCGGATCGGGGTCGCGGACACCGATGACGACGCGGACGATGCCCGCCGCGGGGATCAGGTCGGCGCAGGTCGGACCGCGCGGCGAGGCATGCGCGCACGGCTCCAGCGTCGTGTAAAGCGTCGCCCCCTTCGCCCGTGCGGCCGCCAGTTCGATCGCCTGCGCTTCGGCATGGGGGCGGCCGCCCGGCTGGGTCCAGCCGCGCCCGACGACCACGCCGTCGCGCACGATCACACAGCCGACCGCCGGGTTGGGTGCGCTTCGCACCCGCGCGCGTTCGGCCAGCGCCGCCGCCGCGGCCAGCCAGCGCCGATCGTCGCCTGCGTTCAGATGCCGAGCCGCTCGAGCCGGTCGTCGAGCCGCTTGAACTCGGCCTGGCGCTTCAGCTGACGGGCGCGCAGCTCGGCCGCTCGCTTCTTCTCGGCGATCAGATCGGCCTTCTGCCGGTCGATGATCTCGCGGTCGGTGCGGCTGAGCGGCCAGCTTTCGACATAAAGCACGTCGCGCTTGTACGTCGGCGGGATCGCCGCATCCTTGTAGAGCGCGAACAGGATCGTGCCGGTCACCGCAAACGAGATCACCATGAACCCGATTTCGTGCGGCTTGCGCAACGCGAGGAAGCGACGAAGGTCGCGCCAGGCGCGCAACGGCGAAAGGGATCGGAGAAACGACATCGTGCGCCAAGATAGGGTGGCGGAGCCGTTGAGGCCAGCCCCGCGCAACTGCACCCCCGGCAAGCTCAGCTTTCGAGCTGGAAGCGCACGGTCATCTCACGCCACGCCTCCACCGCGACGCCGTCGCGCGTCGCCGGGCGGAACCGCCAGTATCTGAGCGCGCGGTCGCGCGTCGCGTCGAAAAACGCATCGCTGGTCGCAAAGCTGCGCTCGACCGCCTTGACCCTTCCGTCGGTGCCGATCAGCACGCGCACCGTGACCCGTCCCTCGTTTTCCGCGAAGCGTTCGCGCGACGGATAGATCGGCTGGAAGGCGTCGGCATAGCGGGGATCCACCTGCGCATCGACGAACACCGGCGCCGGCTTGACCGGTTCGATCGCGGTGCCCGCGCCGGTGCCGGTGCCGCCTTCGATCCCGCTGCCCGGAAAGACATCGCCCGTCGGCGGCACCGCGTCGGTGTCGAGCAGATTGGGGCTGGGTTCGACCGGCTTGACGATCGGCTCGCGAATCATCGGCCCGGCGGGCGGCGCGGGGGTCTCGATCTTGCGCTCCACCGGCTTGGGCAGCGGTTCGGGCGGCACGGGGTCGAGCGGCACGAAGATCGTCTTCGTTGTGCGATCGATGATCTTCGTCGCGTCGACTGCACCGATCGCGATCATCACCACGACCATGCCGCCACTCAGTGCGAACGCGCCGGCCAGCGCGACCGGATCGATCCGCTTTCTGCCCAGATAGCCTGCACCCATCTTGCATCTCCCACGCCTCAAGGAAGTGCAATGTTACATCATCTCGTCATCCGATGATATAGAATTACATGACGCGCTGCAGCGTGGCAGTGGCGGTGCCCCCGGTTCGACCAGGGTTACGCGGTGCGCGGCCGTACGCCGGGTCTAGCCGGCAGCGGCGGCGAGCCGCGCGATCGCGCGGTCACGACCGATTAGCGGCAGCAATTCGGCCATGTCCGGGCCGTGTTCACGCCCGGTCAGCGCCAGGCGCAGCGGCAGGAACAGCGCGCGCCCCTTGCGCTCGGTTGCCGCCTTCAGCCCGGCGGTGAGCGCCGCCCAGGGCGCGTTCGACCAGTCGATCTCTCCCGCCATTTTGGCGGCGCGGCGAAGAAAGTCGCGGTCCGTTTCAGCCATCGCGCCGATCGCCGGCGCCGATTCGATCACGCGCCACCAGTCGGCGGCGTCGGCCACCCTTTCCAGATTGGGGCGGATCGCCTGCCACGCGGCCGCGTCCATCCCGTCGGGCAACCGATGGCGGACGGCGGCATAGTCGAGCTGATGGATCAGCCGGGCGTTGAGCTGCGCCAGCTCCGCCTCGTCGAAGCGCGCGGGCGCACGTCCGAAGTGCGACAGGTCGAACTGCTCCGCCAGCGCCTCTGCACTGGCAAAGGGCCGGACCGGATCGCTGGTGCCAATCCGCGCGAGCAGCGACAGGATCGCCATCGGTTCGATGCCGTCCAGCCGGAACTGGTCGCAGCCCAGCGAGCCCAGCCGCTTGGACAATTTGCCCTCCGCGCCGGTCAGCAGCGCGACATGCGCAAAGCGCGGGGGCGCGGCGCCCAGCGCGGCGAACATCTGCAGCTGCGCGGCGGTGTTGGTCACGTGATCCTCGCCGCGCACCACGTCGGTGATGCCCATGTCGATGTCGTCGATCACCGAGGGGAGCAGGTAGAGCCACGACCCGTCGGCGCGGCGGACCACCGGATCGCTCATCAGCGCGGGGTCGAAACGCTGCTGCCCGCGCACGCCGTCATCCCAGACGATCGGGCCGTCATGATTCATCCGGAAACGCCAGTGCGGACGCACGCCCTCGCCCTCCAGCCGCGCGCGATCGGCATCGCTCAGCTTCAGCGCGGCGCGATCATAGACGGGCGGCAGCCCGCGCCCGAGCTGCACCTTGCGCTTGAGGTCGAGTTCCTCGGGCGTTTCATAGGCGGGATAGACGTGCCCGGCCGCCGCGAGCTCGCGGAACCGCCGCTCGTAAAGCGCGAAGCGATCCGACTGACGCACTTCGGCATCCGGACGCATGCCCAGCCAGGCCAGGTCGTCGCGGATCGCCACGACATGGCCCTCGCGCGACCGTTCGGCGTCGGTATCGTCGATGCGCAGAAGAAAGCGCCCGCCCGCACGGCGCGCCGCCATCCAGTTGAGCAGCGCGGTGCGCAGGTTGCCGACATGCAGCTGCCCGGTCGGGCTGGGCGCGAAACGCGTGATGATCGTCATGGGCGTGCGCTCTATGCCGCAGGCGTCCGCGCGGCAATTCGCAATTCAGCGCGCCGGGTGCGCAGTCCGTTCGCAGACCCGCCGCCCTCGGCCTTCCCTTGTTCTGTCTCCCTCCGTCACCCCGGCACGAGTCCGGGGTGACGAGGAGATACAGGTCGGGGCTTTGCGTGCCGAGCAAGGTCGCTCCCTGCCGCGCCCCCTTCCCGTCGCGTGAAAGCACGCTAAAGGGGGCGCAGACCCCAAACTGTCATGGAGACGCGTCGGCATGAAGCTGCTGGCCGGCAATTCGAACCCGCCCCTTGCCGAGGCGATCGCGGGCTATCTGGAACTGCCGTTGACCGCGGCCAATGTGCGCCGTTTCGCCGACGAGGAAATCTTCGTCGAAGTGCTGGAAAATGTGCGTGGCGAGGATGTGTTCGTCCTCCAGTCCACCGCTTATCCCGCCAACGACAATCTGATGGAGATGCTGATCATGATCGACGCGCTGAAACGCGCGTCGGCCAAGCGGATCACCGCGGTCATCCCCTATTTCGGCTATGCCCGCCAGGACCGGAAGCCGGGGCCGCGCACCCCGATCTCGGCCAAGCTGGTCGCCAATCTCATCACCGTCGCCGGGGCCGATCGCGTGCTGTCGGTCGACCTCCATGCCGGCCAGATCCAGGGCTTTTTCGACATCCCGACCGACAATCTCTACAGCGCGCCGGTGATGTCCGCCGACATCGAGACGCGCTTCGGCGACAAGAACCTGATGGTCGTCTCCCCCGATGTCGGCGGCGTGGTGCGTGCCCGCGCGCTCGCCAAGCGGCTCGGCAACGCGCCGCTCGCCATCGTCGACAAGCGCCGCGAGCGACCCGGCGAATCGGAGGTGATGAACATCATTGGCGACGTCGCGGGACGGTTCTGCGTCCTGATCGACGACATCGTCGATTCGGCCGGCACGCTCTGCAACGCCGCGGCGGCGCTGAAGGCGGCGGGCGCGGAAGGGGTCGTCGCCTATTGCACGCACGGCGTCCTGTCGGGCGGCGCGGTGGCGCGCGTCGATGCCTCGGCGCTCGAGGAGCTGGTCATCACCGATTCGATCGGCAACCATGCGATCGTCACCGGCGCGCAGCGGATCCGCCATCTGACCATCGCGCCGCTGCTTGCCGAGGCGATCCGCCGCATCGCCGAGGAAGCGTCGGTCTCCAGCCTGTTCGATTAGCCGCGGCCGGCGGTCAGCCGCAGCAGCACCAGCACGCCCGCCGCCACGAACCCGGCCAACGCCAGCACGGCATAAGTCAGCGTTTCCAGCAGGCGCGCGATCCGCTCGATCGCGCCGTCGCGTGCGGCACCCGACATCGCGACGGGCCGCTCGCCCGGCGACGGCGGCGTCGGCGCTGCATCTTCGTCCCCGGCACGCCCGTCGGTCAGCAGTGGCGCGTCGGGTGCGGAGGGTACCGGCATCGACACACTGTTGCCGGTGGCGCCTTCCCCGGCACCGACGGGTGTCGTCGCCGACAGCGACGCGATCGCCTGGATCAACGCAAAGGTGGCGAGCCCGCTGACGATCAGGAACAGCGTGCGCCCCAGCCAGTCGGCGATGCTCACGCCTCGACTTCGTCCAGCACCGCCGGATTGACGCGCACCGGCGCGCGGACACCCGCGCGGCCACGCCGCTTCAGCTCGGCCTTCAGCGCCTCGGGCTTCGGCGCCCACAGGAATCCGAAGCTGACCGTGCCGTGCTTGGTCTCGACCGCATGGTGCAGCCGGTGGGCGGAGATGATCCGCTTCATATAGGCCGACTTCGGCAGATAGCGGTGGTTCAGCCGACGATGGACGATGATGTCGTGAAAGCCGAGATAGATCGCGCCATAGCCCGCGATTCCCGCACCGACCCATAGCGTCCATTCCGGCCAGCCGGCATAGACGCCACCCACCAGCAGCGTGATCGACGGGGTCGCGAACAGCACGAAATACAGGTCGTTCAGCTCCCAGTTGCCGGTGCGCGGGCGGTGATGGCTTTCGTGCAGGAACCAGCCCGGCCCGTGCATCAGCCAGCGATGCGCGACATAGGCGAATCCCTCCATACCCAGGATGGTCGCGACGAAGATGAGAAGGCCGGTTGCGAGCTGCATGAGCGCGATATAGCGATGCCGTCCGATGAACGCGAGACGTCCTGAAGCCCGGGTGATGCGTGTTGCCACGCTTGCGGCCGCGTTGCTCGCCCTGACCGGCTGTGCCGTCCCGGAGGCCCGGCTGCGCAGCGGGCTGCAACGCGCCGGGGTACGGCCGGCGCTCGCCGCCTGCATGGCCGAACGGATGGTCGACCGGCTGTCGCTCGCCCAGCTCGCGCGGCTCGGCGACCTGCCCGATGCTGACGAGTCGCGCGATGTCGGCGAATTTCTTCGCCGGGTGCGCGCATTGCGCGACCCCGAAATCCTTGCCGTTACGTCAAGCTCGGCGGCGCTGTGCGCCACCGGCATCGCGCGCTGATCGGGCCGGCGGACGCACGCGTCTTTCCCCCGGCACGGGTTTGATTCACGCCCGCCACTGTGCTTTAGGCCACCGCAATCACCCGCGCTGATCGAGGAAGGCCGCACCCCATGAACATCCATGAATATCAGGCCAAGGAACTGCTGGCGAAGTTCGGTGTGCCCGTGCCCGCCGGTCGTGCCGCGATGAGCGTCGAGGAGGCCGTGGCGGCATCGAAGAAGCTGCCGGGGCCGCTTTATGTGGTGAAGGCCCAGATCCATGCCGGTGGGCGCGGCAAGGGCAAGTTCAAGGAATTGCCGCCCGAGGCCAAGGGTGGCGTCCGCCTCGCCCGCACCGAGGACGAGGTGCGCGCGGCAGCGAGCGAGATGCTCGGCAACACGCTGGTCACGATCCAGACGGGCGAGGCCGGCAAGCAGGTCAACCGCCTCTACGTCACCGACGGCGTCGACATCGATCGCGAATTCTACCTCGCGCTGCTCGTCAACCGCGCCAGCGGCCGGATCGGCATGGTCGTTTCGACCGAGGGCGGCATGGACATCGAAACCGTCGCCCATGACACGCCGGAGAAAATCCACACGATCGACATCGATCCCGCGACCGGCTTCATGCCGCATCACGGCCGCGCCGTCGCCGCCGCGCTCGGCCTGACCGACGACCTCGCCAAGCAGGCCGCGTCGACCGCATCGAAGCTCTACGACGCGTTTCTGGGCACCGACGCCGCGCAGATCGAGATCAACCCTCTCGCGGTCACCACCGACGGCAAGCTGATGGTGCTCGATGCCAAGGTCGGCTTCGATTCGAACGCGATGTTCCGTCACAAGGACCTGATGGACCTGCGCGACGAGACCGAGGAGGACCCGGCGGAGCTCGAAGCCTCGAAATACGACCTCGCCTATATCAAGCTCGACGGCGACATCGGTTGCATGGTCAACGGCGCGGGCCTCGCCATGGCGACGATGGACATCATCAAGCTCAACGGCATGTTCCCGGCCAACTTCCTCGACGTCGGCGGCGGCGCATCGAAGGAGAAGGTGACGGCCGCATTCAAGATCATCCTGAGCGATCCGGCGGTGAAGGGCATCCTGGTCAACATCTTCGGCGGCATCATGCGCTGCGACATCATCGCCGAAGGGATCGTCGCCGCGGCCAAGGAAGTGAACCTGTCGGTCCCGCTGGTCGTCCGCCTCGAAGGCACCAATGTTGAACAGGGCAAGGCGATCCTGGCCAATTCGGGCCTGGCAATCGTGCCGGCGAACGACCTGGGCGATGCGGCACAGAAGATCGTGGCGGAAGTGAAGCGGGCGGCGTGAATGGGAATGGTCAGTGGCATTGCGTCCCTACTACTATTGACCGTCGCCATCATCGGCCCGATCGTCGTGTTGATTTTTGGCGCTCGTCTCGTGAAGTGGTTGCTCATCGCATTGTTCGTGGCAGGAACTGTCGGAATACCGCTGGCCGCCGCGAGTGAACCCGTTGAATTTCGAGGATCGGCACTCATCATAAGCGTGCTGATTTTCACTTTTGGACTTGTTGCAATTAACATCGCTGGCGCGTTGAAAGCGCCGAGGAGAGTGCAATGAAGGTGCTGGTGCCCGTCAAGCGCGTGCTTGACTATAACGTAAAGCCCCGAGTGAAGGCCGACGGGTCGGGCGTCGACCTGGCCAACGTCAAGATGAGCATGAACCCCTTCGACGAGATCGCGGTCGAGGAAGCCATCCGCCTGAAGGAAAAGGGCGTGGCGACCGAGATCGTCGTCGTTTCGGTGGGCGAAGCCAAGGCCCAGGAAACGCTGCGCACCGCGCTCGCCATGGGCGCCGACCGCGCGATCCTGGTCACGCATGACGGCCCGGTCGAGCCGCTGGGCGTCGCCAAGCTGCTCGCCAAGATCGCGGCCGAGGAGGCGCCCGGCCTGATCATCCTGGGCAAGCAGGCGATCGACGACGACAACAACCAGACCGGCCAGATGCTGGGCGCACTGCTCGGCTGGGCGCAGGGCACGTTTGCCAGCAAGGTCGAGGTGAGCGGCGAGACCGTGGCCGTCACGCGCGAGATCGACGGTGGCCTCGAAACCGTATCGCTCAAGCTGCCGGCGATCGTTACCACCGACTTGCGGCTCAACGAACCGCGCTATGCCTCGCTGCCCAACATCATGAAGGCGAAGTCCAAGCCGCTCGCGCAGAAGACCCCGGCCGATTACGGCGTCGACCTGACCCCGCGGCTGACCGTCGTGTCGGTCGCCGAGCCGCCCAAGCGCCAGGCAGGCGTCAAGGTTGCCGATGTCGATGAGCTGGTGACGAAGCTGAAGGCGATGGGAGTGGCGAAGTGAAGACTCTGGTTCTGGTCGAACATGACGGTCAGTCCGTCAAGGATGCCACGCTCGCCGCGGTGACCGCTGCGGGCAAGCTGGGCGAGGTCCATCTGCTCGTCGCGGGCGAAAATGTCGGCGCGGTTGCCGGCGAAGCCGCGAAGATCGCGGGCGTCAGCAAGGTGCATGTCGCCGACGATGCGGCCTTTGGCCATGGGCTGGCGGAAAACGTCGCGCCGCTCGCCGCCGAGCTGATGGGCCATCACGACGTGTTCGTGGCCCCCGCCACCACCAGCGGCAAGAACATCGCGCCGCGCGTCGCCGCGCTGCTCGACGTCATGCAGATCTCCGAGATCCTGTCGGTCGAGGGGCCCGACACCTTCACCCGCCCGATCTATGCCGGCGCGGCGATCGCGACGGTCAAGTCGTCGGACGCCAAGAAGGTTATCACCGTGCGCGGCACCGCGTTCGACAAGGCCGCGCGCGAAGGCGGCAGCGCGGAGATCGAGAATGTCGCCTCCACCGGCGACAAGGGCCTGTCGAACTTCGTCTCCGCCGAGCTTGCCCAGTCGGCGCGGCCCGAGCTGACCAGCGCCAAGGTGATCGTCTCGGGCGGTCGCGCGCTGGGGTCGGAAGAGCAGTTCCACGCGCTGATCGATCCGCTCGCCGACAAGCTCGGCGCCGGCGTCGGGGCCAGCCGCGCGGCGGTCGACGCGGGCTATGCCCCCAACGACTATCAGGTCGGCCAGACCGGCAAGATCGTCGCCCCCGAAGTCTATGTCGCGGTCGGCATTTCGGGTGCGATCCAGCACTTGGCCGGCATGAAGGATTCCAAGACGATCGTCGCGATCAACAAGGACGAGGACGCCCCGATCTTCCAGGTCGCGGACCTCGGCCTGGTCGGCGACCTGTTCAAGGTCGTCCCGGAGCTGACGGAGAAGCTGTAGCCGAAGCGGCAGGTCGGCAACTCCGTTGCCGACCGTTGCGCGCAAAGCGAAGCGCGCGTGCGGCGGCTCGGCCGGCCGGCGCGGCATCAAACCGCGACCGACGACGCGGGATTTATTCCCGCGTCGGTCTTTCCTTCTGAATCGGCGCATTACATGATGCCGCGGTGTCTCACGGCGTCTTCATCTACAAGGAAGGGTCGATCTACGACGACTCGCCTGCCGTCCGATATCATTTCCCGAGACAGTATCTCGAACGCGCCCGGGCGTTTGTCGGCGATTGGATCGTCTATTACGAACCGATCAAAGAGCGTGCCTCTAGAGGATATTGGGCAGTTGCACGTGTAAGCGACATTACCTCTGACCCGTCGCAGCCCGGCATGTACTACGCGTGGATCGATCCCGGAAGCTTCCTTCAGTTCAGCACTTTCGTGCCCCGTATGATCAATGGGGAGATTGTTGAATCGGGTCTTGCAAATGCGCAGTGGTCTATCAGGCCTCTGTCGAATGACGACTTTAGCAAAATAATCCGACTTGGCTTGCCCGATGAAGATGATTTGCTGCCTCGGGCAATGTGGTCCGACTCGAACACCTTGAAAGACAACCGGCTTGATTTTGATTTTGGAGATCGAGCCAGGCAATCGCGACTTCTTTCCAGACCGGTGCGCGATCGCGCCTTCAGGCGATCGGTATTGCGGGCTTATGGTGAGCGCTGCGCCATCACGGGCCTTAAGTTGATCAATGGCGGCGGCAGAGCCGAGGTAGAAGCGGCTCACATTCAATCAGTCGCGGATAATGGACCTGATATGGTCGCAAACGGACTTGCCCTGTCAGGCACGATCCATTGGGCATTTGATCGAGGCCTCATTTCGCTCGACGACAGCCTGGAGATTATTGTTTCGAGGCATATCAACGACCGGGGCAGCATCGAAGCGTTGATCAACGCGGATGGCCACGCCCGGCTGCCCGCCGATATAAGGGAACGTCCGCATCCCGCCTTTTTGAAATGGCACCGCGAACATTGTTTGAAACGATAGGCGTGCGCCGATTGCAGCAGTTCGCCAGTCCCCAAGGAGTGCCGGCATGACCACGCACCGCATCGCCGTCGTCCAGGCAGGCAGTACCCTGTTCGACACCCCCGCCACGCTCGACCGCATGGCGCGGCATGTCGCTGCGCTGAAGGATGCGGGGGTCGAGCTTGCCGTCTTCCCGGAAGCCTATGTCGGCGGGTATCCCAAGGGGCTCGATTTCGGTGCGCGGGTCGGGTCGCGCACCCCGGCGGGCCGCGATGATTTCGCGCGCTATCATGCCGCGGCGATCGACGTTCCCGGCCCCGAAACCGCGCGGATCGGCGAAATGGCAGCCGCCGCCGGGCTGACGCTGGTTACCGGCGTCATCGAGCGCGACGGGGGAACGCTCTATTGCACCGCGCTCACCTTCGGCCCCGACGGCACGCTGATCGCCCGCCACCGCAAGCTGATGCCGACCGCCAGCGAGCGGCTGATCTGGGGTCAGGGCGACGGGTCGACGCTGCCGGTGGTCGACACGCAGGTGGGTCGCGTCGCGGCCGCGATCTGCTGGGAAAACTATATGCCCGCGCTCCGCCAATATTATCACGCCGCGGGTGTTCAGCTCTATTGTGCGCCGACCGTCGACGATCGCGACATGTGGCCCGTGTCGATGCGCCACATCGCCTATGAAGGCCGCTGTTTCGTGCTCAGCGCCTGCCAGTTCATGACCCGCGCCGATGCCCCCGCCGACTATGACTGCATCCAGGGCGATGACCCCGCAACCGTGCTGATCCGCGGCGGCAGCATGATCGTCTCGCCGTTGGGGGAGGTCCTGGCCGGCCCGGTCTATGGCGCGGAGGCGGTACTGCTCGCCGATATCGACCCGGGCGACATCGCGCACGGCAAGTACGACCTCGACGTTGCCGGCCATTATGCGCGACCCGACATCTTCGAGCTGCGCGTCGACACCCGCGCCCGCCCGCCGGTCCGCACAACCGACGGATAGCCGCGGTCGGGCGTGTTTCAGCGGGGCTGAAAACGAGTCTAGAACCCGCTCAGGAAGCTCGCGACGTTCGCGCCCAGCGCGTCGACGGCATAGCCGCCCTCCATCACGATCACCGTCGGCCACCCGCACGCGGCGATGTCGCGTGCGATCGGGGCATAGTCGGCGGTGGCCAGCCGGAAATGGCTGATCGGATCGCCGATGAAGGTGTCGGCACCAAAGCTCACGACCAGGAGCCCCGGCGCGAAACGGGCGATCGCGTCGAGCGCGGTCGCATGCGCCGCGCGGAACGCGTCGATCCCGGTGCCCTGCGGCAGCGGCAGGTTGAGCGTCGCGCCCTCGCCCGCGCCCGCGCCGACCTCGTCGCCGTGCCCCCAGTAGAAGGGATAGTCGGTCGCCGGGTCGGCATGGACGCTGGCGTAGAACACATCGCCACGCTCCCAGAAGATATCCTGGGTGCCATTGCCGTGGTGATAGTCGATGTCGAGGATCGCCACCCGCGCCACGCCGGCATCGCGCGCCGCCTGTGCCACGACGGCGGCATGGTTGAGGTAGCAATAGCCGCCGCAATAGTCCGCACCCGCATGGTGGCCGGGCGGACGCGACAGGGCAAAGGCCGTGCGCTCGCCCGCCAGCACCGCGTCGAGCGCCGACAAGGCCGACTGGGTCGCGCCATAGCTGGCGGCATAGGTCGCCGCCATGATCGGGGTCGACGCATCGAAGCTGAACTGGCCGATCCGCGCATCGATGCGGCTCAGCTTCAGCGGCCGACGGCCGACCACCGGCCAGACATAGCCGATCACATCGCCGCCGCGCCCCGCCGCCGCCCACTCGGCCGCCGCACCCTGCAGGAAATCCAGATAGTCGCCGCCATGCACCGCGCGGATCGCCGCGTCGCCGTGATCGACCGGCGGTGCTGCCCCGCCGATTGCATCCAGGATGGCGCGGGCACGCGCGGGAACCTCGGCATAGGGCGTCCAGCCGCCATTGTGCAGTTCCTGCACGGGCGCGTGGGCAAGCTGGCCGGGATCGAAAAAGGCGTGCATGCGATCAGAGCCCCGCCACTTCGCGCAATGCTGCTTCCTGCTTGGCTGCGCGCTCGGCCGCGGTGTCCGCGCCGCGCAGGATCAGGTAGCCCGCGACCGCCGACAGGATCGACCCGAGCAGCACGCCGATCTTGACCTCGTCGATCAGCAGTTCGTTGCCGGGAAAGGCGAGGCCGCCGATGAACAGGCTCATCGTGAAACCGATGCCGGCCAGCATCGCGACGCCATAGATCTGGGTCCAGCTGGCCCCGCCCGGACGTTCGGCGATGCCCAGCTTCACCGCGCCCCAGATCGCTGCGAAAATCCCGAACTGCTTGCCCAGGAACAGGCCGAGCAGCACCGCGAGCGGCAGCGGTTCGAGGATGATCGCGGGGCTCAGTCCGGAAAGCGAGACCCCGGCATTGGCAAAGCCGAACACGGGGACGACCAGATAGGCGACCCAGCCGTGCAGCGCATGCTCCAGCCGGTGGAGCGGCGACTCATGCGCGTCGGGCGTGCCGGGCGTCTTGACGATCGGGATCATCATCGCGGTCAGCACGCCCGCGATCGTCGCGTGGACGCCCGACAGGAAAACGAAGTACCACAGGACCAAGCCGAGCAGCAGATAGGGCCAGAGCCGCAGCACGTTCGACTTGTTGAGCGCGTACATCACCGCCATCACCACCGCCGCGCCGAGCAGCGCCAGCGATTTCAACCCCGCCGTATAGGCAAGCGCGATGATCAGCACCGCGCCCATGTCGTCGACGATCGCGACCGTGGTCAGGAACAGCTTGAGCGACGCGGGGGCGCGCTTGCCCAGGATCGCGAGCACGCCGATGGCGAACGCGATGTCGGTCGCCGCCGGGATCGCCCAGCCCTGCGCCAGCGCCGCGTCGCCGCGGGTCACCGCCAGATAGACCAGCGCGGGCACCACCATGCCGGCGGCCGCCGCGATGAAGGGCAGGCGGCGGCGCTCCCAGGTGGCAAGCCGCCCGTCAACGAACTCGCGCTTGATCTCGAGCCCGACGAACAGGAAGAACACCGCCATCAGCGCGTCGTTGACCCACAGGTGGATGGTCATCGGCCCGTATTTCGGACTAATCACCGGCCCGGTTTCCAGGTGGAGCAGGTGGAAATACGCTTCCGACATCGCGTCCAGATTGGCGATCACCATCGCCAGCGCCGCCGCCGCGATCAGGATGATCCCGCCGGCCGCCTCGCTTTTCAGGAACTGACGCAATGCCGAATTGCCGCCCCGGCGTGCCGTCATCCCGCTTCCCCCGTCCATTGCCTTGTCCGACCCTCGTAGATGCTGGCCCCGGTCGAGAAAACCCCTTACCGAGCGCAAGATGGAGTTGCCCCACATGGTCGCCCGGCTCAACCCGATGTTCCGTTGGTGGCTCGACCATGTCGTGACCAGCGTCGACCACAACCGCGTCATGGACCGGGTGCGCGACGATGCGGGGTGGAGCGGCCGATACGCCTTCATGGTGCTGATGTCGGCGGGCATCGCGGTGCTCGGGCTGCTGCTTTCGTCGCCGGCGGTGGTGATCGGCGCGATGCTGATCTCGCCGCTGATGGGGCCGATTATCGGGCTGGGCTTCGGCCTGGCCACCTTCGATTCGGACGAGATCCGGACTTCGGCGAGCGCGCTGGCGCTCGGCACGGTGCTCGCGATCCTGTTTACCGCCGCGCTCGTCCTCATCTCGCCGCTCCAGAACGTGACCGACGAGATCGCGGCGCGGACCCGGCCCAACCTGTTCGATCTGATGGTCGCGTTGTTTTCCGCGCTCGCGGGTGCCTATGCGATGGTGCGCGGACGCGAGGGCACGGTGGTGGGCGTGGCGATCGCCACCGCGTTGATGCCGCCGCTCGCGGTCGTCGGCTTCGGCCTGGCGACGACCAACTGGACGGTGTTCGGCGGCGCGCTGCTGCTGTTCCTCACCAACCTGATGACGATCGCGCTCGCCGCCGCGGTGATGGCGCGGCTCTATGGCTTCGGCTCGCACCTGACGCCGCAGCACACCCTGTTGCAGACGGTGCTGGTCATCGGCAGCTTCGTCGCGCTGGCGATCCCGCTCGGGCTGTCGCTGCGCCAGATCGCTTGGGAGACCGCGTCGTCACGGACCGCGCGCGAGGTCGTCGCGGCGCAATTCGCCGGCGACGCGCGGCTGAGCCAGATCGAGATCAACTATGCCCGCGATCCGATCAGCGTCGCCGCCGTGGTGCTGACCCCCAAGATCGAGCCGCAGGCCGAGCGCGCGGCGGCGGCGCGGCTGACCGACCTGCTCGACCGGCCGGTGCGCGTCAGCCTGGAACAATATCGCGTCGGCACCAGCGCGCAGGCGGAGGCCGCGCAGATCGCAGCGGCGCGCGGCGGGCCGGCCGGGGCCGCGGGGGACCGCGTCACCCAGCGCATCGTCGCCCAGCTGGCGGTCGCCGCCGGCGTGGCGAGCGACCAGATCCTGGTCGATCCGGCCAATCACCGCATCCTCGTCAACGCGACCCCGTTGCCCGGCGCGACGATGGCGGCATATCGCACGCTGGAGGCGCGCGTCGGCAGCGGCGCCAGCGGCTGGTCGGTCGAGCTCGTGCCGCCGATGGTCGCGCTGGGGCCCGTCGGCTTTGACGGCGACGAACCCGATACGGCGGGTGCAGATGCGATCGCCACCGCGATCTGGGCGGGGCAGCGGCTGAAGCTGCCCGTCACCGTCACTGGCCCCGCCGAGCCCGCCGGGCTGGTCGCCGAGCGGCTGACCGCAGCGGGGGTCGCCGCGACGGTCGAGCCTTCGGGCGGCGAGGTGCGGCTCGCCTGGGCGCTGCCGGTGGAGTGAGCCGGTCCTGATAAATCCGTCACCCGGGTCGAGCCCGGGGCGACGAACAGGGTTCAGCCGTCCGCGCCCGCTTTCGCCAGCGCGTCGGCGATCAGCCTGCGGCTGTTCTCGATACCGTAGAGCGCGATGAAGCTGCCCATGCGCGGGCCCTGCGCACTGCCGAGCAGCGTTTCATAGAGCGCGCGGAACCAGTCGCGGAGATTGTCGAACCCGGCGGTCTTGCCGATCTCGTACACCTCGTTCTGGATCGCTTCGGCATGGGCACCGGCGGGCAGCGCGGCGAGCACCGCGTCGAGACGGCGCAGCGCCTCGATCTCGACTCCTTCGGGCGCGCGGCGGACCAGGGTGGGGGCGACGACATCGCGGTTATAGGCGAGCGCCCGGTCGATCAGCGCGTCGAGCGCGGGATGGCTCTCCGGCGTCGCATCGGCGACATAGTTGCCGAGATAACCCCACACCTGCGCGCGCGTCGCCGCCGCACCCATCACCCCGACCAGGTTGAGCAGCAGGCCGAACGTCACCGGCAGTCCGGCGACCGGCGGCGGGCCGTTGTGGATGTGGTGGACCGGATTGCCGAGCCGTTGTTCGATCGGCTGGTCGGCATAGTTGCCCGCGAACTGCCAATAGTCGTCGACCGCACGCGGGATGACGCCCATGTGCAGCGCCTTCGCCTTTTTCGGCTCGCGATAGATGTAGAAGGCCAGGCTCTCGTCGGTGCCATAGGTCAGCCATTGGTCGAGGCTGAGCCCGTTGCCCTTGGACTTCGAGATCTTCTCGCCCTTCTCGTCCAGGAACATCTCGTAATTGAAGCCCTCGGGCGGGCGGCCGCCGAGCACGCGGGCGATCTTGCCCGACTGAATGACCGAATCGATCAGGTCCTTGCCCGCCATTTCGTAATCGACGCCGAGCGCCACCCAGCGCATCGCCCAGTCGACCTTCCACTGCAGCTTGGCCCCGCCCGACAGGATCGACTGCTCGATCACGTCGCCGTCGTCGGTGAAGCGCACGATCCCCGCATCGGCGTCGACGACCTCGACCGGGACCTGGAGCACCACGCCCGACTTCGGGCTGATCGGCAGGACGGGCGAATAGGTCGCCCGGCGCTCGGCGCGCAGCGTCGGCAGCATCACGTCCATGATCGCCTGATAGTGGCGCAGCACCGCGCGCAGCGCGTCGTCGAAGCGGCCGGACGTGTAGTAATCGGTCGAAGACGCGAAGACATAGTCAAAGCCGAAGCGGTCGAGAAATTCGCGCAGCATGGCATTATTGTGCGCAGCAAAACTTTCGAACCGGCCGAACGGGTCGGGCACCCGTGTCAGCGGATGTCCCAGATATTGCTGCAGCATTTCGGGGTTGGGGACATTGTCGGGCACCTTGCGCAGGCCGTCCATATCGTCGGAAAAGGCGATCAGCCGGGTGGGCTGATCCGACAGGGTTTCAAATGCCCGCCGCACCATCGTTGTGCGCAGCACTTCGTTGAAGGTGCCGATATGCGGTAGCCCCGAGGGGCCGTAGCCGGTTTCGAACAGCACCGCGTCGACCCGTCCATCCTTGGCCGGCTTGCCGTCGGGATAGCGCTTCAAAAGCTTGCGCGCCTCCTCAAAGGGCCAGGCCTTGGAGTCGAGCGCGGCGGCGCGGAGTGCGGAATCAATCTTGGTCATGGTGCGATGCCCTTGGCGCGAAGCGCGGCGAATCGCAAATCCGGGTGTGCAGGCGGATGCGCCGGGGCAAGCGAAGTTGTGGAAGTTGCGGGCTGTGACAGCTTTTGCCCCCCCGCGCCGCGGGCCATGCGGAAGGGCGGCGGGGCAGGCGTTTGGCGGTGCGCATGACGCGACGCTGGCATGTCGCGCCGATGCAGGACAGCCGGTCCCGTCAGCAGGCGGATTGCGGCGAAATGCCGCGTGTGGGCGCATCGTCAAAGGTGCGCGCGAGCAGCGGGCCGAGCGCAAAGGGTTCGACGACGTAGGCCTGCCGCCAGTCGGGCGCGAAGCGATCGAGCATCTCCGCCTCCGCCGCGCCGAGCGCGTAGAAGGCACCGCGTTTCCAGATGCCCAGCCCCTGCGCGCGCGCGGATTTCAGGCTGACGCTGAGCCAAAGGCGACGGTCGCGCGCGGCGCGGCGCAGCTTGGATGATTGCGCACCCGCGACCCGCGCGAACTGAAGCTCGGTCCAGCGCGCCACCCCCTCCTGCCCCAGCTGGAATTCGAGATAGCAGCGGTCGCGGGCGTCGAGGCGGCCAGTCACCTCGCCCCTTGCAGCGACATAGGCCGTGGCGGCCGCGCGCGCGGCATCGGGCGTGGTCGCGGACAGAAATTCCCCGGCCATATCGTTCAGCCGGGCAAAGCCCGCCGCCACCGCCGGATCGGCGTAGGGAAAGGGATGATCGAGCATCCACGCCGCATCGGACGCCGTGCCGCGCAGCCGTGCGTCGGCGCGGTCGCGCGCGGCGGCAAAGCCCGGCAGAACCTGCTGATACTGGTGGAACTGCTCGTGCAGCAGGGTGAGCAGCCAGTCGGTGCCGGTGCGGCCCGTGGCCCTGGGCAGGCCGATGACGACCAGCGGCACGCCGTCCTCGTCCAGCGTGGCCTCGCTATCGACATCATAGCGGCGCGGACGGACCTGCATCGCACAGCCGCTGACGGCATCGTCGCCGATCGCGATGAAACCCGGTGTGGGCGCCGCACAGAACAGCGTCTCGCGCGCTGCCTCGACCAGCAGGATACGTTGCGGCGCGCGCGACAGGCCGGGCCACACCGCGTCGCCGTGCCGCGCGATGAGGAGGCGCGCATCGCGGATGATGGCGCGCACGTCGCGCGGCGGCGGCGGCTCGGCGGGCGCGGGTGCGAACAAGGCGAGCGAGAGGATCAGGGCGAGATGGATCATGTGCGCTCCCGTCCATGACCGGCCTGGACGCCCAGCAACCTGCGCCAGCCATGGGATGCCCGCAAGGCTTCCTTAAGCGACATTGCCGCATGTTGCGAGAATGAGCGCGAAGCTCGCCGCCCTGACCGCGATCCTGTCCACGCTGACCTTTGGCGGGGTGTGGTTCGGCATGAGTCCAGCGGACGGCGCGAGCCAATCGGGAAGCGGCGGCTTGACATCTTCGCGATCCTTCGCGCTTCCGATCTACTACCCAAATTGCGGGGCGGCACGCGCGGCGGGCGCTGCGCCGCTCAAGCGCGGCGAGCGGGGCTATCGCGCCGGACTGGACCGTGATGGCGACGGTGTGGCGTGCGAGCCTTATCGCGAGGGCGGCGGCTCTAGCGGGCGGCGTAGGCGGCGGCGCTGATCCAGCGCCCGCACGCCTAGCCGGACCGGACGACAAACTTGTTCATTCAGGATCGATCTGATTGCTGAAGCCCTCAACCGGCGGCAACTTGCGTGGGTGAAAAGACCCGCCCTGCTGCTGATGGCGTTTGTCGCTGCCTGCTCGACTGAGCAGGAACAGCGTCAGTCGCACCAGACTCAGAGTGATCCGCCCATTACCACCGTCAAGGCGCGAATCCCCCTGGCGGGCCGCGTGTCGGATGCCGCCGACATCATCGATGCGGACACCGAAGCAGCGCTCACCGGCCAACTGGCCGCGCTCGAACAGGCGACAGGTCATCAGATGGTGGTCGTGACCGTCACGTCGCTTGATGGACAGGATGTCGCGGATTTTACGCGCGACCTGGGCAATGCGTGGGGCATCGGCCGCAGGAACCATGACGACGGCGTGGTCGTCCTGATCGCACCGAATGAACGACAGGTTCGGATTGCGGTCGCGCGCGGTCTGGAGAAAGCGCTGCCAGATGCGCTTTGCAAGGCGATCATCGACGAGCAGATACTGCCGCACTTTCGTGCCGACCAAATGCAACGCGGGATTGAGGCGGGGGTCAGCGCACTGATCCAGAGGATGATGAAAACGACGAAGCTGTATCGGGAAACTGACCGGCTGTCCGAAAAAAAGTCGTCGCAAAGTTTGAACGAATTTTCCCCGTCACCCCGGCCTTGCGCCGGGGTGCCGCTGCCTGACCCGGTGCGAGAAACAGCGAGACCCCGGGTCAAGCCCGGGGTGACGGGAAATTGAGGTCTGACTTCGATCAAGACGCTTTCCGGGTCAGATTTTTAGGTCGGGGTTGGGACACCAAGGGCTGGCCGTCGACAAGCTCCGGCCAAGCGGAAATCGGCAGCGACTCCATTCAGTCCCACCCCGTTGCCATTTCGTTCCGCAGCGGCGATACCGCGCCCATGCTCCCCCACCCTGCCCTGCACGCCAGCCATGGCGGCGTCTGGATCGCCGACGGCGACGGCACGCGGGCGATCGGGCGGGGGGAGGCGATCCGGATCGCCGCCGACACGCCGGTCATCCTGCTGAACGCGCCGCTGGTCGCGCAGCGGCTGGGCTATGGCGAGCTGTCGGGGTTGGACGTGCTGGAGCTGTTCGCGTTCCTGCACCCGGCGCGCTTCATGGTGCCGACGCCGCGCGGGCTGGCGCGGACGATCGGGCTGGACGAGCCGGCGGGTGACGCGGGCGTGCCGGCGTTGCTGCGCGCGGCGACCGCGCGGCTGTTGGCGACGTGCGAGGGCGACTGGCCGGAACGCGAGGGTGCGTGGACCGCCGCGCAGAGCCTGGCGCGGCTGCGTTGGCCCTGGGCGGCGCTGGTGACGCAGCGGCTGGCGCGGCCGGACAAGGCCGAACGCTGGCTGTTTTCCAAGCTGCCCGAATGGGACGAATCAGCCCCCCGCCCTGCGCCGCGCACGGTGACGCTGGACGATGCGGAGGTGGCCGCGCGGCTGGCGCAGCTGACCGGCGACGGGGCAGAGCAGCGGCCGGGCCAGCGCGCCTATGCGAGCGCGGCGGCCGCCGCGTTCCAGCCGCGCGCGATGCGCGACGCGCCCAATCTGGTGCTGGCCGAAGCCGGAACGGGGATCGGCAAGACGCTGGGCTACCTCGCCCCCGCCGGCCTGTGGGCGGAGCAGGCGGGCGGCGCGGTATGGGTGTCGACATTCACCAAGGCGCTGCAACGCCAGCTGAACCATGAGGGCGCGAGGCTGATCGCCGATCCGGCGGCGCGGCGGCGGCGGATCGTGACGCGAAAGGGGCGGGAGAATTACTTGTGCCTGCTCAACTTGGAGGATGCGCTGCAGGGCGGGTTTCAGGGGCGCGCCGCGGTGCTGGCGCAGCTGGTCGCGCGCTGGGCCGCCTATAGCGCCGATGGCGACATGGTCGGCGGCGACCTGCCCGGCTGGCTGCCCACCTTGTTCCGCCGCAACGGATCGACCGCGCTGACCGACCGGCGCGGCGAGTGCGTCTATGCCGGGTGCCCGCATTATCGGAAGTGCTTCATCGAACATGCCGCGCGTGCATCCGCGCAGGCGGACATCGTCATCGCCAACCACGCGCTCGTCATGGTCAACGCCGCGCGCGGGCGCGAGACGGGGACGCGGCCGACCCGCTATGTCTTCGACGAGGGGCATCACCTGTTCGACGCGGCGGATGCGATGTTCGCGGTGGCGCTGACCGGGGCCGAGACGATCGAGCTGCGCCGCTGGATCATGGGGCCGGAGGGCACGTCGCGCGGGCGCAGGCGCGGGCTGGCGGCGCGATTGTCGGATGTCGCCAGCTATGACGAGGCCGGGGGCGCGGCGATCAACGACGCGGTCGATGCCGCCCGCGCGTTGCCCGGCGACGGATGGCTGCAGCGGCTGCACGAGGGCGCGCCGTTCGGGCCGGTCGAGGCGCTGCTGGGGGCGGTGCGCGGGCTGGTCTATGCGCGCGATACCGGCGCGGCGGACGCGGGCTATGGGCTGGAAACCGAGCTGGCCGAGCCCGACGCGGCGCTGGTCGAGGCGGCGGGGCCGGCGGCGGATGCGCTGGATGCGCTGCTCCGCCCGCTGGTCGCGCTGGGGCGGCGGCTCGACGCGGTGCTGGCGGATGCGCCCGACTGGATGGACGCGCCGGCGCGCGCGCGGATCGAGGGGGCGATCGCGTCGCTCGGCTGGCGCGCCGACATGGTCGCGGCCTGGCTGGCGCTGATCGCGCGGATCGGCGGCCCGGCGGACGCGGACTTCGTCGACTGGCTGGCGATCGACCGCATCGAGGGCCGCGAAGTCGATGTCGGGCTGCACCGCCACTGGCTGGACCCCAGCCGGCCGTTTGCGCGCACCGTGCTGGAGCCCGCACATGGCGTGCTGGTGACCTCGGCGACGTTGCGCGCGGGCGGCGACTGGGCGGTCGCGGAGGCGCAGAGCGGGGCCGGCCACCTGATCCGCCCGGCGGCGCGCTTCGAGGCGGCGAGCCCGTTCGACTATGCGACCCAGGCCGAGGTGCTGATCGTGACCGACGTGGCGCGCGGCGACCTGGCGGCGCTGGCCAATGCCTATGGCCGGTTGATCGTCGCGTCGGGCGGCGGCGTGCTGGGGCTGTTCACCGCGATCCGGCGGCTGCGCGGCGTCCATGCCCGCATCGCCGACCGGCTGGCGCGCGAGGGGCTGGCGCTCTACGCCCAGCATGTCGACCCGATCGACACCGGGACCCTTGTGGACATTTTCCGCGACGATCCGCGCGCCAGCCTGATCGGCACCGATGCGCTGCGCGACGGGGTGGACGTGCCGGGCCGCTCGCTGCGGCTGGTGGTGATGGAGGGCGTGCCGTGGCCGCGCCCCGGCGTGCTGCACGCGGCACGGCGGCTGGCGGGCGGCGGGGCAGCCTATGACGACCGCATCGTCCGCGCGCGGCTGGCGCAGGCGTTCGGGCGGCTGATCCGTCGCGCCGACGATTCGGGCGCGTTCATCCTGTTGTCGGCGGCGATGCCGTCGCGGCTGCTGGGTGCCTTTCCCGAGGGTACGCCGGTCCGGCGGGTGACGCTGGACGAGGCGGTCGCACGCGCGCGGCACCTTTCCACGCGCGCGGCGATCGGGCATGACGCGGAGCAGACCGCCTGACGGGGACTCCATGAAGACGCTTACCCTGCTTCGCCACGCCAAGTCCGGCTGGGACGACCCCGTCGCCCGCGATTTCGACCGGCCGCTGAATGCCAAGGGCGAGCGCGCGGCGACGACGATGGGGCGGCACGTCCGGTCGCTCGGGCTCGGCTTCGACCATGTCGTCGCCTCCCCCGCCCGCCGGGTCGAGGAAACGATCGCGGGGTTCGAGGCGGGTTATGGCGCGACGCTGGGCGCGGTCCCCGACCGGCGCATCTACCTCGCCTCGGCGGTGACGCTGCTCGACCTGGTGCGCGAGCTGCCCGCCGATGTCGAGCGCGCGCTGCTGATCGGGCACAATCCGGGGCTCGAGGACCTGGTGCTCATGCTGGTGCCGGCCAGCGACGACGATGCGCTGCGCGCGCGCGTCGAGGACAAGTTCCCGACCGCCAGCCTGGCCGTGATCGCGTTCGACGGGGCGTGGGCGGACCTGAAGATGAATGGCGGGCGGCTCGAAAACTTCGTCAGGCCGCGCGACCTCGACCCCGCGCTCGGCCCCGATCAGGCCTGATCGGCACCCAGCGCGTCGGCGAGCAGCGCGCGGATCCGGCGCAGCGCGTCGGGCACGGGCTCGGCGGCCGTCGCGGCCCCCCCACGCTCCCCCGCGAGCAGGCGCTGCACCCCGGCGATCGTATAACCTTCCTGACCCAGCAGGCGATGGATGCGGCGGACCAGCGCGACGTCGGCGGGCCGGTAATAGCGACGCTGCCCGGCGCGCTGCATCGGCCGCAGCTGCGGAAAGCGGGTTTCCCAATAGCGCAGCCGATGCTGCGGCAAACCAAGCTCGCGCGCCAGATCGCTGATCGTCACGAAGGCGCCGGGTGTGCTGTCCGACCGGCCGGACACCCCGTTCAGTCGGCGCGCACGATGCGGTCGCGCATCATCTGGCTGGCGCGGAAGGTAAGGACGCGGCGCGGCGCGATCGGCACCTCGACCCCCGTCTTGGGATTGCGGCCGATCCGTTCGCCCTTGTCGCGCAGGATGAAGCTGCCGAAGCCGGAAATCTTCACATTCTCGCCGCGGGCGAGCGCGTCGCACATATGGTCGAGGACCTGTTCGACCAGGCGCGCCGAATCCGCGCGGGACAAACCCATCTGGCGATGGAGCGATTCCGCCAGGTCGGCGCGGGTCAAGGTTCCAACTGTCGACATTCGATGTTCTTTCGTCCCCCCTGTTCAGCCGCGCGGTGTAACACACTGTGGCGCGGGTGCAATATTGGACCATTCCGGAGCTAATTGCCGATGTGCTAGAGTTGGACGACGCTGGCGCCCCAGGTGAAGCCGCCGCCCATCGCCTCCAGCACGATCAGGTGACCCGGCCGGATGCGCCCGTCGCGAATCGCCGCGTCGAGCGCCAGCGGCACCGACGCCGCCGAGGTATTGGCGTGCTGGTCGACGGTGACCACCACCTTTTCCGGGGCGAGGCCCAGCTTGCGCGCGGTCGCATCGAGGATGCGGGCATTGGCCTGATGCGGCACGACCCAGTCGACCCGGTCCGCCGCCATGCCCGCCGCGTCGAGCGCCTCGCTCATCACCGCCGCCAGATTGGTGACGGCATGGCGGAACACCTCGCGCCCCTTCATCCGCAGCTTGCCGACGGTGCCGGTGGTCGACGGTCCGCCATCGACATAGAGCAGCTGGTTGTGGCGCCCGTCGGCGTGCAGCCGGGTGGCGAGCACGCCGCGCGTGCCGTCGCCCTCGTCGGCCTCGAGCACGATCGCGCCCGCCCCGTCGCCGAACAGGACGCAGGTCGCGCGGTCCTCCCAGTCGAGGATGCGACTGAAGGTTTCCGATCCGATCACCAGCGCGCGCGTCGCCGCGCCGGCGCGGATCATCGAATCGGCCACCTGGAGCGCGTAGAGAAAGCCCGAGCAGACTGCCGCCACGTCGAAGGCGACGCAGTCGTCGATGCCGAGCGCGGCCTGCACCAGCGTGGCGCTGGCCGGAAAGGTCTGGTCGGGCGTGGCGGTGGCAAGCACGATCAGGTCGATGTCGGCGGGTACGCGACCGGCGGCGGCGAGCGCGGTGCGTGCAGCGGCGGTCGCGAGCGTCGACGTCGTCTCGTCGGCTTCGGCGATGTGGCGGAAACGGATGCCGGTACGCTCGACGATCCATTCGTCGGAGGTATCGACGCGCGCCGCCAGATCGGCATTGCTGACCCGCGTACGCGGCAGGGCGGAGCCGGTCCCGGTAACGACGGCGCGACGAATGGTCATGTCAGGAACCTTCAGGCAGCCTTGGCTTCGAAATTTCCGAGATCTTCGGCGATCCGGCGCGTGAGGTCGTCGCGCACCATCTTGGCGGCGACGGCGATGGCGTGGGCGACGCCGGCTTCGTTGGCGCCGCCATGGCTCTTCACGACCAGGCCGTTGAGCCCCAGAAACACCGCGCCATTGTGGTTGTTGGGATCGAGATGATGGCGAAGCAGGTCGGTCGCCGGACGCGAGATCAGGAACCCGATCTTCGACCGCACCGAGCTCTGGAACGCGCGGCGCAGCAGGTCGGCGACGAAGCGCGCCGTTCCCTCCGCCGTCTTGAGCGCGATATTGCCGGAAAAGCCGTCGCACACCACGACGTCGACTTCGCCGCGCGAGATCCGGTCGCCCTCGATAAAGCCGGCGAAGTGCAGCGGCAGATGGTTCGCGCCGCGCAGCTGGGCGGCGGCGTCGCGCACCGCATCGGTGCCCTTCAGTTCCTCGGTACCGATGTTGAGCAGCGCGACGCGCGGATTGTCGAGGTCGAGCGCGGTGCGCGCATAGGCCGCGCCCATGACCGCAAACTGGACGAGGTTGCGGGCGTCGCATTCGGCATTGGCGCCGAGATCGAGCATCACCGTGTCGGTTTCGCCCAGGCTGGGCAGCAGCGCAGCGAGCGCGGGGCGGTCGATGCCGGGCATGGTGCGCAGCGCCAGCTTCGCCATCGCCATCAGCGCGCCGGTATTGCCGCAGGAGATGGCGGCATCCGACTCGCCCCGCTTCACCAGGTCGATCGCGATCCCCATCGACGTGGTGCGCGCGCGCCGGATCGCCTGGCTGGGCTTGTCGTCGGCACCGACGGTTTCGGCGGCATGGACGATGCGGACCGCATCGGCCAGTTCGGCATAGGCAGCAAGCCCGCCGGCGACCTGCGCCTCGTCGCCGACCAGGGTGAAGGCGAGCGCCGGATCATGGCGATGTGCGCGGGCGACACCCGCCAGCATGGTCGAAAGCCCCTTGTCGCCGCCCATCGCATCGACGGCGATCCTCGAGCCCCTGGCCATGACGGCGACGTACTCCTGTCCGTGCGCGGGCCTCAGCCCTCGACCGAAACGATTTCCCGGCCGTTATAGTGGCCGCAAGCCATGCACAGATTGTGCGGGCGCTTCAACTCGCCGCAATTCGGGCATTCCTGGAACGACTCGACCGAGAGCGAGTCGTGCGCGCGGCGCATGCCACGGCGGGAGGGCGAGGTCTTTCTCTTCGGAACTGCCATTTCGGCACCTTATCCATCTGCAATCTGGGTGTTCGGGGTCGCGATACGCCACACCCTGGTTCCAGGCAAGCCGCGCCGCAAGCGCGCGACCCGCCCGACCGGCGGGCTGGCAGGTCACGAAGCGAGCGAGCGCCTATAGCCGATTTCCGCCACGTTGCAAGTATCGCCCGGCCGTGGCAGCCCAGGCGACACCAATATCCGGGGGAACGCTATACATGGACACCATCATCCTGCCCGTCACGCTGGCGACCGCGGCCGCGGCGGCGCTGATCAACGTCTGGCTGGGCGCGCGGATCATCCGCGTCCGCTTTGCCGAGAAGATCGCGATGGGCGACGGCGGCAATGCGACGATGCAGTGCCGGATGCGCGCCCAGGCGAACTTCATCGAATATACCCCGATCATCGTGATCCTGATCGCGCTGATCGAGCTGGCACTGGGAACGAGCGGGTGGCTGTGGCTGGCCGCGGCAGCCTATATCGGCGCGCGCGTGCTCCATCCTTTCGGCATGGACGGGTGGATGCTGGGGCGCCAGATCGGCACGATCGTGACGCTGACCATGACCATCCTGCTGGCCGCAACCGCGCTGGCGATCCCGTTCCTGAGCTTCGGGTGAGGGGCGGCATCGATTAGCGAGCTCTGACCCTCCGCTGATCCGGTGAGGCTGACCGGGACAGGGCCTTATCGGAAAGCCCAGCCACTCCTCGCTCGTCACCCCGGCCTCGAGCCGGGGTCCCGCTGCCTGATCCGGCACGCGAAGAAGCGGGACCCCGGGTCAAGCCCGGGGTGACGACAAGATTCAAGATCACATCGATGCAATGCGCGTTCCGGGGCAGTCTCCCCGGATGGAGGTCCGAAGCGCCTCTCTCAAGATCTTCCGCCCCTCAACGCCCCGCGAGCGCGCGGTCGCCGACCAGCGGATTGGTGCGGCGTTCATGGCCGAAGCTGCTCGTCTCGCCATGCCCCGGCACGAAATGGGTGTCGTCGCCGAGCGGCCACAGCCGCCCGGTGATCGAGGCGATCAGGTCGTCGTGATTGCCCATCGGAAAGTCCCAGCGCCCGATCGAGCCGCGGAACAGCACATCGCCGACCACCGCGAATCTTGACGGCGCGTGGTGGAAGACGACGTGACCCGGCGTATGGCCGGGGCAGTGATAGACGTCGAGCACCAGATCGCCGACCGTGACCTGGTCGCCATTTTCGAGCCAGCGATCGGGCTCGAACACTTCGCCGCGCACGCCATAGTTGCGGCCGTCATCGGCCAGCCGGGCGATCCAGAACCGGTCGGCCTCGTGCGGCCCCTCGATCGGCACGCCCAGCTGGCGGGCGAGCACGCCCGCCTGGCCGCAATGGTCGATATGGCCGTGGGTGATCAGGATCTTCTCGATCGTCACGCCCAGCTGCGCCGCCGCCCCGGCCAGCCGGTCGAGATCGCCGCCGGGATCGGTGAAGGCGCCGCGCATCGTGGCGGTGCACCACAGGATCGTCGCATTCTGCTGAAGCGGCGTCACCGGAACGATCGCGGCGCGCAACGGCGGTTCGCCGGCGGAAGGGGCTTGGGTCATGGCCAGCGGAGATAGGCAAGGCGACCGGCGGCGGCAACACGCACTTGCCCCGGCGGCGCGCGCGCTGCATGGCCGGGCGGCCATGATGTACGGCACGTCCCCGCCCTTCGTCCTCGTCGACGACGCCCGCACCCCCGGCACGCCGGCACGGCTTTATCGCGACCCCGTCCGCATCCTGCGCGCCGACCGGCTCGACGCGGTCGCGCCGCTGCTCGACGCGATCGACGCCGCGGTGGCGCAGGGCGCGCATGTCGCCGGGTTCCTGGGCTATGAGGCCGGCTTTGCGCTCGAACCCCGGCTGACGCGCCACGCCCGCATGCTTGTCCCCGACGGCGACGACCGGCTGCCGGTCGGCTGGTTCGGTGTGTTCGACGCGGTGACGCCGATCGATGCCGATGCGTTGCACGCCGCGCTGCCGCCCGGCGACGGCGCCTATGTCGGCGCGGCGGTGCCCGAGATCGATCCGGCGGGCTATGCCGCCCGCTTTGCCACGGTGCACGACGCGATCCTGGCCGGCGACATCTATCAGGCCAACCTGACCTTTGCGGCGCGCGCGCCGGTCGCGGGCCACCCGCTGGCGCTGTACGCCGCGATCCGCGCGCGCGCCGCCGCCGGCTATGGCGGCGTGGTGTGGACGGGCGAGGACTGGCTGCTCAGCTTCTCGCCCGAGCTGTTCTTTGCCGCCGCCGACCGCCGCATCGCGGTGCGTCCGATGAAGGGCACCGCCGCGCGCGGCGACACGCCGGAGCAGGATCGCCAGGCCGCGGCGGCATTGCGCAACGACCCCAAGCAGCGCGCCGAAAACCTGATGATCGTCGACCTGATGCGCAACGACCTGTCGCGCATCGCCCGGCCGGGCAGCGTGACCGTGCCCGAGGCCTTTGCGATCGAGACCTATCCAAGCGTGCACCAGATGGTGTCGACCGTCGCCGCCGAGCTGCCTGACCGATGCCCGCCATCGACGATGCTGCGCGCGCTGTTCCCGTGCGGGTCGATCACCGGCGCGCCCAAGCTGCGCGCGATGGAAATTTTGGCCGAGGTCGAGGGCGAGCCGCGCGGCGCCTATACCGGCGCGATCGGTACGGTGACGCCGCAGGGCAGCGCGCAGTTCAACGTCGCGATCCGCACCCTGCATCTGAAGCCCGGCGCATTGCAGGCGCGCATCGGGCTGGGATCGGGGGTGGTCGCCGATTCGGTTGCCGAACAGGAATGGGCCGAATGCCTGACCAAGGCCGCGTTCCTGACGACGGGGGCGCGGCCGATCGACCTGGTCGAGACGATCGCCTTCGACCCGCTGGAGGGGATGCCGCTGCTCGAGCGCCATCTGGAGCGGATGCGCGCAAGCGCCGCCGCGCTCGGCTTTCGCTTCGACCGGCATGGCGCGCGCAACGAGCTGCAGGCCGCGACCTTCCGGCTGCGTGCGGCCGCGCGGGTCCGCCTGTTGCTCGCGCGCGGCGGCACCATTGCGATCGAGGTCGCGCCGATGCCCGCCACGCCCGCACTGCCGGTGCCGGTCGACATCCGGCCGCTGCCCGTCGACGCCGACGATTTCCGGCTGGCGCACAAGACGAGCGACCGGCGCCACTGGGCGGCGGCGCGGGCCGGAGCGACGACGTTCGACACGCTGTTCACCCACGCTGCTGGCCTGCTGACCGAGGGCAGCTTCACCTCGATCTTCGTCGAGCGGCCCGACGGCATGCTGATGACGCCGCTGCTGCGCCCCGGCATGCTGCCGGGCGTGCTGCGCGCGCACCTGATCGCGGAGGGCCGCGCGGTCGAGGCGGACCTGACCCCGGCCGATTGCGCGCAAGGATTGTTCGTCGGAAATGCGCTGCGCGGACTGATTGCTGCGCGGCTGGTTGCGGATGACGAGGGACGCGGCTAAGGCCCGCGACGATTTCCCAAGCCCGCAAAGGTCCCGCCCCATGAAGCCCTCCGCCGCGCTCGGCCGCATCCAGCCCTCCGCCACGCTCGCGATGACCGCGCGCGTGTTCGAGCTGAAGCGCCAGGGCATCGACGTGATCGGGCTGGGCGCGGGCGAGCCTGATTTCGACACCCCCGATTTCGTCAAGGATGCCGCGATCGAGGCGATCCGCGCGGGCAAGACCAAATATACCAATGTCGACGGCACGCCCGAATTGAAGCAGGCGATCGTCGCCAAGTTCGCGCGCGACAACGCGCTGACCTATGGCATCGACCAGGTGACGGCGAATGTCGGCGGCAAGCACACGCTGTTCAACGCGATGGTCGCGACGATCGATGCGGGCGACGAGGTGGTGATCCCCGCCCCCTATTGGGTCAGCTATCCCGACGTCGTCCAGTTCGCCGGCGGCGTGCCGGTCTATATCGAAGCCGGTGCCGACCAGGCGTACAAGATCACCCCTGAACAGCTCGACGCCGCGATCACGCCGCGGACCAAGTGGGTGATCCTCAATTCGCCGTCCAACCCGACGGGTGCGGCCTATTCAGCGGCCGAGCTGAAGGCGCTGGGCGAGGTGATCGAGCGCCACCCGCATGTCTGGGTGTTCGCCGATGATATGTACGAGCACATCCTGTACGACGGCTTCGAGTTCGCGACGATCGCGCAGGTGTGCCCGTCGCTCTACGAGCGCACGCTGACCGTCAACGGCTGTTCCAAGGCCTATGCGATGACCGGCTGGCGGATCGGGTTCGCGGGCGGGGCGGCGTGGCTGATCAAGGCGATGGCCAAGCTGCAGTCGCAATCGACCAGCAATCCGTGCTCGATCGCCCAAGCCGCCGCCACCGCCGCGCTGACCGGCGACCAGTCGTTCCTGAAGGACCGCGCCGCCGCGTTCCAGCAGCGGCGCGACCTGGTCGTCGCTGCGCTCAACGCCATTCCCGGCATGACGTGTCCGACACCCGAAGGCGCCTTTTACGTCTATCCCGAATTCAGCGCGCTGATCGGCAAGACGACGCCCAAGGGCCAGGTGATCGACAGCGACGAGGCGATGATCGGCTATCTGCTCGACGAGGCGCGGGTGGCGGCGGTGCACGGCGCGGCGTTCGGCCTCTCCCCCGCGATGCGAATCAGCTATGCGACGTCAGAAGCGCTGCTGCGCGAGGCGATGGCGCGGATTGCGCAGGCGTGTGTAAACTTGCGCTGAACGGCACGGCCAGCCGTCGTTCATCGATGCGCGGCCAGAACGATCTTGCGATCCGGCAGCGGCTCCCCATCTGACGCTCAGCGTCGACGGCGACGCCCCCGCCGAATCGCGGCGACAGAAATTGTTTCGGACCAGATGTGATGCGGATTTTTCCACGCGGCAGCTTCGCGCGCCCCTTTGTCAGCGGCTTCGTGCTGGGCACGATGGGCCTGATCGCGATCCAGTCCGCCGACGCGCGGCGCGACGGCATCGGCAGGATCGTGCCCCAGGCGGCTGTAACCGAAACCACTCGCTGATCGAACCCGTGCACGACTATAACGGTCGTCATGGACAAGGATCACGCGATGAACTGGACTCTCCCCTCCCTCGCCATCATCGGACTGGCCGGCGCCTTCGCGCTGCTGACCCCGGTCGCGGGGCATGCCGAACGTGCGGTCGCGATTCCGGCCGCCGCGCGCGACGTGCCCGCGAGCGCGGGGCTGCAGACCGCAGTCTTCGCCGGCGGCTGCTTCTGGGGCATGGAAGCGGTGTTCGAGGAAGTGAAGGGCGTGAAGTCGGTGGTCAGCGGCTATGCCGGCGGCACCCGCGAAACCGCGACCTATGATCAGGTGACGACCGAGCGCACCGGCCATGCCGAGGCGATCCGCATCACCTATGACCCGCGCCAGGTCAGCTACGGCACGCTGATGCGCGTCTTCTTCTCGGTGGCGCACGACCCCACCCAGCTCAACCGTCAGGGCCCCGACCGCGGCCCGAGCTATCGTTCGGCGATCTTTCCGCAGAACGCCGCCCAGAAGGCGGCAGCTGTGGCCTATATCGCCCAGCTGGGCCAGACCAAGGCCTATGCCAGCCCGATCGTGACCAAGGTCGAGAACGGCGCGTTTTACGAAGCCGAAGCCTATCACCAGGATTTCGCACGGCGGAACCCCGGGCACGGCTATATCGTGCGCTGGGACAAGCCCAAGGTGGCGGCGTTCCGCACCGCATTCCCGACGCTGCTGAAGAGCTGAGCGTCGGCGGCTGACAGCACCGGTGCGCGCGCCCCTTGCGAAGGGGGCGCGCGCGCTCCTATGAGCGCGGTCGCATGGGCATTTCCGATCCCCGACCGCTGCACTGGTGGCAGACGCGCTGGTTCGTCGTGCTCGCCGCGATCGTCGCCGCCATTCCGCTGGTCTGGCCGGACATTCCGCCGCTGGTCGACCTGCCCGGCCATATGGGCCGCTATCGCGTTCAGCAGGCATGGGACGCCGCGCCGCACCTGCACGAATGGTATCGGTTTGAATGGGCGCTGATCGGCAATCTCGGCCTCGACCTGCTGATGGTCGTGCTCGAGCCGCTGATCGGGCTGGAACCCGCGGTCAAGCTGGTGGTGCTGACCATCCCGCCGCTGACCGTGCTTGGTCTGCTGTGGATCGCGCGCGAGGTGCATGGCCGCATCCCGGCGACCGCGCTGTTCGCGCTCCCGCTCGCCTACAGCTTCCCCTTCCATTTCGGCTTCGTCAATTTCGCGCTGTCGATGGCGCTGGCGCTCAACGCCTTCGCGCTGTGGCTGCGCCTGGCGCGGCTGGAGCAGACCAGGCTGCGCGCGGTGGTGTTTGTGCCGATCGGGCTGGTGATCTGGGTCACGCATACCTTCGGCTGGGGGACGTTGGGGCTGCTCGCCTTTTCGGCCGAGCTGATCCGCCAGCACGACAAACGCGGCGGCTGGATCGCGCCGTGGTTTCACGCGGGGGTGCACTGTATCGCGCTGCTCCCCCCCGCCATCCTGATGCTGGCGTGGCGCGCGTCGGGCGATGCCACCGGCCAGACGGGCGACTGGTTCGACTGGCGGCTGAAGATGCAGTGGGTGACGATGGTGCTGCGCGACCGCTGGCAGCTGTTCGACCTCGCTTCGGTCGGCATCCTCTATCTCATCCTGTTCAAGGGCTTTCGCGATCCCAACATCCAGTATTCGCGCCATTTGAGCGCGTCGGTGGTCTTCCTGCTCGCGATCTTCATCCTGCTGCCGCGCGTGGTGTTCGGATCGGCCTATGCCGACATGCGGCTGGCGCCCTATCTGTTCGCGATCGCGCTGATCGCGCTCAGGCCAAAGCCGGGGCTGACGATCCGCGGCGCGACGCTGCTGGCGGCGGCGGGGCTGGCGTTTTTCGGCGCGCGTATCGCGGGCACGACGTACAGCTTCTGGCTTTACGACCGCGATTATGACCGCGAGCTCGCCGCGCTCGACCGGTTGCCGATGCAATCGCGACTGGTGACCTTTGTCGGCGAGACGTGCTTCAACGAATGGCGGATGACCCGGCTGGAGCATTTGCCGGGCATCGCGCTGGCGCGGCGGCTGGCCTATGCCAACGACCAATGGTCGATGGCGGGCGGCCAGTTGCTGACCACCCGCTACAAGATCGCGGGGCGGTTCGCGCACGATCCGTCGGAGCTGGTGACGGATGTCCAGTGTCCGCGCCAATATTGGCGGCCGGTCGCGCGCGCGCTGACCCGCTTTCCGCGCGAGGCGTTCGACCATGTGTGGATGATCCAGCCTCCCCCGTATGACGAGCGGCTGCACCAGGGATTGCAGCCGCTATGGCGCAACGGGCGCAGCGGCCTCTATCGCGTCGACCCGCGCATTCCACCGGCCGAGCTGCGACCGGAGGACACGCCGCGCCACTGGCTCATGCGGACCTCCTGAACGGCGTCAGCTCGCCCAGATATTCTTGCTCGACCGCGACCGCGGCACGCTCGCGCACCAGGAAATCGTCGACGGCGCGACGAAAACTGGGGTCGGGCAGATAATGGGCGGACCACGTCGTCACCGGCACATAGCCGCGCGCCAGCTTGTGCTCGCCCTGTGCGCCCGCCTCCACCGTCGCCAGACCGCGCGCGATGGCGGCGTCGATCGCCTGATAATAGCACAGCTCGAAATGGAGGAAGGGCACGTCCTCCACGCAGCCCCAGTAGCGGCCATAGAGCGTGTCGGCGCCGATCAGGTTGAGCGCGCCCGCGATCGGCCGGTCGCCGCGCATCGCGAACATCAACAGCACGCGGTCGCCCATGCGTTCGCCGAGCAGCGAGAAGAAGCTGCGGGTCAGATAGGGCTGCCCCCATTTGCGCGCGCCGGTATCCTGGTAGAAGTCCCAGAACGCATCCCAATGCGCTTCGGTGATCTCGCCGCCGGTCAGGTGCTCGACGCGCAGCCCGTCGAGCGCGGCGGCGCGTTCCTTGCGGATCGCCTTGCGCTTGCGGCTGGCGAGATCGCCGAGAAAGGCGTCGAAGTCGCCATAGCCGTGATTGTGCCAATGGAACTGCACGCCCGCGCGGGTCAGCCAGCCGGCGCGCTCGAACACCGGCAGCTGGCCGGGCGCGACGAAGGTCGCGTGCGCCGAGGACAGGCCGTTCTGAACCGCGACCGATTCGATCGCGGCGATCAGCTCGCCCGCGCGGCGATCGCCCGCATCGGGCCGGACGAGCAGCCGCGGCCCCGGCACCGGGGTGAAGGGCACGGCGAGCTGGAGCTTGGGATAATAACGGCCGCCGGCGCGGTGCCACGCGTCGGCCCAGCCATGGTCGAAGACATATTCGCCCTGGCTGTGCCCCTTGAGATAGGCGGGTGCGATCGCGGCGGGTGCCCCGTCGGCACCGTCGATGATGATCGGCGCGGGTTGCCAGCCGGTGCCCGGACCGACCGACCCCGATTCCTCCAGGATCGTCAGAAAAGCATGGGCGAGGAACGGGTTGTCCGCGCCCGCGCACGCATCCCACTGCGCGGCCGGGATCGCACTGACGCCTTCGGCAATACGGGCGATGAGCGGCGGAGACGTCACGGCGCCAGATGTAGAGGCTGTCGGCGGCGGTGCAATGCCGCCCCCGGGGCAGGGCGCGCCGGGTTCACGCCGGCGGGGCGGCGCCGGGCCAGCTTTTCACGTGCACGTCGCGCTGCGGGAACGGGATTTCGACGCCATGTTCCTTGAACAGCCACCACACCCGGTTGAGCACGTCGGAGCGCACATTGCCGACGCCGCCTTCGGGATCGCTGATCCACGCCAGGATTTCATGGTCGACCGAGCTGTCGCCGAACTGGGTCAGCCAGACATTGGGCGGCGGCGATTTGAGCACGCGGGGGCTTTCCTCGGCAGCGCGCAGCATCAGTTGCTGCGCGAGCCGCAGGTCGCAGCCATAGGCGACGCCGAGCGGGATGCGCACGCGCACGTTGCGATCCGAATAGGACCAGTTTTCGACCCGCTCGGTCATCAGGATCTCGTTCGGGATCAGATGCTCCTTGCCGTCGCGGGTGATGACCGACACCGCGCGCACCCCGATCTTCTTGACCCAGCCGGCATCGTCGCCGACGACGATGACGTCGCCCGGCTTGATCGACCGGTCCATCAGCAGGATGATCCCGGCGATCAGGTTGCCCACCGTCTTTTGCAGGCCGAAGCCGACCGCCAGCCCGAGCGCGCCCGAAAACACCGCGAAGGTGGTGAGGTCGATGCCGAGCAGGTCGACGCCCACGAAGAAGGCGACGACGATGATCGCGATGCCCGCGAGCTTCTGGAACAGCACGCGCTGGGCGGGATCGAAGCCGGCCGACTGGCCGATGGCATGATTGATCACCCGGCTGGCGAGCCGGGCGGCGGCGAACAGCACGATTCCGGCGATCAGCACGGTGGTGACCGACCAAAGACTGACGCGCCGCGCGCCGACATCGATGCCGACGCGGTCGAGCGTGGTCGCGACCGGCGTCAGGCCGCCGACCGCCGAACTGAACAGCGCGACGAAGACGAAGCCGGCGACGCCCCAGGCCGCAAAGGGCGGGAGGCGTACGCCGCGCAGCAGCGCAAGCGCCGCCAGTGCCGCCGCCGCGCTCCAGGCAAAGCCGATCGGCAGCGACGCCAGCGGTCGCCAGGGCCACGCCGCGAAGATCAGCGCGAGCAACAGCGCGGCACCGGCATGGCGGACGATGGCGCCGATGCGCGGCGCAAACGCCCCGTGCAGCCCGGCGCGCTCCTCCGCCAGCCGGGTGAGCCGGGGGGCGACCGCGCGGCCGATCAGAACGCCGGCCGCCAGCGCCGCCAGCGTGAGGCCGCTCGCGGCGGCGAGCTCGACCAGTTCGGGCGTGGTCGGCACCGCGACGTCGAGGCCGCCGAACCAGGCCGTCACCCGCTTCATGTCGCCGCGCGGAACCGGTCGAGCCCGGCGGCGAGGTCGGCGATCAGGTCGGCGGGATCCTCCAGCCCGATCTGGAGCCGGACGACCGGCCCCTCGGCCTGCCAGCGGGTGGCGGTGCGATAGCGCGCCGGATCGACCGGCAGCGCGAGGCTTTCGAACCCGCCCCAGCTATAGCCGATGCCGAACAGGTCGAGCCCGTCGATCAACGCCGCCCGCGCCGCATCGTCGCCGCCGGCGAGCACGAAGGCGAACAGCCCGCTCGACCCGCGAAAGTCGCGCGCGAACAGGTCGTGCCCCGGACAGCCGGGCAGCGCGGGGTGGAGCACCCGCGCCACCTCGGACCGCGATTCGAGCCAGCGGGCAATGGCGAGTGCGCTGGCGCCGTGCTGGCGCATCCGCACGCCCAGCGTGCGCAGGCCGCGGCTGGCAAGCCAGGCGTCGTCGGGGCTGACGCACTGGCCAAGCTGGTGGCTGGTCTCGCGCAGCGCCGCGAAGCGGCCGGGCGCAGCGGTGACCGATCCCAGCATGACGTCGGAATGGCCGACGACATATTTGGTGCAGGCGAGGATGGCATAGTCGACCCCCATCGCGATCACGGGGAGCAGCAGCGGGGTTGCCCAGGTATTGTCGATCAGCGTCGTCACCCCGCGCGCCTTTGCCGCCGCGACGATGGCGGGCACGTCCTGCACCTCGAAGGTCAGGCTGCCCGGGCTTTCCATGAAGATCGCGCGCGTCGCCGGGCCGATCAGGTCGGCGATCCCCGCGCCGATCAGCGGGTCGTAGAAGCGCGTGGCGATGCCCATGCGCCGGAGCAGCCCCGTCGCCAGGCTTCGCGTCGGATCATAGGCGCTGTCGGTCAGCAGCAGCTCGTCGCCGGGCGACAGCACCGCAAGCAACGCGGCGGCGATCGCCGCGACGCCGGAGGGGTAGAGGAAGGTCGCCTCCGCCCCCGGCTCGAGCGCGGTCAGCGCGTCGGCGAGCGCCCACTGGGTCGGTGTGCCGCGTCGGCCGTAGAACAGCGTGTGGTGGGTGTCGCTGCGCGCGGTGGCGCGCAGGTCGGCGACCGAATCGTACAGGATCGTCGACGCGCGCCAGACCGGCGGGTTGACGATGCCCGTCGTCCATTCCGGGCGGCGGCCGGCCGTGACCAGGCGCGTATCGTCGCCCCGGTCGCGGTCGCCGCCCCCCGCCATTCAGGCCGCGCCCATCGCCTTCGGCGTCGAGCGGTCCGCGCCCCATTCCGACCACGCGCCGTCATAGAGCGCCGCCGAATTGCCGAGCAGGTGGAGACCGAACAGCAGCACTGCCGCCGTGATCCCCGAACCGCAGGTGGTGACCACCGGCTTCGTCACGTCGATACCCGCGTCCGCAAATGCGGCTTTCAGCGCGTCGCCCTGCTTGTAGGTGCCGTCGTCGTTGAACAGCTCGCCATAGGGCAGGTTCTTCGACCCCGGAATATGGCCGGCATGCGTCGCGGGGCGCGGATCGGGCTCTTCCCCGGTGAAGCGCGCGGCCGAACGCGCGTCGACCACCTGTTCGGCACCGCTGTCGACATTGGCCTTCATCTGGTCGAGCGTGCGCACGCTCTTGTCGTCGGCCCACACCGTGAAGTGGCGATGGCGCAGCGTTTCCTTGCCCGACTTCACCTCGCGCCCCTCGGCCTGCCACTTGGCAAGGCCGCCGTCGAGGATCGCGACGTCGTGCGCGCCGAAATGGCGCAGCATCCACCAGGCGCGCGCCGCGGTCTTGAGCGGCGAATTGTCGTAAAGGACGATGCGGCTGCCATCGCCCAGCCCCAGCGACTGCATGCGGCTGGCGAATTTTTCGGGCGGGGGCAGCATCGACGGCAGGCTGGTATTGGCGTCGGCGATGTCGGCCAGGTCCATGAACACCGCGCCCGGAATATGCGCGGCCTCATATTCCGCGGCGGCGTTGCGGCCGTGCTCCGCCAGGAAATAGGTCGCATCGACGACACGCAGGTCGTTCGCGCCAAGCTCACCCGCCAGCCATTCGGTCGTCACCAGCGATTGCATGTCGATCGTCTCCTGAATTGTGCCCTGTGCCGCTGGCGCGCGGCCCCTGTCGCTTCCGCTTTAGGAATAACCGCCGCCCGCGTCGAGATGGTCCAGAAACCCTTTGGCCTGCGCGCGTATCCCGGCTTGCGTCTTTTCGTCCATGCGGTCCCAGTTGCGATAGGGCATGGCAAGGCGCTGATTCTTCCCGAGGCGCGGGCGGTTGCGCGCCAGGAAGTCCCAGTAGAGCGCGTTGAACGGACACGCATCCGGGCCGGTGCGCTGCTTCACGTCATAGCGGCAATGACCGCAATAATCCGACATCCGGTCGATATAGGCCCCCGACGACGCATAGGGTTTGGACGCCAGCAACCCGCCGTCGCCGAACTGGCTCATGCCGAGCACATTGGGCGCCTCCACCCATTCATAGGCGTCGGCATAGACTTCGAGATACCAGCGCTGCACCTCGACCGGATCGGCCCCGATCAGCATCGCGAAATTGCCGGTGACCATCAGCCGCTGGATGTGGTGGGCATAGGCATGGTCGAGCGTCTGGCCGATCGCCTGGGCTAGGCAGTGCAGGTCGGTCTCGCCGGTCCAGTACCAGCCGGGCAGCGGGCGTCTGGCATCGAGGAAATTGCGCTGCGGATAGTCCGGCCCCTCACGCCAATAGATGCCGCGGACATATTCGCGCCAGCCGATGATCTGGCGGATGAAGCCTTCGGCCGCGTTGAGCGGCACCCGTCCGGCGCGGTAGCGCGCCTCGACCTCGCGGCACAGGTCGAGCGGGTCGAGCAGCCCGCAATTGAGATAGGGCGACAGGATCGAGTGCCACAGGAACGGCTGGTCGGTCAGCATCGCGTCCTGATAATCGCCGAAGCTGGCGAGCGCGTGGTCGAGGAAGTGCCCTTGCTGGCGCAGCGCATCGGCGCGGGTGACGGCGAAGTCGAAGCCGTCGAGGCGGCCGGGATGATTGCCGAAGCGCGCCGCCACCAGAGCGAGCACCTCGCGCGTCACGGCGTCGGGCGCGAACGACAAGGGGCGCGGCATCATCAGGTCGCGCGGCGCGGGCTTGCGGTTCTCCTTGTCGTAATTCCACGCGCCGCCTTCGGGCTGGTCGCCATCCATCAAAAGCCCGGTCTTGCGCCGCATCTCGCGATAGAAGAACTCCATGCGCAGCTGCTTGCGCCCCGCCGCCCAGGCGTCGAAATCGGCATGGCTGGCGATGAAGCGCGTGTCGGGGCGGACATCGACCGGGCGACCGAACCGGGTCTGCCACTGGTCGATCATCGCCATGACGCGCCATTCGCCGGCTTCGGTCACGACGATGCGGGCGGGATCGTGGCGGGCGACCGCGCGGGCGACTTCGCCGGTGAAGCTGCCGCTGTTTTCGGGATCGTCGAGCGTCACATAGTCGACCGTCCAGCCCGCGGCGCGCAGCGCGTCGGCATGGTGGCGCATCGCGGCGAACAGGAGCGCGATCTTCTTGGGATGATGGCGGACATAGCCTGCCTCGTCCGCCACCTCCATCATCAGCACGCGCGCGGTGGCGGCGTCGGCGGCGGCAAGCGACGAGAGGTCCAGGCTCAGCTGGTCGCCCAGCACCGGGATCAGCGTGTCGATCGGCCGTTCCAATTTGTCGCCCCGCCCCTATATCCGCGCCGATGACCCCGAAATTCCTTGGCCAGTCCAGCGCGCTCCCGCAATCGCCAGAAGAAGCGACGCTCGATTATGTTCCCAATCCGCGCCTTGGCCAGCTTTATCTGGTCCGCTTCGCCGCGCCCGAGTTCACGTCGCTGTGCCCGGTGACCGCGCAGCCCGATTTCGCGCATCTGGTGATCGACTATGCGCCGGACGCCACCATCGTCGAATCGAAGTCGCTCAAGCTGTTCCTGGGCAGCTTCCGCAACCATCAGGCCTTCCACGAAGATTGCACCGTCGGGATCGGCGCGCGGCTGTTCGACGAGATGAAGCCGAGATGGCTGCGCATCGGCGGTTATTGGTATCCGCGCGGCGGCATCCCGATCGACGTGTTCTGGCAATCCGGGCCGGCGCCGGAAGGGCTGTGGGTGCCCGATCAGGGCGTGGCCGGCTATCGCGGCCGCGGCTGAGCGCGACAGGCGACGCAACCCGGCGACCCGTGCACCGTGCGCGCCAATTTTGCGATTCAATCTTGCTGCATCGCAGCATTCATGCAACTATCTTTGATCGGCTCGGTTTTGACGAATGAGGCGGAGCGAAGAGTCGATCCGCCTCGCACGCGCGAGGAACTGGGAACATGCGGGACGGAGCGACGGTGGCCGCACAGGCCAACACGGTCAATCACATTGCACTCATCGGGAATTTCCTGCCGCGCAAATGCGGTCTGGCGACGTTCACCACGCATGTCCACGCCGCGCTCACCCAACGCTTCCCCGACCTGACCGTCGACGTCTATGCGATGGACGACCATCCCGGCCGCTACGACTATCCCGCCGCCGTCACCGCGGCGATCGACCAGCATGACCGCGCCGCCTATCTCGACGCGGCGCGCCGGATCGAGGCGAGCGGTGCGCGCGCGCTGTTCGTCCAGCACGAATATGGCATCTATGGCGGGCCGGCGGGCGAATATCTGCTGAGCCTGCTCGACCAGCTGAGCATCCCCGTCATCGTCATGCTCCACACCGTGCTCGAACGGCCGAGCGCCGACGAACGGCGGGTGATGGACGCACTGCTGCGCCGCGCGGCGCGCGTGGTCGTGATGGCTGAGCGCGGGCGCGAGATCCTGGCGCAGGTGCACGACCTACCGGCCGACCGGATTGCCGTGATCCCGCATGGCGTGCCCGACCGCGCGCTGATCGACACCGCAGTGATGAAGCCGCGTTTCGGGTGGGAGGACCGCCCCGTCGTCCTCACCTTCGGCCTGCTCGCACCCAGCAAGGGGATCGAGACGGTGATCACCGCGCTGCCCGAAATCGTGCGTGCGCACCCCCGCATGCTCTATGTCGTGCTGGGCGCCACCCACCCCAATCTGGTCGCGCACGAAGGCGAGGCGTATCGCGACGGCCTGATCGCGGAGGCCGCGCGGCTGGGGGTCGCCGACAACATCCAGTTCGTCGACGCCTTTGTCGAGGAAGACGACCTGCTCGATTATCTCCAGGCCGCCGACCTCTACGTCACGCCCTATGTCAATCCGGCGCAGATCACGTCGGGCACGCTGTCCTATGCCGTCGCGATGGGCAAGCCGGTGATCGCCACCCCCTATGTCCACGCCAACGAGATCCTGGCCGATGGCCATGGCGTGATCGTCCCGTTCGGCGACAGCGCCGCATTTGCGCGCGCGATCGCGGGCCTGCTCGCCGACCCGGTCCGGCGCGACACGATCGCGCGGCGCGCCTATGCGCGCGGCCGCACGATGCTGTGGCCGTGCCTGGCGGAGGCGAGCATGGCGTTGATCGCCCCGATGGTCGCCGGGCATCCGCGCCGGCTGCAGCGCAATACGCTGGGCGACGTCCCGATCACGCCGCTCCGCCCCGACTTGGCCGCGATCGAACGGATGAGCGACGCGACCGGCATGCTTCAGCATTCGATCTATTCGGTGCCCGATCGTGCGCACGGCTATTGCATCGACGACAATGCCCGCGCGCTGATCCTGATGAGCCGGATGCCCGGCCTCGATGCCGAGACTCGCGACCGATGGACCACCATCTACGCGGCCTTTGTCCAATATGCCTGGAATCCCGATGCGCGGCGGTTCCGCAACTTCATGCGGTTCGACCGCAGCTGGTGCGAGGATGCCGGATCGGAGGATTCGAACGGCCGCGCCTTGTGGGCGCTGGGCGTGACCGCCGCCGAGGCGCATCTCGCCAAGCATCGAGACTGGGCGCGCATCCTGTTCGACCAGGCGGGCGAGATCGCTTGGGAACTGGGCAGCCCGCGCGCGCGCGCCTTTGCGATGCTGGGTGCGGCGGCGATCGTGTCCGCGCATCCCGGACATGCCCTTGCGACCCGCATCCTTTCGCGCTTCGGCGAAGAGCTGATCGCGTTGCTCGATCAGGCGCGGCGGCCGGAATGGCAGTGGTTCGAGATCGTGCTGGCCTATGACAATGCGCGCCTGCCCGAGGCGCTGATCCGCGCCGGCATCGCGCTGGATCGCCAGAATTTCGTCAAGGTCGGGCTGCAGACGCTGGAGTGGATCGTCGCGCGCCAGACGTCGCCCGAGGGCCGGTTCCGCGCGGTCGGCACCGAGAGCTTCGGGCGCGCTTATGCCGACCCGATGCAGTTCGACCAGCAGCCGCTGGAGGCGCAGGCGACGATCGATGCCTGTGCCGCCGCGCACGCCGCGACCGGGGATGCGCGCTGGATCGACGAGGCGATGCGCGCCTATCGCTGGTATCTCGGCCACAACGACCTGGGCCTGCCGCTGGCGAGCGTGCAGGATGGCGGCTGTTTCGACGGGCTGATGCCGACGGGGCTCAACCGCAACCAGGGCGCCGAATCGATCCTGGCGCTGCAACTTGCCTCTTCGGCGATTTACGCGCTTTCAAATCAGGCCGGAAACGTGGCAGATCGGCATCGCGTCGTCGCTTGACCGACAATGCCCATGGCGGCGCGTGATGGGCGTGGGGGGCCGGATGCTCGATCTGTTTAACCACCCGGTGCGTCTGCGCGCCGATCCGTCGCGTGTGGTGGTACGTCCGTTTCACATCGGCTGGCAGCGCAACGGCAATTCACCGAGCCGCACCGAACGCCTGGTCCGCGAGGTGCTCGACATGTCCCCGCGCGAGGCGCGGGCGCAGCTTCAGGACGTGCTCAAGGATTTCGAGGCGCGCCATTGGCAGACACGGCGCGTGTTCATGACCCGCTATGACGAGATCGAAGCCGTGCTGGGGCTGGACGGATCGCAGATCGGCGACGACAAGCGCCAGCTGATCGGCGCCTATTTCTGCCACGAATACAGCTATGCCGCCGCCGCGCTGATGAACCCGAGCGCGGTCCCCCACCCCGACCAGTCGGGCATGCCGCCGGGCAGCATGCGCATCCTGATGTCGATGCGCGCGGTCGGCGAGGGCCACATCTCGTCGATCGCGTTCCGCGAAGGCGTGCTGAGCACCGGCAACCAGCTCGAACTGGCCCCCCAGCCACCCTTCGCCACCTCCGCCGACGCGGTGTGCCTTGAGGATTGCGTGCCCGAAGGCGCGGTGACCGTTCACCGCCACCGCGACAGCACCCTGTCGGGCACGGTCCTGTTCCCGATCACCCACGCCCAGTCGAACGGGCTGGAGGACCTGCGCCTCACCCGCTTCATGCACGCCGACGGGTCGTTTGAATGGATCGGCACCTATACCGCCTACAACGGTTCGATGATCCAGTCGGAGCTGCTGCGCACCCGCGATTTCCGCGCGTTCGACATGGTGCCGATGTCGGGATCGGCGGCGCGCAACAAGGGGATGGCGCTGTTCCCGCGCCAGATCGACGGCGAGTATCTGATGATCGGGCGGCAGGATGGCGAGAACCTGTTCCTGATCCGCTCGCACAACCTGACCCACTGGAACGAGGGCACGCGCCTGCTCGAACCGCATTATCCGTGGGAGCTGGTCCAGATCGGCAATTGCGGCCCGCCGATCGAGCTCGACGAGGGCTGGCTGCTGCTCACCCACGGCGTCGGCGCGATGCGCAAATATTCGATCGGCGCGGTGCTGCTCGACAAGGCCGATCCGTCAAAGGTGCTCGGCCGCACGCGCGAGCCGATCCTGGCGGCGGCCGATCAGGACCGTGAAGGCTACGTGCCCAACGTCGTCTACAGCTGCGGCGCGATCCGCTACGATCACACGCTGTTCATCCCCTATGGCGTCGCGGACAGCTCGATCGCGTTCGCCTTCGTGCCCATTCAGTCGCTGCTCAAGGTGATGTAGCGGCCCCGGCGGCTCAGCCCCGGAACAGGCCGCCCAGCACCCCGCGGACCAGCTTGGCACCCAGGCTCTGCTTGCCGCGCGACGTGCCGCCAAAGATCGCCTTGGTCACTTCATTGGCGACGGTGCGCCCGACGGTCGACGCCGCCGATCGCGTTGCCGACGTCGCTGCCTTGTTCCATGGCGATGCGGCGGCAGCCCGATCGGCCTCGCGCTGGCGCTTGGCTTCCTCGCGTTCGGCGGCGATCCGCGCGCGCTCGGCTTCCTTGGCAACGCGGGCGGCTTCCTTCGCCTCGGCCGCCGCCTGCTTTTCGGCCTCGACCTCGGCTTTCGCCGCTTCGGCGGCAGCGGCGGCCTCGGCTGCCTTGGCCCCCAGCAGCTCCTCCGCCGATTCGCGATCGATGCGGGTGTCGTATTTGTCGCCGATCGCGTCGGTCTCGATCAGCACGCCGCGTTCGACCGGGGTGAGCACGCCCACCCGCGAGCGCGGTGGCGCGATCAGCGTGCGTTCGACCGGGCTGGGCGAGCCATCGGCCTGGAGCAGCGAGACCAGCGCCTCGCCGACCTTGAGCTCGGTGATCGCGCTGCCGACGTCGATCGCCGGATTCGGGCGAAAGGTCTCCGCCGCCGCCTTGATCGCGCGCTGCTCCTTGGGCGTGAAGGCGCGCAGCGCATGCTGGACGCGGTTGCCGAGCTGGCCCGCCACGGCATCGGGAATATCGACCGGGTTCTGGGTGACGAAATAGACGCCCACCCCCTTTGATCGGATCAGGCGCACCACCTGCTCGATCTTCTCGGTCAGCGCCTCTGGCGCATCGTCGAACAACAGGTGAGCTTCGTCGAAGAAGAAGACGAGCTTGGGCTTGTCCGGGTCGCCGACCTCGGGAAGCGTCTCGAACAGTTCGGACAGCATCCACAGCAGGAAGGTGGCGTAGAGCCGGGGGCTGGCCATCAGCTTGTCGGCCGCCAGGATGTTGATGACGCCGTGACCATTGTCATCCGTGCGGATGAAGTCGGCAAGGTCGAGCGCGGGCTCGCCGAAAAAATGGTCGCCGCCCTGGCTGCGCAGTTGCAGCAGCTGGCGCTGGATCGCCCCCACGCTTGCCTTGGTGACATTGCCGTAGCGGGTCGACAATTCATCCGCGCGTTCGGCGCAATGGACCAGCATCGCCTGAACATCGTCGAGGTCGAGCAGCAGCAGCCCCTCCTCGTCCGCCAGATGGAAGGCGATGGTCAGCACGCCTTCCTGCGTGTCGTTGAGGTTGAGCAGGCGGGACAGGAGCAGCGGCCCCATCTCCGACGCGGTCGCGCGGATCGGATGGCCCTGTTCGCCGAACAGGTCCCACAGCTGCACCGGGGCTGCGGCATAGCTCCAGCCTTCATAACCGATGTCGGCGACCCGCTGGGTGAAGGGGGCATGGGTCTTGGCGGTCGGCGACCCCGCCATGCCCAGGCCGGCGATATCGCCCTTTACGTCCGCGACGAACACCGGCACGCCGGCGCGGCTGAAGCCCTCGGCCATGCCCTGCAGCGTCACCGTCTTGCCGGTGCCGGTCGCGCCCGCGATCAGCCCGTGGCGATTGGCGCGTTTCAGCACCAATGCCTGCGGGGCGACGCCGCCCATGCCTGCACCGATATAGAGCGTCGCTGGGTCCGTCATGCCATCCTCCCGATCAGGAGGATGGCATAGCGGCTTCGATGCCCGCGGTCAGCAGGTCGTTGCTTCGGGCGTTACTGCGCGAACCGAACCGCGAAGAATTGCGAGATGCCGCCGCGACGATTGACCAGCAACAGCACCGAATCACGGTTGGCGGTGCGTGCCTGGCCGACCAGGCGCTCGAAATCGGCCGGGCTGGTGATCGGCTGGCGGTTGACCGCGCTCACCACGTCGCCACGCCGCAGGCCCTTCGCGGCCGCATCGCTGGCCGGATCGACCGCCGCGATCACGACGCCACGCGTTTCCGGCGGCACGCCGACCGTCTGCGCGATCTGGGGCGTCAGCGCCTGCACCGACATGCCGATCGCGGACGAAGCCGGCACCGCATCGGGCTGTTCGGGCTGGTTCTCGTCCATCTGGAATCCGGCCAGTTCCTCCTCTGGCGGGCGGGTGCCGACCGCGACGTTCAGCGTCTGGCGGCGGCCGTCGCGGATCAGTTCCAGCGGCACGCGCGTGCCCGGCGGCACCGCGGCGATCAGGTTGCTGAGCGTCTGTTCGGGGGTCACTTCCTTGTCGCCGACCCGGACGATGACATCGCCGACGCGGATGCCGGCCTTTTCGGCGGCCTGGCCCGGCTCGATACGGCTGATGATCTCGCCGCGATCCTTGGGGAGATCGAGCGCGGACGCGATATCGTCGGTCAGCGGCTGGATGCCGACCCCCAGATAACCGCGCTGGACCGACTGGCCCTTCATCAACGTGTCGACGATCGGCTTGGCCTGTTCGGCGGGGATCGCAAAGCCGATGCCGACATTGCCGCCGCTGGGCGACAGGATCTGGCTGTTGATGCCGATGACATTGCCCTGAAGGTCGAACATCGGCCCGCCCGAATTGCCGCGATTGATCGAGGCGTCGGTCTGGATGAACTTGTCATAGGGACCGGTGACGCGGTTGACCGCCGAGATGATCCCGGCGCTGACCGAGCCGCTGAGGCCGAACGGATTGCCGATTGCCACGACCCAGTCGCCGACCCGCGCCTGGCGCGAATCGCCGAACTTCACGAAGGGCAGATTGTTGCCCTCGATCTTCAGCACCGCCAGGTCGGACCGGACGTCGCGCCCGACCACGGTCGCCTTGAATTCGCGCCGGTCGGCGAGGGTCACGGTGATCGATTCGACCATTGCGCCGCGCGCGCCGGCGGAGATCACGTGGTTGTTGGTGACGACGTAGCCGTCTTCGGAGATCAGGAAGCCCGATCCGAGCGATTCGGCTTCGCGCGTGACGGGACGACCGCCCTGCTGGCCACCGAAGAAGTTTTCGAACGGCGTGCCCTGGAACGGGTTGGCGCTGACCTGGACGCGCTGGGTGGTCGAAATGTTGACCACCGCCGGCTGAAGCCGGGCGACCATGTCGGCAAAGCTCATCGGCGCGCCGCCGCGCGGGCTGGCGGCGTTGATCGCGCCGGGTTCGTTCTGGGCGGTCTGCGCGCCGGCCGGCGGCTGGAGCGCGAGCGTGGCGGCGGTGCCGCCGAGCAGCAGGGCGGAAGTGATGGCGTAAGCGTAGCGCACGATGGAGCTTTCCTCTCTTAGGTCCGGTCGCCGGGAAATAACCCGGCTATCTGGCCAATTCTTGCTGAACCCTGTTTGAATATCCGTGCGGGAACGGCGTCTGTCTGGTCATCGCCCGCCGCCCTCGAACTGCCGCAGATAGGCGTTGTTGGGCGACAGGATGATCGAGGTTTCGCCGGTGGTCGTCGAACCGTCGGCGCCGAAGGTCCGGCGATAGGACTGCATCGCCCGCCAGAACTCATAGAAATCGGCATCCTTGCCAAAGCTCTGAGCATAGATCTGCGCGGCCTGCGCCTGGGCGTTGGCCTGGACGATCTGCGCCTCGCGCCGGCCCTGCGCCTGGATGGTCAGCGCCTCCTGGTTGCGCGCGGTGCGCATCCGCTGGAGCGCGCTGTCGAGCGGGCTGCCGGTCGGCAGGTCGGCATGCTTGATCCGGACGTCGACGATCTGCGCGCCATATTGGCCCGCGATCTTGTTGAGCTCGAACTGGATATTCTCCATCACCTGGCCGCGTTCGGGGCTGAGCAGCGCGGCGAAGGGCCGCTTGCCCAGCTCGTTGCGCAGCGTCGATCCCAGGATCGGCTGGAGCCGGTCGGCGATCAGCTGTTCGGTGTTGCCCGCCGAGCCGGTCGAGACGACGGCGCGCAGCGGATTGGTGATGCGGAAGCGCGCGAACGCGTCGACCTGAAGCCGCAGCTGGTCGATCGACAGCACCTGCTGGTTGTCGAGCTCGACATCGAGCACGCGCTTGTCGACGAACACGACGCGGTCGAGGAACGGGATGCGTCCGACGATCCCCGCCCCGGTGCTGCCGAACCGCTCGCCCGGCTGATACTGGTTGACGACGCCCTGCGGCTGCTGGAGCCGCAGGATCACCGCCTGCTTGGTTTCGGGGACGATCGCGACTGAATTGACCAGCAGGATGACGGCGGCGAGGATCAGCAGCCCGATCGCCAGCGGATTGCGCAGCGCGAGATTCATCGGCCGCCCTCCGGCGCCGCAGGGGCTTCGGCCTGGGCGGCGGGCGGCGGCGCATTATTGCGGCGCTGGATCTCGGGCAGCGGCAGATAAGGCGTCACGCCGGGGGTTTCGACGATCGTCTTGTTCGAACGCGCCAGCACTTCCTCCATCGTCTCGTAATAGAGCCGCCGGCGCGTCACGTCGGGCGCCAGGCGATATTGCTCGTAGATCTTGTCGAACTCGGCCGCGTCGCCCTGGGCACGCGCGATCACCTGTTGCGCATAGGCGCGCGCGCGGTTGAGGTTGGACTGGGCCTCCTGCTGCGCGGCGGTCACCGCCTTGAAATCCTCGTCCACCGCCGCGGGGGGATTGGCCTGCTTGATCGCGACGCCCAGCACCTCGACCCCCGAACCATATTCGTCGAGCATCGCCTGCATCCGGCGCTGGACGTCGACCTCGATCGCGGCGCGGCCCGCGCCGATCGCCTGGTTGAGGCTGACCGTCGCTACCGATGCGCGCATCGCGCTCTCCGCGGTCGCGCGCACCGTCTCCTCGGGCCGCGCGATCTGGAAGACATAGGCTTCGGGATCCTTGATGTTCCAGCGCACCTGATAGGACAGATCGACGATGTTCTGGTCGCCGGTCAGCATCAGATTCTCGGTCGCGTTGGTCGGGAACACTTCCTCGCGGTTGCGTTCGACATCGACCAGCTCGACCTGCATCAGCGGCGCGGGCAGCGTGAACTGCACCCCGGGCGTCAGCGTCGAATAATAGCGGCCGAACAGCGTCGCGACGCCGCGCTGCTGCGGGCCGACCGAATGAACCGACGACAGCAGGATCCACAGGCCGACGATCAGCGCGCCGCCGATCCACCACAGCGCCGGGCCACCCGGCGTCTTCAACCCGCCGCCGCCGTTGCGCCGCGCGCGCTTCAGGAATTCGTCGAGCGAGGTCGCGCCGCTCTTCGGCCGCCGGCCCTCCGGCGGGAACGCCCAGGGATTGCGCGGCCCCGACCCGTCGCCGCCCGAACCGCCGCCGGAGCCATTGCCCCACGGGCCCTTGGGATTGTCGTTCCGCAAAATCCCGGCACCGGGCAGCCAGCCAATCATCTTTCGCATGTCCTCTTTATAGGAGGCTCGCCTGCGATTTACAGTGGTAACACGCGGCGCACGCCTTATCTGGCGCGTGATGACGACCCAAGCCCAACTCCAGGCGCTGCTCGACCCCGTTTGCGCCGGCCGCGCGACGGCGCGGCTCAACGACGGCCGCGCCAGCATCATCCTGGACGTGACCGGGCTCGCCGCCCCGGCGCGCGACGCGCTCGAACAGGCCGCACAGCGGACGGCGGGCGACGCGCCCGGCGTGCGCGAGGTGCGCGTCGCGCTGACGAGCACGCGGGTCGACCGGCGGCTGATCGCGGTGGCGAGCGGCAAGGGCGGGGTCGGCAAGTCGACGCTGACCGCCAACCTGGCCATCGCGCTTGCGCGGACCGGGCGACGCGTCGGCGTGGTCGACGCCGACATCTATGGCCCGTCGCAGCCCAAGCTGCTCGGCGTCGAAGGCGTCAAGCCGCAGGCGCGCGACAAGATGCTGGTGCCGGTCGAAACGCCTTATGGCGTGCCGCTGCTGTCGATGGGGCAGCTGGTCGCGCCCGGCCAGGCGATCGCGTGGCGCGGGCCGATGGCGGGCGGCGCGCTCGGCCAGCTGGTCGACGGCGACTGGGGCGCGCACGACGTGCTGCTGCTCGACCTGCCGCCGGGCACCGGCGACGTCCAGCTGACCATGATCCAGAAGCACCGCCCGGCGGGCGCGGTGATCGTGTCCACCCCCCAGGACCTGGCGCTGATCGACGCGCGCCGCGCGATCGACCTGTTCGCGACCGCAAAGGTGCCGATCATCGGCGTGGTCGAGAACATGGCGGGCTATGCCTGTCCGCATTGCGGCGAGATGTCCGACCCGTTCGGGCATGGCGGCGCACAGGCGGCGGCGCAGGCGCTGGGGGTGCCCTTCCTGGGCCGGATCCCGCTAACGCTGGCGATCCGCACCGCATCGGACGCGGGCACGCCGCCGGCCGCGGGCGAAAGTGCCGATGCCGCGATCTTCGCCGGGCTGGCCGCCGGCGTCGCGGCGTGGCTCGACCAGCCGGCGCGCTGAACGCTCAGGCGACGGCGAACAGCCAGGCGAGCGGATCGGCGACGCGCGCCGCCCACGCATTCTCCTCATGCGGGGCACCGGAATAGGTGCGGCTGGCAAAATCGCGCGCCGGCCGCCAGCCGAGCGCCGGCAGCAGCGCGTCGACTGCAGCCTGGTAGGGCGCGTAGAGCCGGTCGAGCGTCGCGGTGCCATGGTCGAACCAGATGCGCCGCCCGACGGGCTTGCCGAGCCGGTCGCGCAGATAGCCCGTCCACGCGGCCGTCACCGCATCGGCATGCGGCGCGGCCGCCCGATCATCGGGCGGGATAAACATCGGCCAGTGCGTCGACAGGCACCCCGCCGCCCCGAAGATGTCGGGGCGTTCGACCAGCGCATAGAGCGAGATCAGCCCGCCCATGCTCGACCCCATGACGCGCGTATCGGCAACGCCCGGCCGGGTACGATAGGCGCGGTCGACCGCAGGCTTCAGGACATCGGCCATGAAGGCGAGATAGGCATCCGACCGGACCGGGCCGTCGCCGATGCGCACGCCCAGGTCGGCGCGGACATCGGGTGCCAGGCGATCATAGGCAGCGCGCGGCAGATAGGTGCGAAAGCGCGCGTCGCCCGGGTTCCACACGCCGACGATGATCGGCGGATCGATCGTCCCCGCCGCCGCCAGCCGCGCGGCCGCGCGATCGACATGCCACACCTTGCCATAGCCGCTGACCGCCGGATCAAACAGGTTCTGGCCGTCGTGCATGTAAAGGACGCCGCGCGGCGGGGCGTCCGCCCCCGTCGCATCGGGTCGCCAGATCGACACGCGCAGCGGGCCGATGCCGGGCGCATCAAGCGTCCATTCATCCAGCCGGGGCGCGGCGGCGGTCAGCGGGCGGACGCGCGCGCACCCTGCCGCGGCCAGCAGGGCGCCGAGCGCCGCCCGCCGCCGCATCATTTGCCGGCGGCGAAGCGCACCGCATAGCCGCCGCCCGGGGCCATGGTCAGTGCCAGCGTGTCGCCAGCGGTGACCTTGCGCGTTTCGATCGCGATCGAATGCCGCTTTTCCGTGCGGTAATCGGCGTCGTCGCCGTCGCGATAGATGGTGGCGGTATAGGTCTTGCCCGGCGCGAGGAAGTCGAGCGCGACGCGCGTGTCGCGGCGCGTGCCGTCGCCGACGCCGCCGACATACCAGTCCTCGCTGTTGCGGTCCTTGCGCGCGATCACCGCATATTCGCCGATCGCACCCGACAGCATCCGGGTTTCCGACCAGTCGGCGGGCACCTTCGAGATGAAAGCCAGCTCGCGCGGATATTTGGCCAGGTTTTCGGGCAGGTCGGCTGCCATCTGGATCGGCGAATACAGCGTCAGATAGAGCGACAGCTGCTTGGCGAGCGTGGAGTTGAGCTTGAGGTCGCCCTGTCCGCTCAGGCTCAGCACGCCGGGGGTGAAGTCCATCGGCCCCGACAGCATCCGGGTGAAGATAAGCGTCGCTTCATGCTCCACCGGGTTCACCGGGATCGCCCAGGCGTTGTATTCCATGCCGCGCGCGCCTTCGCGGCCCACCCAGTTGGGATAGGTGCGCCTGAGCCCGGTATCCTTGATCGGCTCGTGCGCGTTCACCGCGACCTTGTACTTCGCGGCGGTCTCGACGACTTTCAGATGGTGCTGCGCCATGCGCTGGCCGTCATGCCATTCAAAGACGTTGCGGCCGCCGGGTCCCGGCGCCTGGATGCCGCCGGCATCGGCGACATAGCCGGTCTTGACCGAATCGACGCCGAGCTCGCCATAAAGCTTCATCGCCGCGTCGAGCTGGGCCTCGTAATCGGTGATGTTGCCGCCGGTCTCGTGATGGCCGATCAGCCGCACGCCTTTCTTGCGCGCATAGTCGGCCAGCCATTTCAGGTCGAAATCGGGCGTCGGTTCGGTGAAGCTGAAGCTCGAATTGCCGCCGAACCACGGGCCGTCCCAGCCCTTGTTCCACCCTTCGACCAGCACGCCGCGAAAGCCGTGCTTGGCGGCGAAGTCGATATGCCCCTTCACATGTTCGGTGGTGGCACCGTGGCGCGGGCCCGTGCTCCATGTCCATTTGTTGAGGTGCATTTCCCACCACACGCCGATATATTTGAACGGCTTGACCCAGCTGACATCGCCCAGCTTGTTGGGTTCGTTGAGGTTGAGCTCGAGGTCGTTGTCATAGAGTCCCGGCGCATCCTCCGCGATGCGGATCGTGCGCCACGGCGTCGTGAACGGCGCGGCGCGCACCACGCGGGGCCCCTGCGACGACGGCGACAGCTGGGCGCGGAAGCGCTGACCCTCGAAACGCTTGAACCACATCGCCGAATAGTCGACCAGCGCGGCTTCGTGGAATGACAGGTGCAGTCCGTCGTCCAGCCGCATCGTGATCGGCGTATGCGCGACCGACACCGCGTCGATCGGCGTCTTTTGATAGATGTATTCGTAGCGGTTCCAGTCGCCGCCGCGGATCCACCATGCGCTGCCGGGCTGGGCGACGACGAACTCGGTCAGCTCCTCCGCGATGCGCGCGGTCTTGAGGTTGGGCTGCTCGGGAAAGTCGATGCGAAAGCCGACGCCGTCGTCGAAGACGCGGAATTCGGCGATCATCACGCGCGCGAGCGCCGATGTTTCCTGAAGGCGGACCCGCACGCCGTTGAAGCGATTGGTGACGAAGCGCCGCTCGCCCCAGGGCTGTTCCCAGCGGTCGTCGCCGCGCGTCTGCTCCGAGCCCGTGACGCGGATTGCGCGGGTCAGCGGATCGGCGTCGGTAAAGGTGAAGCCCAGCCGCGACGCGGCGATGACCGGCTTGCCGTCGCGGAACACCCGATAATCGGGCTTGCCGTCGGGATCGACGCCGACATCGACGGTGATCCGTCCATCCGGCGACGCCACCGTCACGCGCTCTGCCGGTGTCGCCCCCTGCGCCAGCGCGGCGGGCGCGATCGTCAACGCCATGATCGCGAGTGCCGAACGAACCATCTTCCTACTCCCTGACTGAAAGCTGCGGGTCGGCGGGCGCATCAGCCCACCGTACCGATGACGCCCGCAAAGGGCCCGAGCGTCGCGCGGTCGCGCTCCCCCGTCGCGGCGCGCGTCACCATCGTGGCGGGCGCGGTCCAGTCCACCGGTTCGGCGGACAGGTTGAACGCGCAGATGACGGTGGCAGCGCCCGGATGATGGCGCTCGAACACGAGCAGCGCATCCGAGGCGACGCGCACCGTCAGGTCACCCACGCCGAGCGCCGGCAGGTCGCGGCGCAGGCGGATGAGCGTGCGCGTCCAGTTGAGCAGCGAATCGGCGTCGCGCCGCTGGCGATCGACCGCCAGCGCGCCATGATCGACCCCGTGCGGCAGCCACGGCTTGTCCGATCCGAAGGCAAGGTCGGGCGCCTGGCTTTCCCACGGCATCGGCGTGCGCGCGCCGTCGCGCGACAAAGTGTGCGGCCAGTTGGCGATCGCTTCGGGATCCTGCAGCTGGTCAAAGGGGATGTCGACCTGGGTCAGGCCCAGTTCCTCGCCCTGATAGAGGATGACGTTGCCGCGCAGCGCCATCAGCAGCAGCATCTTCACGCGCGAAAAGGCGCGCGCATGTTCGGGCGCTGCCCAGCGCGACAGACCGCGCGGCGCGTCGTGATTCTCGAATGCCCAGCTTGGCCAGCCAATGCCCGGCGCGTCGGGCCATGCATCGACCGCACCCTGCACCACCGCCGGCGTCAGATGCGGTGCATAGAGGAAGTCGAAGCCATAGGCGCTGTTCAGGCGATGGTCGCCCGCGGTGAACAGCTTCATCTCGCTGGCGGAATTGTCGCCGCCGACCTCGGCCATGGTGAAGATGCCGTCATAGCGGTCGATCTCGCCGCGCAGCCGTTCGATGAAGCGGACGATGTCGGGATGGCTCTGGTTGAACTGCTTCAACTGGAAATCGAACGGACGGGTGCGCACGCGTCCGGTGTCGGGCGCGGGCGGATTGTCGCGCAGCTCGGGGTCGTGCATCGCGAAGTTCAGCGCATCGAGCCGGAAGCCGTCGACCCCGCGGTCGAGCCAGAAGCGCGTGACGCCCAGGATCGCGTCCTGCACTTCAGGATTATGCAGGTTGAGGTCGGGCTGTTCGGCCAGGAAATTGTGCAGATAATATTGGCCGCGCCGCGCGTCCCACGCCCAGGCGGGGCCGCCGAACACCGACTGCCAGTTGCTGGGCGGGCTGCCGTCGGGCTTGGCATCGGCCCAGACATACCAGTCTGCCCTGGCATTGGTGCGGCTCGACCGGCTTTCGCGGAACCAGGGATGCTGGTCCGACGAGTGCGAATAGACTTGGTCGATCAGCACCTTGAGCCCGAGCGCATGGGCGCGCGCGACCAGCGCGTCGAAATCGGCGAGCGTGCCGAACACCGGGTCGACCCCACAGAAATCGGCGACGTCATAGCCGAAGTCGCGCATCGGCGAGGTGAAGAAGGGCGAGACCCAGATCGCGTCGACGCCCAGTTCGGCGACATGGTCGAGCCGCCGGGTAATGCCCGGCAGGTCGCCGATGCCGTCGCCGTTGGTGTCGGCGAAGCTGCGCGGATAGATCTGATAGATCACCGCACCCTTCCACCACGGATGGTCGGGAGCGGGAGACGGCTGGGGTTTGGTCAACGCGGACATCGAGTTCATTTTCCGGACGCAAGGATACAATAAGCGAAGGGCGCGAGCGCAAGCGCGACGCTGCCGGGGGCGGACAGTGTCGCGCCGGTGCAGGTGCCGCCCAGCGGGGCGAAGCCGCTGCGGCGCGGATCGACCTCGACCTGACCCGACCAGGGTGTGGCCGCGGTGTTGAAGGCGATCAGATATTCGCGGCCGTCATCGGGATCGAAGCGGCTGACCGCGAACAGGCCGGGCGTCTTGCCCGCCGCGCGGGTCAGCTGGAGCCCGCGCCGCAGCGCGGCGTGGCCGGTGCGCAGCCGCGCCAGCTCGGCGATCGCGGCGCGCAGCGGGTGATCGGCGAAATGGTCGGCGCCCGGCGATCGATCGGTGCCGACCAGCCGGTTGTCGAGATAGGAGGCGACGCGGGTGGGGAACATGTCCTCGCGCGCGTCCTGGTCGCGGCCGTCGCTCGAAAAGCCCTGTTCATCGCCATAATAGATCGTCGGCACGCCGCGCAGCAGCAGCAGCATCGCATGACCCAGGCGGACGCGCGCCGCGATCTCCGCCTCGCTGGCGCGGGGATGCCCCTGGCGCACCGCGGTCGAAAAGCGGCCCTGGTCGTGGTTGCCGATGAAGGTCGGCAGCCTGAGCGCCGCCGGCTCGCCGCCGGCATAGAGCGCGTCACCCTCGAACAGACGCGCCAGACGTTCGGTGCCGCGATCGCCCGCAACGGTTTCGCGCACCGCGGTCGAAAAGGCGAAGTCGAGCACGCTCGGCAGCTTGTCGACGATGGTATGGCGCGCGAGCAGCCCGGGCTCCAGATCGTTGTACGCCGCCTCGCCGAAGATGTGGAAATTGGAAATGCCCCGCGCCTTCGCGCGTTCCAGCATCGCCGGCGCGAACGCCGCCCAGAATTCCGGATTGACGTGACGCGCGGTGTCGATGCGAAAGCCGTCGACGCCGAACCGGTCGATCCAGCTGGCATAGACGTCGATCATCCCCTGCACGACGCGGGGATGTTCGGTCATCAGGTCATCGAGGCCGGAAAAATCGCCCATGGTCGAGCTTTCGCCCTCAAAGGTCGAATTGCCGCGATTGTGATAGTAGATCGGATCGTTGAGCCAGGCGGGCACCTTCACCTGTCGCTCGCCCGGCGCGACACGGGGCGTATAGGCGAAGTTGGGGTTGGTCAGCCGCGCGAAATTGTCCGCGGTCATCACCCGGTCGCCGGCGAACCCCGGATTGATCGGCGCGCCGTCGACGCCGCCGACGGTCGAGTAGGGATAGTCGGCGCGGCCGCGATAGTCGCACGCGCGGTCGCCGCATTCCACATTGTGGATGACGTCGGCGGTATGGTTGGCGATGATGTCCATATAGACCTTCATGCCGCGCTCGTGCGCCGCGTCGACCAGCGCCTTGAAGTCGGCCTCGCTGCCGAGATGCGGATCGACCGTCGTGAAGTCGGTGATCCAGTAGCCGTGATAACCCGACGTTTCCTCGCCCGGCGCGCCCTGCACCGCCTTGTTCTTGAACACCGGCGTCAGCCAGATCGCCGTGGCGCCCAGCGACTGGATATAGTCGAGCCTCGCGATCAGCCCCTTCAGGTCGCCGCCATGATAGAAGCCCTTGTGCGTCGGATCGAAGCCGTGGCGCAGCCGGTCGCCACGGATGCCGCCGGTGTCGTTGGCGGGATCGGCATTGGCGAAGCGATCGGGCAGGACGAAATAGATCACCTCGTCCTCGGGTGGCCGCTGGCGCAGATCCTGGGCGGCGGCGGGCATGACGAGCGCAAGGCCGGCGGCGAGCGCGAGGGCGCGAAACGCGATCATCGCGCGACCTTCAGTGGCGTGGCCGGTGCCGCGGCGATGCCGTCGAGGAAGCGCGCATGGCTGGGCATCGCCGACACCGCATTGGCCGCGATGTCGCGGACCGCGCCCAGGAAATCGGCGAGCTGGTCCGGGGTCAATGCGTCGGCGAGCGGGTGCCAGGCGTCGGGCAGCACGCCCTGGCCGATCATGACCTGAAGCCAGCCGGGTTCGGCGAACAGCTCGTCCTCGCGCCGCGACACACGCGCCGAGGCACGGAACAGGTCGAGCTTGCGCACCAGTTCGCCGGGCAGCGCCATCGTGCGGACATGGTCCCATAACGGTTCGCCGTGCCGCTGATTGGCGTGATAGTGGAGCACCAGAAAGTCGCGGATATGGTCATATTCGAAATGGGTCAGCCGGTTGTATTCGGCGCGATCCGCCTCCGCCATCGCGCCGGCCGGCAGGAAGGCGAGGATGCGCGAGATCGCGGTCTGGACCAGATGGATGCTGGTCGATTCGAGCGGCTCGAGAAAGCCGCTGGCCAGCCCGACCGCGACGCAGTTGCGATGCCAGAAGGTCCGGCGCTTGCCCGGCGTGAAGCGCAGCGGGCGGGGATCGCCCAGCGCCGGGCCGTCCAGATTGGCGAGCAAGGTCGCGGCGGCCGCGTCGTCGCTCACGAACCGGCTGGCATAGACATAGCCGTTGCCCGTGCGGTGCTGGAGCGGGATGCGCCATTGCCAGCCCGCGGTGCGCGCGGTGGCGCGCGTAAACGGATCGGGCGGCGCGACATTTTCCGATGGCACCGCCAGCGCGCGGTCGCACGGCAGCCAGTCGCGCCAGTCCTCATAGCCGACACCCAGCGCCTCGCCGATCAATAGCCCGCGAAAGCCGGAGCAATCGATGAACAGGTCGCCGGTCACCTCGCGCCCGCCATCGATCGTGACGCCGGCGATGTCGCCATTGTCGGCCAGCCGCGTCCCGATGATGCGTCCTTCGACGCGGGCAACACCGGCGGCTTCCGCCTTGCCGCGCAGATAGGCGGCATAACGCGCGGCATCGAAGTGAAAGGCGTACGGCATGGCGGGCGCGGGGGCGTGCCGCACCGGATCGACGCGCGCGAACCTGCCGGCATAGGCCGCGACGTTGTTGAGCCCGTAGGCGCCGAACGCGTCGGCGATGCCGAGCGCGCGGGCGCGCAGCCAGTAATGATGGAACGGGGTGAGGCCCAGGCCACGCCCGATCGTGCCGAAGCCATGCATATAGGCATGGCCGGGCCGCAGCCAGTCGCGGAACTCGATGCCTAGCTTGATGGTGCCCGACGTCTCGCGCAGGAACTCTGCCTCGTCGAGCCCGAGTGCGGCATTGAACAGCTGGATCTGCGGGATGGTCGCCTCGCCCACCCCGACGGTGCCGATCGCTTCCGATTCGACCAGCGTGACCTGACAGGCCGCGCCCGCCAGCCGGCCGAACGCCGCCGCGGTCATCCACCCCGCCGTGCCGCCGCCGACGATCACCACCCGGATCTTCGCCGGGCCCGTGCCTTGATCGGACTGCATCATCGGCTCTTCCTCTCCCGCGACGCGCCGCCGCCGGTCCATGCCCGGCGGCGGTCGTGCGCCACGAGCTTAGAAGCTGTACGTCGCGCCGAACAGGAAGGTTCGGCCGTAGGACTCGTTGGTGATCACCGCACGCGAGTCGTTCTGGAAGGTGATGAACGGCTCGTCGGTCAGGTTCAGGCCCTGAATGGTGAGCGCCAGCCCCTCGAGCGCGCCCGACTTGAAGCGATAGCCGACCTGGGCGTCGATGATCGATTCCGCACGGGCAGTGCGCAGGTTGCGGGTCGCCGAAATGCCCTGGACTTCCGCGAGGAAGCTCGAGCGATACCGGTGGCTGGCGCGCGCTTCGAAGCCCCAGCGTTCGAAATAGACGGTCGAGTTGACCACCCACTTCGACAGGCCGGGCACGGTGATCGCATCCGGATTGTCGCCCAGCGTCACTTCGCTGTCGGTGTAGGAGCCGCTCGACTGGATGCCGAAGCCTTCGAGCGCAGAGGTCAGCAGGCCGAGCGGCAGCGACAGCGTCGCTTCCACACCCTTCAGCGAGCCCTCGCCGCGATTGGTCGGGCCGGACGTGATGCCGATCGGCGTCCCCAGCACCGCCGCCTGTGCCGGCGTCAGTTCGCTGGCAATCAGGTAGGAGAAGTCGGTGAGGAACGCGTCGTTCGGGTTCACGAAGTCGCGCAGATTCTTGTAGAAGCCGGCAACCGAGATGTAGCCCTGCCGCCCGAAATAATGTTCGACCGAGATGTCGACGCCGTCGGCGAGATAGGGGCGCAGCCGTGCATTGCCGCCCGACGCGCTGAACGCCGCCTGGTTGGGATCGGTCGAGGTCAGCCGCGTCAGGTTGACCGACGGCGACAGGCTGGCGTTCAGCTGATCCATGCGCGCACGGGCCAGCGTGCGGGCCGCGCCAACGCGAACCTGGGTGTTGGGCGCGACCTGGAAGTTCAGGTTGATGCTCGGCAGCCAGTTCACATAGCTCGCACCGTCAACCACCGGCAGGAACACCGCATTGATCGTTCCCGCGCTGCCGCCGGCACCGCCAACGATGCGCGCGCCGGTTGCGGTCTGGTCGGTATTGACGACCTGAAGGCCGAGATTGCCGGTCACCGGCAGCGAGCCGACATTGCCGTCGATGTCGAGGCGGACCCAGCCGGTCCAGACATTCTCGTCGACCTGCCAGTCCTGCGGCACGCTGAACGACGACGCCGCGACCGAGACCTGGTTGTAGAAACCGTTGGCGATCAGGTAGAGCGGATCATAGGTGACCTGGTCGCCGAAGCCGAGGAAGTAGAGGCCGGTGTTGCTGCCGCGCAGCGCCTCCGCGGGGATCGGCGCGGTGCGGGTGGCCCCGCCGGCGAGCGAGTTGGTCGCACCGGGCAGCGTCAGGAACGTCTGGAAGAAATCGCGCTCCTTGGTGCGACGGGCGATGTTGGTGCCGACTTCCACGCCGCTGAAGAAGCTTTCCTCGCTGAACTTCTTCTTCGCCGCGAAACGGATCTGCGCCAGCTCGTCGAGCGTGTTGGGCGAGTTGTTGAAACCGGCCTGGACCAGGTCGTTGCCCGCGCCCCAGCCCTGGGGGTCGGTCAGGCGGATCAGGCTGGTGTCGGCATAGTTGCGCGTGGTCCCGAACTGGTAGATGCCACCCGACTGGCGCGAGAAGGTCAGCGTGTCTTCGGGCAGGCCGCGGCCGTAGCTCAGGCCGCTGTAGGATTCGATGCCCTCCGCCTCGCGGTCGGAACGCGAATAGCTGACGTCGAGCTCGACGCGGAACTGATCGTCCTCGTACTTGGTGTTCCAGCCGACCGCGAGCGCTTCAGTGTCCTTGCGGTTATAGTCGTTGCGGACGACGGGGTTCAGCCCAGTATAGGTGCCGCTGGTGATCAGGCCATCCTCGACCGTGCCGCCGGGCTGGAGGATCGCGTCGCCCCAGTAGAGCGGCAGTTCGATGCCGCGCAGATACTGCTTTTCCGAATAGTCGGAATAGAAGATGTCGAGGGTGCCGTTGAGGCCGTCCAGCGGCTCGAACTCGATCGCGCCGAAGATGCCCAGGCGGTCGAGATCGGTGCTCTTCACATAGGGCTTGGCACCGCCGATCACCCCGGCGCCGACATAGGGCGCATATTCGGGACGCACGGTGAAGGTATCGTCGCTGGTGGTGGCGGTCCCACGGGTGTTGCGGATACCGAAATTGTCGTTGTTGAAGTCGAAGGTCGGGAAGCCCCACGCTTCGAAGGTCTGGATCTGGGTCGGCGACGACTGATACGCGACACCGAATGCGACGCCCAGGCGACCGTCGAGGAACTGGTCGACGAAGGTGAAGGTGCCGCGATAGCCGTCGCGCGGCGAATCCGGGTTCAGCTGCTCGCGCTCGTTGAGCTCATAGCGGCCCGCGAGCGAGATGACGCGCTTGCCCGCCGCCAGCGGGCGGATGGTGCGCAGATCGACCGAACCGGCAAGGCCCTGGCCGATCAGGCCCGCGAACGGCGTCTTGTAGACGACGCCGCTGCTGATCAGCTCGGCGGGGAACTGGTCATATTCGACGCCGCGGTTGTCGCTGGACGACACCTGTTCGCGGCCGTTCAGCAGCGTGGTCGAGAAGTCGGGACCGAGGCCGCGGATCGACAGCACCTGGCTGCGCCCGTCGAGGCGCTGGGTGGCGAGACCCGGCAGGCGGCCCAGCGTTTCGGCGATCGACACGTCGGGCAGCTTGCCGATGTCCTCGGCCGAGAAGGCTTCGACGATGCCGCTGGATTCGCGCTTGACCGAGATCGCGCTTTCGACCGCGGCGCGATAGCCCATGACGACCATGTCCTCGCCGTCGCCGGTATCCTCCGGCGCGGCTTCCTGCGGCGCGGGCTCGGCGTCCTGGGCCAGTGCGGGCGTGGCGGAAACGAGCGCCATGGCGATCGCGGTGGCGCTGGTGCCGAGCGCACCGCGCAGACGGCGGTCGAGCGTGTTCGAAAGACGGATCATGAATTCCTCCCCTTGAGCGACGCTGGGCGATTGTCGTCCCGCCCTGGCCCCGAAAACTGTCGATGTGACGGTTCCGCCACGCGCGGTCCGCCGAATGTCGGCTTCGATAATTCGACGACCCCGCCGACGAATAGGGGGCATACGTATGCTGTTGCGGTGCGGCGGAGCGCGCAAGTGTTGCGCCGGAGCCACAACCACGCGCGGTGCGCGACTTGTTCCGCGCCGACAACCGCATTAGCAGTGGAGCGGGGCGACAGCCGCAGAAGCACCGCGCCCGTCATGGTGGAGAGGAACAGCCGCGTGTCTCGCCCGGCGTCGCAGCGACCGACATCGTTCGACATCGCCTATCTGGCGGGGGTGTCGCAGCCGACCGTGTCGCGCGCGCTGCGGGGCAGCCCGGCGGTCAGCCCGGAGACCCGCGCGCGCATCCAGCAGATCGCGCGCGAGCTGAACTACACGGTCGACAAGAACGCATCGAACCTGCGCCTGCAAAGCGCGCAGACGCTGGCGCTGTTGTTCTTCGAGGATCCGACCGCCGACAATTCGCTGATCAATCCGTTCTTCCTGTCGATGCTGGGATCGATCACGCGCAGCGCCGCCGCGGCGGGATATGATCTGCTCATCTCGTTCCAGCAGCTGACCAGCGACTGGCACACGGCATATGAGGACAGCGGCAAGGCCGACGGCATCATCCTGCTCGGCTATGGCGACTATGCGCTCTATCGCCCGCGGCTGGAGCAGCTGGTCGCGGCGGGCACGCATTTCGTGCGCTGGGGATCGCCCGAGCCGGGGGACCGCGACACCGCCATCGGCTGCGACAACCGCGCGGGCGGCAGGCTGGCGACCGACCACCTGATCGCGCAGGGCCGGCGGCGCATCGCGTTCATCGGCACGTGCGACGATCATTATCCCGAGTTCCGCGACCGCTATCTGGGGCATGTCGATGCGCTGGCCGCGGCGGGCATCGCGCGCGACCCGGCGCTGCAAATCGACGCGATCACGCTGGAGCAGGCGGGCCACGACGCCGCGACGCGGCTGATCGAGGCGGGCGTCGCGTTCGACGGCATCGTCGCGGCGAGCGACCTGATCGCGATCGGCGCGATGCACGCCTTGCAGGCCCGCGGCATCGCGGTGCCCGCCGACGTCGCGGTCGTGGGCTTCGACGACATTCCCGCCGCCGCGCAGGCGACGCCGCCGCTGACCACCGTGCAGCAGGACGCCCGCGCGGCGGGCCAGGCGCTGGTCGACGCACTGATCGTCCACATCCGCGACGGCACGCCGCCGGGCCGGCTTTTGCCCGTGCAGCTGCGCGTGCGCCAGAGCTGTGGCGCGCAGATCCACGCGCACCCGCATACGAATACGTGAAGCCGCCGCGCCGCGCCCGGCTTTGCCGGGGCGTCGAAGCGGCCTAGCCTGACGGGAACGGCCGCAAGAAGCCACCCGCCGACACATGATTGAGGGATGTCTGAACGATGGAAAAGCCGCGCCAGGGCTTTTGGGGGCTGTGGAACATCAGCTTCGGCTTTTTCGGCATCCAGATCGGCTTCGCGCTGCAGAACGCCAATATGAGCCGCATCTTCCAGTCGCTGGGCACCAGCCTGGACGACCTGCCCGCGCTGTGGGTCGCAGCCCCGCTGACCGGGCTGCTGGTCCAGCCGGTGATCGGGCACATGAGCGACCGCACCTGGATCGGCCGGCTGGGGCGCAGGCGCCCCTATTTCCTGGCGGGCGCGATCCTGGCGACGCTGTCGCTGCTGGTCATGCCGCTGAGCGAGGTGCTGATCTTTGCCGCGGTCATGCTGTGGGTGCTGGACGCGTCGCTCAACGTATCGATGGAGCCGTTCCGCGCGTTCGTCGGCGACATGCTGCGCAAGGACCAGCACGCGGCGGGATATGCGGTGCAGACCGCGTTCATCGGCGCCGGCGCGGTGATCGGATCGATCTTTCCCTGGGCGCTCGAGCAATGGGGCGTGTCCAACCATGCCGCCGCCGGGGGCATTCCCGACACGGTCCGCTACGCGTTCTGGTTCGGCGCGGCGGCGTTGTTCCTGGCGGTCACCTGGACCGTGGTGACGACGCGCGAATATTCGCCCGCGCAGATGACCGCGTTCGACGGCGCGGCGGACGAGGAGGGTGCGCAGCACACGGTGCGCGTGCTGGCGGCGCGCAGCCTGACCTCGTGCCTGATCTGGATCGGCGCGGGGGCGGCGGTGATCGCGGCGGTCGGCCTGCTGGGGCTGGAAAAGGAAGTGTATCTGGCCGGCGGGCTGCTCGCCGGCTACGGCCTGGCCAGCATGGTCGCGATCCGCATGGCGCGCGGCGGGGGCAAGGCGAACATGCTGAGCCACATCGTCGGCGATTTTTCCGGCATGCCCGACATCATGAAGCGGCTGGCGGTCGTCCAGTTCTTCAGCTGGTCGGCGCTGTTCATCATGTGGATCAACACGACCCCGGTGGTCGCGCAGTATTTCTATGGCGCCGCCGACGCATCATCGCCGGCCTATCAACAGGGTGCCAACTGGGTCGACGTGCTGTTCGCCACCTATAACGGCGTGGCGGCGATCGCCGCGCTGACGCTGCTGCCCGTCCTGGCGCGCAGCATCGGGCGGGTGCGCACGCATGTCGTCGCATTGCTGTGCGGCGCGGCGGGCTATGCGAGCTTCTTCGCGTTCCGCGACCCGCAGATGCTGATCGCGAGCGAGGTCGGCATCGGCATCGCCTGGGCCTCCATCCTCGCCATGCCGTACGCGATCCTGGCGTCGAACCTGCCGCAGCGAAAGCTGGGCATCTTCATGGGGCTGTTCAACGTGTTCGTCGTGGTGCCGCAATTGCTGGTCGCGACCGTGATGGGATCGATCATGAAGCGGTTCTTCCCCGGCGATCCGATCTGGACGATGGCTTTTGCCGCCGGCGTGCTGACCATCGCGGCGCTCGCCATGCTGCGCGTGCGCGAGGAAGCGGCGGCGGTGCAGCCGGGCACGGGCGGCGCGGCGGTGGCGGCGGCGTGAGGCGCGCACCCTGCCCCGCCGCTGCCGAATTGATGGGGCCGGCGGGGGCGTGACAGGCTAAAGGCGCGGCGGGGCCTGTCGCCCCGATTGGAACCCGTCATGGCCAAGAGCCAGAAGAAATCGAATCGCGAAATCCGCAAACCCAAGAAGGAAGGCCCGCCCAAGCAGAACGCGTCCAACCCGTCGACCAAGGACAAGCCGGTCGCGATGGTGAACATCAAGGGCTAGACGCGCCCCGCCGGGCAAGGGCGCGTGGCGCGGGGGCCTGTCGCGGAAGTTGACACTGGCTTGACACTATCGCCGGCCGCGTCGCGGGCGGAGCTTTGGTGGCGGATTGCTGGCGGGATCGAGATAATAGCAGGCGTCGGCGAATTCCTCGTCGGTCATGTCCTCCCCGCTATTGAACTTCCCGATCGCGGCGAGGCAGCGTTTCTCGATCGCCGCCGCGTCCTCCGCCGCCTGGCGCGCCGCCGACTTGGGCGGCCGCTGTTCGCGCAGGAAGTGGGGGAGCACGCCGTCGGCAACCTCGGCAATGTTGAGTTCGTGCGCGAGCGTGTCGGCATCGAGCAACTGGTCGGCCGGCGCGGGCAAGGCGGGCTCCATCGCGCGCAGGCTGTCGGCG
>NZ_LSHX01000043.1 GCF_001555965.1 Sphingomonas sp. CCH21-G11
CCCCCAAACCCCGTTGCAATCCGCAACGCATCCCGCCACGCTGCCCCCGAACAAAAGGGGGGAGCATCACCATGACCAGCCACAGCCCGATCCTCGCGCCCGTCGTCGCGCTCGCCGCGTGGACGCTCGTGATGTGGGGATGGATGTACGTCCGCCGCATCCCGGCGATGCGGCGCGCCGGCATCGATGCCACCACGCTGGTCGGCGGCACCGGCGCGGACCTGCGCCAGCGGCTGGACGCACGCGCCGGCTGGCCCGCCGACAATTACAACCATCTGCTCGAACAGCCGACGATCTTCTATGCGGTGGCGATCGTGCTCGCGCTGACCGGCTGGGGCGGCGGGTTCAACCTCGCGCTTGCCTGGGCCTATGTCGCGCTGCGCATCGCGCACAGCCTCGTCCAGGTCACCACCAATCGCGTCATCGTCCGCTTCGCCCTGTTCGCGCTCGCCACGCTGGCGCTGGTCGCGCTGACGCTCCACGCGGCGATCGCGGTGTTTTGAAGGGGGGGAAGAGCGCCCTAACATCGGCCATTTGCCCTGTTATCGACCTATCCTGAAAGTCGCCGTTCGCTAACGCCGATTCGGTGGAGACGGAAATTAGCTACCGCGAGGCGAAGGCGATCGTCCGGGTGGCGAAGCCAAGCAGCTCCCGATCGTTGATAAGGGCGGTTTCCCAAGCCGGGTTCGTATCATGGTGGAAGGCGTTGGCGTAATCGAGCAGCGCGCGTAGTTCTGACGTCGCAGCGGGTGACAATATCTCGCCGGGCCCACCGTGCCGTTGCTGGCAAATAGCGATGAATGAGCCGAGCAGCGTGCCCGGTGGGAAAGTTTCGGGGTGAGCCACCCGCATGAACGCTTCCAAGATTGGGCGGAGCGCTGCGGCGACTTCTCGCTCGCGCGTAGGATCACTGGTTCGGAGATATTCCCGCACGAGCTCGTGCCGCCGATCGTGCGGCGTGAGCGTGTCCTGCCGCACGTCCCAAGGGGCAAGCGTCGATCCCCCGCCGCTCCGCACGATCTGGAGGGCGCAGCGAGCCGTCCGGTCCGCGCCTTCCCCCACGGCGCATAGAAACGCCTTGGAGTGGGACAGCACGATCATCTGACGCACCCGTCCATATAGCCGCCGCATTTCCTGGACCGTCGTGAGCCGTCGATGTTCATCGAGGCTTGTCATGGGATCGTCGATGACCACGACCTTTTCCGCCAGTCGGGGATCCTGCTCGAGCGAGGCGAAGAAGAAGGCTAAGGCGAGAGCGTTTCGATCGCCGGCGCTGAGCGTGTTCTTGAACGAAGGACCACCATCGGCGCTCAACGCGACTGCGACGTTGTTGATGAGGACGCTATAGCTGGCGGACGACCCGCCCCGGTTGTTCACCGACGTGACGGAGCCAAGTCGAAAGCCGGCGTTGAAGCGGCCCAGATAATCGTTAATCGCGGCCTCGTAGGCGGGAAAGACACCTCCTCGATATTGGTCGAGCGCGGCGCGAGCCTCATCGCGTAATTTTTCCGTCGCCTTCTTGGCTGCCTTTTCCGCGAGGTATGCATCGCAAAGCGCCGCGGTGAGTGCGTGGTGCCGCGTCCTGACAGCGGTGAGCTTGGCGAGATCGTCGGACAGCGTTGCTATGTCGGCGACCGCCGCCTGTTCCTTGACGATGGCGATCGATGGATTGCGGGCAAGGAGCACGTCCGAGAAGTCGGCAACCAGCGCGCGATGAACGTCATAGGCGTCGATCGCGGCCATGCATTCTGGCGGTAGCTCCATCGCGTCTAGTGGCGCGGCAGCTTTTGCGCGCAGGATTGTGAGCACGGCGTCGCGCGCCGCGCTCCAGGCGCGGACGATCGCGGCCGTGTCGATGTCGATATCGGGTACGTCGGTGAAGGGCCGCCAGAACTCCCGATTTTCGACCGCCACGCGCACCGCTCGCTCGAAGGCCGCCGGCACGTCGCCTCCATGCGTCGTGTTGATCCCCTTCCCGGTCTGGTTGATCGTGTTGCGCAGCTCGGCATAGGCATCGCTGAAATAGGCTTGGTAATGCCGGATCAGCGGTGAAGCGGCGAGATCCTGGGCGCAGAATGGGCATATCTCGCCCGGTTGGCCCTCTGACGCGCCGACGATGCGCGTCATGCCTTCCCCTACCCATGTCTCCCCATCTCGACCAAGGCGGCGGAGGTGAGCCTTTACCCGCGCGGCGGCGTCGGCCTCCAACGCCGGCAAGCCGCGCGCGAGCAAGGCATTCAGGCCATCGCGATCGAAGGTTGGTAGAGATAGCGCCGTAAAGATAGGGCGCACCCGGATCGTCCCGGCGGCCTGAGCCGCGGATAGGCTTTGCTCTGCCTTGGCGATTCTCGCGTCGATCACCGGGTCGACCGCTAGCTTGCAGAAGGCATCGACGGTAAGAGTGCCGCGGGCCGCGGCGGGTATGGCATCACCCTTCAGGCGCAGAGCGCGGTTGTGCTCCTCGACCCGTTCGACGTGGCCTTGAAGAGCGCTGTTCAGCGCGACGCCGCGCGCTCCCAAGATCAACTCGTGGAGGTTCTGCTTGTGCGCCGTCTCGATCACAATGCCGGAGCAAACATTGGCGGCGACGAATCCGTCGTCGAACACGGCGATGTCGGGATTAAGCACCGACCAAGCGCCGTTCTGATAGGTAAATGGCACTCCGGCCGACGCTAGAACGATATGCGGCGCATTGGCGGAACCAAGCCGGCGCCGCTCCTCGATCAGCGCCGTGTCACCCGTGCCGAGCGAGCGCAGGATGGTGGCGAGTGTCGTCTTGCCACGACCGTTCTCGGCATAGATCAGCGATAGCTTGGCGAGCGGAGCCTGCGCGCCGGCGGTGACGGAATCGAACTGTCCGACGTTGCGCAGAAGTTGAAGTCGCTCGATTGTCATCCTGCCCCCTTCAAGGCAGCATAGCGACACCACCAACAGCGTGGAAGATCAACGATCCTATGGACCAGAGCGCATCTTACGATCTTCGACGCATTTGGAAGCAGGACGAAATCCCCGTCATTGTCCGCAAGGGAAAGGGGTACAAACTTCGAGTCAAGCTACCCCAGCCTAGCGATAGATTTGAAGAACGACGTGCGGCCTGCTCCTTTCTACAAGCGGTGAGGCCTCAGGGCCGTCAGCCCGAATGGCTTGATCGCTATAAAGGTTGGGAAGTCGCCCAAGACTGGTTCAGCGATCTTGTCGATCACATCCTCAGCAAGCATCCCAAGCTATACATCATCCAGCCCTATCGTGAGCAGGAGAAGTGCGCTTCGAGATGCATGAACGCTCAAGGGCACGAATGCCAATGCTCGTGCATGGGCGCTAACCATGGTGCCGGCGGTCCGGGTGCCGGTTGGTTTGAGGTTTCAGAGACATTTGCCACCCGGTGGGGTGAGTCATATCTTGCATGTCGGCTGATGCAGCGAACGCCTGCTTCATAGCTAGTCCTTCCGCACTCGACCGCTTCCGGGGAATGGTTACGAGAGTTCGATTATCGCATTTGGCTTCGCGGGAGCTGCCATTCCGCTCCCGGCCCACTTTCCGCCCGCTGTCCTACACCCCCCATCCCATGCCATTGTCACCGGATGTCGCGCCTCATCCC
>NZ_LSHX01000044.1 GCF_001555965.1 Sphingomonas sp. CCH21-G11
CCCCCGGCCCCTCCCGCTTGCGGGAGGGGCCGGGGGTGGGCATGACCGCGCGATGACCCACCCCGCCACCGCCTACAAGATCCTGACCGCCGACCAGATGGCGGCACTGCGCGAAGACCGCTTCGACGGTGCGCAGGTCGACCTCGCCGACGGCTATATCCACCTCTCCACCGCCGATCAGGTGACCGAGACGGTGGACCGGCATTTCGCCGGCCAGTCCGACCTCTGGATCGCCGCGGTCGACCTGGCGCCTCTGGGCGACGCCATCCGCTGGGAAGCCTCGCGCGGCGGCGCGCTGTTCCCGCATCTCTACGGCCGCCTCACCATGGCCAGCATCACCGTCCACGCCCCGCTCAGCCGGGATGGCGACGGCACGGTCCAGCTTCCCGGATGAGCCCGGGATTCATCACCAGATAACGTCCGTAGGCACCGCTCATCCTGAGCGTCTGAGTCAGAAAGCGCATGTTGATCGCTGTGCGGCAGGACTCTTCCCGTCACCCCGGGCTTGACCCGGGGTCCCGCTTTCTCTTGCGCCGGATCAGGCAGCGGGACCCCGGCTCAAGGCCGGGGCGACGAGGGAAAGATGGCCGACCTTTGTGAAAGTTTCCGTTATCGCTCATTCTGAGGTGCGACTTAGCGAAGGCGAAGGCGCGTATCGAGGGACGAGAATTCTCATGCGTCTTTCAGCGGAGAGGGTGCGGGGCCTGTCCGCAAGCACAACGAAAACGATCTGCTCGCCAGCCGAGCCGATCGGGACCAAGCCGGAGGTGCGAAATCCTCCCGCTTGACATGCACATCAATTTCCGACATTTCTGTTTTCACAGAAACCGGAGAATACAGTGTCGTTGTTCGACCATCCTGATGCCAAGGCGTTCATCCTTCATTGGGGGGAGATGGGCGTGCACTGGGGGGTCAACCGCTCGGTCGCCCAGGTCCACGCCCTGCTCTATCTTTCCGCGTCGCCGATCACGGCCGAGGACATCTGCGACACGCTGGGGCTTGCGCGCTCCAACGTTTCGACGGCGCTCAAGGAGCTTCAGAGCTATTCGATCATCCGCCGCGTCCATGTGGAGGGCGATCGTCGCGATCATTTCGTCGCGGAAACCGATCTGTGGGAAATGCTGATGCGGATCAGCAGCGAGCGCAAGCGGCGCGAGATCGATCCGACGATCCAGCTGCTCGCTGAACTCTCGGCCCGGCTCGGGGAGGACAAGACCGCCCCGCCGCACCTGCGCGAACGGGTGATGCGGATGCACGAATTCATCGGCACCCTGTCGGGCTGGTATGATCAGGTCCGCGGCCTGCCCAAGCCGACGCTGGTCGCTCTCATGAAAATGGGCGCCCGCGTCGCGCGGTTCATTCCCGGCAGCAAGGGCTAGCGCGACGCGGAATGACGCACAGCCACATCTCGTATTTTCGGTGATTACAGAAACAACGGTAATGGAGATTAATCATGGACGTCGAGCTGCCAACGCCGCCACATGAACATGCCATCGGGCGCGTCCTGGTCGCTTTCGCCGTCGCCGCTGCCTTCCTTTTGGGCGTCTATGTCCTGGTCCAGGCGGTTCAGCCGGGGTTCGGCGTCGTCAGCTTCACCTTTCTTCTCATCCTGCCGGCGGCGGTGACGTCGTTCATCTGCTATGTCGGTGATCCGCTGAACACGCGCCCGCGCAAATATTATCACAGCGTCCCGCTGATCCTGATGGGATTGGTGGTGCTCGCGAGCATCTTCATCCTCCACGAAGGGACGATCTGCATCCTGATGCTCTCGCCATTATGGATGACCAGCAGCTTTGTCGGGGCGACTGCGACGCGCATGTACCGTCATCGCCATCGGCATGGTGATGCCCGAACCTACTCGGTCGCCATGCTGGCGCTGCCTTTGGTCGCAATGCAGGTCGAGCCATATATTCCTCTTCCGCAGACCGAGCGCGCGGTAACCCGGTCGATCGTCGTCTCGGCGACGCCGGCGCAGATCTGGCCCTTGCTGGAGGGCATTCCCGACGTCCGCCCCGATGAAGGCGGCTGGAATCTGTCGCAGGACGTGATCGGCATTCCGCGTCCGGTCGGCGCGCAACTGCTCGGCGCCGGTGTCGGTGCGCAGCGCATCGCGCGGTGGGAAAACCAGATCAGGTTTCGTGAGATCGTGACCGAATGGCAGGCGGGCCGTCGCCTGTCGTGGCGTTTCGTGTTCGACGATTTGAACGGCTGGGCCTTCACCGACCGTCATCTGATGCCGAAAAGCCCCTATTTTCGGATCACCACTGGCGGCTATCGCCTCGACCCGGTGGCACCCGGACGGACGCGCGTGACGCTGACCACCCGCTACTGGATGCAGACCGCGGTCAACGATTATTCCAGCCTGTGGGGCGAATTCCTGCTTGGCGATGTCGAGAGCAATCTGCTCGCGCTGGTCAAGCAGCGCGCCGAAGGCAAGGCCCCGGACTGACGCGGCCCTGCCCTGCCCTTTCCTACACGCGCGCGGGTCGCTATTGCCGGTCGCTCGTCCCTGACCGAGTGGCGCGCATCGCGGGGCAGTCCGAAACCTGCCGGGTGGGAGATCGCGACGACGCGTCCCACCCGGACGCGCTTCGGCCCCATCGAACCGACCGCCACAGTGTCAACCTAGTGTCAACTTCCACCTGAAACGAACGCATGACCCAGACCCACGACATCCACATCATCGGCGGCGGCCTCGCCGGGTCGGAGGCGGCTTGGCAGCTCGCCAGCGCGGGGCTCAAGGTCCGGCTTTCGGAAATGCGCGGATCGGGGGAGATGACGCCGGCGCACCAGAGCGACCGGCTCGCCGAACTCGTCTGCTCGAACAGCTTCCGCTCCGACGATGCGGAGCGCAACGCGGTCGGGCTGCTCCATGCTGAAATGCGCGCGCTCGGTTCGCTCATCATGGCGATGGGCGACCGACACAAAGTGCCCGCCGGCTCCGCGCTCGCGGTCGATCGCGACGGTTTCGCCGATGCGGTGACGGCGGCGCTGGCCCAACATCCCAACATCACGGTGGTGCGCGAACGCGTCGATACGCTGCCACACGGCCCCGCGATCGTCGCCACCGGCCCGCTCACCGCCCCCGCGCTCGCCGATGCGATCGGTGCTGAGACGGGCAAGGACTCGCTCGCCTTCTTCGACGCGATCGCGCCGATCGTCCATTTCGACACGATCGACATGGATACCGCCTGGTTCCAGTCGCGCTGGAACAAGGGCGAGGGGCGCGATTACATCAACTGCCCGATGAACCAGGACCAGTATCGCGCCTTTCACCAGGCGCTGCTCGACGGCGAAAAGACCGAGTTCCGCGAGTGGGAGGATGTCCCCTATTTCGAGGGCTGCATGCCGATCGAGGTGATGGCCGAGCGCGGGCTCGACACGCTGCGCTACGGCCCGATGAAGCCGGTCGGGCTCGACGATCCGCGCACCGGGCGCTGGCCGCACGCCGTCGTCCAGCTGCGCCAGGACAATGCGACCGGCACGCTGTGGAACATGGTCGGTTTTCAGACCAAGCTCAAATATGCCGAACAGGTTCGCATCTTCCGCACCATTCCGGGACTCGAGCAGGCGGAGTTCGCGCGGCTGGGCGGGCTGCACCGCAACACCTTCATCCGCTCGCCCGAACTGCTCGATCCGACGCTGCGGCTGAAATCGCGGCCCAACGTCCGCTTCGCCGGCCAGATCACGGGGTGCGAGGGCTATGTCGAAAGCGCGGCGATCGGCCTGATTGCCGGGCGCTTCGCCGCCGCCGAGCTGAAGGGCGAGGTCTTGACGCCGCCCCCGGTCGAAACCGCGCTGGGCGCGCTGCTCGGCCATATCACCGGCGGCGCGGCGGTCGAAAGCTACCAGCCGATGAACGTCAATTTCGGGCTGATGCCGCCGATCACGGTGCGCAGCAAGAAGGCCGATCGCAAGCTGCTCTACACCGCCCGCGCCCGCGACGCGTTCAGCGCCTGGGCCGCAGCGTGAAGCTCACTCGCCGTCGGCGTCCGTAGCCGCTGCGGGCGGGCATGCGCAGCGCGCCGCCGCCGGCTTGCGCTTGACCGCGGTGGTGGCGAACTCCGCCCGGCTCATCGCGCCGTCGCGGTTGGCGTCGGCCTTAGCAAAGCGTTCGGTCGTCTTGACCGCCCATTCCTCGAAGCTCAGCCGCCCGTCGCCATTGACGTCCAGCCGCGCGAACGCCTTGCGCCGGCTGGCGAGATATTCGGCGCGCGTGATCGCCGCGTCACGGTCCTTGTCATAGCGGTTGAAGCGCCGCTCCTCGCGCGATGCGGCCGGCGCGGCGGGGACGTTGTCGGGCATCGGCGCAACGGGTGCCTCCGCCGCTGCCGGGGCCGGCGGTGGCGGCAGCGCCGGGGTCTGGCTGTTCGCGCCGCTGAAGAACAACAGCACCCCGCCAAGGCCCAGCAGGACAAGCGCGCCGATACCCGCGATCCAGCGTAGCATTGGCGTCCCCTCCCCCGATCGTGACCGCTTGGCGTCACTCTGGCGCGGCGATCGCGTGGCGGCAATCGGCTTTATCGCCCCGACATGCGATGCCACAACAGCCGCGCGACCCTTCGCGGCGCGCCGTGCGGCACCGGTTGGTCGTGCGGCACCGTCAGGTCCATGCGCGCCCGCAGCGCCAGCGCGCCCAGCCCGCGCAGCGGCACTGGCCAGGGTCGGGCAAACGCCTCGTCCAGCTCGGCGCGCGCCAGGGCGGCCGCGCTGGCGCGCTGAGCGGGATCTGTCGTGTGCCGGGACAGGTCGGCAAGCGCCCATCCCCGCC
>NZ_LSHX01000045.1 GCF_001555965.1 Sphingomonas sp. CCH21-G11
CACCCGCCCCTATTTCTGCCCCATCAGCGCCAGCACCTCGCGGCGCGAGCGTTCGTCGTCGCGAAAAACGCCCATCATGCGGCTGGTGGTCATCGACACGCCGGGGGTGCGGACGCCGCGCGCGGTCATGCAGGCGTGGCTCGCCTCGATCACCACCGCGACGCCGCGGGGCTTCAGGTGCGTCCAGATACAGTCGGCGACTTCGGCGGTCAGGCGCTCCTGCACCTGCAACCGGCGCGCATAGCCGTGCAGCACGCGAGCGAGCTTCGAGATGCCGACCACCCAGTTGGTCGGCAGATAGGCGATGTGCGCCTTGCCGATGATCGGCGCCATATGGTGCTCGCAATGCGACTGGAACGGAATGTCGCGCAGCAGGACGATGTCGTCATAGCCGCCGACTTCCTCGAACACGCGCTCCAGGTGATGCGCCGGATCCTCGTCATAGCCCGAGCAATATTCCCGCCAGGCGCGCGCCACCCGCTTGGGCGTGTCGAGCAACCCTTCGCGCGTCGGATCGTCGCCCGCCCAGCGAATCAGCGTCCGTACCGCGTCGGCCACCTCGTCGGGCACGGGAATCTTCGGCAGCGGGGCGACCAGGTCGCCGTTGCTCATCGCGTCGTCGTCATCCAGGTCCATGCTCAATTTCCCTTGTCGGGCTTGACGTTACGGCAACCCCGCGAAGAACCCGATCGGTTCCACTTTGCAACTGTGTCGTTCTTGCACTGCTGCCCGACGACGTGGCCGAACGCGCCAAATCCCCTTGACGCACCCGGAAGGTGAGCGTTAGCTGGCGCGACACAAGAAAAGCAACCGTACCCTTGGACTAGGGTCGGTGCCCTGGAGGGGAACGCAAGAATGAAACGCACCGACTTCCTGTCGGCGACCGCGCTGTCGCTGCTGATCGCCACGCCGGCCTTTGCCCAGGACAGTGCGCCCGACGCGCCCGCCGTCCAGGAAGACTATGATTCCGCCAACGACATCGTCGTCACGGCAACCCGACGCAACGAGACGGTCCAGGAAGTCCCGATCGCGATCACCGCCGTCGGCACCGAGCTGCTGGAAAACGCCGGCGTCCAGGACATTCGCGGCCTCGAACAGCTTGCGCCCAGCCTTCAGACCACGACTGGCCAGTCGTCGGCGACCGGTTCGTCGATCTTCATCCGCGGCGTCGGCACCGCGGGCGACAATCCCGGTTTCGAACCGGCGGTCGGCGTGTTCATCGACGGCGTGTTTCGCGCGCGCGCAGGCGTCGCGCTCGCCGAGCTGCCCGAGCTCGAGCGCGTCGAAGTGCTGCGCGGGCCGCAGGGCACGCTGTTCGGCCGCAACACCTCGGCCGGCGCGCTGTCGATCTTCACCGCGCAGCCCAAGTTCGAGCTGGGCGGCTATATCGAAGGCACCTACGGCAATTACGACCAGTACATCGTCAAGGGCGCGATCACCGGACCGGTGGCTGAGGCGCTCGCGCTGCGCGTCGACGCCGGCTATCGCAAGCGCGACGGCTATATCGAAGATTCAAATTCGGACCGCGCGATCAACAATATCGACCGTTATTATGTCCGTGGCCAGGCGCTGTACGACACCTCGACCTTCTCGTTCCGCCTGATCGGCGACTATTACGAAACCGATGAGGAATGCTGTGGCGCGGTGAACATCACGCCCGGCCAGTTCGCGCCGATCGTCGAGGGACTTGCCGGCGCGCGCGGGCGCGACGGCCTCTACACCGGCCCGCCGTCGGACCGCACCCAGGCGATCTCGCCCGAGCGCGGCTATGGCGAGGCGGTCAAGGACTGGGGTTTCTCAGGCGAATTCAACATCGATATCGGCGACAACAAGCTGACGTCGATCACCGCCTATCGCAACTGGCGCGTGCTGCGCGATCAGGACATCGACTTCTCCGGGCTCGATCGCGCGTATCGCGAGGATTATCGCAACGAGCTGAAGGACTTCACCCAGGAAATCCGGTTCCAGGGTTCGGCCTTCGGCGGCGTGCTCGACTTCCTGGTCGGCGGCTTCTACCTCAACGAAACCAACACGCTGCGCGACACGGTGCGCTTCGGCACCGATGCCAACCAATATGTCGACAGCATCTTCAACGCGGCGCTGCGCCCGCTGTTCGGCACGCCGGTCAGCTTCTACGGCTCGCTTGGCCCGACGGTTCCGACCTTTGGCCAGGTGCTCGCCAATCCGGCCGCACCGCCGGCCGCCTATGGTGCGCTGGCGCCGCTGGTGACCGCCTATCGTGGCGCGCTGGCGACGGTGCCGGGGCTTGCCGCGCTGTCGCTTGCACCGCTGCCGCGCGCCGCAGCAGGCCAGGGCAACAACAATGACGATTTCCGCGTAAAGACCGATGCCTTCGCGATCTTCACCCATAACATCATCAACGTGACCGACGATTTGTCGATCACGCTGGGTGCGCGCTACAATTACGAGCGCAAGACGCTGGACGCGTCGATCAACAACAATACCGGCAGCTGCGGCTTCTTTGACCAGGTGCGCGCGGGCAACCCCGCGGCCAACGTCTATGCCAACATCCTGCGCGGTGCCGGGCTGTTCAACAACCTGTTCCTGCTCAGCTGCAACCCGGCGGTGAACAACGAGTTCAACGGTGTCTACAACGACCGCCGCTCGGACAGCCAGATCACCGGCACCGCCAAGCTCGCGTACAAGTTCACGCCCGACATTCTGGGCTATGCCAGCTATGATCGCGGCTTCAAGTCGGGCGGCTATAATCTCGACCAGGCGACATTCGACAGCGTGCTGCTGGGCGGCAACGGCCCGCAGGCCGAGGATCTGGAGTTCGGCAAGGAAGTCGTCGACAGCTTCGAAGTCGGGTTCAAGGCGAGCTTCACGCGCAAGTTCACGCTGAACGTCGCCGCCTTCTACCAGAAGTTCCAGGACCTGCAGACGCTCATCTTCAGCGGCAACAACTTCGTAGTCCTGAACGTGCCCGATGGCTCGGGACGCGGTGTCGAAGCCGAGGCGATTTTCCAGCCCGTCCGCGAGCTGATCATCCGCACCGGCTACACCTATCTCGACGCAAGCTTCGATGAGAGCAACAACTTCGCGGGCACGCCGCTGCAGGGCCTGGAAGGCGAACAGTTCCTGAACCAGCCGCGGAATGTCGTCACGGTGGCGACGACCTGGACGCCGGCACTGGGCAGCAGCGGCTATCAGGCGCTGCTCCACGCCGACATGCGCTATAACAGCGCCGTCAACATCGCCGGTACGCCGCCCGACGTGAACGGCCGCACCCTTGTGCGCAACCCGGGCTATCCGCTGGTCAATGCCCGCATCGGCATTCAGAGCGAGGACCGGCAACGCAGCGTCGAGTTCTTCGTCGAGAATGTCTTCGACCAGTATTACAACATCACCGGCTTCCCGGTGCCTGAACAGACCGGCACCACGGCCGGCTATCCGGGCCTGCCGCGCTTCTACGGGGTGCGGACCCGCATCGGCTTCTGATCCGACTGCGGCATCGACCGGAACAGAAGCGGCGCGTTCCCCGGGGGGAGCGCGCCGCTTTCTTTTTGCGGGTTGGCCCTTCGACGGAGGGATGGGTGGGGAGCTTGCGCGGCCGCGATTCTCGAAGCCTGGCCCGGAATGCGCATTTGATCGCAGCGCATCCCAGATTTCTCCGTCACCCTGGATCAAGTCCGGGGTGACGGGCAAACTTGATTCAATTTCGCGGCGCCGTTGATTTCCGATGCGCCTCTCAATGGACACCCCCCACCCCAACCC
>NZ_LSHX01000046.1 GCF_001555965.1 Sphingomonas sp. CCH21-G11
GCCTGCGAAGATCCTCGGGCGTGGCAACCGTATCCAGCAACGGCGTGTCGGGCGTGGTCGGCATGACGACTTCTCCGCATTCGTCCTTGACCCGGCGGCGACGCGGCCTGCCGGAATGCCGAAAGCTACCGAAACCGAGCCCGGCAAGTCCATGTCAACCGCACGGGACTTGCGGTTTGTCATCGCTTTTTGACAATAATCGACCAAGCGCCCGCCCGGGGTCGAGCCGCTACCGCTCGCGACGTGCCGCGACCGAGCGCAACTCGCCCAGCTGCCAGACGAGGAGCGCGGGGACATCGACGATCAGGTCGCGGGCGCGCTTGGCCAGCGACAGCGCGAGTGCTGCCTCCGGCGGCAGGCCGAACAGCGGGCCGATCAGGACGTAAGCCCCCTCCTGCACCCCGACCCCGCCGGGGATGAGGAAGGCGGCGGTGCGCAGCGTGAAGATCAGGCTTTCGATGACGATCACCGCATGCAGCGAGATCTCGATCCCGATAAAGTCGAGGACGATCGCCGCGCCCGCCCCGCTCGCCACCCAGGCGAGAAGGTGGAGCAGGAAGCACGCGATCAGCCGCCCGCGCCGCGCATAGATCGCATCGAGCCGGGCGCGCACCTCGATCAGGGTCGCCGCCGATCCCGGCAGCATCGCGCCGCCGATCCGTGCGGCCAGCGCGAGCATCGGCCGCTGCGCGAACGCGAACGCCAGGATGATCGCGACGCTGGCCGCCAGCCCGACCAGCGCGAGCCGGCGCACGTCGCCGCCGCCGCCCGCCCCGTTGAGGACGAGCAGCAGCGCGGCGACGCCATAGAGCGTGTAGACCAGCTGCGCGGCCAGTTCGGCGGTCTGGTCCGCGACCTGGGACGCATAGGCGACCGGCTGGGGCACGCGCCCGGCCACCAGGACGCGCAGCCCGACGACGATCCCGCCGAATTGCGAAAAGGGCAGCAAGTTGGTCGCCGCCTCGCGCAGCGTCCGCGCCCAGACGAAGGTGGCGACGGGCAGGCCGGGGGTCAGCACCTGCCACGCCAGGCCGAGCACCGAGAGGATGAACAGCGTGTAGGCGGCGTAGACGAGGAAAGGGACGGCGCCGATCCGCGCCAGCACCGCCAGCACGTCACGCGCGCCGACCGCGCCGATCAGTGCCAGCGTGACCGCCAGGCCGAGCATGGTCACGCCAACGGCGGCGAGCAGCGCCCAATTGGCCCGGCTCATGTCGGAACGGCCCGGCCGCGACGGGTCAGGCCGCTTCCTTGCGGTCGCGCAGGAAGCGGAAGAATTCGACTCCTTCACGCAGTCGCCGCTTCATCATGTCGCCGTCGCGCACCATTTCGCCCACGATCGAGGCGATCTTGCTCGGGCGGAAATAGAAGCTCTTGTAGAAGACCTCGACCGCGTCGAAGATCTCGCCTGCCGACAGGTGATCGTAGCTCAGCTGCGCGATCTGGTTACCGTCGTCGTTGAGCAGATCGCCCGACGAATCGAACCAGCCATTCTCGGTCGCCTGGCGATGCAGGAAGGTGCCGGGATAGGGCGCGGCCAGCGACACCTGGATGGTGTGCGGATTGACCTCGCGCGCAAAGGCCATGGTCTCGCGGATCGTCTCATGCGTTTCGCCCGGCAGACCCAGGATGAAGGTGCCGTGGACGGCGATGCCGAGCTGGCGACAGTCTTTCGCGAACTGACGCGCGACTTCGACCCGCATCCCCTTTTTGATGTTGTGGAGGATCTGCTGGTTGCCGCTTTCAAAGCCGACGAGCAGCAACCGCAGACCGTTGTCGCGCATGATCTTCAACGTGCGGTACGGCACGTTCGCCTTGGCATTGCACGACCAGGTGACGCCGAGCTTGCCGAGTTCGACCGCAAGCGCCTCCACACGCTGGGTGTTGTCGGTCAGCGTGTCGTCGTCGAAGAACAATTCCTTCATCTGCGGGAAGGCGCCGAGGACGTACTTTACCTCGTCGATGACATGGCCGATCGAACGGACGCGGTAGTTGTGCCCGCCCACCGTCTGCGGCCACAGGCAGAAGGTGCAGCGCGATTTGCACCCCCGCCCGGTATAGAAGCTGACATATGGGTGCTTCAGATAGCCGCCATAATATTTCTCGATCACCAGGTCCCGCTTGTAGACCGGCGTCACGAAGGGCAGCTGATCCATATCGGTCAGCACGGCACGGTCGGGATTGTGGACGATCGCGCCGTTGCGGTCGCGATAGCTGATCCCGTCGACCCGGTCCCAGTCCATGCCGTCGGCGATGTCCTTGATCGTGAAGTCGAATTCGTTGCGACACACGAAGTCGATCGCATCGGAGGCCTTCAGGCTGCCCTCCGCTTCGACCGCGACCTTCGATCCGATCATGCCGATCTTGAGCGCGGGGTTGAGCGCCTTCAGCATTTCGGCCGCGCGCACGTCCTGGCGGAACGACGGCGTCGAGGTATGGAGCACGACGAGATCGCGGCGCATCGCCTCCGGCGCAATGTCCTCGAACGACAGGTCGTGCGCCGGCGCGTCGATCAGCTTCGACCCCTCGACCAGCGCGGCGGGCTGCGCCAGCCAGGTCGGGTACCAGAAGGATTTCACCTCCCGCTTCATCTGATAGCGGGCGCCCGCGCCGCCGTCATAACCGTCAAACGACGGAGCCTGAAGGAAAAGCGCGCGCATCGTCATCGGGACCTCGTCGGGATCAGCCTGCCGTCGCGGGTCACCCTAAAGCGTGACCCGCGCCAATCAACGCGGCGCGTGAAAAACGTAGCAAGAAACACGGCAAATGAGAGCAGGTCGCGTGCGGGAAGCCACCAGGCGGGTGCCGCCCGAAAGCAGGCGACACGATCGATCCGCCATTTGACCAGGTAACGGGCGGCCAGCGCGGCGACGACCAGCGCCGCCGCCGGCACGCTCCACCCCATCGCCGTGGCGGCGAGCAGCGCATTGGGCAGGACATGGGTGATCAGGCTGCCCGCAAAACCCGGCCGGTCGATCGTGAAGATCGTGCGCGACCAGCGCAGTTCGTGCCGGACCAATGCGGCCAGGCTGTCCTCGCTGCACCCATGGAGAACGAAGGGCCCGGTGAGCGCGACGCGGAGCCCCAGGGCCCGCACCGCCCGACCGAGTTCGAAATCGTCGGCCAGCACGTCCCTGAACCGGTCGAAGCCGCCGATCCGTTCGAGCGTGTCGGCCCGCAGCGCCATCATCGGGCCGAGCACGGGATGCGCGAGCCCGGCGCGCTGGCCCAGAATGACGCTGGGCATGAACCGATAGCTGATGTCCATCGCCGCCAGCCGCGACCACCCGCCATTGTCGCCGCGCCCGAGATGCAGGCAGCTGACGATCCCGACCGCGGGATCCGCGAGCGTCGCCGCCAGCGCATCGAGCGTCCCGGGCGGCGTCGCCACGTCGCTGTCGCTGACGACGACCAGCGGATAGCGCACCCGGCCAGCCATGTTGAGCAGGTTCGACAGCTTGTTGTTGGCGCCGTGGCGCGCCGGATCGACGACCAGCGCGACGTCGGCGTCGGGAAATTCGCGCCGGACATCGGCGAGGATGCCGAGCGCGGGATCATCCGCGTCGCGGGTGCCGAACACGAACTGGAGGCCGCCCGCACAGGTCTGGGCGAACAGCGTGCGCAGGTTCTCGGCGAGGGCGGGCTCGGCACCATGGAGCGGCTTCAGCACGCTGATCCCGACCGGACCGTCCCCCGCTCGGGGCGGGGGCGGGGCGCGCACCAGCATCGCCGCCGCGAGCGTGTAGGCCAGCCCGAGACCCGCGAGCATTAGCAGCAGGATTTCAATAAAAAGCCCCAATTTCCGCCCTTTTCATCGGCTGTGCGGACCCGCCACCGGTTGCCATTGCACCGTCGCGAAGTCTAGTCTTCGGCGGCGACGGCAGCAGGAAAGCACGCTTCCGGCAGGCGCAGGCGGCGCGCGTGCCGACAGCGCGGGCGGCGCGTCCGCATGTCGTTCACGACGAATGGAATCGGGGTCCGCGACGGGAAGAATCGGGGTCGATGACGGCGCGAAAAATCCTTGTCACGGGCGCATCCGGATTCGTCGGTTCGGCGGTGGCGCGTGCGTTGATCGCCCGGGGGGATCGCGTGCGGTTGGCCGTTCGCACGACGAGCCCGCGGACCAACATCGCCGAACTCGATGCCGAGATCGTGGCCTGCGACCTCAACGACGCCACGGCGGTCGATGCCGCGATGGCCGGGATGGAGGGCGTGTTCCACGTCGCCGCGGATTATCGCATCTGGGCCGCCGATCCGGGGGAGATCGTCCGCAACAACCTGACCACCACGCGCAACGTCATGGCGGCCGCGCGCGCGCATGCGGTGGACCGCATCGTCTATACCAGCAGCGTTGCCACGCTGAAGCCGTCCGCCGACGGCGCCCCGGTCGACGAGGAGGCCGCCGCGACCGCCGATCAGGCCGTCGGCAGCTACAAACGCTCAAAGGTCGAGGCCGAACGACTGGTCGAGGCGATGGTGGCGCGCGACGGGCTGCCGGCGGTCATCGTCAACCCGTCGACCCCGGTCGGACCGCGCGACGTCCGCCCGACGCCCACCGGCCGGATCATCGTCGCGGCTGCGTCGGGCCGGATGCCCGCCTATGTCGACAGCGGGCTGAACCTGGTCCATGTCGACGATGTCGCGGCAGGGCATCTGGCCGCATTCGATCATGGCCGGATCGGCGAGCGATACATTCTGGGCGGCCAGAATGTCAGCCTGAAGGCGCTGCTCGCCACCATCGCCGCCGCGGTCGGGCGCAAGCCGCCCAGCGTCGCGCTACCGCGCGCGCCGCTCTATCCCGTCGCAGTGGCCAGCGAGATCGCGGCCCGGATGACCGGACGCGAACCGATGCTGACCCGCGATTCGCTGCGGATGGCGGGCGACCGGATGTATTTCCGGTCGACCAAGGCGGAAACCGAACTGGGCTATCGCGCGCGGCCCTATGCGCGCGGCATCGAGGACGCGGTCGCCTGGTTTCGCGGCGCGGGGATGATCGCATGACAATCGCGCCGAACCTTCTGGGAGCCGTCGCGCTGGCGATCTGGCTGGCGATGCTGCTCGGACGCGACGGCTTCTGGCTGGCGCGGGCAACCGACCGCGTCGTGCCGCCCCTGCCCGACACACTGCCCAGCGTCACCGCGATCGTGCCGGCGCGCGACGAGGCGGAGTGCATCGGCGCGGCGGTCGCCAGCCTGGTGGCGCAACGCTATGCCGGGCGCTTCGACATTCTGGTCGTCGATGACGGGAGCAGCGACGGCACGGCACTGCTTGCACGGCGGGCGGCGGCGGGATCGCCGCGCCTGGCGGTGATGACCGCGGCACCGCTGGCCAATGGCTGGACCGGCAAGCTGGCGGCGATGGCGCAGGGCGTCGCGCATTCCGCGACGCATGAACCCAGCGACCTCATCTGGTTCACCGATGCCGATATCGTCCATGCGCCCGATACGCTGGCAAGTCTGGTCGCGCGCGCGCATCAGGACGGCCGGGTGCTCGTTTCGCTGATGGCGCGGCTGCGCTGCGAAAGCCTGGCAGAGCGAATGCTGGTCCCGGCCTTCGTCTTCTTCTTTCAGCTGCTCTATCCGTTCGCGGCGGTGTCCGATCCCCGACGGCGCGTGGCGGGCGCGGCGGGCGGGTGCATGCTGGTCGACCGTGGCGCGCTGGCGCGTGCGGGCGGGATCGCGGCGATCCGCAGCGCGCTGATCGACGATTGCGCGCTGGGTGCGCTGATGAAGCGCCAGGGACCGATCTGGCTCGGGCTGACCGATCGCGCGCGCAGCATCCGCCCCTATCCGAGGTTCGGCGACATCGGGGCGATGATCGCGCGATCGGCCTATGCCCAGCTCGGCTATCGCCCGTTGTGGCTGGCCGGCACCGTCGTCGGCATGGCGATCGTCTATGTCGCCCCGCCCGCGCTCGCGCTGTTCGCAACGGGATGGGCCCAGGCAGCCGGGCTGGCCGCCTGGGCGCTGATGGCGCTGGCGCTGCTGCCGATGCTGCGCTTCTATCGCTGCTCGCCGCTCTGGGGGCTTGCCTTGCCGGGGATCGCCGCCTTCTACGCCGGCGCGACGCTGTATTCGGCCTGGCAGTTCACGCGCGGTCGCGGCGGCGCGTGGAAGGGCCGCCATCAGGCGGTGATGCCATGATCGGCGCGCAGGGCCACGAACCGGCCATGCTGGCGTCGCGCGATCTGGCGTCGGGCAAGGGGCATCGCGACGAGAATTTCCCGGTGGCGTCGCTGATCCTGCGCCCCGCGGTGCGCGCACCGGTGATGGCGTTCTATCGCTTTGCGCGCGCCGCCGACGACGTGGCGGATCATCCGGACGCGACTGCGCAGGAAAAGCTCGCCCTGCTCGCGACGATGCACGCGACGCTGGACGGGCGCAGCGACGCCGATCCTGCCGCGCTCGCGCTGCGCCGGGGATTGGCCGGAACCGGCGTGCCGCTCGACCATGCGCACGACCTGCTGCGCGCATTCGAACGGGATTGCGTCACGCCGCGCACCCGCGACTGGGACGATCTGATCGATTACTGCCGGCTGTCGGCGATGCCGGTCGGGCGGTTCATGCTCGACGTGCATGGCGAGGCGCGGACGTTGTGGGCGCAGTCCGACGCGCTGTGTGCCGCGCTTCAGGTCATCAACCATCTGCAGGATTGCGGGCGCGACCGTGCCGCGCTCGACCGTGTCTACCTGCCCGACGACTTGATGGCGGCGCATGGCGCGCGGATCGAGGATCTCGACGCGCCGACGGCGTCACCGTCCCTGCGCGCGGTGATCGTCGCGCTGGCGCGGCGCTGCGATGTGCTGCTCGACCAGGCATCGGGATTTGCGGGCGCGATCCGCGACCGGCGGTTGGGTGCGGAGGTCGCCGCGATGCTCGCGCTCGCCCGCGATCTCGTCCGCCTGCTGTCCACCCGCGACCCGCTGGCGCAGCGCGTCCACCACCGCAAGCCGACCGCGGCGCGGATCGCGTTGTTCGCCGCCGGCCGCCATCTGGTGCTGGGCCGGTGAACGCGATCGCCCCGATCGACGCGGTGCCGGCGGCGCAGGCGGCGCGCAGTTCCTTTTATGCGGGGATGCGCGTGTTGCCGAAGGCGCGGCGCGAGGCGATGTACGCTATCTACGCCTTTTGCCGCGCGGTCGACGACATTGCCGACGATCAGGGTCACGACCGGGCTGTGCGCGCCGCCGAGCTGCAGGCGTGGCGACGCGACATCGACGCGCTTTATGCCGGGGGGCCGCCCGGACGCGCCGCACTGCTCACCGGGGCGGTGGTGCGTTTCCAGCTTGATCGCGCCGATTTCCACGCGATCATCGACGGGATGATGATGGACGTGGACGCCGACATCCGCTGGCCCGATGCGGCGACGCTCGACCTCTATTGCGACCGGGTCGCCTCTGCGGTCGGGCGGCTTTCGGTGCGGGCGTTCGGGATGGACGCGGAGCCCGGCCAGATGCTGGCCCACCATCTGGGCCGCGCGCTGCAACTGACCAACATCCTGCGCGACATCGACGAGGATGCCGCGATCGGCCGCGTCTACCTCCCGCGCGAAGCGCTGGCGGCGGCGGGGATTATCCCAACCACCCCTGCCCAGGTCGCCGCCGCGCCGGGGATCGACCCTGCCGCACGGTTGGTCGCGACCGAGGCGCGACGCCATTTCGCCGCCGCCCATGCCATCCTGACGACGAAGCCGCGCGGCCACCTGATCGCGCCCAGGCTGATGGACATCGCCTATGCCCGGCTGCTGCGGCGGATGGAGGAAACTGGCTGGGCTCCGCCGCGTCGCCGGCCGCGCACCAACAAGCTGTGGCTGATCGCAACGGTACTCAGGCTGCTCGTCTTCCGATGAGCGAAGGCGTCGTGCACATCATCGGCGCGGGCCTGGCGGGGCTGGGTGCGGCGGTGGCGATCAGCGCGCAGGGCCGACAGGTCGTCGTGCACGAAAGCGCAGCGCACGCCGGCGGGCGATGCCGGTCCTATCACGACCCGCTGCTCGACCGGGTGATCGACAATGGCAATCACCTCGTCCTGTCGGGCAACCGCGCAGTGATGCGCTACCTTTGCGCCACCGGCGCCGCCGACACGCTGACCGGGCCGGTGGCGGCGTCCTACGACTTCTACGACGTCGGGTCGGGGGAACGCTGGACGGTGACCGCCAATGAGGGCGCGCTGCCCTGGTGGATCCTTGACCCCGCACGGCGGGTGCCGGGCACGCGCGCACGCGACTATCTGGGCCTCGCCCGGCTGTTCGTCGGCAATGACGGCGACGTGATCGCGGCGCGGGTCCGTCCGCAAGGGCGGCTGTGGTCGCACCTGATCGATCCGGTGCTGGTGGCCGCGCTCAACACCTCGGTCGCGGAAGCTTCCGCACCCCTCGCGGCGGCCGTGCTCCGCGAATCGCTTGCGCGCGGCGGCCGCGCCAGCCAGCCGCGGATCGCCGCGACCACCCTTGCCGCAACCTTCGTCGATCCCGCGCTTGCGACGCTCAACCGGCGGGGGGTGCGCGTGCGCTTCAACGCACGGCTGCACGGCATCGCGATGACCGACGATCGGGCGAGCGCGCTCGACTTCGCCGACGGCCCGGTCGGGCTGGGCCCGGCGGATCAGGTGGTCGTGGCAGTGCCCGCAGGCGTGGCGACCGACCTGTTGCCCGGCCTGTCCGCCCCCGACCAGTTCCGCGCGATCGTCAACGGCCACTTCGCGATGGCACCGCCCCCGGGGGCACCGGCGATGCTGGGACTGATCGGCGGAACGGCGGAATGGCTGTTCGCCTTTGGCGATCGCCTGTCGGTCACGGTCAGCGATGCCAACCGCCTGCTCGATCAGGATCGCGCGACACTGGCGGCGCGCTTCTGGGCGGATATCTGCGCCGCGCTGGCGATCGACGCGCCGATGCCGCCATGGCAGATCGTCAAGGAAAAGCGCGCCACCTTTGCCGCGACCCCCGATCAGGATGCCCGGCGGCCGGGCACCGCGACGCGCTGGCGCAACCTCGCGCTGGCGGGCGACTGGACCCGTACCGGACTGCCCGCGACGATCGAGGGGGCCCTGCGGTCGGGCGAAGCCGCTGCCGCACACGTCATGGCGCGCAGCTGATGCACATGATGACGGGTAACCGGGCCGCCACCCCCACCGATGACGACGCCATCGACCGCAGCGTCGATCGCGCGGCCGACGCACTTGCGCGCGCGCAGCGCGACGACGGCCACTGGGTGTTCGAACTGGAGGCGGACGCGACCATCCCTGCCGAATTCGTTCTGCTCAAACATTATCTGGGCGAACCGCGCGATCCGGTGCTCGAGGGCAAGATCGGCCATTATCTCCGCCGCATCCAGTCGGCGGAACATCATGGCTGGCCGCTGTTCCACGGCGGCGCGTTCGACACCTCCGCCAGCGTGAAGGCCTATTACGCGCTCAAGATGATCGGCGACGATCCGCAGGCGCCGCACATGGCGCGCGCACGCGCGGCGATCCACGCGGCGGGCGGCGCGGCGGCGGTGAATGTCTTCACGCGCATCCAGCTGGCGCTGTTCGGCGCGGGCAGCTGGTCGGTGGTGCCGACGATGCCGGTCGAGCTGATCCTGCTGCCGCGCTGGTTCCCGGTGCATCTGTCGAAAATGAGCTATTGGGCGCGTACGGTCATCGTGCCGCTGCTCGTGCTCGCCGCAAAGCAGCCGGTGGCAAAGAACCCGTCGGGGGTGAAGGTCGATGAACTCTACACCCAAAGGGCAGCGCCGCTGAAAAGCCAGGCGGCGGGCGCGAAACGATCCTGGCAGATACTTTTCGGCGGCCTCGACATCGTGCTCAAGCGGGTCGAGCCGCTGTGGCCCCGGGGATTAAGGGCGAAGGCGATGCAGGCCTGCGTCGATTTCGTCGTCGAACGGCTCAATGGCGAGGATGGCCTGGGCGCGATCTATCCGGCGATGGCGAACAGCGTGATGATGTTCGATTGCCTGGGCTATCCCGAGGATCATCCGCACCGGGCGATCGCGCGCAGGTCCGTGGAAAGGCTGCTCGTGGTGAAGGCCGACGAGGCCTATTGCCAGCCCTGCGTCTCGCCGGTCTGGGACACCGCGCTCGCTGCGCACGCGATGCTGGAGGCCGGTGGCGAAGCGAATGAGGCGCGCGCGAGGGCCGCACTAGCGTGGCTGAAACCGCTTCAGGTCACCGACGTGCGCGGCGACTGGGCAGAGGTGAAACCCGGCATCCGCCCCGGCGGCTGGGCGTTTCAGTACAACAACGCGCATTACCCCGATCTCGACGACACCGCCGTCGTGGTGATGGCGATGGATCGCGCGCGCGATAAGCTGGCACCTGCCGGTGTCGGTGCCGGGGGTTACGATGAGGCGATCGATCACGGCAATGAATGGACGGTCGGGCTGCAATCGAAAAATGGCGGTTTCGGCGCGTTCGATGCCGACAACACCCATGACTATCTCAACAACATCCCCTTTGCCGATCACGGCGCGCTGCTCGATCCGCCGACCAGCGACGTGACCGCGCGCTGCGTGTCGATGATGGCGCAGCTCGGCGAAACCGACAGCCCGCGAATGAAGGCTGCGCTCGGTTTCCTCGACGCCGAACAGATGGCGGATGGATCATGGTTCGGGCGCTGGGGGGTCAATTACATCTACGGCACCTGGTCGGTGATGTGCGCACTAAACGCAGCCGGGCGCGGCGGTGATCATCCGGGCATGCGCCGCGCCGCCGACTGGCTGGTGGCGATCCAGAATGCCGACGGCGGCTGGGGCGAGGATTGCGACAGCTATGCGCTCGACTATGCCGGCTACACCCCGGCACCGTCGACCGCATCGCAGACCGCCTGGGCGCTGCTCGCGCTCATGGCCGCGGGGTTGGTCGAACATCCCGCGGTCGCGCGCGGGGTCGAATGGCTGGTCGCCAACCAGGAAGCGGACGGGCTGTGGGGGCAGGAACAGCATACCGGCGGCGGCTTTCCGCGCGTGTTTTACCTGCGCTATCACGGCTACCCGAAATACTTCCCGCTCTGGGCAGTCGCGCGGTATCGGAATCTGAAGCGGTCGAACCAGAAGATCGTCGCATGGGGAATGTGAGCGGGCCGATCTTCGCCATTTTCCCGGCTCTGACGGCCGGGGCATAAGGGGCAGGCCGTGATCCTGATTGCCTGCGGGTTGCAGCGGGAAGCCAAGATCCTTGGCCGGCCCGGGGTGATCGCCGTCCCCGGCGGCGGCGATGCGGCGCGGCTGGAGATGATGCTGGCGTCGCACGCGGCGCGTGCGACGATGATCGTTTCGAGCGGGATCGCGGGTGGGCTGGATCCCGCGCTGGTGGCTGGCGACGTGGTCGTCGACTGCACCATGCCCCACGCCCTTGACCCACGGGTCGCGGAGGGGCTTGTACGGATGCGCGCCGCCCTCCCCCACGCGCATTACGGCACGATCGTCGGTCAGGATCGCATCGCGGCGCGCGCGATCGAAAAGGCCGCGCTCCACGCCGCCACCGGCGCCATGGCGGTCGACATGGAATCGCACGTCGCCGCGCGGGTGGCGGCGCGGTACGGCCTGCCCTTCCTCGCCATCCGCGCCATATCCGACACGGCGCACGAAACCCTGCCCCCCGCCGCGCTGGTCGGGATGAACCCCGATGGATCGATGGCGCTGGGCAAGGTGCTGGCGTCGCTCGCACGGCGACCGGGGCAACTGCCGGCGCTGATCCGGACCGGGCGGAGCGCCGAGGCGGCGTTCACATCGCTGGCGCAGCTAAGTCAGGCCCTGCGCTTAACCCAACAGAACTGAGCGGTCATTGCGAGCGCAGCGAAGCAATCCAGCCGAGCCGCAAATGGTACCGCTGGATTGCTTCGCTGCGCTCGCAATGACGGTAATTTGGCTTCTGCCTCAAGCTGCGCGCTGCACCCGCTTGTAACCTTCGGGGTCCGCCGCCTTGATCCGCTCCAGCTCGCGCTCGACATGGCTGGAATGGACGTCCTGTGCCGGCCTTGCGTTGGACAGGTCGATATCGGGCGCCATCGGACCTTCGGTGCGCACGCCCTTGCGTCCGACCTTGAGCATCTTGAGCGGGTGGCGGATCGCATCGGTCGCCGCCGTGCCCTCGAACCCACAATGGACCATGCAGTTCGAGCATTTCGCGTATTTGCCGACGCCATACTGGTCCCAGTCGGTGCCCTCCATCAGCTCGGCAAAGCTGTCGACATAGCCCTCGCCGACCAGATAGCAGGGCTTTTGCCACCCGAACACGGTGCGCAACGGCATCGACCAGGGCGTGCATTCATAGGTCTGGTTGCCCGCGAGGAAATCGAGGAACAGGGGCGAGTTGGTGAACGCCCATTTGCGCCCGCCATCGCCCCGGCGGAACACGTCGCGGAAGAAATTCTTGGTGCGTTCGCGCGTCAGGAAATGCGCCTGATCGGCGGCACGCTCATAGGAATAGCCGGGCGAGATCGTGATCTCGACATCGCGCGCCGCCATTTCGTCGAAGAACGCCGCCAGCCGGTCGGGGTCTGCGCCGTCGAACACGGTGCAGTTGACCTGGACGCGGAAACCGCGCGCCTTTGCCATCTCGATCGCCTCGATCGCGACTTCATAGGTGCCGTCCTGATCGACCGCGTGGTCGTGCATGCCCTTGTCGCCATCGAGATGGATCGACCAGGTGAAAAAGGTCGACGGCCGGTAATCGTCGATCTTCTTCTTGAGCAGCAGCGCGTTGGTGCACAGGATCACGAACTTCTTCCGGCGCACATAACCTTCGACGATGCGCGGCATGTCGCGGTGGAGCAGCGGCTCGCCCCCCGCGATCGACACGGCGGGCGCGCCGCATTCGTCGATCGCCTGCATGCATTGGTCATAGCTCAGCCGCTGGTTGAGGATCGCGTCGGGATAATCGATCTTGCCACAGCCCGGGCAGGCGAGATTGCAGCGCAGCAGCGGCTCGAGCATCAGCACGAGCGGATATTTGCCCCCGGCCAGATGCCGCCGGAGCGTGTAGCCGCCGATGCGGGCGAGGAGCGGAAGCGGCAGACCCATTTTTTTCCAGCCCTATTCGGCGGCGATCGAGTTGGCCTGCACCACGTGGCGCAGCTCGGGCGGCAGACTGAATTCCACCGTCTCGACGATGCCGTCGAGCGTCGAGACCTCGATCGGCGCAATCCGCCGCAACGCCGTGATGACATCCTCGACCAGCGTATCGGGGGCAGACGCCCCTGCCGTCAAGCCGATGCGTTCGACCCCGTCGAACCAGGCGGGATCAAGCGCGCTGCCGTCGGCGACCAGATAGCTGGGCAAGCCGAGATCGACGCCGATCTCGCGCAGGCGATTGGAATTGGAGCTGTTCGGCGATCCGACGACCAGCAGTACGTCGGCGACGCGGCACAGGTCGCGCACCGCCGTCTGCCGGCTCTGCGTGGCATAGCAGATGTCGGAGACATTGGGGCCGACCACGTCGGAGAAGCGCCGCTCGAGCGCGGCGATGACATCGCGGGTGTCGTCGACGCTGAGCGTCGTTTGGGTGATGTACGCGATCGGTTCGTCGTCGGGCAGGTCGAGCTTCTCGATATCGGCACAGGTGCCGACCAGATGCACGGGCGCGTCGATCTGGCCGATCGTTCCCTCCACTTCGGCATGGCCCTCGTGCCCGATCAGCACGATGGTCCGTCCCGCCGCCGCATAGCGCCGCCCCTGCAGATGGACCTTGGTCACCAGCGGGCAGGTCGCGTCGAGGACCGGCAGCCGGCGTGACGCGGCCACCGCCTCCACCTCGCGCGCGACGCCATGGGCGCTGAAGATGGTGCGGCCGCCGTCCGGAATCTCGTCCAGTTCATCGACGAACACCGCGCCCTTGGCCTTCAGCGTGTCGACGACGTGCCGGTTGTGCACGATTTCATGGCGGACATAGACCGGCGCGCCGTAACGTTCGATCGCGCGCCCGACGATCTCGATCGCCCGCACCACCCCCGCGCAGAATCCACGCGGTTGCGCGAGGATGACCTGTATCGCCATTGCTCACCTCATTCCCCGCGCGGAGATGATCTCCGCGCCGTCGCATCCGAAACCCATTGCTCCGACGCGCCACTTTGCCCGTTTTTCAAAACAATGAACAAAATATTGCAATCGCAGACTAGAGCCGTCGTAAAAATTGTAGAACCAATCTATCCATGTCATCAATAGCGGTAGTCGAACGACGTGACAGGCTTACCGGACAGGCTATTCATTGGAGCAAGAAAATGAAACTTGCTGTTTTTTCGACAACGATCGTCGCTTTGACTTTGATATCTCCGACCATGGTCGCGGCCCAGACCGATGCGGCAGCGACGGTGCAGACGCTGAGCGACACCCTGATCGCGACGATGCGCGAGGGGCCGGCGCTCGGTTTTGCCGGCCGGTCGGCGCGGCTGAAGCCCGTGATCGAACGCAGTTTCGACCTCGCTCTTGCCACCCGCCTGTCGATCGGCCCGAGCTGGACCAAGATGTCCGCGGCGGACCAGGCCGCGCTGACCGACGCGATCCGGCGCATGACGATCGCCGAATATGCCCGCAACTTCGCGCGCTGGAACGGCGAGGCGATCCGCGTCGATCCGCGCGTCACCACGCGGGGTGCCGATGCGCTGGTTCGAACGACATTGACGCGGCGCGACGGCGATCCGGTCGTGCTCGCCTATCGCCTGCGCCAGACGGGCGGGACGTGGCGGATCATCGACGTCCTGTTCAACGGCTCGATCAGCCAGCTCGCGACGCGACGCGCGGATTACGCGCGCATCCTGGCAAGCGGCGGCGCGCCCGCGCTGGTCCGTCACCTCGATCGAGCCACTGCCAATGCCGCGCGCTGAACGACGCCGCATCGCGACCGGCCGCAGCCTGATCCGCGACGCCGCGATCTGGCTAGCGCTGACGACGCTGGCGTTGGGTACGCCGGGATGCGCCAATCGGCCCGCGATCGAGCCGGCGGGTACCGCCGCACCCGCGGCACTGTCGGGCGATGCGGCGGCGCCGCGACCGCCACGTACCCCGGGCGACCCGGTCGAGGCGACGAACCGCCGCTTCTTTCGTGCGCAAAGCGGCATCGATCGGGGTTTCTTCGGCCCGGTTGCGCGCTTCTACAAACGCGTCGTCCCGCGCGTGATCCGGTCGGGGCTGCGCAACATCATCCGCAACCTCACCGAGCCGGTGGTCTTCGTCAACGACGTGCTGCAGATCAAGCCGAAGCGCGCGGTGCGAACGCTCGGCCGTTTCGTCATCAATTCGACCGTCGGTGTGGCCGGCGCGATCGACGTCGCGAAGACCGCTGACCTGCCCTATCGCGCCAATGGCTTCGGCAACACGCTCGGGCGCTACGGCGTCGGCCCCGGCCCGTTCCTCTACCTGCCGCTGGTCGGCCCGACGACGCTGCGCGACCTGCTGGGCGGGCAGCTCGACGGACTGGTGCTGCCGGTCGGCGTCGGATTTCCGTTCGACCGGCTCGATTACCAGCTCAGTCGCGGGGTCGTGTCGACCCTGGACCGGCGGGCCGAGGCCGAGGACGACTTGAAGGCGCTGTTGTCGGGCGCCGCCGACCCCTATGCCACCCTTCGCTCGGTCTATCTCCAGAGCCGCGCCGCCGCGATCGCCGAGCTTCGCGGCAGCAGCGACGGAACGGAAGCCCTCGACGATCCGCTGCTCGATCCGGCGGAGTCCCCGCCCGACCCGACCGCCGGCGCCGCCCCCGACGTGCCGGAGCAGACCGATCCGGCCGCGTGCGCCGATGCAGGCAGCTGTTCGCCCGCGCCCGCAGAGGGGGCAACGCCCGACGCGGCGCCGGAGACGCTGCCCGACCCGGCGGCCGGTGCGATCGCGGAGCCGATGGGGATGGCGGCGTGATGCCGCCCGGATCGGCGCGGATTATGCTGGCGGGCCGAGCGGGGCGGCCTCACTCCCACTCGATCGTGCCGGGCGGCTTGCTCGTATAGTCGTAGGTGACGCGGTTGATGCCGCGAACTTCGTTGATGATGCGCGTCGCGACGCGGGGCAGGAAGTCGCCGGGAAAGCTGAAGGCCTCCGCCGTCATCCCGTCGGTGCTGGTCACGGCACGCAGCGCCAGCACATTGTCGTACGTGCGCCCGTCGCCCATCACGCCGACGCTGCGCACCGGCAGCAGCACCGCGAATGCCTGCCAGATCGCATCGTACAGCCCGGCATTGCGGATTTCCTCCAGATAGATCGCATCCGCCTTGCGCAGGATGTCGCAGCGCGCCTTGGTGACTTCGCCGGGGATCCGGATGGCCAGGCCGGGCCCCGGAAACGGGTGCCGCCCGACGAAGATGTCGGGCAGCCCCAGCTCACGACCCAGCGCGCGCACCTCGTCCTTGAACAGCTCGCGCAGCGGCTCGACCAGCTTCATGTTCATACGTTCGGGCAGGCCACCGACATTGTGGTGGCTCTTGATCGTCACCGACGGGCCGCCCGTGAAGGAAACGCTCTCGATCACATCGGGATAGAGCGTGCCCTGCGCCAGGAACTCCGCCCCGCCGATCTTGCGCGCCTCGTCCTCGAACACGTCGATAAACGTCTTGCCGATGAACTTGCGCTTGGCCTCCGGGTCGGTGACGCCGGCCAGGCCATTGAGGAACAACGTCTCCGCATTCACATGGACGAGCGGGATGTTGTAATGGCCGCGGAACAGGCTGACGACCTGATCCGCCTCGCCCGCGCGCATCAGGCCATGGTCCACGAACACGCAGGTCAGCTGCTCGCCGATCGCCTCATGGATCAGCACCGCGGCGACCGCGGAATCGACCCCGCCCGACAGGCCGCAGATCACCCGGCCCTTGCCGACCTGCGCGCGGATTTCGGCGATCTTGGCGGCGCGGAACTCGGCCATCGTCCAGTCGCCCTTGAGGCCGCAGACATGGCGGGCGAAATTGGCGATCAGCCGCGCGCCGTCGGGCGTATGAACCACCTCCGGGTGGAATTGCATCGCATAATAGCGCCGCGCATCGTCGGCGATCACGGCAAAGGGCGCGCCGGGGCTGGACGCGACGGCGCGGAACCCGGGGGCGAGCGCAGTCACCTTGTCGCCGTGGCTCATCCACACCTGGTGCGTTTCGCCTTCCGCCCACATGCCGTCGAACAACGCGCAGCGATCGTCGATGGTGATGAAGGCGCGACCGAACTCGCCCGAATCGCCCAGCCGCACCTCGCCGCCCAGCTGATGCATCATCGTCTGCTGGCCGTAGCAGATGCCCAGCACCGGCAGGCCGCTGTCAAAGATCGCCTGGGGTGCGCGCGGGCTGCCCTCGTCCAGCACCGATGCCGGGCTGCCCGACAGGATGATGCCGGCGGGCTTCATCCGCGCAAAGGCGGCTTCCGCGGCGTTGAACGGTGCGATCTCGCTATAGACGCCGGCCTCGCGGACGCGGCGGGCGATCAACTGCGTCACCTGGCTGCCGAAATCGACGATCAGGATCGATTGCTGGGGAGTTTCCATGCCGCGACCCGATAACCGGGTCGCGGGCGTGTGGAAAGGGCGCAGGCGGGATCAGCGAGACTGAGAGATGCCGTCCGCCCCGAAGTTGAAGTATCGCCGGGCACCGGGCTGCTGTGACCGCTCGGGATGGGCGGTCACCTCAATCGCTACGCCGTCCAAATCGTTTGACGGCTTGATGAAGCAATAGCCGAAGCGAATGTCGCGCGCGCGCTGAACTTCCATGAACTGATTCAGCCAGCGGAGCCGCTCTGCGGGCAGCGGGACGTCATTCCATCTGAGCGACGTGACGCGCGTCCCTTGCAAGTCACGGGTCGATTCATATTTGATCTCGGCGATCCCGGCTGCGCAGCGCGCTGTCTCCGAACGCATTAGCCAGGGTATTTCGGGCTCCCCGATAGGGATGCCATGATAATCGCCACGAATGATAACCGTCTGCACTGCTAGCAGGTAAAACAGGCTCAACATCAACGCGACTCCGTGCGGCGGGTCGTCTACCCGATCATCGCGTCGATCCTAGATCAGCGCGCCGCGATGTCGAAGCCCTCGATTACCACGCGCGGATATTCGCCGGTCACGATCGTGCAGCGGAAACGCTGTTCCTGCCGATCCGCGTCCCGATAGCCGTCGCGCAGTTCGATCGTGCCCTGGACGTACCAGCTGCCGTCGCGGCGGGCGTCGACATCGGTGATGTCCTGCACGCGTGCGAGCGGCGCGAGGCGTCGGCCCTCGTCCTCCGCCGCGACCGCGCAGCTGTCGACGGCGGCGTCCTCGGTGTAGGTCGCGGGCGGTGCGGTGTCCTCGCCGCCGGTTGCATCCCCGGCCAGGTCGGCGAAATCGTCGTCCGCCCGAGGATCGCGCGAACTGCGATCCCATTCGGCGGGCGGCGGCAACGGCGGATCGATCGTGTCCCGCGGGATATTGCGGCGCTCACGGTCCGCGCGGCTCGCTGCCGAAATGGCGGCGATCAGGCCACCCGCGATGACCGCGCCCAGCAGCACGTCGCCCCCGTCGATCCGGTCGCCGCGATGATGCCAGCGCCCCCGCCCCCAGTCGCGCGCGTCCGCCGGGACCGCCGTCGCCAGCATCGCCGTCGTCGCCAACGCCGCACCCATGATCCGCAAGCTGTTCATTCGCGCGCCTCCCACTCGTCAGCACACTCCCATGCCCGATCCGCGCTGTCGCGCAGATGAACCGCCTCACAGCGCGTTGGCCGCCCACACAAATTGCGCGCGGAGCCAGGCGGTTGCGGCATCCGACCGAGCCATCGGATTCCACAGCATTTCGATATGCCATGCCGGCACGCCGACCGGCAGGTCAAAGCACTGAAGCCCCCACGCCGTCGCCCGATCAGCCATGCGCGACGGCAGCGCCCCGATCAGGTCGGTGCCGGCGATCACCGGGGGTAGCGCCAGCATGTGGGGCACGACCAGGGCGATCGTGCGGTGCAGGCCGGCATCGGCCAGCGCGCGATCGATCGCGCCGCGGCGGTCGCCACGGACCGATGTCAGCACATGTCGCGCCCCCACGAAATCGTCGAGGCTGATCTTGCCGTCGCGAATGGCGGGATGCCCGGCCCGCGCGACGCCGACGAACCGTTCGGCGAGCAGCCGCTGCTGCACGGCATCTGGCGGTGGAGATGCAAAGGTGCCGATCGCAAGGTCGATATCGCCGCGCGCGACCATGGCTTCGATGTCGCGCTTGTCATAGCCGATGATCTCCACGCTCGATCCCGGGCTCAGCGCCGCGATCCGCGCCATGACGCGGGGAAGCAGCACCATCGTCGTATAATCGGTACTGGCGACGCGGAAACGGTGACCGGGATGCGCAGGATCGAACGCGACCGCGTCGTCGAGCGCCGCGCGGAGCTGATCAAGCACAGCGGCGATTGGCACCATCAACCGCTGCGCAAGCGGTGTCGGCTGCATCGCACCATGGCTGCGCACGAACAGCCGGTCGCCGAACAATTGCCGCAGCCGCGCAAGCGTGGCGCTCATCGCGGGCTGACGTATGCCGAGGCGTTCGGCAGCGACGCTGACGCTGCGCGTTTCGGCAAGCGCGTGAAACGCAACGAGCAGATTCAGGTCGACACGCGCGAGATCCATCGATCCGGTCGATACCAACTATTCGGGTGACAGGATAGGGCGGCAATATCGTCCATGCTATTGCGCCGCGGGCAAAAACCAGGAGGACCCGAACATGTCGAGCACCGTCGAACTCGTCACCCGCTTCATCACCCGTTTCCTCGGCGAAGCGGACCTGGCCGTCGCCGACGCGACCCTGCACGCGCGCGTACAGGGCATCACCGGGTTGAAGCCGACCGGGCCGATTGACGGGCGCGAGGAATACAAGGCGACGATCGCCGGCTTTGTCGACGCCTTTCCCGCCGAATCGCCGGTCGAAATCATCGATCAATTCGCCTCCGCCGACGGCACCCGCGTCGTCACACGCTTTCACTCGCGCCAGCGTCACGCCAAGCCGTTCTTCGGAGTCGACGCGACCAACCGGGTCATCCTGTTCGACGAAACCCACGTCACGCGCGTCGAGGACGGCCTGATCGTCGAGAACATCGTCTCGGCAACCAATCTGGAGTTCGAGATGCTGATGGCGCCGGTGCTGACGCCGTTGATCCTGAAATGACCGCAGCCGGCGGCACGTCAGCTGGATGCGACGTGCCGCCTGGGTCGGAGGATCATTTCGCCGGCTTGATCTTCAGGCCGGTCCACTTGGCCGCAAACGCCCACAGGTCGGCATATTCCTCGATGATCTTGTCGGTGGGCTTGCCCGATCCGTGGCCGGCGCGGGTTTCGATGCGCACCAGATGCGGGCGATCGCCGATGTCGGTCGCCTGCAGCGCCGCGGTATATTTGAACGTGTGGCCCGGCACGACGCGGTCGTCGGTGTCGGCGGTGGTCGCAAGGATCGCGGGATAGCGCTGGCCCGCACGGATATTGTGATAGGGCGAATAGGCGTAGAGGTTCTTGAAATCGGCTTCCTTCGACGGATAGCCGTAATCGTCCACCCAGTAGCGCCCGGCGGTAAACCGGTCGAAACGGATCATGTCCATGACGCCCACCGCCGGCAGCGCCGCCGCGAACAGGTCGGGGCGCTGATTGGTCACCGCGCCGACGAGCAGCCCGCCGTTCGATCCGCCCTGGATCGCGAGCTGGTCCTTGCCGGTAATGCCCTTGGCGATCAGATATTCGCCCGCGGCGATGAAGTCGTCGAACACATTCTGCTTGTTGAGCAGGCGCCCGCCGTCATGCCACGCCTTGCCATATTCGCCGCCGCCCCGGATGTTGGCGACCGCGAGCACCCCGCCCTGTTCGATCCACGCCAGCCGCGTGACCGAAAATCCCGGGAGCTGGGGAATGTTGAACCCGCCATAGGCATAGAGCAGGGTCGGCGCGGGGCCGGTCACATCCTTGCGCTTGACGATGAACATCGGCACCCGGGTGCCGTCCTTCGACGTATAGAATTGCTGGTCGACGACATAGTCCGCCGGGTCGAACGCGACCTTTGGCGCGGCCCAGGGCGTCGCCTGGCCGGTCTTTACGTCATAGCGATAGATGGTGGTCGGCGTCGCGAAGCTGGTGAAGGCGAAGAAGGTCTCGCTTTCATTCTGGTCGCCGCCGAAACCCGCGGCGGTGCCGATGCCGGGCAGCGCGACCTGGCCCAGCAGCTTGCCGTCGGGGGCATAGCGGCGCACCTCGGTCTTGGCGTCGACCAGATAGCTCGCGACGATCTGGCCGCCGATCAGCGTCGCGCCCTGCAGCACCGCCTGATCCTCGGGCACCACGTCGCGGGTGGCGAGGTCGGCGGATGTGACGTCCATCTCGACGATCTTCGATCGCGGCGCGCCCTTGTTGGTGTTCCACCAGAAACGGCTGCCGACATTGCCGACCACCGCCCATTCATTCTCCAGCCCCTTGACGATCGTCCGCGGCTTCGCGCCCGGCTTGGCCAGGTCGATCAGCGTCATTTCATAGCGATTGTCGGTGCCCTCGGTCGTGGTGATGACCAGCCATGCACCGTCATCGGTGACCTGCGCGAAATGGCCGCGCTTCGGCGTCTCCGGCGTCGCATAAACCAGCGTGTCGGCCGATTGCGGCGTGCCGAGCTTGTGGAAATAGACCGCCTGGTTCTCGTTCAGCGCCTGGAACTCCTGGCCCTTGGCGGGCTCCGGGAAGCGCGAATAGTAAAAACCGCTGCCGTCCTTGGCCCAGGCAAAGTTGGAGAACTTCACCCACTCGACCTTGTCGTCCAGGGTCTTGCCGGTCGCGACGTCCAGCACCTTGACGATGCGCCAGTCGGTACCGCCTTCCTGGATGGTATAGAGCAGCTTGGTGCCGTCCTCGCTCGGTGCCCATTCGCCCAGCGCGGTCGCGCCATCGGCCGACCAGCCATTGGGATCGATCAGCACCCGCCCCTCGCCATCCACACGGTCGCGGACGTACAGCACCGACTGGTTCTGCAGCCCCGAATTGCGGCTGTAGAAATAGCGCCCGCCCTGCTGCTGCGGAACGCCGAAGCGTTCATAATCATACAGCGCCTTCAGCCGCGCGGCGAACACGTCGCGGCCGGGCAGCGTCGCCAGATATGCGTCGGTCAGCTTGTTCTGTTCGGCAACCCAGTCGGCCACCGCCTTGTCGTTGCGGACGTCGTTTTCCAGCCAGCGATAGGGGTCGGCCACCTTCACGCCGAACTGCTCGTCGACCACGTCGACGCGGCGCGTGTCGGGATAGTCGATCGTGGCGGTCATGGCGGGGCGAGGCTCCGGGTCGGAAAGGGCAAAGGCGGGGGAAGCGAACAGCAGCGGCAGGGCGATCAGGGCGCGACGCATGGATGGACTCCAGCAGGAAATGAGAAAGGCCGCACCCTATGGGGGCGCGGCCTGTTGCTCAAGGGGCTGTCAACCATCACCGCCGTCACCGGCGGCGGGCACGATCACGCCGCGGCGTCGAAATCCTCGTCGCTCATCACCGGGCCCGAATCCTGGCCCTTGGCGCTGACGTCGCGATCGACGAACTCGATGATCGCCATCGGCGAGGCGTCCGACGCACGGATGCCCGCCTTGATGATGCGGGTATAGCCGCCGGCACGGTCGGCATAGCGCGGCGCGAGCACGTCGAACAGCTTGACCAGCTGCGCATCGTCCAGCAGGCGCGCATGCGCCAGGCGGCGATTGGACAGGCCGCCCTTCTTCGCCAGCGTCACCAGCTTTTCCACGTACGGACGCAGCTCCTTCGCCTTGGCGACGGTGGTGGTGATCTGCTCGTGCTTGATGAGCGCGGCCGCCATGTTGCGGAACAGGGCAATGCGGTGGGCCGAGGTCCGCTGCAGCTTACGACCGCCAACGCGATGACGCATGATCTTCTTCCTTCTCGTTCGTTAAGGGGCCGAATGAGGTACCCCAGACCAGGCGCCTGTTCAGGCCGGCGCCCTTTGCCTTCTAGATCCTCCCCGAGCTTGCTCGGGGAGGGGGACCATCCGAAGGATGGTGGAGGGGTCCGACGCGGGCAAAGCCCGCGTCGTCGGACGGGCCATTCGGCCCGCCGGCCGGGTCGATCGCGGGCGCGGAATAGCTTGCGCTATTCCGCTGCGATCAGCCCATGATTTCCTGTTCCAGCTTCTTTGCCATTTCCTCGATATTCTCGGGCGGCCAGCCCGGGATTTCCATACCGAGGCGCAGGCCCATGCTGGACAGCACTTCCTTGATCTCGTTGAGCGACTTGCGGCCGAAGTTCGGCGTGCGCAGCATCTCGGCTTCGGTCTTCTGGACCAGGTCGCCGATATAGATGATGTTGTCGTTCTTGAGGCAGTTGGCCGAACGGACCGACAGCTCGAGCTCGTCGACCTTCTTGAGCAGGTAACGGTTGATCGTCGCGGTGTCGCTGGTGCCTTCCGCCGCGGCGGGGGCCGCCGCCATGCCGATCGGCGCCGAACGCGTGATCGCCGAGTCGTCGAAATGGACGAACAGCGCCAGCTGGTCCTGAAGGATGCGCGCGGCATAGGCGAGCGCGTCCTCCGGCGACACCGTGCCGTCGGTCTCGATCGACAGCGTCAGCTTGTCGTAATCGAGCTCCTGCCCGACGCGGGTGTTCTCGACCTTGTAGCTGACCTGGCGGACGGGCGAGTAGAGCGCGTCGACCGGGATCAGGCCGATCGGCGCGTCGGCCGGCCGGTTGGCGCTGGCGGGCAGATAGCCCTTCCCCGTGTCGGCGGTCAGCTCCATGTTGAGCGTCGCGCCTTCGTCGAGGTGGCAGATCAGCAGATTGGGGTTCATCACCTCGATGTCGCCCGACACCGCGATGTCGCCCGCGCGGACGTCCATCGGGCCGGTCGCCGACAGCTGGAGCCGCTTCGGCCCCTCGCCCTGCATGCGCAGCGCGATCTGCTTCACGTTCAGGACGATGTCGGTCACGTCCTCACGCACGCCGGCGAGCGACGAGAATTCGTGCAGGACGTTCTCGATCTTGATCGACGTCACCGCCGCGCCCTGCAGCGACGACAGCAGCACGCGACGCAGCGCGTTGCCGAGCGTCAGGCCGAAACCGCGCTCGAGCGGCTCGGCGACGAAGGTCGCCTTGCGCTTGGGATCGCCGCCGGGCTTCTTTTCGAGGCCATTGGGCTTCTTGAGTTCCTGCCAGTTCTTAGCGTTGACAGACACGGGCTTCCCCTAAGGTTGGGCGGGAAAGGAACAACTCCCGCCGATAAATCGGACCCGGCCGGCGCCGCCATCGCGACGCCCGGCCCGGCCAAGGCGGCAGATCAGACGCGACGGCGCTTGGACGGACGCACGCCATTATGCGGGATCGGCGTCACGTCGCGGATCGACGTGATCTGGAACCCGACCGCCTGCAGCGCGCGCAGCGCCGACTCGCGGCCCGATCCGGGACCCTTCACTTCGACTTCCAGCGTGCGAACGCCATGCTCGGCGGCCTTGCGGCCCGCATCCTCGGCGGCGACCTGCGCGGCATAGGGCGTCGACTTGCGGCTGCCCTTGAACCCCATCATGCCCGCCGACGACCAGCTGATCGCGTTGCCCTGGGCATCGGTGATCGTGATCATGGTGTTGTTGAAGCTGGCGTTGACGTGGGCGACGCCCGCCGTGATGTTCTTGCGTTCGCGCCGGCGAAGGCGCTGCGGTGCTTGAGCCATTTGGTATTCCTGACCTTCTATCCAGTGATCCGGGCCGGGAGGCGGTTAGCCTCGATCCTTGCGCGGACGAGCAATGCGATCGGAAGCAAGGCGCGACGGGCGCGCGCTTACTTCTTCTTGCCGGCGATCGGCTTGGCCTTGCCCTTGCGGGTGCGCGCATTGGTGTGCGTGCGCTGGCCACGAACGGGCAGCCCCTTGCGATGACGCAGGCCGCGATAGCAGGCCAGGTCCATCAGACGCTTGATGTTCATCGCGGTCTGGCGGCGCAGGTCGCCCTCGACGGTGTGGCTGGCGTCGATCGTCTCGCGGATCTGCAGGACTTCCTGGTCCGACAGGTCCTGAACCCGGCGCTCGGGCGTGATGCCCAGCTGAGTCACGATTTCCTTCGCCTTGGTCGGGCCGATGCCGTGGATATATTGCAGCGCGATGATCACGCGCTTGTTGGTCGGGATGTTCACACCCGCGATACGTGCCATGTAGTCTGTTCTCCCAGCTCCACGGGGCACCGCATGGCAGCAGGCCCCATCTCGTCGCGTTGCACCGGAAACGCATGAACGCGGCGAGCGCGAATAATCGCGCCGCCGAAGCGAGCATGGTGCCGGAAGCGCGCGGCATACGGGTGCGAACCCGGCCTGTCAAGCGGGCGGTGCGCGCCCGGCACGATTTCTTCGCGGCCGCCCTGTCCGCCGGTCAACCCCCGTTGACGCGGCGAGCCAGCCCGTCGAACTGCCCGCCCAGCACCTGGTCGACCGGCCCGGCGATCCCCGCCAGGCCATCCGCCATATAGCCCCCGACGACATAGCGCACCGTCAGCTCGGTGCCGTTCCCGCCCGGCGTCAACGTCACGGTCATCGTGCCCGTCACCGCCCCCTCCTGAAGCGGACCCAGGCTCCCCCGCATCCGCAGCACGCGCCCGGGCTCGAAATAGACGACGCGCATATGTTCGACCGCGCCGCCACCCGCCAGCTTCTCGCACCAGCATCCGCCGGCGCGCAGATCGAGCGACAGGTTGGCGGCGTCGCCCGAATAGGTATGGCTGGCGTTCCACCAGCGTTGCGGCGCGACGAGCACCGACCACACACGGTCCGGGGTCGCGGCGATCGTGACGCGATGTTCGCTGACGAACCCCGAAGCGTCGCGCCGCACCAGCTCGCCCGTCGCCGGCGGTGCTCCCAACATCACGGCTCCCGCCGCCGCCAGCTGAACGATCCGCATGGTCTTCCCCCTTTCGCGGGGGACGCTGGCGCAGGCCCGCGCGGCTGACAAGGCCCCCGCGCGGCCTGAACCGCGCCGGCGGGCGCCTCAGCGGTCCAGGATCGCCTCGATCGCATCGGTCACGTCGCCGATCTCCGCCATGCCGTCGACGCGCGAGACCAGGCCGCGCGCCTCGTAGATCGGCAGGATCGGCGCGGTCTTGGCGCGATATTCGGCCATGCGGGTGCGGACCGTTTCGGCATTGTCGTCGGCGCGCCGCTTGAACTCGGTCCCGCCGCACACATCGCACACCCCGGGGGTCGCGGGCAGCTTGTGCCGGTCATGATAGCCCGTGCCGCAGGTCGCACAGGTGAAGCGGCCGGTGATGCGATCGACCAGCGCATCCTCGTCGACCTCCAGCTCGATCACATGATCGAGCGTGCGGTCGCGCGCGGCGAGCAGGCCGTCGAGCGCCTCGGCCTGCGCCGCGGTGCGCGGGTAGCCGTCGAAGATGACGCCCTGGTCCGGGTTCAATTCGTCCAGCCGCTCACCGATGATGCCCGACACGATGTCGTCGGAGACGAGCGCCCCGGCCTCCATCACCGCCTTCGCCTTAAGCCCGACCGGCGTACCCGCCTTGACCGCGGCGCGCAGCATGTCGCCTGTCGAAAGCTGGACCATCCCGCGGTCATCGACCAGGCGACCCGCCTGGGTGCCCTTGCCTGCGCCCGGAGGCCCCAACAAAATGATGTTCAAGGCTTATCCGTCCCCCGTTTCGATCCGCTGCGTTCAGCGTGCACGACCACTCTTCAGCTTCGACTTCTTGATCAGGTCGCCATACTGGTGCGCCAGCAGGTGCGACTGGATCTGCGTCACCGTGTCCATGGTTACGTTGACGACGATCAGAAGGCTAGTGCCTCCGAGGTAGAAGGGGATGCCCAGCGCCGACACGAGATATTCGGGCAGCAGGCAGATGATGGTTAGGTACGCCGCGCCGAGCACGGTGATGCGCGTCAGCACGTAATCGAAATAGGCCTCGGTGTTCTTGCCGGGGCGGATGCCGGGAATGAAGCCGCCATAGCGCTTCAGATTGTCGGCCGTCTCCTCCGGGTTGAACACGACCGCGGTGTAGAAGAACGAGAAGAAGATAATGCCTGCGCCATAAAGCGCCATGTACACCGGCGACCCATGGGTCAGATACTGGTTGAGCGTGATCAGGAAATCACCCCAGGCGCTGTCGCCGCTGGTCTGGCCCTGCCCCGCGAACTGGCTGATCGTCAGCGGCATCAGCAGCAGCGACGACGCAAAGATCGGCGGGATGACGCCGGCGGTGTTGATCTTGAGCGGCAAATGGCTGCGCTCCGCCTGCATCCCGCGCTGGGTCTGGCGCTTGGGATACTGGATCAGGATGCGGCGCTGCGCGCGCTCCATGAAGCAGATGAACAGAACGAGGCCGATCACAGCCAGGCCGATCGCCGCAATCGTCGCGGGATTGACCGACCCCGACCGGCCGCCCTCGAACAGCTGGACCAGCGTCGTCGGCAGATGCGCGACGATGCCCGCCATGATGATCAGCGAGATGCCGTTGCCGATGCCGCGGCTGGTGATCTGTTCGCCCAGCCACATCAGGAACATCGTGCCGCCGATCAGCGAAATGACGGCCGCGATGCGGAACATGATGCCGGGTTCGATGACCGCGGCGACACCCTGGCTCGCGCCGAAGGCTTCCAGGCCGACCGCGATGAAATAGCCCTGGACCGCGGTGAGGCCGACGGTGCCATAGCGGGTATATTGGTTGAGCTTCTTGCGCCCGCTCTCACCTTCCTTCTTGATCGCGGCCAGCGTCGGCGACAGCGAGGTCGCGAGCTGCACCACGATCGAGGCGGTGATATAGGGCATGACGCCGAGCGCGATGACGCTCATCCGCTCCAGCGCGCCGCCCGAGAAATTGTTGAAGAAGTCGAGCACGCCGCCCTGCGTCTGCTGAGCCAGCAGGTTCAACGCGGTCGGGTCGATGCCGGGCAGCGGCACATAGCTCAGCATCCGGAACACGATCAGCGCACCGATGGTGAACCACAGGCGCTTCTTGAGCTCGGTCGCCTTGGAAAAGTTCGCGAGGCTGATGCTGGAGGCAAATTGGTCGGCTGCTGACGCCATGTCGGTGATCGTCCCGGAAACAGAAAGCGGCGGTGCGCGTTGTGCGCTCCCGCCGCTCATATAGGGGTGTCGGGCGGGTTGTCTAAGGGGGAAAGCGATCCCTTCCCCAAGAAGCGCTCGTCAAGGGCCCGGTCGAACCGTCACCCCGGATCTCCCGACAAGCTCGGGAGCGCCTTGATCCGGGTCTCGCTGCCTGATCCGTCGCCGGAACCAGCGGGACCCCGGCGCGAGGCCGGGGTGACGATCAAACCGTCAGGCCGTTCAGCCCTTCTTCTTCGCGTCCTTTGCGGCGATGCGTTCGGCGCGGGCCTTGCCCTTCTTCGCCGCGGCCTTTTCCGCGGCGGGGACGACGGCAATCACCTCGACCGAACCGCCGGCCTTCTCGACCGCCTCGACCGCGGCCTTCGACGCGCCGGCGACCAGGAACTTGAGCTTCGCGGTCAGCGTGCCCTTGGCGAGCAGGCGGACACCGTCCTTGCCGCCGCGCGCCAGATTGGCGGCCTTCAGCGCGGCGTGATCGATCGTGCCGTCGGTGCCAAGCTTGCCGGCATCGACCGCCTTCTGGATCGCGCCCAGGTTCACCTCGGCATAATCCTTGGCGAAGACATTGTTGAAGCCGCGCTTCGGGATCCGCATGTGGAGCGGCATCTGACCGCCCTCGAACCCGTTGATCGAGACGCCTTCGCGGCTCTTCTGGCCCTTCTGGCCACGCCCGGCGGTCTTGCCCTTGCCGGAACCGATGCCACGGCCGACCCGCATCTTGCGGTGACGGGCGCCTTCATTGTCGCGGATGTCGTTCAGTTTCATGTCGTGCACTCGCTTTCGCTTTTGTCGCGCTAAAATCAAATCTCCCTCTCCCGCATGCGGGAGAGGGTCGGGGTGAGGGCCTGAAGGAACAAGCGTCGCGCACGCTGCGCACTTCGCTCCCTCTCCCAACCCTCTCCCGCAAGCGGGAGAGGGCTTTGGGGGACTTATCCCTCGACCGTCACCATGTGCTGCACCTTGCGGATCATGCCGCGCACTTCCGGGCTGTCTTCCAGCTCGACGGTGCGGTGCATCTTGTTCAGGCCCAGGCCTATCAGCGTCGCGCGCTGGTCCTTGGTGCGGCGGATCGGCGACCCGGTCTGGGTGATCTTCACCTTTGCCATGTTGCTCACTCCGTCACCGCCGCGGCTTCGGCCTCGGCCACGCCCTTGTCGGCGCCGCCGCGACCGAGCAGGTCGGCGATCTTTTTGCCACGACGCTGCGCGACGCTCTTGGGCGAGGTCTGCTCGCCCAGCGCCTCGAAGGTCGCCCGGATCATGTTGTACGGGTTCGACGTGCCGACCGACTTGGTGACCACATCGGCCACGCCCAGCGATTCGAACACGGCGCGCATCGGACCGCCGGCAATGATGCCGGTACCCTGGGGCGCGGAGCGGACATAGACGCGGCCCGCACCGAAATGCCCGGCACCGTCATGGTGCAGCGTCCGGCCCTCGCGCAGCGGCACGCGGACCATCTTCTTCTTGGCCGCTGCGGTCGCCTTGGAGATGGCTTCCGGCACTTCGCGCGCCTTGCCATGGCCGAAGCCGACCCGGCCCTTGCCGTCACCGACGACGACGAGCGCCGCAAAGCCGAAGCGCTTGCCGCCCTTCACCGTCTTGCTGACGCGGTTGATGTGGACGAGCTTTTCGATCAGCTCCTCGCCACCTTCCTCGCCACCGCGCGCGCCGCGCTCGTCACGACGGCCACGGCCACCGCGATCATTGCCCCGGCCACCGCCGCGGTCGTTGCCGCCCCGGCCGCGACCCCGGCCGCGGCCCTGGTTCTGGCCGGCGTCCTGCGCTTCGACGACGGGCGCGTCGGTCGTGTTGATTTCGTCCGCCATGCTTAGAACTCCAATCCGCCTTCGCGCGCGGCATCCGCCAGCGCCTTGACGCGACCATGATACAGGAAGCCGCCGCGGTCGAAGACGACCTGGGTCACGCCGGCCTGCTTCGCCGCTTCCGCGACGCGCTTGCCGACTTCCTTGGCAGCTTCGATGTTGGCGCTGGCCTGGCCGCGCAGATCCTTGTCGAGCGTCGACGCCGCCGCGACCGTGCGGCCGGCGGCATCATCGATCACCTGGGCATAGATGTGCTTGCCCGAACGATGCACCGAAAGGCGGGGACGGCCGGCGCCACGCGCACGCAGCGCGGTGCGGTTGCGGCGCCGCCGCTTTTCGAAGAGCGACATACCCTTGGTCGACATCACTTCTTCTTCCCTTCCTTGCGGAAGATATACTCGCCCGCATAACGAATGCCCTTGCCCTTATAGGGTTCGGGACGGCGCCATTCGCGGATTTCCGCCGCGAGCTGGCCGACCTTCTGCTTGTCGATGCCGCTGATCTCGATCGTCGTCTGATCCGGGGTCTTGACCTCCAGATCGGCCGGAACCTCGATGTCGACGTCGTGGCTGTAGCCGAGCTGAAGCTTGAGCTTCTTGCCCTGCATCGCCGCGCGATAGCCGACGCCGGTCATTTCCAGGCGCTTGGTGAAGCCCTCGGTCACGCCGGTGACCAGGTTCTGCACCAGCGTGCGCTGCATACCCCAGAAGGCGCGGGCGCGCTTGGTGTCGTTGGCCGGCTGCACCGAAATGCCGCCGTCGACGACTTCATAGCTGATGTCGTCGGCCAGCTTGAGCGTCAGCGCGCCCTTCGGGCCCTTCACGTTCAGCTCGTCGCCCGCGATGTTGGCGGTCACGCCCGCCGGTACCGAAACCGGCTTCTTTCCGATGCGGCTCATCAGAACACCTCCGCCAGCACTTCGCCGCCGACATTCTGCTCGCGCGCTTCCGCGTCGGACAGAACGCCCTTGGGCGTCGAAACGATGGTGATGCCCAGGCCATTGCGCACGCGGGGCAGGTCCTGCGAACCCGAATAGACGCGGCGACCGGGCTTGGACACGCGCGCGACATGCTTGATCGCGGGCTGGCCCTCGAAATATTTCAGCTCGATGCGAATGCCCGCGGCGGGGCCCATCTGCTCTTCGCTGTAGCCGCGGATATAGCCTTCGCGCTGCAGCACATCGAGCACGCGGGCGCGCAGCTTCGACGCGGGCGTCAGCACGCTGTCCTTGCGGGCGCGCTGGCCGTTGCGGATGCGGGTGAGCATATCACCCAGGGGATCGGTCAATGCCATGTGCGTGATCCTTACCAGCTCGACTTGGTGACGCCGGGGATCAGGCCCTTGTTGGCCAGATCGCGCAGCATGACGCGGGCGAGACGGAACTTGCGGTAATAGGCGCGCGGACGGCCGGTCACTTCGCAACGGTTGCGGACCCGGGTCGGGTTCCCGTTGCGCGGGATTTCAGCCATCTTGAGGCGCGCGATCAGACGCTCGGTCTCATCGAGCGACTCGTCGTTCGCGATTGCCTTCAGCTTCGCATATTTGCCGGCATACTTCTTGACCAGCAGCTTGCGACGCTCGTTCTTGTTGATCGAACTCAGTTTCGCCATCGGACTTAAGCTCTCTTCTTCCAATCCGTCGCCCCGGCGGAGGCCGGGGCCGCTCACTTCAGTGCGCGCTCCCGCTGGACGGGGCGGCCCCGGCCTCCGCCGGGGCGACGCGCAGATGGATTACGCCGCCTGCTTTTCCTCGCCGGTCATCCCGATGAACGGGAAACCGAACAGGCGCAGCAGCTCGCGCGCCTCGTCATCGGTCTTGGCGGTGGTCGTGACGATGATGTCCAGACCACGCACCTTGTCGATGCGGTCGTAATTGATTTCCGGGAACACCAGCTGTTCCTTCAGGCCCATGGCATAGTTGCCACGGCCGTCGAACGACTTGGGGTTCAGACCACGAAAGTCGCGGATGCGCGGCATTGCGATCGTCACCAGGCGGTCGAGAAACTCGTACATCCGCTCGCGACGCAGCGTCACCTTGCAACCGATCGGCATGCCCTCGCGCAGCTTGAACTGTGCGATCGACTTCTTCGCCTTGGTCACGACCGGCTTCTGGCCGGCGATCAGCTCCATTTCGGACGCGGCCTGTTCGACCTTCTTCTTGTCCTGGGTCGCTTCACCGACCCCCATGTTGAGGACGATCTTCTCGATCCTCGGCACTTCCATCGCGTTCTTGTAGCCGAACTTCTCCGTCATCGCCTTGGCGATGCGGTCGTCGTACAGCTTCTTCATGCGGGGCGTGTAGCGATCAGCCATTGATGACCTCCCCGGTCTTCACGGCAACGCGGACCTTCTTGCCGTCGCGAGTTTCAAAACGGACGCGGGTCGCCTTGCCGTCCTTGGTCACATGCGCGACCTTGGAAACGTGGAGCGGGGCTTCCGAACGCTCCAGGCCGCCCTGCGGGTTGGCCTGGGTGGGCTTCTTGTGGCGCACCGCGATGTTGACGCCCGACACGACGACCTTCTCGTCACGCGGCATCGACTTCACGACTTCGCCGGTCTTGCCCTTGTCCTTGCCGGACAGGACGACGACCTGGTCGCCCTTCTTGATCTTGGCGGCAGCCATCACAGCACCTCCGGCGCAAGGCTGATGATCTTCATATAGCCACGGCCGCGCAGCTCGCGGACCACCGGGCCAAAGATACGGGTGCCGATCGGCTCCTCGTTCTTGTTGACCAGCACCGCGGCATTGCCGTCGAAGCGGATGACCGAGCCATCGGCGCGGCGAATGTCCTTGGCGGTGCGCACGATCACCGCACGGTGCACGTCGCCCTTCTTCACACGACCACGCGGAGCAGCTTCCTTGATGCTGACGACGATGATGTCGCCCACACCGGCCGTGCGACGCTTCGAGCCGCCCAGCACCTTGATGCACTGCACCCGCTTCGCGCCGCTGTTGTCAGCGACGTCGAGATTGGACTGCATCTGGATCATCGATCCGGTTCCTTCTCACTATGCCCGTGGATACCGACCCACGGGCGCCTTGCTTCTAAAGCCCTCTCCCCTTGGGGATAGGGTTGGGAGAGAGCGTGTCCTATCGAGCGCGTCGCCCGGAAACAGCCCCTCTCCCCAACCCTCTCCCCAAGGGGAGAGGGAGATTGCTTACGCTTCGGCCGCGGCCGCTGCGGTTTCGGCCGGCGTCGCGCGGGTGTTGACCCGACCGATCACCTTCCAGGTCTTGAGCTTCGAGATCGGCGCGGTCTCTTCGATGCGCACGGTCTCGCCCTCGCGATATTCGTTGCCCTCGTCATGGGCATGATACTTCTTCGACCGACGGATGATCTTGCCATAGAGCGGGTGCTTCACCTTGCGCTCCACCAGCACCACGATCGTCTTGTCGCCCTTGTCGGAAACCACGTTCCCGGTCAGCACGCGCTTCGGCATGGTTTCGTCCTCTTACTTGGCAGCCGAGCGCGAGCGCTCGTTCTGCAGCGTCTTGATGCGGGCGATGTCGCGACGGACCTCGCGGACCCGGCTCGCCTTTTCCAGCTGGCTGGTCGCCGCCTGGAAACGCAGGTTGAACTGCTCGCGCTTCAGCTGGCCGAGTTCGTCGGTCAGCTGATCGTCGGTCTTCGCCCGGAAATCGGATACCTTGGTCATTGCTTAACCCTCCAGGTGCGACGTGTCGCCGAGGCGCGCGACGACCTTGGTCTTGATCGGCAGCTTCATCGCCGCGCGCTCGAACGCTTCGGCGGCGAGCGGGCCGGCCACGCCGTCCAGTTCGAACAGGATGCGGCCCGGCTTCACCCGCGCCACCCAGAATTCGGGCGAACCCTTGCCCGAGCCCATGCGGACTTCGGCGGGCTTCGACGAGACCGGCACGTCGGGGAAGATGCGGATCCACAAACGCCCCTGGCGCTTGATGTGACGCGTGATCGCGCGGCGCGCCGCTTCGATCTGGCGGGCGGTGATCCGCTCCGGCTCCATCGCCTTCAGGCCATAGGAGCCGAAGTTCAGGCTGGTGCCGCCCTTGGCATCGCCATGGATACGGCCCTTGAACGCCTTGCGGAACTTGGTGCGCTTCGGTTGCAGCATGTTACTTGTCCCTGGTCCCTATCAGCGCGCCGGACGGACGCCGGAGGTCTGTGCTTCCATCATCAGCCGGTCCTGCGCCATCGGATCGTGGCCCAGGATCTCGCCCTTGAAGATCCACACCTTGACGCCGCACACGCCATAGGCGGTGTGGGCCTGCGCCTCGGCATAATCGACGTTCGCGCGCAGCGTGTGCAGCGGCACGCGGCCCTCGCGATACCATTCGGTCCGCGCGATTTCCGCGCCGCCCAGACGGCCGCCACAGGTGATCCGGATGCCTTCCGCACCCAGACGCAGTGCCGACTGCACCGCGCGCTTCATCGCGCGGCGGAACGCGATGCGGCGCTCCAGCTGGTCGGCGACGCCCTGGGCGACGAGCTTTGCGTCGATCTCGGGCTTGCGGATCTCGACGATATTCAGGCTGACGTCGGACGAGGTCATCGAGGCGAGCTTCTTGCGCAGCTTCTCGATGTCGGCGCCCTTCTTGCCGATGATGACGCCGGGACGCGCCGCAAAGATCGACACGCGGCACAGCTTGGCCGGACGCTCGATCACCACCTTCGAAATCGCGGCCTGGGGCAGCGTCTCGAGGATGTACTTGCGGATCTTCAGGTCCTCCATGAGGAGACGGCCATAGTCATGGCCCTCCGCGAACCAGCGGCTGTCCCAGGTACGGTTGATCTGGAGACGCAGACCGATCGGATTGCTCTTCTGACCCATGACTTACGCCTCTTCCTGCTCGCGCACGACGATCCGCAGCCGCGAGAACGGCTTCAGGATGCGCGTCGACTTGCCGCGACCGCGCGTCGCGAACCGCTTCATCGTGATCGACTTGCCCACCGACGCTTCCGACACGACCAGCGCGTCGACGTCGAGGTTGTGGTTGTTCTCGGCGTTGGCGATGGCGGACGCCAGCACCTTGCGCGCGTCGACTGCCATCGCCTTCTTGCTGAAGGTGAGGATGTTCATCGCGTCGCCCGCCTTCTTGCCGCGGATCAGGCCCGCGACGAGGTTCAGCTTCTGGGCCGAACCGCGGATCGTCGTGCCGACCGCCAGCGCTTCCTTCTCACCGACGCGGCGCGGAGCTGCCTGCTTGCTCATCAGCGCTTACCCTTCTTGTCCGCGGCGTGGCCGGGGAAGAAGCGCGTCGGCGCAAATTCACCCAGCTTCATGCCGACCATGTCCTCATTGACCGAAACCGGCACGAACTTGCGGCCGTTATAGACGTTGAACGTCAGGCCGACGAACTGCGGCAGGATCGTCGAACGCCGCGACCAGGTCTTGATCGGACCGGCGCGCGTGCCCTGTTCCTGGGCGGTCTCCGCCTTCTTGAGCAGGTGGAGGTCGACGAACGGACCCTTCCAAACCGAACGAGCCATCTCGATTAGCCCTTCTTCTTCGCGTGACGCGAACGGATGATCATCTTGTCCGTCGCCTTGTTGTGACGGGTGCGCGCACCCTTGGTCGGCTTGCCCCACGGGGTGACCGGGTGGCGGCCGCCCGAGGTCCGGCCTTCACCACCGCCATGCGGGTGGTCGACCGGGTTCTTGGCGACGCCGCGGGTCAGCGGGCGCTTGCCCAGCCAGCGATTGCGGCCGGCCTTGCCCAGGTTCTGGTTCTGATTGTCGGGGTTCGACACCGCACCGACCGTGCCCATGCAATCGGCCCGGATGTACCGCTGCTCGCCCGAATTGAGGCGGACGATGACCATACCCTTGTCACGGCCGACGACTTGCACATAGGTGCCCGCCGAACGCGCGATCTGGCCGCCCTTGCCCGGCTTCATCTCCACATTGTGGACGATGGTGCCGACCGGCATCTGGCCCAGTTCCATGGCGTTGCCGGGCTTCACGTCGGTCTTCTTGCCGGCGATCACCTTGTCGCCGACGCCCAGGCGCTGCGGCGCGATGATGTAGGCCAGGCGTTCCTTGCCCGCGTCATCCTTGCCGTAATTGACCAGCGCGATGAACGCGGTGCGGTTGGGATCATATTCGATCCGCTCGACCGTGCCCTCGACGTCCCACAGGCGGCGCTTGAAATCGACGATGCGATAACGCTGCTTGTGACCGCCCGCGATGCCGCGCGAGGTGACATGGCCCTTGTTGTTGCGGCCGCCGGTCTTGGTCTTGCCTTCGGTCAGCGCCTTGACGGGGCGACCCTTGTACAGGCCCGAACGGTCGACCAGGATCAGCCCGCGAACGCCGGGCGAGGTCGGATTATATTGCTTGAGCGCCATGGTCAGTTGACCCCCTGCGTCACGTCGATCGAGTCGCCGTCCTTCAGCGTCACGATCGCCTTCTTCATGTCGGTGCGGCGATAGGGGGTGCCCTTCCACCGCTTGGTCTTGCCCTTCTGGACGATCGTGTTGACGCCGGTGACGCTGACGTTGAACAGCGCTTCGACGGCGGCCTTGATCTCGGGCTTGGTCGCGTCGTTGGCGACCTTGAACACCACCGCGTTCGCCTCGCTCACCAGCGTGGCTTTTTCGGTGATGTGCGGCGCCAGGATGACGTCGTAGTGGCGGATGTCGACCGCCGCCTTGGACTGCTTAGCCATGGAAGCGGGCCTCCAGCTTCTCGACCGCGGCGCGGGTCAGCACCAGCGTGTCATGCTTCAGGATGTCATAGACGTTCGCGCCGACCGCCGGCAGGACGTTGACCTGCGTCAGGTTGCGCGAGGCGAGCGCGAAGCTGTTCTCGACCGCATCGCCGTCGATCACCAGCGCCGTCTTGCCAAAGCCCAGCTTGGCGAGCTGGCCCTTCAGCACCTTGGTCTTGGCATCGGCGATGGTCAGCGTGTCGACGACGATCAGCGAACCCGCCTTGGCGTGGCTCGACAGCGCCATCTTCAGGCCCAGCGCGCGGATCTTCTTGTTCAGCGACGGATTGAAGTCGCGAACGCGCGCACCATGCGCCTTACCACCGCCGATGAACACCGGGGCGCGGCGATCGCCGTGACGGGCGGTGCCGCCGCCCTTCTGGCGACCGAACTTCTTGCCCGTGCGGGCGACGTCGGCGCGCTCACGCGTGCCACGAGCAGTGCCGCGGCGCTTTTCGAGCTGCCAGGTGACGACGCGGTGAAGCACGTCGGCGCGCGGCTCGACGCCGAACACCTCGTCCTTCAGGTCGATGTCGCCATTTTCCTTGGCGTCGAGGGTCTGTACCTTGACCTTCACTTGTCAGCCCTCCTGGCCGTCGGTCGCCTCGACCGTCGCCACGTCTTCAGCAGGCGTGTCGGCGGGGGCGTCATTGTTGTTGTGCGCGGTCTTGATCGACGCGGGGTACGGGGCGTCGGCATGACGCGGCACCTTCACCGCGTCCTTGACGATCAGCCAGGTGCCCTTGTGGCCCGGCACCGATCCCTTGACGAAGATCAGGCCGCGCTCGGCGTCGGTCGAAACGACTTCCAGATTCTGCTGGGTGCGGTTGCGGTCGCCCATGTGGCCGGCCATCTTCTTGTTCTTGAAGACGCGGCCCGGATCCTGGCGATTACCGGTCGAACCGTGCGAACGGTGGCTGACCGACACGCCGTGGGTGGCGCGCAAGCCCCCGAAGCCCCAACGCTTCATGGCGCCAGCAAAGCCCTTGCCCTGCGTCTTGCCCGACACGTCGACCAGCTGGCCGGCGACGAAGTGGTCGGCGGCGATTTCCGCGCCGACATCGAGCAGCGCGTCTTCAGCAACGCGGAACTCGCACAGCTGCGCCTTGGGCTCGACTTCGGCCTTGCCGAAATGGCCGCGCTGCGGCTTGGCGACATTCTTGGCCTTGGCGACGCCGGCGCCGACCTGAACCGCGACATAGCCGTCGCGATCGGCGGTCCGCTGCGCCACCACCTGCACACCCTCCAGCGCCAGGACGGTGACGGGCACGTGGCGGCCGTCGTCCTGGAACAGGCGGGTCATCCCCATTTTCTTCGCGATCACGCCAGTGCGCATGACCCATGCTCCTTATACAGAGGCCCGCAACGGCACGATTGCCGACGCGGGCGTGACGAGCCGCCGACGGACGCAAGGTCCAGCGGCAGCTCCCGCTTCAGCCCATGAATTGCAACGAGCCCCGTCCGGGCTGAACTCCCCCGCGGATGCAGGGGAAAAGACGGGGGACGCGAGACCCGGACAACACTCCGTGACGGAGCCGGCCCGGCGGTATCCCTATGTCGAAAGAGCCCTTGCGGCTCTAAGCCTTGATTCGTCACCCGGACCAGGGCCCGGATCTCTTGAGGCTAGGCAGAACCTAGAGGCCAGAGGCTCCGGCGAACCGGAGCGACGATACCGGCGCGAATCCCGCACCGGTGAATCGATGAGCGGCGCGCTTACGCCAATTTGATCTCGACATCAACACCCGCGGCGAGATCGAGCTTCATCAGCGCGTCGACCGTCTGCGGCGTCGGCTGAACGATGTCGAGCATGCGCTTGTAGGTGCGCACTTCGAACTGCTCGCGCGACTTCTTGTCGATGTGCGGGCCGCGATTGACGGTGAACTTCTCGATGCGCGTCGGCAACGGAATGGGACCCCGGATGAGCGCGCCGGTACGACGCGCGGTGTCGGCGATGTCGCCGGTCGCCTGGTCGAGCACGCGATGATCGAACGCCTTCAGGCGGATGCGGATATTATTGTCCATAACGACTGACTCTGGGTCCCTACCGATGCGAAAGAGCGCGGCCCCGTTGCCGGGGCTCTTGCTGTTACTGCGTCAAACGAAGGCGCGCCGATACACGGGTGAGGCTTCGGGATCAAGCCCCCGACAGCGGAAAAAGGTCACGGGTTGCGCCGAACGAGCGGGACCCCGGGACAACCCCGCAGCGATAAAAAAGGCAAAAGGGCCAATCAAAGACCGCCGTCGCCCCGGCCTTGAGCCGGGGCCCCGCTGCCTTTTCAACCTATCGAGTCACACGAGCACGTCGAACAGATCGCGCCATTCGGGATTCCCCCGCTCGACCAGATCGAACTTCCACTGCCGCCGCCATCGCTTCAGACGCTTCTCGTGTGCGATGGCATCAAGAACCGATGGCGTGTGGTCCGCCCACACCAGGCGGTGGAGGCCGTATCGAGTGCAAAAGTCGGAACCCGTACCGTTGCGATGCTGGTGGACTCGGGCCGCAAGATCGGCGGTCACCCCGACATACATCGTGCCACGATAGCGATCCGCCATAATGTACACCCAGCCGCCGTCCGACATGCCGGCAACTCAAAGGCAGCGGGGCCCCGGGTCAAGCCCGGGGCGACGACAAAAGTGTTGCGAACATTTCTCCAGCCTCGTCCCCCGGGCTTGACCCGGGGTCCCGCTTCCCGCGCAACGCCCGCCACCCCGCACACTCCACCAACAAAAAACCCGGCCTCTCCTGCGAGAGACCGGGTTCCTTGTTCGTGTCGAGCCCCGAAGGGCGTCGATTACTTGTCGATCTGGCTCACCACGCCGGCGCCGACGGTGCGGCCGCCTTCGCGGATCGTGAAGCGCTGGCCGACGTCCATCGCGATCGGGGCGATCAGCTTGACGCCAAGGGCCACTTCGTCACCCGGCATGACCATTTCGGTGCCGGCCGGCAGCTCGATCGTGCCGGTGACGTCGGTGGTGCGGAAGTAGAACTGCGGACGATAGTTCGCGAAGAACGGCGTGTGACGGCCGCCCTCGTCCTTCGACAGCACGTAGACCGACGACTGGAAGTCGGTGTGCGGCTTGATCGAACCCGGCTTGGCCAGAACCTGGCCACGCTCGACTTCGTCACGGCCGACGCCGCGGATCAGCGCGCCGATATTGTCGCCCGCCTGGCCCTGGTCGAGCAGCTTGCGGAACATTTCGACGCCGGTCACGACGGTCTTGCGGGTTTCCTGCTGGATGCCGACGATCTCGACTTCCTCGCCGACCTTGATGATGCCGGTTTCGACACGGCCGGTGACGACGGTGCCGCGACCCGAGATCGAGAACACGTCTTCGATCGGCATCATGAACGGCTTGTCGAGCGGACGCTCGGGCTGCGGGATCGACTCGTCGACCGCCTTCATCAGCGCCAGGATCGCGTCCTTGCCCAGCGTCTCGTTCGAGCCGTCGAGCGCGCAGGTCGCCGAACCACGGATGATCGGGATATTGTCGCCGTCGAATTCACGCTTGGACAGTTCCTCGCGGATTTCCAGCTCGACCAGCTCGAGGATTTCCTCGTCGTCGACCAGGTCGACCTTGTTGAGGAACACGACCATCGTCGGCACGCCGACCTGACGGGCGAGCAGGATGTGCTCCTTGGTCTGGGGCATCGGGCCGTCGGTCGCGGCGACGACCAGGATCGCGCCGTCCATCTGCGCCGCGCCGGTGATCATGTTCTTCACATAGTCGGCGTGGCCGGGGCAGTCGACGTGCGCATAGTGGCGGTTCTCGGTCTCATACTCGACGTGCGCGGTCGAGATGGTGATGCCGCGCTCGCGCTCTTCCGGCGCCTTGTCGATGTTGGCGAAATCGACGGCCGCGTTGCCGGCGACGTTTTCAGCCAGAACCTTGGTGATCGCGGCGGTCAGCGACGTCTTGCCGTGGTCGACGTGACCGATGGTGCCGATATTGAGGTGCGGTTTGTTCCGCTCGAACTTTGCCTTCGCCATTGTGTCCTACCTTCTGATTCAGATTTCCCGGCCGCCGGGGCTACTCGCCGAAAGGCGCGCCCATAGCGACTGTTTTTCGATTACGCCAGCCCCGAGCGGGGTGACGTTCAGGCGAGCTTCGCCTTCACTTCGTCGGCCACGTTCTGCGGCACTTCGTCATAATGCGAGAACTGCATCGAGTATTGCGCACGGCCCTGGGTGAACGAGCGCAGCTGGTTCACATAGCCGAACATGTTGGCCAGCGGCACCATCGCCTCGACCACCTGGGCGTTGCCCCGGCTGTCGGTGCCCTGGATCTGGCCGCGGCGGCTGTTCATGTCGCCGATCACGTCGCCCATGAACTCTTCGGGCGTCACCACCTCGACCTTCATGATCGGCTCGAGCAGCTTGATGCCCGCCTTCTGCGCCGCTTCGCGCATCGCGCCGCGGGCACAGATCTCGAACGCCAGCGCCGACGAGTCGACGTCGTGATACTTGCCGTCGATCAGGTGGACGGCAAAGTCGATGATCGGGAAGCCGATCAGCGAACCCGTCTCGGCGGTCTCGCGCATCCCCTTCTCGACCGAGGGGATGTATTCGCGCGGGATGTTGCCGCCCTTGATCTCGTCGTGGAAGACGAAGCCCGAACCACGCTCGCCGGGGACGACCTTGACTTTCACTTCGCCGAACTGGCCCGAGCCGCCCGACTGCTTCTTGTGGGTGTAGGTCAGCTCGACCGGCTTCGCCAGATACTCGCGATACGCCACCTGCGGCGCGCCGACATTGGCCTCGACCTTGAACTCGCGACGCATGCGATCGACCAGGATTTCCAGGTGAAGCTCACCCATGCCCTTGATGATCGTCTGGCCCGATTCGTGATCGGTCGACACGCGGAACGACGGATCCTCGGCGGCCAGGCGGTTGAGCGCGATGCCCATCTTTTCCTGGTCGGCCTTGGTCTTGGGTTCGACCGACAGCTCGATGACGGGATCCGGGAACTCCATGCGCTCCAGGATGATCGGAGCGGCCGGCGCGCACAGCGTGTCCCCGGTCGTCGTTTCCTTCAGGCCCGCGATCGCGACGATGTCGCCGGCATAAGCCACGTCGATGTCCTCGCGATTGTTCGCATGCATCAGCAGCATGCGGCCGATCTTTTCCTTCTTGTCCTTCACCGTGTTCTGGACGGTGCCCTTTTCGAGCTTGCCCGAATAGATGCGCGCGAAGGTGAGCGAGCCGACGAACGGGTCGTTCATGATCTTGAAGGCGAGCGCCGAAAACGGCTCGTCGTCAGACGCCTTGCGGCTGTCCTTGGTCTCGCCGTCCATCTTGACGCCCTCGACCGGCGGAATGTCGAGCGGGCTCGGCAGATAGTCGACGACCGCGTCGAGCAGCGGCTGGACGCCCTTGTTCTTGAACGCCGAGCCGCAGACGATCGGCACGAACGCCATTTCGAGCGTGCCCTTGCGGATCAGCTTCTTCAGGTCGGCGACCGACGGCTCGTTGCCCTCCAGATACGCTTCCATCAGCGCATCGTCCTGCTCGACCGCCATTTCGATCAGCTCGCTGCGATACTTGGCGGCCTTTTCAGCCATATCGGCCGGAATGTCCTGATATTCGAACTTCGCGCCCAGCGACTCCTCGAGCCAGATGATCGCGCGGTTGTTGACCAGGTCGACCAGGCCCTTGAACCCGCCCTCGATGCCGATCGGCAGGTACAGCACCGCCGGACGCGCGCCCAGGCGCTCGATGATCGAGTTGACGCAATAATAGAAATCCGCGCCCGTGCGATCGAGCTTGTTGACGAAGCACATGCGCGGCACGCCGTACTTGTCGGCCTGGCGCCACACGGTTTCGGACTGCGGCTCCACACCGGCAACGCCGTCGAAGCACGCGACCGCGCCGTCGAGCACGCGCAGCGAACGCTCGACCTCGATCGTGAAGTCGACGTGGCCGGGGGTATCGATGATGTTGATCCGGTGCTCTTCGCCCTGACCGTCCTCGGCGCGCCAGAAGCACGTGGTCGCCGCCGAGGTGATGGTGATCCCGCGCTCCTGCTCCTGCTCCATCCAGTCCATCGTCGCGGTGCCTTCGTGCACTTCGCCGATCTTGTAGGACTTTCCGGTGTAATAGAGGATACGCTCGGTCGTCGTCGTCTTGCCGGCATCGATGTGGGCCATGATGCCGATGTTGCGATAGCGGTCGAGCGGATGGCTGCGGGCCATGGTCGAGGTTCCTTAAGGATGTGGGGAGCCGGACCGTCCGGCTCCCCAATATGTAGGTAACGGATGCGTCGTTGCCAGACCGCCGGCGAACCGGCGGCCGCGGGGATTACCAGCGATAGTGACTGAAGGCGCGATTGGCCTCGGCCATGCGGTGCGTGTCTTCACGCTTCTTGACCGCATTGCCGCGATTGTTGGCGGCATCCATCAGCTCGCCCGACAGGCGCGCGGCCATGGTGTGCTCGCTGCGGTTGCGCGCCGACGCGATCAGCCAGCGGATCGCCAGCGCCTGGGCACGCTCGGGACGCACCTCGACCGGGACCTGATAGGTCGCGCCGCCGACGCGGCGGCTGCGGACTTCGATGCCCGGCTTGATGTTGTTGAGCGCATCGTGAAACACGCCCAGCGGCTCGCGCTTGGCACGGGTCTCCACCGTTTCCAGCGCGCCATAGACGATCGCTTCCGCAACCGACTTCTTGCCGTCCAGCATCACGCTGTTCATGAACTTGGACAGGACGATATCCCCGAACTTGGGATCGGGCAGGATTTCCCGCTTCTCGGGACGACGACGACGAGCCATCTCAGATTTCCTTCTAGAACTTCGGTCGATCCGGAACCCGTCCGGGACCTACTCTGGCTGAATTTACTTCGGACGCTTGGCGCCGTACTTCGAACGCGACTGCTTGCGGTCCTTGACGCCCTGGGTGTCGAGCACGCCGCGCAGCACGTGGTAACGCACGCCCGGCAAGTCGCGCACGCGGCCGCCGCGGATCAGCACCACCGAGTGCTCCTGCAGGTTGTGGCCTTCGCCCGGGATGTACGAAATGACCTCGCGCTGGTTGGTCAGGCGGACCTTGGCCACCTTGCGCAGCGCCGAGTTCGGCTTCTTCGGCGTCGTCGTATAGACGCGCGTGCAAACCCCGCGCTTTTGCGGGTTCTGGTCCATCGCAGGGACCTTTGACTTGGCCTTCTGCGGGTCACGGCCCTTGCGGACCAACTGGTTGATCGTCGGCATGAAGCCCTTCACCTTTTCTCGTCGGTTACTTTGCTGGAGTCGTGCAGCGGAAAATACGAAAAGACCCTGGCGGCCTTCACCGGCCTCCGGGCCCTGGCGTCTCCAACAACGTTCAGCTCAATGACCCGCGACAACCAAAATTGACCGGAAAGCCGGGTGTCGGCCTGCCGTGGGCTGGCGCGCCTATATCGCCGCCCCGCCCGGCGGTCAATGGGGATGAACACGCCGCCTGCGCTCCGGGGGCTTTGACCGCAACGGCATCCACGGGCACCATCGCGGCCGATCAGCCGGCCGATTCGGTCGCGTCGGGGTGGGGAGGCCCTTTCGCCATGTTCAACAGCAGCAGCAACCGCTCACGCAGCCCGTCCGCACCCGGCGGATCGACGTCGCGCAAGGGCGGACTGTCGATCATCGGCGCCGACATGGTGGTCACCGGCAACCTCACCGCCACCGCCGACCTGCACATCGACGGGCGGATCGAGGGCGATGTCGCCTGCGCGATGCTGATCCAGGGTGCCGACAGCCACATCGTCGGCGCGGTCGCCGCCGACAGCGCGCGGATCGCGGGCGCGATCGAAGGCGCGGTGCGCGTGCGCGAGCTGATCGTCGAACGCAGCGCGCGGATCGTCGGCGACGTCGAATATGAAAGCATCACCATCGAACAGGGCGGGCATGTCGACGGCCGGATGCGCCATCTGGGCGGAGTCGCGGTCCCGGCGACCGCCGCCGCGCTCGCTGGCCCCAGCGGCGACGAACCCGGCCTGCGCATCGTCGGCGAGGCGGGCTGACCCCGCCCCGGCCTCAGCGCACCGCCGGGTTCACTTCACCTTCGCGCCGCCCTTGATGACGTCGGTCACCCGCGTCATCACGCCGATGTCGCTCAGCGGATCGCCCTCGACCGCGATGATGTCGCCATATCGGCCGACCGCGATCGCGCCGACATCCTTGGTCCGGTCCAGCGCCTCGGCGGCGTTGCGCGTCGCCGCCTGCAGCGCCTGCATCGGCGTCATGCCATATTCGACCATCGTCTTGAGCTGGCCCGCCGCCGTCCCGTGGGGCATCACCCCCGCGTCGGTGCCCATCACCATGCGGACGCCGGCACGGTGCGCCTTGCGGAAATTGTCGCGCTGCGCCTGCGCGATCTCGCGGTCCTTGCGCAGATTGTCCTCGAGCACGCCGTTCTTCTTGCCCTCGGCCTGGGTGTAGTCGGTGTTGAAGATGTCCATCGAGAACCACACCGGCTGCTTGCGCTCGACCGCCAGGCGGATCCCCTCGTCATCGACCAGGCTGGCATGCTCGATCGTGTCGATGCCGGCGCGGATCGACGCCTTGATCCCGGCGGCGCCGTGCGCGTGGGCGGCGACCCGCAGCCCCCATTGATGCGCCTCGTCGGCGATTGCGCGCAGCTCGTCTTCGGACAATTGCTGCTGGCCCGGCTCGGTGTTGCGCGAAAAAACCCCGCCCGTCGCGCAGACCTTGATCACTTCCGCGCCATATTTGCGCTGCTCACGCACCCGGGTACGCAGTTCCTGGACGCCGTCGCCGACCGCGGGCGACTTCGCCTTGAACGACGGCGGCAGATAGGTGCTGTCGCAATGCCCGCCCGTCGCGCCCAGCGCATAGGCGGCCGGCACGATGCGCGGACCGGGGATCAGCCCTTCGTCGATCGCCTGCTTGTACGCCACGTCGGCATAGTTTTCCGACCCGACGTTGCGCACGGTGGTGAAGCCCGCATCCAGCATCGCCTTCACATTGGCGGTGCCCTGCACGGCCCAGAAGGAATCGGTGAACTGCAGGTTGGTATAGCCGCCATAGCGCGGATTGCTGTCGAGATGGACGTGCATGTCGATCAGGCCGGGCAGGATCGTCTTGCCGGGAAGGTCGATGCGCTTCGCCTCCGCCGGGATCGCAGGCCGCCCGCCGTTGCGCCCGACCACGCTGGTGATGCGGCCGTCGGTGATGACGATCACGGGCTCCTCGACCACCCGGCCCGCCAGCACGTCGATCATGCGGTCCGCGGTGACCACGACCGTCTCTGCCCGCGCCGTGCCCGTCCACGCCAGCGCGGCCACCGCCGCGACGCCAAATCCAACTGTCCGCATTTTCGTTTTTGCCCCGATGATTAGGACGGCATTGCTCCCGCCTAACGGCTGCCGGGTCAAGCCCTGTTCACGCCGGAATTGCGGCCAGATCGATCGCCAGCCCGATCCACATCGCCGCCAGCACGATGCACGAGGCCAGGTAGACGAGGAAGCGCGGCTGCACCGCCGGGGTCGCGATATGGATCGCGCTGTGCACCGCGCGCAGCCCGACAAAGGTCCAGGCGAGCGCGACCTGTGCTGCCCCGGCCCGGCCGGTGACGACCAGCAGCGGCACGAGCGCCAGGAACAGCACCGGCATCTCGAACAGGTTGGTCAGGTTGTTGGCCGGCCGTTCGACCGGGCGGAAATAGGCGGCGGTGCCGTCGCGCGTCGCCAGCTCGCCGTCGCGCGGCGGCGTCCGCGCGATATGGCGGGCACGCAGCACGAACAGCAGGAACCACACGACGAACACCAGCGCCGCAAAGGCGAACACCGGCCACAGGATCGCAGGATTCATTGCTGACGCTTTCCCCACTGTCGTCCCCTTGCTCCGCCCCGCACGGTTGCCAGCTTCGCCCGATCGTGGATGCGGTCAAGCCGCACGTGAGCCAGAGCCGCAGCTTTCGGAAAAAATCCGGCAGCGGCTCCCCTATCCGCGCGCCGGGCAGCTCGGCGTTGGGATCGGCACGAAATCCTCGCGCGGGCGGCCGTCGATCGCGTAGAGCCGCTCCGCCGGCAGTTTGAACACCAGCCCCGACGCGGGCAGCGCAAAGTCGTAGACCGCCCCCAGCAACCCGGCCATGCGGTCGCCGCAAACCGGGACCCCGATCGCGGCAAAGGCGATGGCGATCCCCTCCCCCATGCTGCCCGTCCAGCGACCGACCCGGATCGCGACGGGCTTGGGCCGCGACTTGCCGGCGCGGGGCAGCACCTGCTCGATCCATTGCCGGGGGATGCCCGTCTCGCGCTCCTCCGCGGGATAGCGATGGACCTGATAACCGGTCGGCGCCGTCACGAACCAGCCGATCATCGCCCGCGCGACGCTCGTATTGCCGCCGCCCGGCGTATCGGTCAGATCGATCGTCAGTCGGGCCGAGGCCGGGATCGCAGCGACCGCGCGGTCGAACGCGGCGATCGTCGCCTGATCACCCAGCGCATTGTTGATCCGGATGGTCACGCCCCCGTCCGCGTCAGTAATCACGCGCAGCGGCGGCCGTGGCGGCGCGTCGGCATAGAGCGTGGCGAGCGTCAGCTCCCGGGTCCCGCCGCGACCTGCGAAGGTCAGCCGACGGGGCCGGTCGCGCCGGCCCGCCGCCAGCACGCGCGCGGCATAGCTGCGCGCCTCCGCACCACCGCGCGCGACCCCGACCGATTGCCAGAACGCCGCGATCGCCCGGTCGATCGGCACATCGTCGACCGCGACCAGACGGTCGCCGGCCACCACCCCCGCGCGCGCCGCCGGGGTGTCGGGACGCACCGCATCGACGCGATATGCGCCGTCGCGCTCGACGATCCACAGGTCGGCATAGCTCGGCACGAGCGCCCAGCTGTCGTCGAACGCGCTGCCGGTGATCGCATGGTGATCCGCCAGGCTCGCGATGCGGTTCTCGGCGTAGCGCAGCAGCGAGTCGCTGTCGTGCACCGCCGCCCGCTGCGCCGCCAGCTGCGGTGAATCGGGCACCCGGCCATCGGGTCCCAGCCGTTCGGGATAGGCGTAATTCTCGACGATGATCCGGTCGAGCGCCGCCGCGTCGCCGGCATAGTCCGGCGTGGCCGCGCCGACCAGGACCGGCGCCGCGACCAGCGCCAGCATCCCCCGAACCCGGACGAATCGCCCCCTAGATGTGAAGCGCCCGCCCATAGGCCCCCAGCACGCTTTCATGCATCATCTCGCTCAGCGTCGGGTGCGGGAACACCGTGTTCATCAACTCGGCCTCGGTCGTTTCCAGCGTCTTGCCGACGGTATAGCCCTGGATCAGCTCGGTGACTTCGGCGCCGACCATGTGTGCGCCCAGAAGCTCGCCGGTCCTGGCGTCGAACACCGTCTTGATGAAGCCTTCGGCCTCGCCCAGCGCGATGGCCTTGCCGTTGCCGATGAAGGGGAAATTGCCGACCTTGACCTCGTAACCCGCCTCCTTCGCCTTCGCCTCGGTCAGGCCGACGCTGGCGACCTGCGGGTGGCAATAGGTGCAGCCGGGGATGTTGCGCGGATCCATCGCGTGCGGATGGCCGCCGGCGATCGCCTCGACCGCGATCACGCCCTCGTGGCTCGCCTTGTGCGCCAGCCACGGCGGCGCGGTGATGTCGCCGATCGCCCAGATGCCGGGGACGTTGGTGGCGCAATCCGGCCCGGTCTTCAGGAAGCCGCGATCGTCCATCGCGACGCCGAGCTCCTTCAGCCCTATATTCTCGGTGTTGGGCACGATGCCGACCGCGACGATGACGTGGCTGAACTCCTCGGTCGTTTCCTTGCCCGCCTTGTCCTTCAGCTTGGCCTTCACGCCGTTCGCGCCGACTTCCAGCCCGTTGACGCCCGCGCCGGTCATGATCGTCATGCCCTGCTTGGTCAGCGCCTTTTCGAGGAAGGTCGACACGTCATGGTCCTCGACGGGCACGATGCGGTCCATCATTTCGACCACGGTCACCTTGGCGCCCATGTCGTTGTAGAAGCTGGCGAACTCGATCCCGATCGCGCCGGAGCCGATGACGAGCAGCCTGGTCGGCATCTCGGTCGGCACCATGGCGTGGCGATAGGTCCACACCCGCTTGCCGTCCGACTTGGCAAAGGGCAGCTCGCGCGCCCGCGCGCCGGTGGCGACGATGATGTTCTTCGCGGTCAGCTCGGTCGCCTTCCCGTCCTTGTCGGTGACGGTCAGCTTGCCCTTTCCGGTCAGCTTGCCCTCGCCCATGTGCACGGCGATCTTGTTCTTCTTCATCAGGTGGGTGACCCCCTGATTGAGCTGCTTGGCGACGCCGCGCGACCGCTTGACCACCGCGTCCAGGTCGGCGCTGATCTTTTCCGCTGCCAGCCCGTAGTCCTTGGCGTGCTGCATGTAGTGGAAGATCTCGGCCGAACGCAGCAGCGCCTTGGTGGGGATGCAGCCCCAGTTGAGGCAGATGCCGCCCAGCGTCTCGCGCTCGACGATCGCGGTCTTGAGCCCCAGCTGGCTCGCCCGGATCGCCGCGACATAGCCCCCCGGCCCGGAGCCAAGGACGATCAGGTCATAGGTGTCAGTCATCTTTGGAGGATACCTTTTCCAAACCAAATTTCTGTTCTGCGGTGACATCCATATAAGCAGCCATCCGAGAGACGTCCTCCAGCACGGGCATCACCTCTGGGATAGAGACTGGTGTCCCCTGCTTGCGACCCCCACTATTAAAATCGACGCGATAACGATAATCTGCACGGCCACGATTATGGACAAGGGCATTGCGTATTTCAACGTAACTTTTCAATCTTACGAGTTCATCATCTGACTCAAAAATATAGAACTTAAACAATTTCTGAAGCTTATCAGACAGACTTTCTATACTTTCGTACGAGAAACCTCGAAGAAGCTGGTCAAGCGCCATTATTCTTTGTTCCGAAATGTTTTCTTGGAAAATTGCCCTTCGATCAATTTGACCCGAAGGTATCATCTCCGGTCTTGAAGAGAATATTTCTGCTAACAAATCCACAATGTAGGTCTGGAAATTATCAATGACGCGCTGAAATGTCATTTCGTCCATCATCCTCATGACTATGTTCACGTGCTGATAATGGGACTGATAACTGTCGAACGACTCCACGAAGGGCTTCAGACTGGCCCACAGTCGTGCGTAAACCTGCTCTATCCGATGAGCCTCGTCCACATAGCGGTAAAGCGCAAAAGTGGGCCTTTCCGGAAACATGCTCGCATCAATCATATCGTTTTTATCACTCGCGGCCGCTTGTGCGCGTCGATCGCGACGAACACGAACCGCGCCTGCGTCACCCGGCATTGTTCCTCCTGGTGGCGGTCGCGCCGCCAGGCTTCGACCTCGATCGTCATCGACGTGCGGCCGACGCGGACCAGTTCGGCATAGACCGACACTTCGTCGCCGACCGCGACGGGCGCGTGGAACTGCATTCCGTCCATCGCGATCGTCACCGCCCGCCCCTTGGCATAGCGCGCCGCGACCAGGCCGGCGGCCATGTCCATCTGGCTCATCAGCCAGCCGCCGAAGATGTCGCCATAGGCATTGGCATCCGCGGGCATCGTCGTCACCCGGATCGCGGGCTGGCCCGATGGCGGCGTCGCGGCGTCGGGATCAGCCACGCGCGGCGTGGTCCTTGGCCCGATCCTTCGCCAGCGCTTCGCGCACCGGGCGCACCCCCATCAGCAGGACGACGACGAACGCGACCGAACCGACCAGCCAGATGTCGTTGCGCCCGAGCGGATAGGACCAGGCCGACGCCCAGGTAATCGCCACCGTCGCCACCAGCCCGGCGGCGATGTGGAGCAACTCGACCAGCGTGTGACGGCCCATCGCCCGCCCTCCCCCGTGATCAGGCGATGAAGCTCAGCGGCTGTTCCACCAGCGCCTTGAACGCCTGCATCAACTGCGCGCCGTCCGCACCATCGATCGCGCGATGGTCGAAGCTGCCGGTCGCCGACATGACGGTTGCGACCTGCAACGCATCGTCGATCACCACCGGCCGCTTCTCGCCCGCGCCGACCGCCAGGATCATGCCCTGCGGCGGATTGATGACCGCGTCGAACTGGGTGATGCCGAACATGCCCATGTTCGAGATGCTGGCGGTACCGCCCTGATATTCCTCGGGCTTGAGCTTGTTGTCCTTGGCGCGTGCGGCCAGTTCCTTCATCTCGATCGAGATCGCGGACAGGCTCTTGCTCGCGGCATCGCGGATGATCGGGGTGATCAGGCCCGACGGCGTCGATACCGCCACCGACACGTCGGCGCGGCTGTACTTGACCAGCGTGTCGCCGGCGAAGGTGACGTTGCACTTGGGCGTCTGGATCAGCGCGACGCCCAGTGCCTTGATCAGCATGTCGTTGACGCTCAGCTTGACCCCGCGCGCCTCGAGCGACTTGTTCAGCTCGCCGCGCAGCTTGAGCAGCGCATCCAGCCGGACATCGACGGTCAGGTAGATGTGCGGGATCGTCTGTTTCGCCTCGGTCAGGCGGCGCGCGATCGTCTTGCGGATGTTGGAAAGCTTCTCGACTTCGTGCGGGATCGTTTCGTCATACCACACCGCCTTGGGCTCGGTCGGCGCGGCGGGTGCCGGGGCAGGCGTGGCGGCCGGCGCGGGCGCGGGGGCAGCAGATGTGGCCGGTGCGGGCGCAGCGCCCGGTTTCGCGCCCTCCAGGTCCGCCTTGATGATGCGGCCGGCCGGTCCGCTGCCCGCCAGAGCGGACAGGTCGATCCCCTTTTCGGCGGCGATGCGGCGCGCGAGCGGGCTCGCCTTGACACGATCACCC
>NZ_LSHX01000047.1 GCF_001555965.1 Sphingomonas sp. CCH21-G11
CCCCAATATCGGTCGTTCAACGGATTGGCGACGGCCGGCAAAAGCCGTCGTTTGTTCATGAGACTAGGCGGAGGCTGGACCCATAAGGGCGACTGTTCAAACCGCTTTTAGGAAGCCTCCTTGAGCTCGTGGACCGCTGTGAAAACATCGAAATACACTTCGCGAATGAGTTGGGACAGCGTTACGCAGAGCTCGTTCCAGTCTATGTTCGCATGTTCGATGGTATGGTGAATTGGCCGATAGTGGACCAAGCTATTCCTCAGCTTATAAGTCCGCCTCGCCGCTGTCGCCGCCAACACCGCGTCGCCGTCTGGCCGAGCCTCCCCAAGGCAATCGAAGATTTTGTTGAGGGCCGTCTCCGTGCTCCTAGCGAAAAGCCCCGCGAGGCTGTCCTCCTCGCGCGGACGCCACCCGATTTCCTGTTCCAACGCGATTGCGACTTCCTGCCATGGTCCAGTAAAGCGGAGAGCGGTCGCTACCTTCGTTGATGCCGTGAAAGCATAGAGCGCCTCGAGGCACCGATAGAGCGCTAGGAATAGTCCACCCGGGTCGGCATCAAACAACGACCGACATAGGATTTGATAGGGCAGCCCGAGCCCCGACAGATCGGTTAGCGTCACCAGTGACTTAGCTGTAGCCTCCTCGATCCAGGTGTCCATGCTGGGGACCTGCCCGAGACAAATCTCATAATAGGCACGCCACGTTTCCGAGAACTCGATCGGCGAACCCTCGAAGACCTCGATCGGTCCGAACAGGTCAGCGATGACCTTATGGTCGTGACCGTCATACGATTTGTCCTGGTCGAGGTCAGCTAGCTCGATCGCGTCTTTGATTTGGTAGGGTGTCGCAATCGGGCGCGGCTTTCCCTCAGCCAAAAATACCGACACCAATCCAGGGGTAGCCTCTCCCACCTCAAGACCAGCCGGCGGTGCGCTGCATTGAAGACCAAGCGTCGAGAAGAATGTCCGTTTACCGTAGTCTAGGCGCGCTATCATCCGACGCGGCGTGACACGGAACACGTCAGAAATCTGCGCACCAGCCAAGAACGCGCTATCGGTTGTGGCGCCCCTTATCCAGCGGGGGGCCCCAGCGTTGACCACCGGTTCTCCGGCGGCAGCGCACAGACTATCAAGTCCGCTGAAAATAGCCTGTTGTGCACTTTTCATAGTCCGTGACATTAATGCGCCCGCCAGCAGGGCTCCATGTTCGCCACGTCGAAGCCCTCGTCAATTAGCACCTTGAAGGCTTCGAAGAACACGCTGCGCTCGAAGCGGCCGACTTGGCCAGAGCGAACATCAAGCCGCTCCCGAAGCACGCCCAGGGCAAGAAACTCGCCTACCTTCTCCGTAGAGACTACGTTCAATCGGTCGGTCAGATCGCTTGCTTGGCGCGCTACTCTGTCCACTCTCTCAGCCACTTGTTGCTCGGTGCGATCCATCCCCGGCCGCCCCAAGGCATACTGTGCGACGGCAGTCACGAAGCCGATCCGCGCAGGTTGGCTGTCGAAGACGTTCTTACCTCTAGCGTAACGCTCGATGGCTCCGAGGGCAGGATCAAAGCGGGAGAACGCTTTGTCGAGGCCAACCATGATACTTAAGCAAGAGTAGAATTGTGCTTGGAAATCACGTCGCGACAAATTCTCCACGAAATCCAAGCGTGAGAACTCTTCTGAGAGCGCTTCTTTCGTGTCCACGGTCGTCTTCCGTAACGAGAACGCCAAATAAAGTTCAACCAATGTATCGCTGGCGTACTGAGCGGGGCCAACCCGACGACCGGGCTTATCTGGGCCAAAGACACGGTCTAGTTCAGGTACATTCTCACGAATTTCGTCAATCAGCGGAGCATAAACCACCGCCAACTGGCGCGCTAAGCTCCAGGGGACTTGGCCAGTATTTAGGACCAACATTCTATACACCATGGCCCGGACGGATTTTGTTAGCCAAAATTCGACACGCAGGCTTCGGTCGAATACTGCCTCATGACCCTCTAGCGCTTCGATGATAGCGGTCGTCCGTTGCATTCCGTCAATGATCGCGAGCGATGGAACAGCGCCATCGGGTATGATGTCGCGAGGGCCTAGCTCTCCAGACATCGGGAATGAGTTGAAGCGTTGGTTATCGACTACGGCCCCTATCACAACCGGTGGCAGAATAGCGCCGTGACGTATGTCGCTGACCATGCGATCTCGTATTCGCTTGGCCGTCGTCGTCTTAAGAGCGTCTCGCTGACCTTCAATCCCACCGCGGGCACGATAAGCTTCCCGGATAAGTTCGATGTAATCTCGCACGCGCACATCGGTCATTACTGACCAGCATTCCGTGCGGTCGTCCTTCAGCCAATTCAACTCTCTGCTCCAATCGCTACTGCATCCGGACAATATATTGCATTTACGCCCGCCCTACGGAAGCGGTCGTAGCTTGGCATTCCACTCTTTCACGACGACTTCTTGGTTTGTCGTGCGAATAGGATAGTGGCCGTCCGCTTTCGCGGAGCTGTCGACCTGAAGCTTCCTGTCTGGATTCGGCCCACAAGCGGCCGTCAATCATCTACGCTATCTACTTTCGCCAAGTCACACGGCTGTCTTCACGGCCCAGGCCTTCCGCCCGGCGGACACCCAAATCGCCTCAATCAACCATTCAGCTTCTTGATGGCCGCAGCGGGATCGTCGAACACGAAGAGCGTTTCGTGGCCCCATAGCGCGTCGGGGGTGTCGCACCCCTGGTACAGATGCGGCCAGATCTTCAGCAGCTCGTAGACGTTCGCGTCTTCCTTGCACGTTCCGACGACGAGGTTGGGATCGTAGAATTTGACCCGGCCGGTCCACGGGAAATAGGCGCCGATGATGTGGCCGTCGCCCTTGTTGCTGCCGATGCCGTACGCCTTGTACGTGCCGCGCCACGGCGTCATTTCCTTGATGTTCTCTGCAGAACTGATGCCGCGCAGGTCGACGGTCTTGCTGGCGATTTCGTTGAGCTTCGTGCCATTCTCCAGCGGGCCGAACTGGAGTGCGGTCGATCGCTCGCCCACGGTCAGCAACGGTTCCTTCAGACCCGTCCCGACCTTGATCTGGCCGGCAAGGTCCATGAACCAGTAGAGTGCCTGGGCGGCGCAGGTGGCGTGCCGGTTGCCCGGGAACCTCGGACTCTTATAGTCGAGGTCAACGTCCATAAAGCCTTCGATCATGCCCTTGTAGAGCGCGTAGTTCTCAAGCAGTCCCATGACATCCCCCTCGCCCGGACGGCATTTTCGCCAGTCGTGTCGCTAGAATGCCTAACCGTCTTTCGTGTAACCGGCGCGACAATGTGGCGGGGCACGGAGGGCAGCACTCACGCCACCCCCCGGCCCTCCCCCATCAGAACTTCTGCCGCGCGGTCACGCCGAACGTGCGCGGCTGGCCGACGTTGAAGCCCAGGCGGGCGCGGCCGCCGCGTTCGCGGTCGAACGACAAGAGCGGGTTTTCGTCGAACAGGTTGTTGACATAGGCGATCAGCGACAGGCCGCGGCCGAATTCGACGCCGGCCGACAGGTTGAACAGCTGGTAATCGGGCAGTTCGAGGTCGAGCGTCGTCGCCGCCGTCGCCGGCGCGCCGCCGAAGGGCAGGCCGTGGACGAAGGTGCGCGGGTTGTTTTCCTGATCACTGGGCTGGGTATAGCGCGTGCCGACATGCTGGAAGCTGGCGGTGATGAAGCCGTCCGCGTCGCTGCCCAGCGGGTAGGTATAGGTCGCGTTGGCCGACAGCTGGAATTCGGGCACCGAGGGCAGGCGATTGCCCTCACGAATGCCGGTGGTGGTCGCCAGCGGTTCGGGCAGGGTCGAATCGAATTCGGATTCGAGCAACGTGCCGCTGAGCGCGAGGTCGAGGCCGGGAAACGGCGAGGCGGTCAGTTCGACCTCGATCCCCTGGGTGTGGGCTTCGTCGACGTTGAACACGATGCGCGACGAGCATGAGCCGGCGTCGAGCGTCACCTGAAGGTTCGAGATGTCGGTATAGAAGGCGGCGGCGTTGAGCGTTACCCCGCCGAAGCGCGACTTCACGCCGACTTCGTAGTTCCACAGCGTTTCGTCGTCATAATCCTGGAAACCCCCGAACAACGCGGCGTCGCCCGGCGTGCACAGCGGGATGTTGAGCGGATCGTTGACGCCGCCCAGCCGGAAGCCCTTCGACGCCTGGGCATTGATGGTGACATTGTCCGCCGCCTCGAAGCTGGCGAGGAAGCGCGGGGTGAAGCCGTCGGACTTGGTCGTGTCGGTGCGGTTGTCGCCATTGGCGAACAGCCCGCCCGAGACGAAGCTGCGCGTTTCCTCAAAGTCGTAATAGCGCCCGCCCGCGGTCAGCGTCAGCCGGCCGAAATCATAGCTGGCCTCGCCGAACACGGCCTTTTGCTGGATGTCGTAGGGCAGGAAGGCGTTGTAGGGCGAATCCGGGCCGAAGCCGTTGCGCACCGACGCCGACGTGCCCGCGCCCAGCGCCGCATCGGTCGCGGCGTCATAGCCGGGCGTCGGCAGCAGCTGGCGATAGACGCGGTCGATTTCGGTGTAGAAGCCGCCGATCAGCCACTGGAACGGGCCCGAGCCGTTGGATTGCAGGCGCAGCTCCTGGGTAAAGGTCTCAAGCTCGGTCGTGTCGCGCAGGTTGGAGGGCAACAGCACCGCCGCCGCCGGATAGCCGAGATCGACCGACACCGATCCGGTTAGCGCGCTCGCATCGCGCGAGGCGAGAATGTTGCGGTCGATATAGGTGGTGATCGAGGTGAGCGCGACGCCGCCCAGATCGACCCGGCCGGTCAGGTCGGCGATGAAGGTTTCGTCGCGGAACCGCTCGCCCAGCAGCAGATACTGCTCGCGCTCGTCGAAGGCGACGCGCGGGCGGGTGGTGGTGAACTGGTTGCCGAACAGGTTGTACACCTCCTGGCGGTTGAAACCGTCGGCGGTGATTTCCTGGTACAGCACGCGCGGCGTGATCGAGATGGTGTCGGTCGGCTCGAACAGCAACGCGATGCGGCCGCCGATGCGCTCGCCCGAATTGACGTTCTCGTCGCGCGCGCCGCCTTCGCCCAGAGCATCGATGAAGCCGCCATAGCGGGTGTAATAGCCGACCGCGCGGACCGCGAGCGTCGAGGTGAGCGGCAGGTTGACCGCGCCCTTCAGATGCCCGCCGAGATCGTCGCCGTCGACCAGGTTAAGATTGGCCTCGACCGTGCCCTCGACCCGGTCGGTGCGCGGCTTGTTGGTGATGTAGCGGATGGTGCCGCCGACCGAGCCCGAGCCGAACAGCGTGCCCTGCGGACCGCGTAGCGTCTCCACGCGGTTGAGATCGAACAGGTCGAGATCGGGGGTGAACAGCGACAGCGAGATCGCGCTGTCATCGAGATAGACGCCGACCTGTTCCTTGACGCCCGGCTGGTCGCGGACGACCTGGCCGGCGGAGACGCCGCGGATCGCGACCTGGCTCTGGCCCGGCCCGAGATTCTGGATGGTGAGGCCGGCGACATTGCGTGACAGATCCTCAAGCGTGGTCGCGCCGGAACGCTGGATGTCGGCTTCGGTCTGCGCGTTGATCGAGAAGGGCACATCCTGAAGGCTGGTGTCGCGCAGCGTAGCGGTGACGACGATGTCCTCGTCCGGCGCGGGATCAGCCTGGGCATCGCCGCTGGTGGCGGTCTGGGCCAGCGCGGCGGGGGCGATCAGCAATGCAGTGAGCGAGACGCCGAGCGACAGCGCGTGACGGGTTGCCCGATAGTGACGGATCATGTTGGTTCCTCCCGGATTATTATTGTCACCGGAATGTAATCTGATGCCGGAACCCAGCAAGAAGCCGAAAGAGGCACCAGCCATTTGCGCGCGACCTGTTGCTTTTGGGGCACAAGCCGGCATGCGCGATGCGGTTCGTGATCGGCTTGGCCATCGAGCTACGGGCGAATTCTTCGGGGGGGCAAACATCATGGACATCTGGCGCACTGGTTTGCTCAGTGCCTTGGCCTGCGCACTCGCCGTTCCGGGCTCGCCCGCTACCGCCGCAGGCACGCAGGGGCAGTCCGCCGACGCGCCTTCGTCATCGTTCGATCTTGCGGATCGAATGGTGATCGCCGCCGAGATCAATCACGTCGTCAAACGCTATTTCGGGCATTGGGAGGGCCTGCCGCCCGATTATAACTGGGACGCGCAGTTCGCCGCCTATCTCAAGGAAGCACTCGCCGCACCCGATCGCCGCGGCTTCAGCCTGGCGACGATGCGGCTGTTCGCGAGCCTGGAGAACGGCCACAGCTCATTCTATGACGCGGTGCTCGACGCGGCGCCGACCCTGCCGTTCCACGCCCGCCCCGTCGAGGGCAAGTGGGCAGTGACCACCAGCTGGATCCCCGAGCTCTCCCCCGGCGACGTCATCACCGCGATCGACGGGGTGCCGGTTGATCAGTGGCTGACTCCGATCCGCGCGATCGTTGCCCAGTCCGATGCGCGCGCCAAAAACCGTGTCCTGCTGTTGCAGGGCCGGACCCTGTGGCCGCAACGCGTCCGGCTCAGCCTCGCCTCGGGAAAGAGCGTCAACATCGACCGCACTGCAACTCAGGGCGAGCGGCGCCCCGCCAGCAAGCCGTTCGAGGTGGAGACCAAGGTACGTCCTGATGGTGTCGTCGTCATCCGCATTCCGAGCTTCAACGATCCCAAATTCGAAGCCGCCGCCGTGGCCGCGGTGAAGGCCCACAAAGGCGCGCCGCTGATCCTGTTCGACGTGCGCGGCAACGGCGGTGGGAGCACGCCTGGAACGTTGCTCGAAGCGATCATGGATCGCCCCTATGCCGGCACCATCGTCAACACGCCGATGACCATTGCCCAGAACGACGCGCAGGCTTCCTTTTCGTCTGACGCCGCACCCCTGCGGCTGATGGTCCGCTATGGCCCCGACCGCAGCCAGCCCGCCGCTGACGCGATCAAGGGGCCGATGGCGGTCCTGATGGACGGCGGCTGCGGGTCGGCGTGCGAGGATTTCGTGATCCGCTTTCAGTCGGGCCAGCGCGGGCCCCTGGTGGGCGAGGCAAGTTTCGGATCGACCGGGCAGCCCTATTTTGTCCAGTGGCCGCAATGGAACATGTCGATCCGGGTGTCGACCAAGCGCGAATACCTGCCCGATGGCCGCCCGTTTGAAGGCGTGGGCGTGACGCCGGACATCGCCGTGCCGCAGTTGATCGCGGACCTGGGCGCGGCGGGCGACCCGCAGCTCGAACGGGCACTGGCCGCGCTGCGCAGCGCGGCCAGTGCCCGTTCGAGCTGCGGGTCGCCCGCCGCGCCCAGGTCCGCGATCAACTGCGGCACGGCGATGTCCGGCGTCACGCCCACGCCTTCAAACGGGCGGCCATCGGGCAGGTATTCGCGCTTGGTCGACACCCGGATCGACATGTTCCATTGCGGCCACTGGACAAAATAGGGCTGCCCGGTCGATCCGAAACTTGCCTCGCCCACCAGGGGCCCGCGCTGGCCCGACTGAAAGCGGATCACGAAATCCTCGCACGCCGACCCGCAGCCGCCGTCCATCAGGACCGCCATCGGCCCCTTGATCGCGTCAGCGGCGGGCTGGCTGCGGTCGGGGCCATAGCGGACCATCAGCCGCAGGGGTGCGGCGTCAGACGAAAAGGAAGCCTGCGCGTCGTTCTGGGCAATGGTCATCGGCGTGTTGACGATGGTGCCGGCATAGGGGCGATCCATGATCGCTTCGAGCAACGTTCCAGGCGTGCTCCCACCGCCGTTGCCGCGCACGTCGAACAGGATCAGCGGCGCGCCTTTGTGGGCCTTCACCGCGGCCACGGCGGCGGCTTCGAATTTGGGATCGTTGAAGCTCGGAATGCGGATGACGACGACACCATCAGGACGTACCTTGGTCTCCACCTCGAACGGCTTGCTGGCGGGGCGCCGCTCGCCCTGAGTTGCAGTGCGGTCGATGTTGACGCTCTTTCCCGAGGCGAGGCTGAGCCGGACGCGTTGCGGCCACAGGGTCCGGCCCTGCAACAGCAGGACACGGTTTTTGGCGCGCGCATCGGACTGGGCAACGATCGCGCGGATCGGAGTCAGCCACTGATCAACCGGCACCCCGTCGATCGCGGTGATGACGTCGCCGGGGGAGAGCTCGGGGATCCAGCTGGTGGTCACTGCCCACTTGCCCTCGACGGGGCGGGCGTGGAACGGCAGGGTCGGCGCCGCGTCGAGCACCGCGTCATAGAATGAGCTGTGGCCGTTCTCCAGGCTCGCGAACAGCCGCATCGTCGCCAGGCTGAAGCCGCGGCGATCGGGTGCGGCGAGTGCTTCCTTGAGATAGGCGGCGAACTGCGCGTCCCAGTTATAATCGGGCGGCAGGCCCTCCCAATGCCCGAAATAGCGTTTGACGACGTGATTGATCTCGGCGGCGATCACCATTCGATCCGCAAGATCGAACGATGACGAAGGCGCGTCGGCGGACTGCCCCTGCGTGCCTGCGGCGGTAGCGGGCGAGCCCGGAACGGCGAGTGCGCAGGCCAAGGCACTGAGCAAACCAGTGCGCCAGATGTCCATGATGTTTGCCCCCCCGAAGAATTCGCCCGTAGCTCGATGGCCAAGCCGATCACGAACCGCATCGCGCATGCCGGCTTGTGCCCCAAAAGCAACAGGTCGCGCGCAAATGGCTGGTGCCTCTTTCGGCTTCTTGCTGGGTTCCGGCATCAGATTACATTCCGGTGACAATAATAATCCGGGAGGAACCAACATGATCCGTCACTATCGGGCAACCCGTCACGCGCTGTCGCTCGGCGTCTCGCTCACTGCATTGCTGATCGCCCCCGCCGCGCTGGCCCAGACCGCCACCAGCGGCGATGCCCAGGCTGATCCCGCGCCGGACGAGGACATCGTCGTCACCGCTACGCTGCGCGACACCAGCCTTCAGGATGTGCCCTTCTCGATCAACGCGCAGACCGAAGCCGACATCCAGCGTTCCGGCGCGACCACGCTTGAGGATCTGTCACGCAATGTCGCCGGCCTCACCATCCAGAATCTCGGGCCGGGCCAGAGCCAGGTCGCGATCCGCGGCGTCTCCGCCGGCCAGGTCGTCCGCGACCAGCCGGGCGTCAAGGAACAGGTCGGCGTCTATCTCGATGACAGCGCGATCTCGCTGTCGCTGTTCACCCCCGATCTCGACCTGTTCGATCTCAACCGCGTGGAGACGCTACGCGGTCCGCAGGGCACGCTGTTCGGCTCGGGCTCGGTCGGCGGCACCATCCGCTACATCACCAACAAGCCGCGCACCGACCGGGTCGAGGGCACGGTCGAGGCCAATCTTAACCTGGTCGACGGCGACGATCTCGGCGGGCATCTGAAGGGCGCGGTCAACCTGCCGCTCACCTCGACGCTCGCGGTCCGCGCGGTCGGCTATTACACCCGCTATGGCGGCTTCATCGATGCTCTGGGCGAAGGCGGCGCGCGCGACGAGAACGTCAATTCGGGCGAGCGCATCGGCGGCCGCATCGCGTTGCTGTTCGAGCCGACCGACACCATCTCGATCACGCCGCGCGTGCTGTACCAGGAAATCACCGCCGACGGTTTCAACCGCCAGGAGGTGTACAACCTGTTCGGCAACCAGTTCACCACCACCCGCCCGCGCGTCGCCTTCGACGAGCGCGAGCAGTATCTGCTGCTGGGCGAGCGGTTCCGCGACGAAACCTTCATCGCCGACCTGACCGGCCGGGTCGATCTGGGCGGCGTCGCGCTCACCTCGATCACCACCTATATCGACCGCAACATTCTCGCCTCGCGCGATGCGAGCGCGCTAACCGGATCGGTGTCGGTCGATCTCGGCTATCCGGCGGCGGCGGTGCTGTTGCCCTCCAACCTGCGCGACACGACCGAGCTTGAGACCTTTACCCAGGAGCTGCGCCTGCAATCCAACGGCTCGGGCCCGTTCCAGTGGCTGATCGGCGGCTTCTACACCGAAATCGACCGCGTCTATCGCCAGCTGCTGCCGACGCCCGGCTATGACGCCGCGACCGATGCGGCGCTGGGCGCGGGCACGTCGGCGTCGGTGCGCAACGGCTTCGGCCCGGATTCGCCCTACAACGCCTTCCTGCCCTACGACATCCAGCAAAAGGCCGTGTTCGGCGAGGCCAGCTATGATTTCGGCCGGCTGACGCTGACCGCGGGCGGGCGCTATTACGACTTTGAGGAAACGCGCAGCTTCGTCTCGGGCGGGCTGTTCGCCAATGGCGACAACCGCACCGACACGACCAAGTCCGACGGCTTCACCCCGCGCTTCCTCGCCAGCTTCGAGGCGGCGGACAATGTCACCATCAATGCCCAGGCGTCGAAGGGCTTCCGGCTGGGCGGCGTCAACGATCCGCTCAACATCCCGCTGTGCACGCCGGGCGACGCCGCGTTGTTCGGGGGTTTCCAGGATTATGACGACGAAACGCTGTGGAACTACGAAGTCGGCGTGAAGTCGCGCTTCGGCGGGGTAACGCTCAACGCCGCCGCCTTCTATACCGACATCTCGAACCTTCAGGTGACGCTCGACGCCGGCTCATGCTCGTCGCGCATCGTGTTCAACGTCGACGAAGCCCACACCCAGGGGATCGAGGTCGAACTGACCGCCTCGCCGTTTCCCGGCCTCGACCTCGCGCTCAGCGGCACGTTGCTCGAATCCGAATTCGATTCGACCCTGCCCGAACCGCTGGCGACCACCACCGGCATTCGTGAGGGCAATCGCCTGCCCTCGGTGCCCGAATTCCAGCTGTCGGCCAACGCGACCTATACCTACCCGCTGGGCAGCGACGCGGACGGCTTCATCACCGCCAGCTTCCAGCATGTCGGCACGCGCTATACCCAGCCCAGTGATCAGGAAAACAACCCGCGCACCTTCGTCCACGGCCTGCCCTTCGGCGGCGCGCCGGCGACGGCGGCGACGACGCTCGACCTCGAACTGCCCGATTACCAGCTGTTCAACCTGTCGGCCGGCGTCGAATTCGGCCGCGGCCTGTCGCTGATCGCCTATGTCAACAACCTGTTCGACGAAAACCCGCTCTTGTCGTTCGACCGCGAACGCGGCGGCCGCGCCCGCCTGGGCTTCAACGTCGGCCAGCCGCGCACGTTCGGCGTGACCGCGCGGCAGAAGTTCTGATGGGGGAGGGCCGGGGGGTGGCGTGAGTGCTGCCCTCCGTGCCCCGCCACATTGTCGCGCCGGTTACACGAAAGACGGTTAGGCATTCTAGCGACACGACTGGCGAAAATGCCGTCCGGGCGAGGGGGATGTCATGGGACTGCTTGAGAACTACGCGCTCTACAAGGGCATGATCGAAGGCTTTATGGACGTTGACCTCGACTATAAGAGTCCGAGGTTCCCGGGCAACCGGCACGCCACCTGCGCCGCCCAGGCACTCTACTGGTTCATGGACCTTGCCGGCCAGATCAAGGTCGGGACGGGTCTGAAGGAACCGTTGCTGACCGTGGGCGAGCGATCGACCGCACTCCAGTTCGGCCCGCTGGAGAATGGCACGAAGCTCAACGAAATCGCCAGCAAGACCGTCGACCTGCGCGGCATCAGTTCTGCAGAGAACATCAAGGAAATGACGCCGTGGCGCGGCACGTACAAGGCGTACGGCATCGGCAGCAACAAGGGCGACGGCCACATCATCGGCGCCTATTTCCCGTGGACCGGCCGGGTCAAATTCTACGATCCCAACCTCGTCGTCGGAACGTGCAAGGAAGACGCGAACGTCTACGAGCTGCTGAAGATCTGGCCGCATCTGTACCAGGGGTGCGACACCCCCGACGCGCTATGGGGCCACGAAACGCTCTTCGTGTTCGACGATCCCGCTGCGGCCATCAAGAAGCTGAATGGTTGATTGAGGCGATTTGGGTGTCCGCCGGGCGGAAGGCCTGGGCCGTGAAGACAGCCGTGTGACTTGGCGAAAGTAGATAGCGTAGATGATTGACGGCCGCTTGTGGGCCGAATCCAGACAGGAAGCTTCAGGTCGACAGCTCCGCGAAAGCGGACGGCCACTATCCTATTCGCACGACAAACCAAGAAGTCGTCGTGAAAGAGTGGAATGCCAAGCTACGACCGCTTCCGTAGGGCGGGCGTAAATGCAATATATTGTCCGGATGCAGTAGCGATTGGAGCAGAGAGTTGAATTGGCTGAAGGACGACCGCACGGAATGCTGGTCAGTAATGACCGATGTGCGCGTGCGAGATTACATCGAACTTATCCGGGAAGCTTATCGTGCCCGCGGTGGGATTGAAGGTCAGCGAGACGCTCTTAAGACGACGACGGCCAAGCGAATACGAGATCGCATGGTCAGCGACATACGTCACGGCGCTATTCTGCCACCGGTTGTGATAGGGGCCGTAGTCGATAACCAACGCTTCAACTCATTCCCGATGTCTGGAGAGCTAGGCCCTCGCGACATCATACCCGATGGCGCTGTTCCATCGCTCGCGATCATTGACGGAATGCAACGGACGACCGCTATCATCGAAGCGCTAGAGGGTCATGAGGCAGTATTCGACCGAAGCCTGCGTGTCGAATTTTGGCTAACAAAATCCGTCCGGGCCATGGTGTATAGAATGTTGGTCCTAAATACTGGCCAAGTCCCCTGGAGCTTAGCGCGCCAGTTGGCGGTGGTTTATGCTCCGCTGATTGACGAAATTCGTGAGAATGTACCTGAACTAGACCGTGTCTTTGGCCCAGATAAGCCCGGTCGTCGGGTTGGCCCCGCTCAGTACGCCAGCGATACATTGGTTGAACTTTATTTGGCGTTCTCGTTACGGAAGACGACCGTGGACACGAAAGAAGCGCTCTCAGAAGAGTTCTCACGCTTGGATTTCGTGGAGAATTTGTCGCGACGTGATTTCCAAGCACAATTCTACTCTTGCTTAAGTATCATGGTTGGCCTCGACAAAGCGTTCTCCCGCTTTGATCCTGCCCTCGGAGCCATCGAGCGTTACGCTAGAGGTAAGAACGTCTTCGACAGCCAACCTGCGCGGATCGGCTTCGTGACTGCCGTCGCACAGTATGCCTTGGGGCGGCCGGGGATGGATCGCACCGAGCAACAAGTGGCTGAGAGAGTGGACAGAGTAGCGCGCCAAGCAAGCGATCTGACCGACCGATTGAACGTAGTCTCTACGGAGAAGGTAGGCGAGTTTCTTGCCCTGGGCGTGCTTCGGGAGCGGCTTGATGTTCGCTCTGGCCAAGTCGGCCGCTTCGAGCGCAGCGTGTTCTTCGAAGCCTTCAAGGTGCTAATTGACGAGGGCTTCGACGTGGCGAACATGGAGCCCTGCTGGCGGGCGCATTAATGTCACGGACTATGAAAAGTGCACAACAGGCTATTTTCAGCGGACTTGATAGTCTGTGCGCTGCCGCCGGAGAACCGGTGGTCAACGCTGGGGCCCCCCGCTGGATAAGGGGCGCCACAACCGATAGCGCGTTCTTGGCTGGTGCGCAGATTTCTGACGTGTTCCGTGTCACGCCGCGTCGGATGATAGCGCGCCTAGACTACGGTAAACGGACATTCTTCTCGACGCTTGGTCTTCAATGCAGCGCACCGCCGGCTGGTCTTGAGGTGGGAGAGGCTACCCCTGGATTGGTGTCGGTATTTTTGGCTGAGGGAAAGCCGCGCCCGATTGCGACACCCTACCAAATCAAAGACGCGATCGAGCTAGCTGACCTCGACCAGGACAAATCGTATGACGGTCACGACCATAAGGTCATCGCTGACCTGTTCGGACCGATCGAGGTCTTCGAGGGTTCGCCGATCGAGTTCTCGGAAACGTGGCGTGCCTATTATGAGATTTGTCTCGGGCAGGTCCCCAGCATGGACACCTGGATCGAGGAGGCTACAGCTAAGTCACTGGTGACGCTAACCGATCTGTCGGGGCTCGGGCTGCCCTATCAAATCCTATGTCGGTCGTTGTTTGATGCCGACCCGGGTGGACTATTCCTAGCGCTCTATCGGTGCCTCGAGGCGCTCTATGCTTTCACGGCATCAACGAAGGTAGCGACCGCTCTCCGCTTTACTGGACCATGGCAGGAAGTCGCAATCGCGTTGGAACAGGAAATCGGGTGGCGTCCGCGCGAGGAGGACAGCCTCGCGGGGCTTTTCGCTAGGAGCACGGAGACGGCCCTCAACAAAATCTTCGATTGCCTTGGGGAGGCTCGGCCAGACGGCGACGCGGTGTTGGCGGCGACAGCGGCGAGGCGGACTTATAAGCTGAGGAATAGCTTGGTCCACTATCGGCCAATTCACCATACCATCGAACATGCGAACATAGACTGGAACGAGCTCTGCGTAACGCTGTCCCAACTCATTCGCGAAGTGTATTTCGATGTTTTCACAGCGGTCCACGAGCTCAAGGAGGCTTCCTAAAAGCGGTTTGAACAGTCGCCCTTATGGGTCCAGCCTCCGCCTAGTCTCATGAACAAACGACGGCTTTTGCCGGCCGTCGCCAATCCGTTGAACGACCGATATTGGGG
>NZ_LSHX01000048.1 GCF_001555965.1 Sphingomonas sp. CCH21-G11
GCCGAGCCACAGCTCCTCGCCCGCCCCCAGCTGGATCAGCCGCTCGGCCAGCGGCTTCGACGTTCACCGCCTTGCGGCGGGCGAGGAGCTGTGGCTCGGCGGCGTCCGCATCCCGCATCACAAGGGGCTGGCCGGGCACAGCGACGCCGATGTCGCGCTTCACGCGATCACCGATGCGCTGCTCGGCACGATCGCCGCCGGCGATATCGGCACGCACTTCCCGCCCAGCGACCCGCAATGGCGCGGCGCGGAGTCGGCGCAGTTCCTGACCCATGCCGCCGGGCTCGTCGCGGCGCAGGGCGGCATCATCGATTTCATCGACCTGACCCTGATCTGCGAAGCGCCTAAGGTCGGGCCCCATCGCGACGCGATGCGCGACCGCATCGCCGGCTTGTTGCGGCTTGGCACCGGGCAGGTTAGCATCAAGGCGACGACGACCGAGCGCCTCGGCTTTACCGGACGGGGCGAAGGCATCGCGGCGCAGGCGATCGCGACCATCAGGCTTCCGGCGGAGAAAGTGGCGTGAACCCATGATGAGATCGACCGTGCTTCGATGGCTCGCCGCCGCGGCGCTGTTCGCAGCGAGCGGCGCGAGCGCGCTCGCCGCCCAGCGCCAGGCGTCCCTGCCCTGCATCCCGTCTGCCGATGCGGAGGCGCTGTTCGTCTATGTCCTGCCCGATCTGGTGCGCGAAGTCGGCAATCGCTGCGCGTCGGCCCTGCCCGCTTCCGCCTATCTGCGCACCGGCACCGGCCGGCTGACCGCGCGCTACGCCGATGAGGGCGCGCGCACCTGGCCGGCGGCGCGCCGCGCGCTCGGCGCACTGGTCGGCGACGAGAACCTTGCATTCCTCGATTCGCAATTTGCCCGGCCGATGGTCGGTGCGCTCGCCGGGCCGCTGATCGCCGCGCGGGTCGATGTCGCCGATTGCCCGGTCATCGATCGCGCACTGGCACTGGTCGAGCCGCTGCCGCCGCGCAACACCGCCGCGCTGCTCGTCCTGTTCGCCCAGATCGATGCGCGCGCGCAGAACAGCCGCACCCGCGCGCTCAACATCTGTCCGCTGCCGCGATGACCATCGACACACTGCTGCCGCCCGAACTGGTCGCCGCCGCCCGCCGGGTGATCGAGGCGAACCGCACCGCCGGTCGCCGCATCGCGCTCGCCGAAAGCTGCACCGGTGGTTTGGTCGCCGCCGCGCTGACCGAGATTTCGGGCTCGTCCGACGTGCTGGAGGGCGGCTTCATCACCTATTCCAACGTCGCCAAGATGGATTTGCTCAAGGTCAGCCTGGACGTGCTCGACACGTTCGGCGCGGTGTCGATCGCAACCGCATGGAGCATGGCACAGGGCGCGCTGAAGGCAACGCGCGCCGACGTCGCGGTCGCAATCACCGGGGTCGCGGGTCCCGGCGGCGGCACGGAGAAGAAGCCGGTCGGCACGGTCGTCTTCGCGCGCGCCGAACGCGGCGGCGATCCGAAGGACGTGGTCGCCGACAGCAGGCTGTTTGAAAACAACGGTCGCGGCGGAATCCGGCTTCAGGCGGCGCTGTGTGCGCTCGATTTGCTGATGCCGCCGTCGGTCGCGCCATAAAGCGTCGCGGCGCGCGCCTCGAACGCGCCGATCATCTTGCGCAGCGCGCGGTCGAACACCTGGCCGGCCAGCATTTCGAACATCCGGTTCTTGAACGCGAAGTCGACGCAGAAATCGACCGCGCAGCCGCCCGCGCCGTCGGGCCGGAAGCGCCAGTCGTTGCGCAGATATTTGAGCGGCCCGTCGACATATTCGACATGCAGATGCTCGGGCCGCGACTTGGTGACCTTCGACGTGAAGGTCTCGCGCAATCCCTTGAAACCGACGATCATGTCGGCGACCATTTCGGTGTCGTTGTTCGACCGCACCCGGATCGCGCTGACCCAGGGCAGGAACTCGGCATAGCGGCCGACATCGGCGACCATGTCGAACATCTGTTCGGGGGTGTAGGGCAAGACCCGCGTCTCGCTGTGCTTCGGCATCGCGTCAGGCCCTGGCGAGCTTCGCCTCGCGCGCGGCGCGCAGCCGTGCGAAATCGTCGCCGGCATGATAGCTCGACCGCGTCAGCGGCGACGATGCGACCAGCAGGAACCCCTTGGCCCGCGCGATCGCAGCAAAGGAATCGAACGCCTGGGGCGTCACGAAATCCATCACCTTGGCGTGACGCGGCGTCGGCTGGAGATACTGGCCCATCGTCAGAAAATCGACATCGGCCGACCGCATGTCGTCCATCACCTGGTGCACTTCCAGCCGCTGCTCGCCCAGGCCCAGCATGATGCCCGACTTGGTGAAGATCGACGGGTCGTGGCGCTTCACGCTCTCCAGCAGCCGCAGCGACGCATAATAGCGCGCGCCCGGCCGTATCGTCGGATAAAGCCGCGGCACGGTTTCGAGATTATGGTTATAGACGTCGGGCCGCGCCGCCACGATCGCCTCGACCGCGGCCTCGGCCTTGTTGCGGAAATCGGGGGTCAGGATCTCGATCGTCGTGCGCGGCGTGTTCCGCCGCAGCGCCTCGATCACCTTGACGAACTGGCTCGCGCCGCCATCCGGCAAATCGTCGCGGTCGACCGAGGTGATGACGATATGCTCAAGCCCCAGCTCGGCGGCGGCGACCGCGACATGCTCGGGCTCCAGCGGGTCGACCTTGCGCGGCATCCCCGTCTTGACGTTACAGAAGGCGCAGGCGCGCGTGCACACATCGCCCAGGATCATCACCGTCGCGTGCTTCTTGGTCCAGCACTCGCCGATATTGGGGCACGCCGCCTCCTCGCATACCGTCGCCAGGTTGAGCCGGCGCATCAGCTGGCGCGTCTCGGCAAAGCCGGTCGAGGTCGGTGCCTTGACGCGGATCCAGTCGGGCTTGCGCTGGCGCGGTTCGGACGCAGCCGGCGTGGCGGGACGAAGGACGGGGCTGGGATCGTTCATGGCCAGCGAGATAGCGATGCGCTCCGGCGCGCACAACCATCGCCCGCATCGCGGGCACGGGCGGACGCGGCGTCACGTAACAAATCATTGCTGGCCCGCCTCATGCGGATGCAATATGCCCGCAGGGTCGCTACTTCAACCGAGCGGATTTGACCGATCGAACGGAGTACCCATGACCGATTTCACCGACCTGCTCGATGGCTATCAGCGGTTCCGGACCGCGGATTATCGTCGCCAGCGCGAACGCTGGGAGACGCTGGCCGAGGGCCAGGCGCCCAAGCTGATGGTCATTGCCTGCTCCGACAGCCGCGTCGAGCCCGCGCAGATCTTCGACACGCTGCCCGGCGAGATTTTCGTCGTGCGCAACGTCGCCAATCTGGTTCCGCCGTTCGAGACGTCGCCGGGCCATCACGGCGTCTCGGCCGCGCTCGAATTTGCGGTGACCAAGCTCGAGGTCGAGGAAATCGTCGTCATGGGCCATGGCAAGTGCGGCGGCGCTCATGCCGCGCTGACCGGCATGTTCCATGATTCCGCCCCGGGCGAGGGCGGCTTCGTCCATGACTGGGTCAGCCTGCTCGACGATGCGCGTGCGCGGGTGCGTGCCAAGTTCGGCGACAGCCCGGAGGCCGCGCGCGAGATGGAGCTGGAAACCGTGCGCACCTCGATCGCCAATCTGCGCACCTTCCCCTTCATTCCCGAGCGCGAGGCGGCGGGCAAGCTCAAGCTCCACGGCGCCTTTTTCGCGATCAGCGACGGCGTGCTCCACGTGATGGGCCCCGACGGCGAGTTCCGCGCCGCAGCCTGATCTGCGTCAGCCGCCGGCCGCCTCGCCCAGCAGCAACGCGACGAGCAGGCCGAGCGCGGTCGCGATCAGCGCGCCTGAGACGACCGCCGCCAGGGTCATCACCATGGCGGGCCTGGGCTCGCCGCGTCACTTCGCGGCGAGCGTGGCGCGCGCCATCGCCTCGAAATCGGGGTCGAGCGCCGACGGCGTCATCGACACCTTTGCCTCCAGCGCATCGGCGATCGCGGTCAGCGCCGCGATCCGTGCCGCCTTGCGGTCATTGCCGTCGATCACCGTCCAGGGCGCGACCTTGGTGTCGGTGCGCGCAAACATGTCGGCCATCGCGTTAAGATAGTCGGCGCGCCGCGCGCGGTTGCGATAATCCTCCGCCCCGGTCTTCCAGTGCTTCCATGGATCGTCCAGCCGCTCGGCAAATTCGCGGTCCTGCGTTTCCTGGGTGATGTGGATGAACAGCTTGACCAGGGTCACGCCGGCTTCGGCCTGCTGCGCCTCGAACGCGTTGATCTCGTCATAGCCGCGCTTCCACTCCGCCTTGGTCGCGAAACCCTCGACCCGCTCGACCAGCACGCGGCCGTACCAGGTGCGGTCGAACACGTTGATATCGCCCGGCTGGGGGAGCTTGGTCCAGAAACGGTAGAGGAAATGCCGCCCCTTCTCTTCCGGCGTCGGCGCACCGATCGGATAGACCTCGAAATAGCGCGGGTCCCACAGCGACGTCAGCCGCTTGATGATCCCGCCCTTGCCCGCCGCATCCCACCCCTCGATCGCGATGATGGCGGCGCGCTTGTGACAGATATGCGCGACCTGGATGCGCTCCAGGCGTTCCTGCACATCCTTCAGCGCATCGGAATAGTTGCCCGCGAACAACGCGCCGCGTTCATAGTCGGAGAGCTTGATGGTCATGGGCGCGAGTGTGGCCGGCATGGACGGTCAGGGCAAGCGGCGGACTGCCAGCCTTTCTCAAAGCCTTCACCCCGTCCCTGTGCCGGGCTCCACCGCGCCATCAGAGCGTGATAACGTTGGAGTGACGCGCGCTCTGGCGATGTCCTCGTCATCCCTGCCTTGTGCCGAGGTTCACGGGCGAAATGTCACAACCTTCGGCACTGCGCGGCCCGGTGGACCCCGGCACAAGGCCGGGGTGACGATCCGAGAGTGGTAACAATGTGGCGGAGCGGGGCAGGTTTGGAAGGCCAGGACGAGCGCGACCCCGCCCCTTCCCTTCGTCACCCCGGCCTCGTGCCGGGGTCCACCGCGCCCAGTGAACCAACGTTCGCTCAGCACGGCACCGTGTATGCCGGCACGAGGCCGGCACGACGAATGAGCGAGCGGTGGCTCCGAACTAGCGTCCGAGCGCCCCTTACCCCTTCGCCGCTTCCACCAGCCGGATGTTCAGCTCGCGCAGCTGCTTGGCGCTGACCGGGCCCGGTGCGCCCATCATCAGGTCTTCGGCCTTCTGGGTCATCGGGAAGGTGATGACTTCGCGGATGTTCGGCTCGTCCGCCAGCAGCATGACGATGCGGTCGACGCCGGGCGCGGAGCCGCCGTGCGGCGGCGCGCCGAACTTGAAGGCGTTGATCATGCCCGCAAAATTCGTGTCGACGTCCTCGCGGGTATAGCCGGCGATCTCGAACGCCTTGTACATGATCTCCGGCCGATGGTTCCGGATCGCGCCCGACGACAGCTCCACGCCGTTGCAGACGATGTCATACTGGTACGCCAGCACCTCGAGCGGATCCTTGGTCTCCAGCGCCTCCAGCTCGCCCTGCGGCATCGAGAACGGATTGTGGCTGAAATCGACCTTTTTCGCATCCTCGTCATATTCGAACATCGGGAAGTCGACGATCCAGCAGAATTCGAAGCGGCTGTCGTCGATCAGCTTCAGCTCCTCGGCCACGCGCGTGCGCGCCAGACCCGCGAGCTTCGCGGCCTGTGCCTCCTTGCCGGCGGCGAAGAACACGCCGTCATCCGGGCCGAGCCCCAGCGCCTCGACCAGCTTCGCCGTCGCTTCCGCCCCGTGGTTCTTGGCGATCGGCCCGCCGGGCTCGCCACCTTTGATGTTGATATAGCCCAGCCCCGAAAAGCCTTCGGACTTGGCCCAGTTGTTCATATCGTCGAAGAACTTCCGGCTGCCCGCGCCCGCACCGGGTGCCGGGATCGCTCGGATCACGCTGCCGCTGTCGACCAGCGACGCGAAGATGCCGAAGCCCGAACCCCGGAAATGATCGGTCACGTCGACGATCTCGATCGGATTGCGCAGGTCAGGCTTGTCGTTGCCATATTTCAGCATCGATTCGCGGTACGGGATGCGGCGGAACGGCAGCGACGACACGGTGCGACCCTTGCCCTGCCAGTCGGCAAACTCCTCGAACACGCCGTGCAGCACCGGCTCGATCGCTGCAAAAACATCGTCTTGCGTGACGAAGCTCATTTCGAAATCGAGCTGATAGAACTCGCCGGGCGACCGGTCGGCGCGCGCATCCTCGTCGCGGAAGCACGGCGCGATCTGGAAATAGCGGTCGAAGCCGGCGACCATCAGCAGCTGCTTGAACATCTGCGGCGCCTGGGGCAGCGCATAGAACTTCCCCGGATGGACGCGGCTGGGGACCAGATAGTCGCGCGCGCCCTCGGGCGACGACGCGGTCAGGATCGGCGTCTGGAACTCGGTAAAGCCCTGGTCGATCATCCGGCGGCGCAGCGAAGCGATCACCTGCGCGCGCAGCATGATGTTGGCGTGAACCTTTTCGCGCCGCAGGTCGAGGTAGCGATAGCGCAGGCGGATATCCTCGGGATATTCCGCCTCGCCCGCGACCGGCATCGGCAGCTCGTGGGCGGCCGACTGGACGGTGACGCCGCGCGCAAACACCTCGATCTCGCCGGTCGGCAGATTGGCGTTGATCGTCGCGTCCGACCGCTTCTTGACCACGCCATCGATCGTCACGACCGACTCCGTGCGGATCGACTCCAGCGCCGGCAATGCGGGTGAATCGCTGTCCGCGACGATCTGGGTAATGCCGTAATGATCGCGCAGGTCGATGAACAGCACGCCGCCATGGTCGCGCTTGCGGTGGACCCAGCCCGACAGTCGGACGGTCTCGCCGACCTGGGCGGCGGTCAGCTGGGCGCAGTGATGGGTGCGATAGGCGTGCATGACGTTGCGGTCTCTAGTTTCGCGGCGCGGCCCCGCGCCGCCGGTGAAAATGCGAGCCGCGCGAATCCGCGCCGCGCCACCCTTTGTCAAGCGGCGCGACATGGCTATGGAAGGAAGATGCATATTCATGGCCTGATCGAGGACAGCGCAACCCTCGCCAATCTCTGCACCCGGCTTGCCCAATCGCCCTTCATCACGGTCGATACGGAGTTCATGCGCGAAAACACCTATTGGCCGGAGCTGTGCCTGATCCAGGTCGCCGACGCCAATGAGGCCGCGGCGATCGACCCGATGGCCCCGGGCATCGATCTCACGCCGCTGCTCGAGCTGCTGACCGACAATGAAGACGTGCTGAAGGTCTTTCACGCCGGCGGCCAGGATATCGAAATCGTCGTCAACCTGACCGGCAAGACGCCCCATCCGGTGTTCGACACCCAGATCGCGGCGATGGCGCTGGGGCAAGGCGAGCAGGTCGGCTATTCCAACCTGGTCGATGCCTGGCTGGGCGTGTCGATCGACAAGGGCGCGCGCTTCACCGACTGGAGCCGCCGTCCGCTCGACAAGCGCCAGATCGACTATGCGATCGCCGACGTCACGCATCTGTCCGCCATCTTCCCCAAGATGCTCGAACGGCTGCGCAAGACCGGGCGCGGCAACTGGCTGGACGAGGAGATGGAGCGCACCGCGGATCCCGCCAATTACGTGACCGACCCCGACGACGCGTGGCAACGCATCCGCATCAACAGCCGCAAGCCCGACGTGCTCGGGCGGCTGAAGGCGCTGGCCCGCTGGCGCGAGGTCGAAGCGCGGGGCAAGAACCTGCCGCGCGGCCGCATCGTGAAGGACGAGACGATCGCCGACCTGGCGGGCAATCCGCCGCGCAGCCAAAGCGACCTGACGCGGGTGCGCGGGTTGTCGGCCAGCTGGGGGTCGAACGACATCGGCGCGCGGCTGATGGCGGCGCTCGCCGCCGCGACGCCGATGTGCGCCGACGAACTGCCCGCGCGCGACGACCGCAAGCCCTCGCTCGGGCGCGAAGGATCGCTGGTCGCCGACCTGCTCAAGCTGCTGCTCAAGATTCGCGCGCGCGAGCTGGACGTCGCCGCGCGGCTGCTCGCCCGCTCCGACGATCTGGAGGCGCTGGCGGCGGGCCAGCGCCAGGGCCTGTCGATCCTGGAGGGCTGGCGCTTCGAGCAGTTCGGCCGCGACGCGCTCGCGCTGGTCGAGGGTCAGCTCGCCTTCGCGGTGCGCAATGGCAAGCTCAAGATGACGCGAACGGAGGAAAAGGCATGATCGCGAAGCCGCCCCTGCTGCTTGCCCTGATGATGGCCGGATGCGCCGCCCCCGGCGGTACCGCGCCCCCGCCGCCCGTCGCCGACGCGGGCGAGTGCGACGCGGCGCCGGTGCAGGACCTGATCGGGCGGCCCGCCACCGCCGCGCTCGGGCTCGACGCCCGCGACCGCAGCGGTGCGCGCACGCTGCGCTGGATCCAGCCCGGAATGGCAGTGACGATGGACTATCGTCAGGATCGGCTCAACATCGACGTCGACGAAAAGAATGTCGTGACCCGCCTCGCCTGCGGGTGAGCAGGAACTGCACGTTTAGCCCCACCGTTACGATCTTCGCCGCCACCCCGGCACGAGGCCGGGGTGAAGATCGGGAAAAGAGCTACGCGGGCCTCCCACCCGTCATGCCGGACTTGATCGGGCATCCACACGCAACGGCGGCCGCAACGAACGCGCACCACCGCGCCCGGAGCTTCAACCCAGCCGCGCCTCCAGCCCGCACAGCGCCGCCAGCGCGCGATGGCGGCGTTCGACCGCTTCGCCATAGAGAATCGCGTCGGCAGGCTCGGTGCGCAGCAGCAACCGGCTGTCCTCCACCGCCAGCCGCGTGCGCTGGAGCGGCCCGGCCACCCCGCCCGACAGCCGCTGGCCCAGCCGCATCGCAAGCCCCCAGCGACACGCCAGCTCGAGCGATTCATAGTCGGCAAGCCGCATCAGCGGATCGGGCGACGCGATGCCGCCGCCCAGACAGGTGAACAGCGCCTGCGCGATCATCGCGCGGCCGAAGCCGTCGATCGCCACCCAGTTGCCATGTAGCGCGATCTCGACACCGCGCTCGGCGCGGAACTCGGGATTGGCGCGCCAGCCGACATCGGCGAGCAGGCACGCGGCATGGCGCAGCCGCGCCAGCTCGGGCGCCTCGTCGGCAAACAGCGGCGCAATCCACTGGTCGAGCAGGTCGCCATGCTCGGCAAAGCGGCCCAGCCGCGCGCCCTCGTCGCGCGCCGCGACGATCAACGGGTCCTGCGCCCGCTCGACCCCGCTCAGTTGCTCATAAAGCAGCCCCTCGCGCAGCCCGAAGGCGGAGACGATCGTCGTCTGCGACTGGAGATGGCGGATCAGCTTCGCCAGCAGCGACGCGGCGTCGCTCAGCGTCGGGATGCGCCCGCCCGACAGGTTGGGCACCGCCTTCAACTTGCCCTTGGACAGATGGCCGAGCGTGCGGATCAGCCGCGCGATCGTCGCCGGCGGCATCTCATACTGGTGCATCACCGGCAGCGGATAGCCGGTCAGGTGCATATCGAGCCGCGCCAGCGCCCGCCACGACCCCCCGACCAGATAGAGCGGCAGGCCCGCGCCCTTGCCCGCCCAGCCGGTTTCGCCGATCAGCTCGCGCACCCGCCGGTCGAGCGCGCCCTTGCCCGTCGCGCGGATCCCGCTGACCCGCAGCACGCCGAGCGGAAACGACGCGCGTTCATGCAGCTCGCCGTCGCGGACCCGCACCAGCTCCAAACTGCCGCCGCCCAGGTCGCCGACAATGCCGTCGGCGTCGGGCACGGCGGACAACAACCCGAGTCCCGCGCCGATCGCCTCGGCCTCGCCCGACAGCAATTCGACCTTCAGCCCCAGTCGCGCCGCCGCCGCAATGAGTTCGGCGCCGTTGCTCGCGTCGCGCACTGCGGCAGTGGCGACGGTGCGCAGCCGCGACACCTCCATCTCGCGGGCGACCCACGCGAACCGGGCAAGCGCGACCTCCGCCGCCGCCAGCGCATCCGCATCGATCGCGCCGGTGGCATTCAGGCTGCGGCCCAGCCCCGCCATCACCTTTTCATTGAAGAGAATCGCGGGCAGCCGCGCCGGCCCCTGATAGACGACGAGGCGGATCGAGTTCGACCCGATGTCGATGATCGCGACGCGCTCGCTCGCGCGGTCCCCACCCCGGAGCCGCGCCGCCTGGCGACCGCGGCTGAGCAATAGCGAGGTCATTCCGCCGCTTCGCTCGCGCCCGCGCCGCCGCGCCGGCGCAGCGACAGCTTTTTCGGCATCGATTCGGCGCTCGCCAGCGCCGCGCCGCGTCCCGACAACGACGGGTTGGTCATGAAATAGCGATGCAGGTTGAACGGCCGCGCGCCGGCTTCCAGCCGCTCATACTCGCCGTCCGGGTGCAGCACCCAGCTCTGTTCGGTGTCGATCAGATTGGCGACCATCACCTGGTCGAGCACCTGGTCGTGGACCGTCGGCGTCGTGATGGGCAGCATATATTCGACGCGCCGGTCGAAATTGCGCTGCATCCAGTCGGCGGACGAAATGTAGACCCGCGCAGCATTGTGGGGCAGCGCCTTGCCGTCGGCGAAGCACCAGATGCGGCTGTGTTCCAGGAAACGGCCGACCACCGACTTGACGCGGATATGGTCGGACAGGCCGGCGACCCCGGGGCGCAGGCAGCAGATGCCCCGCACGATCAGGTCGATCTCCACCCCCGCGCTGCTTGCCTCGTACAGCTTCTCGATGATCGCGGGATCGACCAGCGAGTTCATCTTGGCCCAGATTTCCGCCGGGCGGCCGGCGCGGGCATGCGCGATTTCGGCGTCGATCAGCTCGACGAGCCGCTGGCGCAGGCCGCCGGGCGAGATCGACAGCAGCTCCAGCCGCGTCGGTTCGACATAGCCGGTGATGTAGTTGAACAGTTGCGCTGCGTCGCGCCCCAGGCACGGATTGGCGGTGAAGAAGCTGAGGTCGGTATAGATGCGCGCGGTGACGGGATGATAATTGCCCGTCCCGAAATGACAGTAGGTGCGATAGCAATTCTCTTCGCGCCGCACGACCATCGACACCTTGGCATGCGTCTTCCAGTCGATGAAGCCATAAACGACCTGGACGCCCGCGCGCTCCAGCGCGTCGGCCCACAACAGATTCTGCTCCTCGTCGAACCGCGCCTTCAACTCGACGACCGCGGTGACCGACTTGCCGTTCTCGGCGGCGGCGATCAGCGCCTGGATGACCGCAGACTGCTTGCCCGCGCGATACAGCGTCTGCTTGATCGCGACCACGTCGGGGTCGTTCGCGGCCTGTTTCAGGAACGCCAAGACGACGTCGAAACTCTCATAGGGGTGGTGGACGATGATGTCCTTGGCGCGGATCGCGGCGAAGCAGTCGCCGCCATATTCGCGGATGCGCTCGGGAAAGCGCGGGCTGAACGGCGTGAACTTCAGGTCGGGGCGATCCTCGTCGACCAGCATGCTCAGGTCCCCGATGCCCAGGAACCCGCCCGTTTCGGTCAGCAGCGCCTCGCTCCCGCCCAATTCCTCGAGCAGGATCGCCTCGAGCTCCGCGCTGATCCCGGTTTCCATCTCCAGCCGGATGACGCGCCCGCGCCGCCGCCTTTTGATCGCGGTGCGGAAATAGAGGACGAGGTCTTCGGCCTCTTCCTCGACCTCGATGTCGCTGTCGCGCAGCACGCGGAACGTCGCCGCGCCCTGGACGTCGTAACCGGGGAACAGCAGGCTGGAAAAATGCTTGATCAGCGTCTCGACGGTGACATAGCGCGCCGCCGCGCCAGGCAGGCGGACGAAGCGCGGCATGGTCGGCGGCAACAGCACCAGCTCGCGCACTGGCTCGCGGTCGCTGCGCCGCACCAGGTCGAAGATCACGCTCGACCCCTTGTTGGGGATGAACGGGAACGGGTGCGCCGGATCGAGCGCCTGCGGGGTCAGGATCGGAAAGATCTGCTCGCGGAAATGGGTTTGCAGCCATACCGCGGTCTCGTCGTCGATCTCGTGGCGGTCGAGCACGGCAATGCCGTTCGCCGCCAGCTGCACGCGCAGGTCGCGCCACAATTCCTGCTGCGCGTCGACCAGCTCGCCGGCATCCTCGACGATCGCGTTGAGCTGCTGGGTGGGCGTCAGCCCGTCGACCGATTTCTGTTCGACATTCTGCAGCTGCTGGCCCTTCAGGCCCGCGACACGGACCATGAAGAACTCGTCCAGATTGGATGCCGAAATCGACAGGAAGCGCAGCCGTTCGAGCAATGGGTGCGCCAGGTTGGACGCCTCCTCCAGCACGCGGCGGTTGAACGCCAGCCACGACAGCTCGCGGTTGAAATAACGCGTGTCGGGCGCGGCGATCGGCGACAGCACCGACGGGGTCGCAGACTTGGCGGCGCGATCGGTCACAATTTCTCCGTTTCCTCCATGGTCGGTTCGTCGATCAGCAGCCCGGCGGCGTCGAGCCATTCGCGTGCCCGCTGCACCGACAGGCGACGGCGGTCACGACTGCGCGCCTCGGTTTCGAGCAGGTCGACGACTCGCTCTATGGCGACATAGCTGCGTTCGATGCGCCCGGCGAGCCACGCCGCGACGTCGGGCCGCGAATAGAGCGCACGCGCGTCCAGCCCGCGCTGGATCAGCTGGACGATCAACGCATCATCGGGTGGCGCGATCCGCTCAACAGGGGTCGCCGCGATGCGCGAACGCAGGTCGGGCAGCGCGATGGGCCATTCGGGCGGCGGCACGTCGGCGATGATCAGCAGCGGCCGGCGCTCGGCCTGGGCGTGGTTCCATGCGTGGAACAGCGTTTCCTCGTCCTGGCGCTCGGCATCGTCGATCACCCGCCCGCCCGATCGCGCGGCAAAGATGCGCCCCAGCAGGCTGCGGCCCGACTTGCGCGGCCCAGTCAGCAGCGCCGCCGCCACCGGCCACGCGCCCCAATGTTCGATGTGGTGCACCGCGCGCGCATTGGCTTCGCTGACGATGAACTGGCCCTCTTGCGCGCCAGCCACGGGGCCGAGCGGCAGGTTGAGCTGGTTCATTCGTTCGTCGCGTTTTGCGGGGCGTCCCCCGCGCCTGCGGCCGGTGCGGCGGGCGCGGGCGAGGCCCCACGCCGGATCCGCAGCGTCCCCGGCCCTTCCTGCACCTGCCAGCCGCGCGCTTCCAACGCCGTGCGCAGGGCGGCGATCGACCCGTCATAGGTGACGCGCATCACCGAAATCCCGCCGAGCGCCAGGCTGGACGTCAATGCGGACCGCACCCCCGGCACTGCCGCCAGCGCGGATTCGGTGCCGGTGACCGCGCCGGCGCTGGGCGAATCGAACTGAACGTTGATGATCGCGCCGCCGGTCGTGACGGTCGACACCACCGGCAGGTCGTCGACCTCGATCGCGGCGGGATCGACCTCGTCCTCCGGCGATGGCGGCCGCACCGCGAGCAGCGCGTCGGGGCGCAGCCGGCCGCGGCGCAGCGCGTCCTGATAGGCCGCATCGATGCGCCGCACCCCCTCGTCGAGCAGCGCGGGCAGCGCATCGGCATTGTCGACGCGCAGCGTGAAGCGGGTGAGGATGCGGTTGTCGGGACCGAAACCCGCGATGAACTCGCCGACCACCGGCCCGCCGGGCCATTGGCGATAGAGGTGGACCTGCGGGATCAGCACATCGTCCGCGCCATATTGGTCCAGGATCGTGCGCCACCACCCCCGGCCGCGCCGGCCGATTTGTCCCGCATCGAACAGCAACGGGTCGGGGCCCGTGCCGGTCAGCCGCACATAGTCGATCGCGCTGTTGCTCGTGCGGAACCGGGCCCAAGCGCGCGTCCATTCGGTTTCGCGCTCGAACACCGTGCCGGTGCCGCCCGACCATTCGACCGGCATCAGCACCAGCGGGGCCGACCGCGCAAAGCGTGCCGCGACACCCAGGATCGCGGCGGCGCGGTTGCGGTCGAACAGGACGCCCAGCCGCGCGATATAGCGGTTGGGTCCGATCTGTTCGTTCTCGATGATGATGCCGCTGACCAGGCCGTCGATGGCGCCCTCGGGCAGCGCGACCTCGCTGCCACGCAGCCGGCGCGACAATTGGGTCCAGGCGCGGCGCTCCGCCAGCTTCCACCCCGCCAGCCGCGCGGCCTCCGCATTCGGGCCGGCGACGTCGACGCGCACCCCGCCCACCTCGAAACTGCCCGATGCCGATACCGGCGCGGCCGCCGGCGCCGCACCCTGCTGCGCGGCGACGATCCCGCCGCCGGCCATGGCACAGGCCGCCAGCGCGGCGATCAACAGGCGGTGGGAACCGACGCGAACCATTTCGGGGGTCTTTTGGCGAAGCGGGCGTGGAAATCCAAGCCCGAACTGGCTAGTCGGTCGCAATGACCGATCCCGATCCCGCTGACACCCCCTATACCTATGCCCAGGCCGGGGTCTCGATCGCCGCCGGCAACGCGCTGGTCCGCGCGATTGCCCCACTGGCGCGCGCCACCCGCCGCGCCGGGGCCGATGCCGATCTGGGCGGCTTCGGCGGGATTTTCGATCTCAGGGCGTGCGGCTTCACCGATCCGCTGCTGGTCGCCGCCAATGACGGGGTCGGCACGAAGCTCAAGCTCGCGATCGACAGCGGCCGCCACGACGGCGTCGGCATCGATCTCGTCGCGATGTGCGCCAACGACCTGATCGTCCAGGGGGCGGAGCCGCTGTTCTTTCTCGACTACTACGCCAGCGGCAAACTCGACAATGCGGTCGCCGAACGCGTGATCGCGGGCATCGCGGAGGGGTGCCGTCAGGCCGGATGCGCGCTGATCGGCGGCGAGACGGCCGAGATGCCCGGCATGTATGCCGATGGCGACTATGACCTCGCCGGCTTCTGCGTCGGCGCGGTCGAGCGCGACCGGCTGCTCGACGGGCGACGGATCGCGCCGGGCGACGTCATCCTGGGCCTCGCCTCGACCGGGGTTCATTCCAACGGCTTCTCGCTCGTCCGCCGCCTCGCCGCCGATCGCGGCTGGAAGCTCGATCGCCCCGCGCTGTTCGATCAGGACGTGCTGCTGATCGACGCGCTGATGGCGCCGACGCGCATCTATGTGCGCAGCCTGTTGCCGCTGGTGCGCGCGGGGCGGATCAACGGCCTCGCGCACATCACCGGCGGCGGGCTGCTTGAGAATGTGCCGCGCGTCCTCCCCGCTGGCTGCCACGCGCGCATCGACGCCGATCGCTGGCCGCTGCCGCGCCTGATGGCATTCCTGCAGGCCCAGGGCCGCATCGAGCCCGAGGAGATGGCGCGCACCTTCAACTGCGGGATCGGCATGGTTGCGATCGTCACCGTCGACACGGCCGACGCGATCGCCGCCGACCTCGCCGCTGCGGGCGAGACGGTGTTCACGCTCGGCGAGGTGGCGGCCGGCGAGCGCGGCTGTACGGTCACGGGCAGCGCGGAGACGTGGAGCGCGCGCGCGCCCTGGACCGCGACGCACGTGCATGGCTGATCGTGCGCGTCTGGGCGTCCTGATCTCGGGACGCGGGTCGAACATGGCGGCGCTGCTCTACGCCTCGCGCGCGGCCGATTGCCCCTTTGCCCTCGCGCTGGTCGCCAGCAACGACCCCGACGCAGCCGGCCTGACGCTCGCGGCGGCAGAGGGCATCGCCACCTTCGCGCTCAGCCACAGGGGGATGGCGCGCGCCGATTTCGACGCGCGGATCGACGCGGCGCTGCGCGAAGCCGGCGTCACCCATGTCGCGCTCGCCGGCTATATGCGGCTGCTGTCGCCCGAATTTGTCGAACGCTGGGCCGGGCGGATGGTCAATATCCACCCGTCTTTGCTCCCCGCTTACAAGGGGCTGCACACGCACGAACGCGCACTGGCGGCGGGCGACAGCCATGGCGGCTGTTCGGTTCACCTCGTCACTGCCGAACTGGATGACGGGCCCGTGCTGGGTCAGACCGAGGTCGCGATCCTGCCCGGCGACACGCCCGAAACGCTCGCCGCGCGCGTGCTGATCGCCGAACATCAGCTCTATCCCCGGATCGTCGCCGACTGGATCCGCGCCGGCCAGCCCGCCGACGATCCGCTGGCCAAGGTGCGCGAACGCGCGCTGGCGCTGCCCGAAGCGCGCGAGAAGCTGTCGCACGGCGCGCCGGGCTTCTTCGTCGAGGGCGGGAAGTTCTTCGCCTATTTCTCCGCCGACCATCACGGCAACGGCATCACCGCGGTGCTGGTGCGCACCAGCGGGGTCGAGGAACAGGCGATGCTGATCGAACGCGACCCCGCGCTCTACTATCGCCCGCCCTATCTGGGGCCGTCGGGCTGGATCGGCGTGCGGCTCGACACCGGCGACACCGACTGGGCGCATGTCGGCGAATGGCTGGCGCGCAGCTGGCGGCTGGCTGCGCCGAAACGGCTCACCCGGCTGATGGATGTCGCCGACGCATTCTAGACCGTCGTCGCCGACGACGATGCGGCCACGCCGCCGTGGCGGCTGTCCTCGTAAATCTGCCAGTCCGGGGCCGTGGAATCGAGCGCCTTGAACAGAAGCGTCCATGGCGGCGGACACGGATTGCCCTTGAACCAGAACTGCACGAATTTCTGCACGTCGGGGCGGTCGCGATTTCGGTAGATCCAGCGCAACTCGGCTCCGGTGACCGTCCGGATCTTGTCGGTCGCCGAATGCTTGAATTCGTTGTTCGGGCTTTGCGGCTTACCCGGAACCTTGAAGTTCTTGTTGACGACTTCGTCGAGGTTCAGCCCGTCCAGGATGAAGTGAACACCGATCCCGGCCTCGACATAGTGATTGAGCGCGTTTTTCGATTTCAGGCGAAACTGGGCGTTCGACTTGGGCGTGCCCGGGCTCGCCGACCCGCCGGAATAGACGGCATGATATTTGGGATGCCGCTCCAGGCTGTCGAGATATGCGGTGTTCTGTGCCAGCCGGGCGTCAGAAAAGGTCGCAAGGCCGGATCGCTGGTCCGTAAGCTGACGGACCGTCACGACGCTGTCCGCGGTCGTCGCTTTCGCCACCGACTTCGCCTTCTGAAAGGCGGCGATCGCCTCGTTGATGCCGAAGATGAAGTCGCCCGGTCGATAGGGCTCCCAAGGATCGTTGAAGGGCATCGCCGGACCTAACGCGCAACGCTTGATGGTCCTGCGATGCTAGGCCCGGGCGGCCAATCCTGGCAAGCCGGCACGATGCCGAAAATCGGTGACTTTCGATGCCGGGTCCCCGACACGACCGCGCCGGCAGCGAGCCGGCGCGGCGATACGCGGAATCAGCCGACAATGTCTTCCGGCTTGAAGAACTGCGCGATTTCCATCGCGGCGTTCTCGTCCGAATCCGAACCATGGACGCTGTTGGCCTCGATCGACTCGGCATAGAGCTTGCGGATCGTGCCTTCGGCCGCGTTCTCCGGGTTGGTCGCGCCCATCACCTCGCGGTTGCGCGCGACCGCATTCTCGCCTTCCAGCACCTGGACGACGACGGGGCCCGAGGTCATGAACGCGACCAGGTCGGCAAAGAACGGCCGTTCCTTGTGCACGCCATAGAATTTCTCGGCCTGCGCGCGGCTCATGCGGATGCGGCGCGACGCGACGACCCGCAGGCCCGCATCCTCCAGCAGCTTGGTGATCGCACCGGTCAGGTTGCGGCGGGTGGCATCGGGCTTGATGATCGAAAAGGTCCGGGTGGCGGCCATGGCCGTTCGGGCTCCTGTCTTGATGGGGAATGGGAAAGTCGCGGCTCCCTAGTCGCGAGCCGGCAAAGATGCAAGCGCCGCCGGCATGAGCGGTGGAGCAATCCACACCGAACGATCGTCACCCCGGCCTTGAGCCGGGGTCCCGCTTTTTCGCGCGCCGGACCAGGTAGCGGGACCCCGGCTCAAGGCCGGGGTGACGAGGTTGACTTTGCGAGATTGAGTTCGGGACTGAAATTGCTGTCCCCGCTCAGGCCGCCTGCTCCCAGCGTCCGTGCGCGTTCTGCTTCCAGTAACGCCGCTCGACGCCATCGCGCGTCGCCAGCGCCTTCCACGCCGCGCGCGATTCGGCGATGGTCGCGTCGTCGAAGAAGTGGAACGCGCGCGCGAACCCCAGCGCCTCGTCGCGCCAGTGCCCGTCGGCGATTGCGACATGCCCCGCCGGATCGGGCGCCGCAATCGCCGCGCGGATCAGGATCGGCTGGCGGGCATCGTCCATCGCGCCGGCGATCGCATGGGGCAGGAAGCTTTCCGCCGACCAGGTCCACAGGAACCGGTCGATCGCGGCGCGCTGCTCCGCGTCGCCCGCCACGATCTCCAGCCGGCCACCATCGGCCAGCACCTTCTCGGCGATGCGCGGCAGCACCGCGTCGAGCGGCTGGCGGGTCAGGTGGTAGAAATCGACCTTCACGCCGCCATGTCCCACACCACCCGCCGAACCTTAGACGGTGACGAATAATGGCAATTGTCGCGAGACACAGCCCATTTTTCCCCGTCACCCCGGCCCTGAGCCGGGGTCCCGCTATCTGATCCGCCGCAAGAAACAGCGGGGCCCCGGGTCAAGCCCGGGAAGACGGGTAATCCGGGTCTCACATCGATCAAGCGCGCATTCCGGGCAAACGCTCAACGCTCGAAATGGTCGGCGACGAACCGGTCGAGCAGGCGCACGCCATAGCCGGTCGCGCCCTTGTCGTGCGTCGCGCCCGGCTTGTCCGCCCACACCATGCCCGCAATGTCGAGATGCGCCCACCGCACGCCGACATCGACGAAGCGCTGGATGAATTGCGCCGCGGTGATCGACCCCGCGCCGCGCGGGCCGACATTCTTCATGTCCGCGATCGGCGAATCGAGCAGCTTGTTGTACGCGTCGCCCAGCGGGAAGCGCCACAACAGGTCGCCGGTCGCCCTGCCCGCCGTCAGCAGCTGGTCCGCCAGCGCATCGTCATTGGCGAACAGCCCGCCATGCTCATGCCCCAGCGACACGATCATCGCGCCGGTCAGCGTGGCGAGGTCGACGATCGTGCCCGGCCGGTAATTGCGCTGGACCCAGGTCAGCACGTCGCACAGCACCAGCCGCCCTTCGGCATCGGTGTTGATGACTTCGATCGTCTGGCCCGACATCGACGTGACGACATCGCCGGGGCGCTGCGCATTGCCGTCGGGCATGTTCTCAACGAGGCCGACGACGCCGATCACGTTCGCGCGTGCCTTGCGCAGCGCCAGCGCGCGCATCGCACCCGCGACCGCGCCCGCGCCGCCCATGTCCCACTTCATGTCCTCCATGCCCGCGGCCGGCTTGATCGAGATGCCGCCGGTGTCGAAGGTCACGCCCTTGCCGACCAGCGCCAGGTCGGGGTTGCCGCCGTCGCCGCGTCCATCCCAGTGCATCGCCAGCAGCCGTGCGCCGCGCACCGATCCCTGCGCCACGCCCAGCAGCGCACCCATGCCCAGCTCGCGCATCGCCGCATCGTCGAGCACGGTCAGCGTCACGCCCAGCTCGGCCAGGCCGCTGCACCGTTCGACGAAGCTTTCGGGATACAGGATGTTGGCGGGCTCCGTCACCAGCGCGCGGGTGAACAGCAGCCCCTGCGTCACCGCGTCGCGATGCGCCCATTCGGCCGCCGTCCCGTCGGGCGTGCCGACCATCGTCACCGTCGCCAGCGTCGGGCGCTGACGCTCGCTCAGCGTGGTGCGATAGACATCGTAGCGCCAGCCGCGCTGGACTGCGGCAGCGGCGAAGCGCGCGACGCCCGCCGCGCTGAGCATCGACGCGACGCCCGACCAGTCGACCGCCAGTGCGGCATGGCCCGACACCAGATAGCGACCGACCAGCGCGCCGGCCGCGCGCTCCAGCTCGCCCTCCTGCCCCTCGCCGATGCCCAGGATCACCAGCCGCTGCACCGCCTCGCCGTCCGGCAGCACCAGCTCGACCAGGCTGCCCGGATCGCCGTCGAAGCGCGCGCCCTCCAGCGCGGCGTTCACCAGCTTGTGATTGGCGGCGGCGACTGCGCGGAGCGCGAGTTCGGCGGCGCGCGCCTTCAGGACGGGGACGACCACCACCGCGGCGGCGGGGATGACGGTGGCCAGTTCGATATTCATGCGCGATCTTTCTGTTATCGTTCGGTCCATGGGCAGCGCCGCGGCGTGCCGCGCGGCGTCGTCCGGCAGATCACGGCATCTAGGCCCCGACCGCCCGGGGCGCAACGCCGCGACCGCTTGCGATTGCGGAATGCGATGACCGGTGCGATAGGACGCGACCGTCACTGGCGCGCTCCTCCGCCCGAGCGCATGGAAGAGGTTGGTCGAGGTGAAGCGTAACGCCCTGATCCTGTTCGGCGCGTTTTCGCTGTTCGCCACCGGCGGTGCCGCTGCCCAGGACCTGTCCGACCGTCCGGTCGCGCCGCCGACCGCCGCCGACATCGCCCAGTCGGATGCGGAGGAGGAGATCCTGTTCTCCGCCGACGAGCTCGAATATGACAGCGAAGGCGACATCGTCGTCGCGCGCGGCGACGTGCGGCTCAGCCGCGCCGGCAACCGGCTGCGCGCCGACCGGGTGCGCTGGGACCGCAAATCGGGTCAGGTCGTCGCCGACGGCAACATCGCGGTCACCAATCCCGAAGGCGACGTGGCCTATGGCGACCGCATCGAACTGACCGACACGCTGCGCGACGGCATGGTCGAAAACATGCTCGTCGTGCTCGATCAGGGCGGGCGGATCGCGGCGGAACGCGGCACGCGCTCGGACGGCGGCGTCGTCACAGTGGAGCGCGCGGCCTATACCCCGTGCGCGGTAACCTCGAACGAGAATTGCCCGAAGGAGCCGTCGTGGAAGATCACGGCGGTCCGCGTCGTCTATGATCCCGCGCGCCACCGCATCCGCTATTATGGCGCGCGCCTGTCGATCTTCGGCTTCGCCACGCTACCGCTGCCGGCCTTCTCGCATCCGGTCGGCGATTTCAGCGACAATGGCGTGCTCGCGCCCCAGATCCGGCTCGATCGCGTCAACGGCCTCGAAATCGCGGTGCCCTATTATTTCAACCTGTCGCCCAACCGCGACCTGACGCTCACGCCCCACCTGTTCACCGACTCGCTGCCGCTGCTGGAGGGCGAATATCGCGCGCTGACCGACCGGGGCGCCTATCGCGTGCGCGGTTACGCAACCTACAGCCGGCAGAGCGACGATCGCGGCCCCGGCGGCGGGCTGGTCGACAGCGATCAGCAGTTCCGCGGCTATATCGACGGCAATGGGCGGTTTCAGCTCGACCCGCGCTGGAGCATCGCCGGGACGCTGCGCGTCGCGACCGACCGCACCTTCCTGCGCCGCTACGACATTTCGCGCGACGACCGGCTGCGCAGCTTCTTCAATGTCGAGCGGATCGATCGCGACAGCTATTTCGCGATCAACGGCTGGGCGGTCCAGACGCTGCGCCTCGGCGATACCCAGTCGCTCCAGCCGATCGCGCTGCCGGAAATCGAATATCGGCGCCGCATCGCCGACCCGCTGCTGGGCGGCGTCATCCGCATCAACGCCAACACGCTCGCGCTTGCCCGCGCCGATGGGCAGGATACCCAGCGCGCCTTCGCCTCCGCGCAATGGGACCTGCGCCGGGTCAGCAACTGGGGGCACGACATCACGCTCACCGGCCTGGTGCGCGGCGACCTCTACAACAGCGACGACGTGCTGACGACGTTGGTCGAAAGCTATCGCGGTCGCGACGGTTTTCAGGCACGCGCGATCGCGCTCGCCGCGCTCGACGTCAAATGGCCGTTCATCGGCGCGGCGCTGGGCGGGACCCAGCGGATCACGCCGCGCGTCCAGCTGGTCGTCGCGCCGCGCATCCGCAATTTCCAGATCCCGAACGAGGATTCGCGCGCCATCGACCTTGAGGACGTCAACCTGTTCTCGCTCAACCGCTTCCCCGGCTATGACCGGTTCGAGGATTCGTCGCGCGTCACCTATGGCGTCGAATATGCGCTCAGCCTGCCCGGCGTGGCGATCGACGCCAATGTCGGGCAAAGCTACCGGCTGAACAACCGCACCGCGATCCTGCCCGAGGGCACCGGGCTCAGCGACCGATTGTCGGACATCGTCGGGCGCACCGACGTCCGCTTCCGCGACTTCGTGTCGCTGACCCACCGCTATCGGCTCGACAAGGACAATCTGGCCGTGCGCCGCAACGAGGTCGACGCGACCGTCGGCTCGCGCAAGACCTATGTGCTGCTCGGCTATCTCCGGCTCAACCGCGATATCGCGACGACGGGTGAGGATCTTCAGGATCGCGAGGAAGCGCGCGTCGGCGCGCGCGTCGCCTTTGCCGGCTTCTGGTCGCTGTTCGGATCGGCGACGGTCGACCTGACCGACCGCAACGAGGACACGCTGTCGTCGTCGGACGGATTCCAGCCGGTGCGGCACCGGCTCGGCTTCGCCTATGAGGATGACTGCCTCAAACTTGGCCTGACCTGGCGTCGCGACTATCAGGATTTGGGTGACGCGCGGCGCGGCAACAGCTATCTGCTGACGCTGGAATTGAAGAATCTCGGGCGGTAAGCCCCGGTTCAGCCGCAATTGTGAAAGATATGCGGCACGCAGTGGCCGGCGCCCGTGACGCCGGAGAGAAAGATTGATCGGGTGAAGATGAACATCGACGTTTGGAAGCGCGGCCTTGTGCGCTTCGCCATGACCGCAGCACTCGCCACGACCGGCGCGGCCGCACTCGCCACCCAGGATGGCGGCGACAGCGCCGCCGGGCTGAACATCCCGGAGGGGCTCCAGATCTTCGGCAAGCAGGATCCCAACATCCGCAAGCCGACCGCGATCGTCAATCGCGCGGTCATCACCGGGACCGATGTCGACCACCGCGTCAACATGATCGTCGCGCTGAACCAGATCAATCTGTCGGCGCAGGAGCGCGACCAGCTTCGCCTTCAGGTGCTGCGCAGCCTGATCGACGAAACGCTGCAGATCCAGGAAGCCGCCGCCAACGAGATCACGATCACGCCGACGGAAATCGCGCAGGGCTTTGCCCGCATCTCGCGCAACTTCGGCCGCTCGCCCGATCAGATGCGCGAATATCTGCGCAGCGTCGGCTCCTCCGAACGCTCGATGGTCCGCCAGATCGAGGGCGAGCTGGCGTGGAACCGCCTGCTCGGCCGCCAGGTCCAGCCCTTCGTCAATGTCGGGGAGGAGGAAGTGAAGTCGGTGCTCGAACGCCTCGAAGCCTCCAAGGGCTCCGAGGAGTTCCACCTCAAGGAAGTCTATCTCTCCGCCACGCCCGAGCGCGCGGACGAGGTTTACGCCGCGGTCCAGCAGATGCTGGAACAGATGCGCGGCGGCGCGCCCTTCGAATATTTCGCGCGCACCTACTCGGAGGCGTCGACCAAGGCGGTGAACGGCGATCTCGGCTGGGTGCGCCCCGGCATGCTCCCGTCGCAGCTGTCCGACGCGGCGCAGCGGATGCAGATCGGCCAGGTCGCCGGCCCGATCGAGGTGCCGGGCGGCTTCTCGCTGCTTTACCTCGTCGACAAGCGCAAGGTGCTGACCGCGGACCCGCGCGACGCGCGGCTGAGCCTGCGCCAGATGACCATCCGCTTCCCCGCCGGCACCACCCAGGCGCAGGCGACCGATCGCGCGGCCGCCTTTGCCCAGGCGACGCAGCAGATCCGCGGTTGCGGCAATGTCGGCGCGGTGGCCCAGGACCTTGGCGCCGAGGTCGTCGACAATGATTCGGTGCGCGTGCGCGATCTGCCGCCCGCGCTTCAGGAGATCATGCTCCAGCTTCAGGTCGGCCAGGCAACACCGCCCTTCGGCACCCCGGACGAGGGCGTGCGCGTGCTCGTGCTGTGCGGCCGCGACGATCCGCGCAGCGCCGGCCTGCCGTCGATGGAGCAGATGCAGGCGTCGATGGAGCAGGAACGCGTCAATCTGGTCGCCCAGCGCAAGCTGCGCGACCTGCGCCGCGACGCGATCGTCGAGTATCGCTGACGATGGCCGGGGGCCGTCGACGGTGACCCCGCCGCTGGCGATCTCGATGGGCGATCCGGCGGGCATCGGCCCGGAGGTGATCGCCAAGGCCTGGGCTCGGCGTGAAACCGAACGCCTCCCGCCCTTCGTGGCGGTGGGCGATCCGCGCGCGATCGAACGCGTGTGGCGCGGCCCGATCGCGCGGATCGAAACGCCGGGCGAAGCGGCCGCCATCTTCGACGGCGCGCTGCCGGTCATGGCGGTGACCGACGCGGGCGACATTACCCCCGGCCATCCCGATCCCGCCGGCGCGATCTGCGCGCTGCAGTCGCTCGAAATGGCGGTCGGGCTGACCCGCTCGGGCGCGGCGGCCGCGGTCGTCACCGGCCCAGTCGCCAAGGCGCAGCTCTACGCGATCGGCTTCACCCATCCCGGCCAGACCGAATTTGTCGCCGAACGCTGCGGCGTCGCGGCGGAGAATGCGGTGATGATGCTCGCCGGTCCGACGCTGCGCGTCGTGCCGGTCACCACCCATGTGCCGCTGGCCGCGGTGCGCGATCTGCTGACCATCGATCTGGTCGTCAACAAGGCCCGCGCCGCCGCGCGCGGCCTGACGCGCAATTTCGCGATCGAACGGCCGCGCCTCGCCTTTGCCGGCTTCAATCCGCATGCGGGCGAAGCCGGTGCGCTCGGGCGCGAGGAGATCGAGATCCTGATGCCCGCCATCCACGCGCTCCAGGCCGACGGGATCGATGCGGTCGGTCCGTTTGCCGCCGACACCATGTTCCACGCCCGCGCGCGCGGTGGCTATGACGTCGCGATCTGCTGCTATCACGATCAGGCGCTGATCCCGCTCAAGACGCTGCATTTCGACGAGGGCGTCAACATGACGCTCGGGCTGCCGATCGTCCGCACCTCGCCCGATCACGGCACCGCGTTCGACCTGGCCGGCACCGACCGTGCCGAACCCGGTGCGATGATCGCCGCGATCCGGCTGGCGGCCGAAGCGGCCGCGCACCGCGCCGAAACCGCCGCCTGACCATGTCGCCGCCGACATTGCCACCCTTGCGCGATGTCATCCGCGCGCACGGGCTTCAGGCCAGCCGCGCGCTCGGCCAGAATTTCCTGTTCGATGCCCAGCTGCTCGCGCGCATCGCCGCCATCCCGGGCGATCTGGCCGGCCAGCCGGTGCTGGAGGTCGGCCCCGGTCCCGGCGGCCTCACCCGCGCGCTGCTGGCGGCCGGCGCACAGGTCACCGCGATCGAGCGCGATTCGCGCTGCATTCCGGCGCTGGCCGAACTCGCCGCCGCCTATCCCGGCCAGTTACGCGTGATCGAGGGGGATGCCCTGGCGATCGACCATGCCGGGCTGTTCGACGCCCCGCCGCACATCGTCGCCAACCTGCCCTATAATATCGGCACCGCCTTGCTGGTCGGCTGGTTGTCGGCACCGTGGCGCCCGTGGTGGCAGACGCTGACGCTCATGTTCCAGCGCGAGGTCGCCGACCGCATCGTCGCGCCGGTGGGTGGCGACGCCTATGGCCGGCTGGCGGTCCTGTCCCAGTGGCGCAGCACCGCGCGCATCGCGATGCCGGTCCATCGCTCCGCCTTCACCCCGCCGCCCAAGGTGATGTCGGCAGTCGTCCATCTCGCACCCACCGACGCGCCGCCCGGCGTCGCGCTCGCCGACCTGGAACGCGTCACCGCCGCCGCCTTCGGCCAACGCCGCAAGATGCTGCGCCAGAGCCTGAAGCCGGTTCCCGGCGCGCTCGCGGCACTCGACGCGCTCGGCATCGAACCGACGCGACGGGCGGAAACGGTCAGCGTGACGGAGTTCGTTAAAATCGCACGAGCGCTCGCGAAGCAGGTCTAACACGGACCCTTTCTCCCACCCTCGCCATTGGCCAGACCGGGAATAAGCCGTAAGCATTAAACGCGGTCTGTCGGCAAGCGACCCCGTTTCGGACATTGGCAGTATCGTGAGAAAACCGGGTGATGATCGAACACATCTACCTGCAACCTAGCGAGCAGATGCCGCAAATGACCGACGAAGACGCTTGGCTCATCATCGAGGCGAGCGACGACGGTCGGTTTTTCGGAACGGGCTACGGCTTCAAGGCGTCGGGTGAGGGTGTTTTCTACGTCTCTCTGCCCGAAAGCGACACGACGCTGAAAGCGGCGCTAGCCGCAGCCACAGATTGGGCAGAAGATCGTGGCGTTTCGCGCATCTGGGTGCAGACTAGTCCAGTTTTGTAAGCGTCAGCTAACCACCCAGTTCCGGCCGCCCAGCACTGACGCCGAAAGCGGTCGTTTAGGGGTTCACGACCTAGTCTGCTCAGTTCTTCGCCGGCGCCGGGACCACCGGCGGCTTCACCGCATCCGCCGTCTGGGTCGTGGCCGGCCCCTTGGCGATCGCGGCGGCGAGGCCGGTCGCCTGCGGGCATTCGGCCGCGCAGAGCGCCTTGACCTTGGCCAGGTTCTCGCGCGCCCGCGCCAGCGCGCCCTTGGCGACCATCGCCTCTCCCTGCCCGGCCAGAGCGGCGATATCGTTGGGCTCGAGCAGCAGCGCCTCGCGATAGAAGCGGATCGCCTTGCCCGGCAGACCGCGTGCCTGCGCGATCTCGGCCAGCGCGACATAGGCCTGGCGGTTGCGCGGATCGACGACCAGCGCGGTCTCCAGGAAATCGGTCGCCCCGTCCAGATTTCCCGCGGCCTTCGCTTGCTTGCCCTGTTCGAGCAGCGCCACCGACCGCGCGTCGATCTGGTCGTCAGGGCGCTGGCCGCTCAGCGACGTCGATACGCACAACAGGGTCAGGGCAGCGGCGGCGGAAACCGAAATCAAACGCATTATCGTCTCCAGCAACGAACTCGGGCGTGCGGCAGTCATGGCGCGATCAATCTGGCCACAAAAAAGCCGTCTGTCGAATGTGCGTTCGGCGACAGGCGAAGTCCAGTCCCCCTCGCGTCACCCACCGCCATGTCCGGACGCTCGGCGCGCCAGCCCTCGTGCCGCGCCAGGAACGCATCGGCCTGATCCGCGCCCTCGGCATCCAGCACCGAACAGACGACGTGGATCAGCGCCCCGCCCGGTCGCAGCAACGTCGCGGCAAGATCGAGCAAGCGCGCCTGCACCTCGACCAGCCGCGCCAGCCGGTCGGGTGTCAGCCGCCAGCGCGCCTCCGGGTTGCGCCGCCACGTCCCGGTGCCTGAACATGGCGCGTCGACCAGCACCAGGTCGGCCCCGCCGGTCAGGTCGTCCAGCGCCGCCGCCTCGCGCCCGGGATCGAGCAGCCGCGGCTCGGCGATCGTCACGCCCGCGCGCGCCGCACGCGGGGCCAGCCGGCCCAACCGCCCGCGATCGGTGTCGCTGGCGATGATCCGCCCCGCATTCGCCATCGCCGCCGCAAGCGCCAGCGTCTTGCCGCCCGCGCCCGCGCACAGGTCGACCACCGTCATTCCCGGCGCGGCACCGCAGCCGAGCGCGACGTGCTGCGATCCCGCATCCTGCACCTCGAACGCGCCCTGCGCCCAGCCGGGATGATCCTCGACCCGGCTGTCGGGCGGCAGGCGCAGGCCGTGCGCCAGCCCCTCGATCGGCACCGCGCCCGGAAGCTCGGCCAGCACCGCCGCCGCCTCGCCGCGCAACGCATTGGCGCGAATGTCGAGCGGCGCGCGGTCGAGCAGCGCCGCCTGTGCGGACTTGTCCAACCCCGACGCGGCCAGCCGCTTGACCAGCCAGGCGGGTGCGACGCCCGCCACTGCCGCCTCTTCGCCCGCTTCGATCGCTGCGGGGGCATGGCCCTCCGCACCGAAATGCGAGCGCAACTCCGCGTCATCCGCCGCCAGCGCGAGCATCGCCGCGCGCCCGCTCGCCGGCCGTGCGCCCAGCGAGCGGATCGCACGATAGACCAGCTCGCGCACCGCGCGGCGATCCTTCGACCCGGCATAGCGGCGCTCGGCGAAATAGCGCGCGATCAGCGTGTCGGCCGCCGCGCCCTGATCGCGCGCAGCGGCGATGATCGCGTCGAGCAGCTCGATCGCGGCCTGGGTGCGCGCCTGCGGCGTCATGGCTCGCCGTCCCGCTCGCGTTCCAGCGCGCGTCCTTCCTCAAGCTTCGCCCGCGCGTTGCGATAACGCACGCGGAACAGGCGGATGCGGAACAGGATGTAGAGGCTGGCGAGCGCGACGATCAGCCCGATTTTCTGGGTATCGGTCAAACCATCGGCCTAGCGCGTCGGATAATTGGGCGCCTCGCGCGTGATCGTCACGTCATGGACGTGGCTTTCGCGCAGGCCCGCGCCGGTGATCCGCACGAAGCGCGCCTTGTCGCGCAGCTCGGTCAGGGTGCGCGCGCCGGTATAGCCCATCGCCGCCTTCACCCCGCCCACCAGCTGATGGATGACGTCGCGCGCCGGGCCCTTGTACGGCACCTGCCCCTCGATCCCTTCGGGCACCAGCTTCAACTGGTCCTTGATGTCCTGCTGGAAATAGCGGTCGGCCGATCCGCGCGCCATCGCGCCGACCGATCCCATGCCGCGATAGCTCTTGTAGGCGCGGCCCTGGTACAGGAACGTCTCGCCCGGCGCTTCCTCGGTCCCGGCCAGCAGCGATCCGATCATCACAGATCCCGCACCCGCCGCCAGTGCCTTGGCGACGTCGCCCGATGTGCGGATGCCGCCATCGGCGATCACCGGCACGCCCGACTTGGCGGCTTCATTGGCCGCGTCCATCACCGCGGTCAGCTGCGGCACGCCGACGCCCGCAACGACGCGCGTGGTGCAGATCGAACCGGGGCCGATGCCGACCTTGATCCCGTCCGCGCCCGCGTCGATCAGCGCGCGGGTCGCCGCACCCGTCGCGACATTGCCCGCGATCACCTGCACCGAATTGGACAGCGTCTTCACCCGCTCGACCGCGCGCGCGACGTCGCGGTTGTGGCCGTGCGCGGTGTCGATGACGATCAGGTCGACCTGCGCGTCGACCAGCGCCTCGGTGCGCTCGAACCCCTTGTCGCCCACCGTCGTCGCGGCCGCCACGCACAGCCGCCCCGCGCCGTCCTTGGTCGCTTCGGGATAGAGCACCGCCTTTTCGATGTCCTTGACGGTGATCAGGCCGATGCAGCGATAAGCGTCGTCGACGACCAGCAATTTCTCGATCCGGCGCTGGTGGAGCAAACGACGTGCTTCCTCCTGCGTGACCGCGGCGGAAACGGTGGCCAGGTTCTGGTGCGTCATCAGCTCGCTGACCGGCTGGGCCGGATTTTCGGCAAAGCGCACGTCGCGGTGGGTCAGGATGCCGACCAGCTTGCCGCCCGCCTCGACCACCGGAATGCCGCTGATCCGGTGGCGCTGCATCAGTTCCTGCGCCTGCGCCAGCGTCGCGTCCGGGGTGATGGTGATCGGGTTGACCACCATGCCGCTTTCGAAGCGCTTGACCTGGCGCACCGCCGCCACCTGTTCCTCGATCGACAGATTGCGGTGCAGCACGCCGATGCCGCCCAGCTGCGCCATCACGATCGCCATGTCGGCCTCGGTCACCGTGTCCATCGCCGACGACAGCACCGGGATATTGAGCGCCAGGTCGCGCGTCACGAAGGTGCGCGTGTCCGCCTGGCTCGGCAGCACCTCCGATTCCGCCGGGTACAGCAGCACGTCGTCGAAAGTGAGGCCGAGGGGAATGTCCATGAAGGTGCCGTATCGCCTGAGTCGAGGATTGGCGGCCCATGTAACCGCGCCCGTCGGAATGCGCCAGTGGGGCGGAGGGCGAGGTGTGTGCGCCCCGTCGCACCGTTCGTTTCGAGCCCCTCCGACTGCCTACAGGGCAGACGCTCAGGATAAACGTCCGCCACAGGCGGAAGTCGAGAAACGCTGCTCTGGGTGAGGCGCATGAAGCCTGGACCTTCCCGTCACCCCGGCCTTCGTGCCGGGGTCCACGGTGCCGCAAAGCGCCGTCGCTCGACGGTTGGAGCCGAGCCAATGCACGGGGGCAAAGGGCGCGCGCCGAAGATGGGCCAGCGCGGGTTGCGTGGTGGACCCCGGCACGAGGCCGGGGTGACGAGGAAGGGAGTGGCTGGTTTTCCGATCATTCCCTTTCCCGGTCAGCCTCTCAGGATGAGCGGCTCAGATCACTTGCGGATCATGGGGCTCAAAGGCCCCCGGCAAGCGGGAGGGAGCAGGCACTGTCCTACACGCCCGTCGCCTGCCAGGCTCGCGCAATGGCCTTTCCGCGCCCTGCCCCGCGCTTCAACGATCGGGCCGCCGCACCCCCAGGACGCAAACCTTGCACAGCCCGCAACTTCCGCAACTTCGCCCCGCGCCGGGACGCTTCAACCGCCCGCCCGCGCGATCAGCGCGCGTGCCTGTTCGACATGCATCGCCTCGATCATCCGGTCGCGAAAGCGTTGCGCGCCGCCGCTTGCCGCCGCGACGAGTGCCCGCGCATCGGCCAGCTCGGCCTCGGTCGGCCCGAATGCCGCCGCCGCCACGTCGATCTGGCCGGGATGGATCAGCGTCTTGCCGTCAAAGCCGAAACTGCGCCCCTCCCGGCACTCCGCCGCCAGTCCTTCGGGGTCATCCAGCGCATTGAACACGCCGTCCAGCGCCCACACGCCGCTCGCGCGCGCCGCCAGCACGATCGCCTGGAGCGCCAGCGTCAGCCCCGCGCGCCCGCTGCCCGGCGGCATCCCCCCGAGCGGCATCCCGAGCGTCGCCATCAGGTCATTGGTCCCGGCGATCAGCCCGGCGACGGCGAGCATCGCCGCGATCGCGGGCGCGTCCAGCACCCCGCGCGGCGTCTCGATCATCGCCAGCACCGGCTTGTCGCCGAACGGGATCACCACGTCGCCCTCGACCTTGGGCAGCACGATGAAGTCGGCGCGCGATGCCATCACCGCATCGACATCCGCCGACCAGGCCGGATGGCCGGTGCCGTTGACCCGGATCGCCACCCGCTTGCCGGCCAGTTCCCCCGCCACCGCCGTCACGGCGGCGTCGCGCGCGCGGTCCTTGTCCGCCTCCGCCACCGCATCCTCCAGATCGAGGATGATGAGGTCGGGGCGCAGCGTCGCCGCCTTGGCGATCGCGCGCGGATTGGACGCGGGCAGAAACAGCGCGGTGCGCGGGGCGAGTATGGGTGCGTTCATCCTTTCCCCATGCTAGCACGGCACCCGGATGCCAAGTGCGACGATCGGGGGAATGCGGGATGCTTGAAACTTTGCTCGGGTTGGTGGTGCTGCTGGTGCTCGGCTACCTGTTTGCCAGCATCAAGATCGTCCGCCAGGGCTATCACTATACCATCGAACATTTCGGCCGCTTCACCGGCGTCGCCCAGCCGGGGTTCAATTTCTACCCCGCCTTTTTCTATCGCGTCGGCCGCAAGGTGAACATGATGGAGCAGGTGATCGACATTCCGGGGCAGGAGATCATCACCCGCGACAATGCGATGATCTCGACCGACGGCGTCGTCTTCTTCCAGGTGCTGGATGCGCCCAAGGCGGCGTACGAAGTCTCCGACCTCTATGTCGCGCTGATGCAGCTGACCACCACCAACCTGCGCACCGTCATGGGCTCGATGGACCTCGACGAAACGCTGTCGAAGCGCGACGAGATCAACGCGCGGCTGCTCTCCGTCGTCGATCACGCGACCACGCCCTGGGGGGTCAAGATCACCCGCGTCGAGATCAAGGACATCCGGCCGCCCGCCGACATCGTCAACGCGATGGGCCGCCAGATGAAGGCCGAGCGCGAAAAGCGCGCCAACATCCTGGAGGCAGAGGGCACGCGCGCGTCGGAAATTCTGCGCGCCGAGGGGCAAAAGCAGGCGCGCATCCTCGAATCCGAAGGGCGCAAGGAGTCGGCCTTCCGCGACGCCGAAGCGCGCGAGCGCGCCGCCGAGGCCGAAGCGAAAGCGACCCGCCTGGTGTCGGAGGCGATCGAGCAGGGCTCAGCCCAGGCGATCAATTACTTCATCGCTCAGAAATATGTGGATGCGGTCGGCAAGTTCGCCACCTCGCCCAATGCCAAGACGATCCTGTTCCCGGTCGAGGCGACGCAGCTGATCGGCACGCTGGGCGGCATCGGCGAGATCGCCCGCGATGCGCTCGGTACCCCGCC
>NZ_LSHX01000049.1 GCF_001555965.1 Sphingomonas sp. CCH21-G11
AGCGCGGTCTGACCGCGCCGATCGTTTGCCAGGCCCAGCGCACCCGCCGCCACCGCTGACAGGGGCTCGCTTCGCAATGCCGACTGGGCCAGCCGGCGCGCGCGCGCGATGTCGCCGGCGGTCGCGGCCGCGGTCATGCTGCGAAGTGCAACCAGCCCCGCGGCCTCCGCATGTCCCGGCGCGATGCGCAGCGCCAGTTCGGGGTTTCGCTTCGCGACGACGGAGGCCAGGCTGTGCTGGCCCACCAGAACCAGCAGGCCGAGCAGCACGAGGGCAAAGAGGATCGCGCGCCCGGTCGGCAGCTGGATGGCGCGTGACGGCATCAGCCGTTGCCGCCCCGGCCCTGCTCCGATCGGCCGTAACCATAGCCATAGTCATAGCCATAGCCGAAATGCGCCTTTTTCGGCTCGAATTTGGTCACGACCACGCCGATGATGCGCGCATTTGCGCTGGCGAGGCGGCTCAGTGCGGTGCGAACGATGCTGGCACGGATGCCGTGCGATTCGACGGCGTAGACGATGCCCTCCACGCGGCTGCCGATCAGCGGCGCATCGGCCAGGCCCATCACCGGGGGGGAATCGATCACGATATGGTCGAAATGCTTCGACAGTTCCTCGATCAGCGAGGCCAGCCGGTTGCCGGTCAGCAGTTCGGCGGCATTGGGCGGGATCGGCCCGGCGGTCATCGCGACGAAGCCGAAATCGTTCACCGGCACGAGCAGGCTGTCGATCACCGCGCCGCCCGACAGGTAATTGCTCAGCCCGCGATCGTTCTGGGCACCGATCAGGTGGTGAACCGAGGGCGACCGCATGTCGCCGTCGATCAGCACCACCTTGCGATCGGCGCGCGCCAGCATCGTCGCCAGCGCGAACGACGTCGTCGACTTGCCTTCGGCCGGCCGTGAGCTGGTGACTGCAAGCGATTGCGGCACGCCGTGATCGGTCGAGAACTGCAGGTTCGTCTGGACCGCAAGATAGGCGTCGACGATCGAGGACTTGCGATCGCGCAGCGCATCGATCGGCGAGTCCGACGACTTGGGCACGCTGCCGAGCAGCGGCAGGCCGAGCATGCGCTCGACCGCCCCCGGATCGGCGATCGCCTCGTCGCTCTGCTCAAGGATGAAGGCCGCGATGGCACCCAGCGACATGCCGACGAACAGCGCGAGAACCAGGTTGAGCACCAGGCGGGGGCTCGACGGTCGCGACGGCAGTTGTGCTTCGTCCACGACGGCGACGTTGTTGACGCCGACCCCGCCGGCGATGCCGATTTCCTTGTACCGCTGGAGCAGCGCGTCATAAAGCTGACGATTGGTGTCAACTTCGCGCTGGAAGATGTTGTACTGGATGCTGCGACGACGCTGGTCGAGGAAGCTTTCCTTCAACGCGTCGACGCGTTCGCGCAACGATTCCTCGCGGTTCACCGCGGCCTGATATTCGGCGGCAAGGCTGCTGCCGATGCGCTGCTCTTCACGCGCGATGCTCCGGTCGAGCTGCCGGATTTCGCCCGCCGCCGCGCGCAGCGGCGGATAATCGGGCTCAAACTGGACGAGCAGCTTCTCATATTCGGCGGCGCGCTCCGCCCGGCGTGCCCGCAGCGAATTGAGCGCGTTGTTGTCGAGCGCCTCCTCGACGTCACCCGACCGGCCGCGCGACGCCTTGTACTTGCCCTCGACCGCCAGCCGGTCCGCGGTGGCGGCGGACAACACGCCGTTCAGCGCGACAAGGTCATACGCAATCGTCGACTGTTCGGAGCCTTCCTTGCCCTGCGGCAGCGTAATGATCCGCTCGTTCGAGGCGTAATTCTGCAGCGACCGCTCCGACGCATCGAGGCGGGTGCGCAGCTGCGCCAGCCGGCTTTCCAGGAAACGCCGGGCGTAGGAGGTCGCCTCGTAGCGCCGCTCCAGCGTCGCGCTGATGAAATTTTCCGACCAGGCATTGGCGACGCGCTGCGACAGGGCCGGATCGGGGCTGGTAAAGCTGATCTCGACCAGGCGCGACTGGCGCGCCGGCGTGATGCGGATGTTGTCGAGCAGGATTTCGCCCGCCTTCTTCACGCGCTTCGACCGGCTGACCGCCGACAGCCGCCGGTCGCTGCTGTCGGTGAACAACCCTTCGCTGTCGGCCTCGCCGAACATCTCGAAAAAGGCGACGTCGTCGACCAGACGCAGACGCGTCGCGACCTGCTCGGCCAGCGAGCGCGCACGCAACAGGCCATATTGCGTCTGATAGAATTCCTGGTCGGCGTCGGTCGCCTCCTGCTCGACACCCTGAATGTTCACGATCTTGCCCGATTCACGCGAAATCTCGATCGTGTTGGTCGCGGTATATTGCGGCGTCATCAGCAGCGTGATGATCAGCCCCAGGACGAGGCACACGCCGATGATGCCCAGGATCACGCGACGCCAGCGCCACACGATCCGCCAATATTGGCGCAGCAACGGTGTCTGGGCCTCCGCCGTCATTTCGACCGGGACCAAGCCGACACTTCCCGAGCCAAGCCTGCGAACATTATTTGCTTTGTTCATGAACAGTGCTCGACTTCGTTATTGCAGCAGGACGATGAGGGGTGCCGAGATGATCGGCGAGAGCGCGACGAGATCGCGGAACAGCCGGCGCTCCGGCGAATCCCCCACGATGATCACGTCATTGGCGAAGATCGGCGGGTCCTTGTAAACCCCGCGGCGGATCGCCGCGATGTTGTACAGCCCGGCCATGCGCTGGTTGTCGACCGTGCGCAGCACCACCACGTCCTCGAGCTTGCCGAATTCCGACACGCCCTTGGCCGACGCGATCGCGCGCATCAAGGTCATCTGGTTGGTCACGGGATACAGCCCCGGCTCCGTCACCGACCCGTCGACCGTGACGACCTGGCTGACCGAATTGAGGATGTTGACGGTGACGACCGGATCCTTGACGTAGCGGCGCAGCGCATTCTCGATATCGCGCGCAACCTCATATGCCGCCTTGCCCCGTACATCGATCGTGCCCGCCAGCGGCATCGAGATCCGCCCGCTCGCATCGATCTGGACCTCCAGGCTCAGGTCGGAAATGCCGTAGACGTCGATACCGATCGTATCGAGCGGCCCCACCAGCGCCGGGCGGTCGGCGGCAACCAGGTCGCCGCGCGTCGGCTCCGGCAGCGCCTCGGTTTCGACCACCGTCAGCCCGGGGCGGGAAACCAGACGCTCCCTCGAGCAGCCCGAAACGAGCAGCGCGACCGCAAGAACAGATAAAATTAACCGCATATCGTCAAGTAATCCGCCAAAAATCCCGCGAGCTATAGTCAGCCGGCATGGACAGGTAAAGCATTGTCGGTCCGCGTCCGCCGTGCCGTCACGGCGGTCACGCCAGGAACCGGCAGCAGCATCCAGATCGCACCGATCGCGGTCACCACCATGATGATCGGTGTCCGTGCCGGATAATCGACCGCGCTGGCCAGCAGCACCATCAGCAGTATCGCCGATCCCGCGCGCGCCGGGCGAATGAACGCGGTGTCGGGCGCCATGCGCCAGACCCGGATCGAGCGGATCAGCCACCAGGCGATGAACGCCACGATCATCGCCACCCCCGGCACTCCGGCCTCGATCAGGACCTGAAGATAGTCATTGTGCGCTTCGTTCAGATAGCTCGTCGAAAGCAGGTCGAAAGGCTCATAATGCCGATAGAGCGGCTCGAAAGCGCCCAGCCCCGCCCCGAACGGCGCATAGTCCCGGGCGATTTCAAGCAACGTCGGCCAGGCGCGCAGGCGCAGGTCGTCGTCGACCGACAATGCAAACAGCCGCTGCACCGATGCCGCGCGACCGATGGTCAGTGCGAGCGCGACGATCGCCGTCGCGCCGAGCGCCGCCCCGCCGGCGACCAGGCGCCGGGTGCGCCTGCGCATCCCGCGAAGGAGCGTCCCCAGGCGCGGCAGCACCAGCACGATCGCGGCCAGGAGGCCGATCGTGCTGACGACCAGCCCCGCGCGCGACCCGGTCACGGGCACCATGACGATCAGAAATGCCGCCGCACCCGCACCCAGCAGCGCGCGCAGGCGCGTGCGATCCGCCGCCATGCCGCGCGGCGTCGCCCACAGCGCCACCAGCGGCAGGCCGCAGCCGAGCAGCAGCGCCTGATGATTGCGGTTCGCGAACAGGCCGACCGCAGCCTCGCGATTCGTCACGGCATACCAGCGCAGCGGCGAATCTTCGCCGCTCGACACCTGCGCCAGCCCGAGCACCGCGCTGGCAAGCACCAGGAACATGACCGGGGTGACGAGGTTGGCGATCCGCTGGCGTGACAGGAACTGCAGGCCGATCAGCGTCGCCGCCGCCGGCAGCAGCGCGAACAAGGCGTTGGCCGCGCGGTCGGGCGACAGGGCGAAGGGGCGCCAGGGCTGATCGAACTGCGCGACCGTCGCCGCCTGCTCGGCGAGGTCGCGACCCGGTAGCGCGGTCCAGATCATTGGCGGAAGCGGCACGAGCTGCGCGACGATCAGCGCGGCAATCAGCGCCAGGAACATCGCGGGCAGGCGGGACAAGCCGGGGCGCGCCGGCGGGATCAGCAGCACGAACAGGCCGATGACGACCACGCTGACGCAACGTACCACGGGCTGGGCGAGCGAATCCGCCCGCGATGCGCCGCCCAGCAGCGCAATGACCAGCAGGAAGCTCCAGAAAAGCCAGGTTTCGGTGCCGATCCGCCCCCCGCGAACGGCGTTTTCGTCAATCTCCGCCAGCTCTACCGTCAACACCCTGATCCAGTCTTCTGCCGTGCGCGCCGGCACCCTGTCACGTGCCATATCCGCGTCCGGGCGGGGGACTCAAATGAAAATCGCGCGGCGAGCGATGCGATGCAGTCCACTGCGCGAACCGGGAAACCGGGCCGCGCGATCGCGGCGCGCACACAAATAAAAAGGGCGCTCCTTCCAGCGAAGGAGCGCCCTTTTCTATTCCGAGAGCCGAGGCTTACGGGCTGGTCGCTTCATCATCGTCGGCGATGATGATGATGCCGGCGATCACGGCAGCCGCCGCGACGACGCCAATGATGATCCCGCTGCTGCCTTCAGCCTTTTCCTTCTCAGCAACCACCTTGCCGGCGCGAACCGACGGCGCAAGCGACAGCTTGCTGGCGTCAGCGGCCGAGGCGATCGCCGGAACGCTGACCAGCGACATCGCTACCGCGGTAGCCATCGCCTTCTTCAACATGTTCATTTCCGACACTCCCTTCGCAATATACTCGTACTCGTGCGGTGCTATTGCACGAGGCTTACACGCATTCAACCCGTTTCCGTTCCCGATCGGCGGGCGCGGAACCAATCTCACGCGGGATGCAGCAAAAATGCAACGCAGTCGCCGCATTTTCCCGGGCCGTCGCCGCGCCTCGCAAGAGACCCGGCCCCGACCCGGACTGCTTCCCGTCCTTCGCTAACTTACAGTCATTAATCAAGTGTCACCTGTCGAACGCTTTCATTTTGGCGTCGAGCTGGCGCCTGCGGTCAACGAGTTGAGCGCGTAAGTCGTCCGGCGGCATGGCATCTTCGCGGTTGGCGGCGATCGCGGCCGAAATCGCGTCGGCATCGCGCGCGCGCGTCCGCCAGCCGGGATGTGTACCGTCGCCGATCAATGGCGCCGCCGCCCTTCCGGCCCGGCGCCAGAATGCTGCAGGCGCGAACACATCATAGCCGGCCCGTGCGCTGAGGACGATGCCGAGCCGGTCGGCATCCGCCTCGGCGGCGCGAAGGATCGCGCCGTTTCGTCCGAATCCGGCGAACAGGCCTTTATCCACGCGCGCACGCGCGAAGCGCTCGCGGTGGCCCAGCATGATATGCGCCAGCTCGTGCCCGATCAGAAAGGCCAGTTCGTCGTCATTGGCGACCCGGTCGAGCAGTCCGGTCGAAACGCTGATCGTCCGCGCGTCCGCCGACGCTTCCGATCGGGGATCGGGCAGCAGCTGGACGAACGCCGCGCAGACCGGCCGGGGGTCGAGCGCGATGTCGACCTCGCCGGCGCCGCGCGCGACCCTTAGCGTGACCGGGCGTGCACGCGCGGCTGCCTCGCTCGACGCGCGGTCGAGCAGCGCCAGGGCAGCTTCCACGCCGTCAAAGGTTGCCTGCGCAGCCGGCAGTTTGCGCGGCAGCGGTCCGCCGTCGATCGCGACGATCCCGTCGCCGGGCCGCAGCCCGGCCCGGTCGCCCGGCCCGTCAGGCACCACCACGCTCACCGCGACCGGCGCCGCCAGCCCGAACAGGTCACCGGCCACCGACCGCACCTCGGGCGCGAATTGCGCCGCATCATAGAGCATGATGCCAAGCTCGGGCCGCGTTTCGGGGCACAGGGCGACGTTGGCCGCCTTCAGCTGCCACCCGATACGCGCCACGCGCGCATCCGCCGCCTGAAGCAGGCGCAGCTGGGCCGCAAGCCCGTCGTCAGTGGCCGCGCGGGCCCGCGGATGTCCCGGCGACAGGATCGCGACAACGGCCAATGCCGCCGCAATCGGGAGGGTCGGGCCACCCCCGCGGCGGCGGCCGCGCCGAAGGCGTTGACCGCGCTCGTGGGAAAAACCCCGGAACGGATTGAATACGGTCGTCGCAACGATGCTGCGGATCGTCTTGACGTTAACCAGATATTTACCTGCGATCACCATCGCTTGGCCCCAAGTCCGATCCCATTGTTGCACCCGCGACAACACGGCAGAAAAATAGGGCTAGTCGCTTGCCATCGATTCCACGCTCGGTTAAGTCGTGCACGATTTGTGATCAAACGGGGGGGCACGCCGAGCATTTGCGGGACTATCCAACCGTTCGTCGGTCCGCAAGGCGCGGACGGTGCGGCGAACTGTTTTCACGTTTTTGAATTTTGGTTTCGCGCGGCCCCGCCGCGACAAGCATCCTGAAGGGAGTAGTTAAATGGCGACGTTTATCGGAACGGCAGGCGACGACAATATTGTCGGCACCGCCGAGAACAACACGATCATCGGCAATGCGGGCAACGACACGCTCGACGGTGCGGCGGGTGATGACAGCATCGACGGTGGTGCAGGCACCGACACGCTCATCGGCGGAACCGGCAACGACACCCTGAACGGTGGCGCGGACAACGACACGTACACGGTTGCCGACGCCGGCGACGTGATCGTGGAAAGCTCGACGGGCGGCGCGAACGACGTGGTCAACGCCAGCGTGTCGTATGTGCTGAACTCGGGTGCGTGGGTCGAAACGCTGAACCTGACCGGCACCGGCAACAACTTCGTCATCGGCAACCAGTTCGCGCAGACGCTGAATGGCAACGCGGGCAACAACGTGCTCGACGGCGGCCGCAACACCGCGCAGCCGACGCTCGGTGACACGCTGGTCGGCGGTGCTGGCGACGACGTCTACGCCATCCGCAACCCGGGTGACGTGGTGACCGAACTTGCGGGTGGCGGCACCGACATCGTGTACATCGACGCCGACGCGCTGCAGGCGGCGGGCCAGGCGATCGCGACCTACGCGCTCACCGCAGGCACTGCGGTCGAGACGCTCTCGGCTGCCAATCAGTCGGGCACGCAGGCGCTCGTCCTGACCGGCAACGCGCTCGACCAGACGGTCGTCGGCAACTTCGGTGCCAACACGCTCAGCGGCGGTGGCGGCAACGACACCCTGATCGGCCTCGGCGGCAACGACACCTATGTCCTGGGCGCGGGCACGATCACCTTTGTCGAGGCGGCTGACGGCGGCACCGACACGATCACCTTCGCGGCGGGTGCGGCGGCGACGTTCACCCTGAATGCGGATGCCTCGATCGAAGTCATCACCGCCAGCAACGGCGTGAACGTGATCACCGGCAACAACCTGTCGCAGCGCATCAACGGTGCCGCGGGTGCGGTCGGCGTCGCCGAAACGCTGAGCGGCGGTACGGCGGGCGCGGACACGCTGGCGGGTGCCGGCGGTGGCGACACCTACCTGGTCAACTCGACCGATGACGTGATCATCGAAACCGGCTTCGAGGCCGACGGTGTCACCGCGACGGCCGATGTCGTCCAGTTCACCGCGACCACGGGCGGTTACGCTCTGGCCGAAGGCGTCAATGTCGACAGCCTGACCGCGACCGCGGCGACCGGCAACGTCGTTCTGGTCGGTAACGCGCTGACCCAGACGCTCACCGGCAACGCCGGCAACAACGTCCTGAACGGCGGCACCTCGGCGACAGGCACCGGCGACACGCTGGTCGGCGGCGCGGGCAACGACACCTATCGCGTCTACACCGCGCTCGACGTCGTCACCGAAGCAGTCGGTGAAGGCACGGACTCGGTGTTCACCAGCGCGTCCTACACGCTGAGCGCCAATGTCGAGAACCTCTCGGCGGCGGACCAGGGTGCGACCACCGGTGAATATGTCCTGACCGGCAACGACCTCGCCAACCAGATTGTCGGCAACTTCGCCAACAACACGCTGGTCGGTGGCCTCGGCGTCGACACCCTGACCGGCCTGGGCGGCAACGACGCCTATGTCGTGAACGGCGCTGACGTGATCAGCGAAGCCGTCGGCGGCGGCACGGACTCGATCACCTTCGCGACCGAAGCCGGCTTCGTGGCCTACACCCTCACCGCGGGTGCGGAAGTCGAAACCATCACCCTCGGCGGCAACGTCGTCTCGGTGACCGGCAATGCGCTGGCGCAGCGCATCAACGGCGCGACCGGCAACGTCGCCGAGACGCTGATCGGTGGCGGCGGTGCCGACACGCTGGCGGGTGGCGCGGGCAATGACGCCTACACCGTCGACAGCACCGACGATGTCATCATCGAAACCGGCCTCGCCGCTGACGGTGTGACGGCGACGACCGACACGGTCACCTTCACGGCGACCACCGGCGGCTATGCGCTCGCCGACGGCGTGGCCATCGACTCGCTGACCGCCACGGGCACCGGCAACGTCTTCCTGGTCGGTAACAGCGGTGCGCAGACGCTCACCGGCAACTCGGGGAACAACATCCTCAACGGTGCCGGCGTGGCTGGCGGCGGCGGCGACACCCTCGTCGGTGGCGCGGGCGACGACATCTACCGCGTCTTCTCGTCGTCGGACGTCGTGACCGAACTGGCGAACGAAGGTAACGACACCGTGTTCGCGAGCGTCAACTACACGCTCGGTACCAATGTCGAGAGCCTGGTTGCGGCAGACGCCACCGCGGTCGACAACCTGGTGCTCCAGGGCAACGCGGCCAACAACACGATCGCGGGCAACTTTGGCCGCAACGTGCTGTCGGGTGGTGACGGTATCGACAACCTGTTCGGCCTGAGCGGTGCGGATACCTTCCACTTCGCCGCGACCGGTGTGGGCAATGCCGACAACGTGCTCGACTTCAGCTCGGCGGAAGGCGATCGCATCTCGCTCGACCAGGGTGTGTTCGCCTTTGGCGGCCCGACCCTGACCGCGGCGCAGTTCGTGATCGGTGTCAGCGCCACGGCGGCTTCGGCGCAGATCCTGTACGATCAGGCGACCGGTCGCCTGTTCTACGACGCGGACGGCACCGGTGCCGGCGCGGCGGTGATCTTCGCCACGCTGGTTCCCGGCACGGCGCTGACCAACAACGACATCGTGATCACGGCGGCCGCGACCATCCCGACCCCGTAATCGCAATATCGCGAACCAAGGATCAGGGGGTCTCCACCGCGGTGGAGGCCCCCTTTTCTTTTGGATGGAGCGGGAAAATGCGCGCGGCGGCTCATGCGCGCGCGTGCGGCCGCGCCGCGAATGGCTCTGGATCGAGCACCGGCCAGCGTTTCTGTAGACGCGACGCCTCAAATCACTTAACGCGCCACCGATGTTTCGATAGGCCAGCGGGTCGAGGACAGCGTTCCTTGCAAGGTTTCCAAACGTAAAGAATGACGTACGCTTCCAAGTCTGTTGCCGTGCCATCGCGTGCGCCGTTGATCGGCGCGCTGGTGCTGGCCGCGTCGCTGGCGATGCCTGGCGCCGCCGCCGCGCAATCGCTGACGCTGCCGGGGGCGAGCCCCCGCCCCCTCGTTGTCGACACCGCCGCCGACCCGATCCTGAAACTGGGTCAGGACGGTGCGGGCGATCCGCGTTTCCGCGAAACGGTGCTGACCGCGATCGCGCGCCACCCGGCCCTGGCCGAGGTGCAGGCGCAGCTTGAGGAAGCCAAGGCGGCGAAGCGCGAGGCCCGCGCGGCGTTGCTGCCCTCCGCCGAATATTCGGTGTCCGCCTATCAGATTATCGACCGATCGTTCCGCAACAGCCTCGACAACATCATCCAGCGATCGGTGCTCGAACGGCGCACCGACCTGACCGGACAGGTGAGCCAGCTGTTGTGGGATTTCGGCGCGACCTCCTACCGCATCGGCGCCGCCGGCGACCGGCTGCGCGCCGCCAGCGCCTCGATCGACGGCACCGCCGACGAAATCGCGCTGCGCACGATCGCGGCGTGGTACGACATCTTCGCCGGCCGCACCCTGCTGGGTCTCGCCGAGGCGTATCGCCAGAGCGTCGTCGACAACCGCGATTCGGTCAAACAGCGGATCGATCAGGGAGCGTCGGCGGCATCCGACATCGCGCGCGTCGACACCGCGATCGCCTCGCTCGACACACGCCTGGCCCGCTACCGTCGCGAGCTCGCCAATGCCGAGGCGCGCTATCAGGAGCTGACCGGCGCGCCCCCGCCGCCCAACATGACGCGGGGACCGACGCTGGGCGTCGTGCCCGCCGGCGTCGAGGCCGCGCGCGACGCGGCGGCGAACATTCCGACGGTGACGATCGCACGCGCGCAATCCGAAGCTGCGCGGCGCGAAGCGAAGGCCCTGCGCGCCGACACGCTGCCCCAGCTTTCCGCCAGCGTCGAGGGCGGACGCTACGGCGCGTTCGAGGTCACGCGCGATTATGACGTCCGTGCGCGCCTGACGCTGCGCCAGCGCCTGTTCGGCGGCATTTACGAGCGCGCCGAACAGGGCGAATCCCGCGCCGACGCCGCGCGTGCCCGCGCCGACCGCGTCCGCGAAGAAGCCGGGCGCGATGCCGCGACCGCCTATACCGACCTGATGGCGGTCGAGGCGGAACTGGCCAGCCTGGCCTCGGCCTATGTCGCCAGCCGCCAGACGCGCGATGCGCTCACCACCCGCTTTCTCGCGGCGCGGGGCAGCCTGCTCGACGTGCTAGCCGCCAACGACACCTATTTCGGCACCGCGGCAGCCTATATCCAGGCGATCGCGGGGCGCGACGCCGCGCGATATGTGCTATTGTCGCGTACCGGCAGGTTGCTGACCGCGCTGGAAATTCCCTCGGCCGCCGAAGAAAGACCGTTGCCATGAGCGATCCGCAGGAGCTGGTCGAAGCCCCCCGCAAGCGATTTGCCGAGTGGCTGATCGAGCCGATGATGCGCAATCGCGCGACCTATGCGAAGGTCGCGCTCGCCGCGCTGCTGATCAACATCTTCGGGCTCGTGTCGTCGCTGTTCTCGATGACGGTGTACGACCGCGTGCTGCCCAACAACGCGATTTCGTCGCTGGTCGGGCTCAGCATCGGGCTTGGCCTCGTCATCATCTTCGACTTCATCCTGCGTTCGCTGCGCGCCTATTTCGTCGACGTGGCGGGGGTAAATGTCGACCGCGAGATCGGTGAAAAGGCTTTCGAGCGCCTCGTCGCGATGCCGCTCAACGCGCGGCGGGGTTCGACCGGCGCGCTGGCCGGCACGATGCGCGAGCTGGAGACGCTGCGCGATTTCTTCACCTCAGCCACGCTGACCGCGATGATCGACGTCCCGTTCATCCTGCTGACCCTGGCGGTGATCGCGCTGATCGGCGGCTGGGTGGTGGCGGTGCCGCTGGCGATGGTCCCACTGACCATCATCGCGGGCGTCGCGACGTTTCCGGCCATGGACCGCCTGGCGAGCGAGGCGATGCGCGAGGGTCTGAACAAGCAATCGGTGCTGGTCGAGGCGATCGGCGGCATCGAAACGGTCAAGTCGAGCGGCGCCGGCGACCTGCTCGGCCAGCGCTGGCTGCGCACGATCGACAGCTATTCGGACATGGCGACGCGCCAGCGCCTGCTCGCCAATATCAGCACCAATGTCGCCAATGCCGCCCAGACGATCTCGTTCGCGGGTGTCGTGATCGTGGGCGTGCTGCTCGTCGAAACGCGCGACCTGACGCTCGGCGGGCTGATCGCGTGCTCGCTGCTGTCCAGCCGTGCGGTCGCGCCGCTGGCCCAGATCGCCCAGCTGCTGTCGCGTATCACCGCGACGCGCACGGCCTACAGCGTGCTCAACCCGTTCATGAGCGAGGACCCCGGGCTGGTGACCGGCCTGAAGCCCGCGGTGATCGAGGGCACGGTCGAGTTCCGCAACGTCAGCTTCCGCTATCCCGGCGCAAAGGAAGACGCGCTCGACAAGCTCAACCTCAAGATCAACGCCGGTGAGCGCATTGCGCTGCTCGGCCGGGTCGGGTCGGGCAAGTCGACGATCGCGCGCCTGGCGCTCGGCCTCTACACCGCCACCGATGGGCTGGTGATGGTCGACGGCACCGACATCCGCCAGATGGACCTGCCGACGCTGCGCCGCCATGTCGGCGCGTCGCTGCAGGAAAGCGTCCTGTTCACCGGGTCGATCCGCGACAACATCGCACTCGGCCGCCGCCAGGTCGATGACGAGGAGATGCTGCGCGTCGCCCGGTTGACCGGCGTGCACGATTTCATCGGCCGGGTCGCCAACGGCTATGACCTGACGCTCGCCGACCGGGGCGAAAGCCTGTCCGGCGGCCAGCGCCAGAGCATCGCGCTCGCGCGCGCGTTGGCGGGCAGGCCCAAATTCCTGGTGCTCGACGAACCGACGAGCGCGATGGATTCCGAAAGCGAGAACCAGTTGATCAGTCGGCTGGAAGAAGAGACCCGGGGCCGCACGCTGCTGGTCATCACCCACCGTATGCCGCTGCTTCGCCTGGTCGATCGCGTCGTCATCATCACCGACGGCAAGGTCGCGGCCGACGGCCCGCGCGATGAAATCCTGCGCCGCATCACCCGCCCGGTAGCCGCCTGACATGAACATGCAATCCACCGCCCTGGTCGTCGTCCCCCAGCCGTTGCACAAGACGCCGGCACGGTCGTCCAACCTGCTGCTCTGGGTCATCGTCGGCATGATCGTCGTGCTGGTCGGCTGGGCGGCGCTGACCCAGATCGACCGGACCGTGAACGCGTCCGCGCGCGTCGTGCCGACCGCGCAGCTCCAGCGCGTTTCCAATCTGGAGGGCGGCATCGTCGCCGCGATCCTGGTCAAGGCGGGGGACACGGTGGCGACGGGCACCCCCCTGGTCCAGCTCGACCAGACCGAAACGGGTGCGGCGCTGGGCAGCAACAGCTCGACGGTCAATGCGCTGTCGGTGAAGGTGGCGCGGCTCGAAGCCGAGATTGCAGGCCGCACGCCCGTTTTTCCGAACGCGGAGGATGCCGCGACGCGCGAGCAGATCGGCATCGAGCGGTCGCTCTACATCTCGCGCCAGGCGGATTATGCCAGCCTGACGTCGGCCGCCCGCGCACGGATCGCGCAGGCCGAGCGCGCGGTCGCGGAGGCCGAGGGCCGGCTGTCGGCACTGCGCGTGTCGCGCAATTCGGCGATCGAGCAGGCGGACCTGCTCCGCCCGCTGGTCGAAGCCGGGGTCGAGCCCCGCCTCAGCCTGATGCAGGCCGAACGTACCGCCAATGTCGCGTCCGAGGAAGCCGCCGCAGCGCAAGCGACGGTCTCGCGCGCGCGCGCCAGCGTCACCGAGGCGCGCGCCGCGCTCGCCCAGGCGCAGCAGGAGTGGCGATCGCAGGCCGCGGGCGAGCTTGCCGCCGCGCAGGCCGAACTGATCACGCGCCGCCGGACGCTGCCGGCGCTGCGCGACAAGGTCCAGCGCACGCTGGTCCGCTCGCCGCTGCAGGGCAAGGTCAACCGGGTGCTGGTCAACACCGTCGGCGGCACCATCCGCCCCGGCGAACCGCTGGTCGAAATCGTGCCGTCGGAAAGCGGCCTGACGGTCGAGGCGGCGGTACGGCCGCAGGATATCGCCTTCATCCGCCCGGGCCAGCGCGCGCTGGTCAAGCTGACCGCCTACAATTTCTCCACCTATGGCGGGCTCGATGGCGTGGTCGAGGGGATTTCGCCCGACGCGATCGTCAACGAACGCACCGGCGACACGCATTATCTGGTGCGCGTGCGTACCAAGGAAGCCGGGATCCGCGATGCGGCGGGCAACATGCTGCCGATCACGCCGGGCATGATCGCCGACGTCGCACTGATCGGCGACAAAAGGTCGGTGCTCAGCTATTTCCTGACGCCGTTCACGCGGCTGTCGGAAACCGCGTTCCGCGAATGATCCTTCGTCGCGCATGAAGATCCTGCTGGTTCACCAGAACTTCCCGGCACAGTTCGTCCATCTCGGCCCCGAACTGGCGCGGCGCGGGCACGAGGTCGCGGCGCTGTCGATGATCGACGTGCCGCCGATGCCGGGCGTCACCGGCTATCGCAGCATCGCCAAGGTCGGCACCAAGTCAGAGCACCAATGGGCGCTCGACACCGAAGCCAAGCTGATCCGCGCGCATGCCGCGACGGTAAAGGCGTCGGCGATGCGGCGCGAGGGCTATGTGCCCGACGTCATCGTCGCGCATCCCGGCTGGGGCGATACGCTGTTCCTCAAGGATGTGTGGCCCGAAGCGCGGCTCGCGCTCTATTGCGAGTTCTTCTACGGCTACAAGGATTCCGACCACGATTTCGATCCCGAGTTTCCGCCGGTCAAGGACGAGATCGAGCATCGCTGCGGCGTGAAGGTGAAGCAGCTGCCCCAGCGGCTGATGTTCCCGATGGCCAATGCCGGGATTTCGCCCACCCATTTCCAGGCGTCGAGCTATCCCAGGCCCTTTGCCGACCGGATCACCGTCATCCACGACGGCATCGACACCGACAAATTGCGGCCGCGCGACGACGGCCATATCAAGTTCGCCAGCGGCACGTCGCTGACGCGCGCGGACGAAGTCGTGACCTTCGTCGGCCGCAATCTCGAGCCCTATCGCGGCTATCACATCTTCATGCGCGCCCTGCCCGAGCTTCAGCGGCTGCGCCCCAGGGCGCATTTCGTCATCATCGGCGGCGACGGCGTCAGCTATGGCCGCGCGGCGGACAAGGGCACGACGTGGAAGGAAACCTTCCTCAACGAAGTGCGCGCGCAACTCGACATGTCGCGCATCCATTTCGTCGGGCGGCTGAATTATGCGGTGTTCACCGAAGTGTTGAGCCTCAGCCGGCTGCACATCTACCTCACCTATCCCTTCGTCCTGTCGTGGAGCATGCTGGAGGCGATGGCGCTGGGCGCGCCGATCCTGGGCAGCGACACCGCGCCGGTCCGCGAACTGATCCGCGACGGTGAGAACGGGATGCTGACGCCGTTCTTCGAGCCCAAGGCGCTGGCCGAACGCGCGGCGATGATGCTGGCCGACGACGCGCTGCGCACCCGGCTGAGCGCGAACGCGCGCCAGACGATCGTCGACGGCTACGACCTCAAGACCCGCTGCCTGCCCCGCCAGATCGAATGGGTCGAGGGGTTGGAGAAGCTGGACCCCCTGCCCCCGATGTTCGAGGGGTAGCCCCCGTGGCGGGGCGTGGTGGTTGGGCACGCAATCTCCCGCCGCTGACGAGTCTCGAAGCGGGCTTTGAAGCTCGCCTGCGTAGCCAGCGCGAGCCGGGGCGCCAATTAGCAACCGATCGGACTGAGGTGCTCGTCTGCTTTTGAGGCCGCCGAGGGTAGGCGCGAATGGCAGGCTGTGGTTGGTTAGCTGCCACTAGGTATCGAACCTCAACGCCGAAGAGTCGCCTTCCCAAAATCGATAAAGCTTTTCCCACCATTTACGGGTTTCCGGGCCAAGGTACGGCTCGAAGTCTGATGCATGAACGCCGCCATCACCTCTAAATCGGTCGTTGCCGCCTAGCTGATTTTGTATGCTCTCCAGGAACCCGATTGTCGCAGCCTCCTGTACATATTCGTCCCCCTCGATGTGCCAAAGCTCGACGACTTCAAAGACATTTTCGAAGTTCGCAATGTCCCCTCGACGCATTCGGTCGATTAGGTGCCTCGCAAGATCGCCCAACGCGATGTATTGCGGCAAATTTGGCTCGCCTGAGTAGTCAGCTAGGAACTCTTGCCACTGGCCACTGAACGACGGGTCAGCCTCAAGCATCGGTGCAAACATTTCATCGCGTTCGATCATTGGCTTAGTTTGACGGCTCACCTGCGAGTCAGCAATGGGGTCGCAAGCCGCCATTCCGTTTCTGACCTACCGACGCCCAGAAGCGGCCATCAACCCGCTAACTCAGGCACCCCCTACCCCACCAGCCAGCGGCGCAGCACGAACGCCACCACGCCCAGCACCGCGACGCTCGCGCCCCAGATCGCCGCCAGCCACGCCAGCCGCCGCCACAGCGGCTGGCGGTCGGCGGGAAGCTCGGGCAGGCGCGGCATCTCAGTGATAGCCCTCGACGCCCACCTTGCCGCGGAACACCCAATAGGCCCAGCCGGTATAGGCCAGGATCAGCGGGATCAGCACGGCGGCACCGACCAGCATGAACCACTGGCTGGTCGCGGGCGCGGCGGCGTCGACGATCGTCACGCTCTCGGGGATGATGTATGGGAACATGCTGATCCCCAGACCGATGAAGCTCATCAGGAACAGGGCGAGCGCGAGCAGGAAGGGCCGCACCTCACGCCGCTTCTTGAGCGAGCGATAGAGGGCGAAGGCGGTGATGCCGACCAGCAGCGGAACTTGCGACGTCGCCAGGATCGCCGGAAACTCGAGCCACTTGGCGCGATAGTCGTAATTCAGGCCCAGCGTCATCAGGCTGACCAGCGCGATCGCGACCAGCGTCAGCACGCCCGCCTGGCCCGCCAGGCGAAACGCATGATCCTGCGTCCCGCCGTCCGTCTTCCAGATCAGCCAGGTCGCACCCAGCAGCGCATAGCCCGCGACCAGGCTCAACCCCGTCAGCACGCTGAACGGGCTGAGCCAGTCGAGCCAGCCGCCGGCATAGGCGCGGTCGGCGACCTTGATCCCCTGAAGCAGCGCGCCCAGTGCCACGCCCTGTGAGAACGCCGCCATAATCGACCCGCCGGTGAACGCCGCGTCCCACGCCTTGCGGTGGGCCGGATCACGCCAGCGGAACTCGAACGCAACGCCACGAAAAATGAGCGCGAGCAGCATCGCGATGATCGGCGGATACAGTGCCGGCAGCACGATCGCATAAGCCAGCGGAAATGCCGCGAACAGGCCGCCGCCGCCCAGTACCAGCCAGGTTTCGTTGCCGTCCCACACCGGCGCGATCGCGTTCATCGCCTTGTCGCGCTCGTCGCCGACCTCGAACACCGGGAACAGGATGCCGATGCCGAGGTCGAAGCCGTCCATGACGACATAAGCGAACACGGCAAAGGCGATCAGGAACGCCCACACCATCGCCAGCGTCGGATCGACGGTCATTCCGCCGGCTCCAGCTGGCCGACCTGGCGACCCTGCGCCGGACCCGGCGTGATTCCGGCCGTGCGGATCGGCCCTTCCTCGTCGATGCGCGGCTCGTGCAGCTGCACGCCCTTGCCCATCAGCTTCAGGATATACCAGGTGCCAAAGCCGAACACTGCGAAATAGACGATGACGAACGCCACCAGCGACGCCCCGACCGCGGGCGCAGCGAGCGGGGACGCGCTCTGCGCGGTCGTCAGGAAGCCATAGACGGTATAGGGCTGGCGGCCGACCTCGGTTGTCACCCACCCCGCGATCACCGCGACGAAGCCCGATGGGCCCATCACGATCGCCGCGCGATGCAGCAGCGGCCAGTCGAACAGCTTGCCGCGCGCGCGCGCGAGCAGGCTCCACAACCCGAGCCCCAGCATGGCGAAGCCGATGCCGACCATGATGCGGAACGACCAGAACAGGATCGCCACCGGCGGCTCCTTGTCATCCGGCACCGTGTCCAGCCCGGCGAGCGGCGCATCGAGTTCGTGCTTGAGGATCAGCGACGATGCCTTGGGCACCTCGATCGCATAATCGATGCGCTTCTCGGCCGGATCGGGGATGCCGAACAGGATCAGCGGCGCGCCGTCTGGGTGGCTGTCATAATGCCCCTCCATCGCCATGATCTTCGCGGGCTGATGCTCCAGCGTGTTGAGGCCGTGCAGGTCGCCGGCGAAGATCTGGATCGGCGCGACGATCGCCGCCATCCACATCGCCATCGAGAACATGACGCGCGCCGCCTCGCGCGAGCGGGGCAACTCGGGATGCTCACGCACCTCGACCGGATCGTCGCCATCGACGTCCGGCCTGTCCTCGCCCCGGCGCAGCTTGAGCAAATGCCACGCCCCGACCGCGCCCACCACGAGCGCGGTGGTGAGGTAGGCGGCAATGACCGTATGGACCAGCCGATAGGGAAAGCTGGGGTTGAAGATGATCTCGATCCAGCTGCCGGCGGGGACGAACTGGCCGACATCGTTGATCGCGAAGCCGGTGGGCGTGTGCATCCAGCTGTTGACGCTCAGGATCCAGAAGGCGGAGATGAAGGTCCCGATCGCGACCATGCAGGTGGCCGCGAAGTGCAGCTTGCGCCCGACCCGCTCCATGCCGAACAGCATGACGCCGAGGAATCCCGCCTCGAGGAAGAAGGCGGTGAGCACCTCATACGCCATCAACGGCCCGATCACCGGCCCGGCCTTGTCGGAAAACACCGACCAGTTGGTGCCGAACTGGTAGGACATGACGATGCCGGACACGACGCCCATCGCGAATGCGACGGCAAAGATCTTCACCCAGAATTTGAACAGGTCGAAATAAACCTGCCTGCCGGTGCGCAGCCACAGCCCCTCCAGCACCATCAGATAGCTGGCAAGCCCGATCGAAAAGGCCGGGAAGATGAAGTGGAAACTGACCGTGAACGCGAACTGGATTCGCGCCAGCACCACGGGATCGAAACCGTCAAACATCGCGCACTCCGCACGTCCAAACGGCGTTTCCGGCTCCTCTGCCGATCGGGCGTGACGACGCTGTCGGCCGCATCACCATGAACGGCATATAGGCACGCGCGGCCCTGATTGCGACGCCGACTTTAGGCCATGGCGCGCAACCGCCGCCATCCTGCTGTCGGTGGCCACACCCCACGCGCCTATCGCCGTCCGCCAGTCGCCGGCGCGCTCGATCATCGCCGTGATTGCCGCCGCGGCGGACCGGTCGATCACGCATTGCCGCGCTGCAGGCGCAGCCGCCCTCTCATCACGCGCAACGCATGGCCGATTTCCAGCAGCAGCGGATGGCGGACGATCCTGAGCGCCACGATCCACGCGAGCACGGTCAAGAGCGCGATCTGGGCCAGTACCGCGAGCGGCACATCCGCGCGCCATCCGCTGATCGACATGATCGCGACCATGGGGATGAGCGTCCCCAACGCAATCAGGAGGTTGCGCCCGATCACCCGGCCGATCTCGGCTGCCGTCACGCCGGTCAGCCGGCACATGTGCGGCAGGTACAGCGCCGCCGCGACAGTGGATTCGATCGCACGCCCGAGCGCAGCAGCCTCCAGGCTGATCAGGCAACCCGCGGAAATCAGCACCAGCCCGAGCAGGGATCGAAACCCTTCATAGCGTGCCTGACGCGCGAGTTCGTCGCGAAGGGTGAACAGCTCATAGCTCATCGCGAACAACATCGTGACGGCCTGCGCGACCATCAGGATCGTCAGCACCGGTGCCGCGGCGAGCCAGCGCGGACCGAAGGCATGCTGGATGATGGGCCCCGCCAGCACCGCGACCGTCAGCAGAAAAGGCCACATGATCGCCAGCAGCATGTCGAGGCCGCGCAGATAGGTCGCGCGAAGCTCGCCGGTCGAGCGGTTGTCATGCGCCAGCTTCGCGAACAGCACGCGTGCGGCAACGCCGAAGATGTTGCTGTAGATCGCGGTGTAGAGCGTGCTGGCGCGCGTGAAGATGCCCAGCGCCGCCAGCCCCATGACCCGGCCCATGACCAGCTCGGTCATCCGCATCGACAGGACCGAGACGCCGCCGATCGACATGACGCGAAGGCCGAAGGGCACGATCCGTCGCCAGTCGTGAAGCCCCGGCCGCATCATCAGATGGCCCGGCAGCGCCAGGTTCATGCCGACCGCACCGATCAGCGCATAGGCGATCGCACCATAGGCCGCGCTCAGATAGCTGGCGCCGAGCAACACCGAGACGATCGTGACGGTCGTCGACCCGATGGCGCGGAGCATCAGCACGATCGACACCGGCTTGAATCGCATTTCGCGCTGCAACAGGGCCGCTGGCAGGAATTCGAAGATGCCGATCAACGGCACGATCGCCAGCAGTTTGAGGACGTCGGCGACACCGGCCTCGGTGAACAGCGCCGCACCCGCGAAGCTGGCCAGATAGGTAACGACCGCCAGCAACAATGCGAGGAGCGCGTTGACCGTGAAGACCGACGACAGGGTCGGATCGGTCAGTTCGATCTCGCGGGTCACGAAATGGCCAAGACCAAAGGCGGCGACGATCTGAAGGATGCCGGTGGTCGCAAGTCCGACCGCATAAATCCCCATCTCACGCGGCGTCAGCGTCCGCGCGAGCACGACCATGGCCACGACCATCGCGATGACGGACAGCGACTGCCCGCACAGGGACCAGACCAGGGATCGTCGGACGGACATTGTCACCACTCAAAAAATGCGGGCGTCCAACCGGTGACGCTTTCGCCGCGACGGCATCGCGACCTGCCGTCGCGCATGACGGTCCTCGGGCCGCGGGCAAGCCGCCTCATCCGCCCTTAGATTGCGGGGGGTAAATGGACAAGGGCGCGTGGCCGATCGGCCCTGCGGTTGCCCGGTGCGGCACGCTCGTCTATGCGCCGCCCATCCCCGGCGCGCGGCCGCGCGCCGGGGATGGGCGGCGCATAGACGAGCGTGCCGCACCGGGCAACCGCAGGGCCGATCGGCCACGCGCCCTTGTCCATTTACCCCCCGCAATCTAAGGGCGGATGAGGCGGCTTGCCCGCGGCCCGAGGACCGTCATGCGCGACGGCAGGTCGCGATGCCGTCGCGGCGAAAGCGTCACCGGTTGGACGCCCGCATTTTTTGAGTGGTGACAATGTCCGTCCGACGATCCCTGGTCTGGTCCCTGTGCGGGCAGTCGCTGTCCGTCATCGCGATGGTCGTGGCCATGGTCGTGCTCGCGCGGACGCTGACGCCGCGTGAGATGGGGATTTATGCGGTCGGACTTGCGACCACCGGCATCCTTCAGATCGTCGCCGCCTTTGGTCTTGGCCATTTCGTGACCCGCGAGATCGAACTGACCGATCCGACCCTGTCGTCGGTCTTCACGGTCAACGCGCTCCTCGCATTGTTGCTGGCGGTCGTTACCTATCTGGCCAGCTTCGCGGGTGCGGCGCTGTTCACCGAGGCCGGTGTCGCCGACGTCCTCAAACTGCTGGCGATCGTGCCGTTGATCGGCATCTTCGAATTCCTGCCAGCGGCCCTGTTGCAGCGCGAAATGCGATTCAAGCCGGTGTCGATCGTGCTGATGCTCCGCGCCATCGGGTCGACGACCGTCACGATCGTCTCGGTGTTGCTCGGCGCCAGCTATCTGAGCGCGGCCTATGGTGCGATCGCCTATGCGCTGATCGGTGCGGTCGGCATGAACCTGGCGCTGCCGGGCCATCTGATGATGCGGCCGGGGCTTCACGACTGGCGACGGATCGTGCCCTTCGGCCTTCGCGTCATGTCGATCGGCGGCGTCTCGGTCCTGTCGATGCGGATGACCGAGCTGGTCATGGGCCGGGTCATGGGGCTGGCGGCGCTGGGCATCTTCACGCGCGCCAGCACGCTCTACACCGCGATCTACAGCAACATCTTCGGCGTTGCCGCACGCGTGCTGTTCGCGAAGCTGGCGCATGACAACCGCTCGACCGGCGAGCTTCGCGCGACCTATCTGCGCGGCCTCGACATGCTGCTGGCGATCATGTGGCCTTTTCTGCTGACGGTCGCGGTGCTGGCGGGGCCCATCATCCAGCATGCCTTCGGTCCGCGCTGGCTCGCCGCGGCACCGGTGCTGACGATCCTGATGGTCGCGCAGGCCGTCACGATGTTGTTCGCGATGAGCTATGAGCTGTTCACCCTTCGCGACGAACTCGCGCGTCAGGCACGCTATGAAGGGTTTCGATCCCTGCTCGGGCTGGTGCTGATTTCCGCGGGTTGCCTGATCAGCCTGGAGGCTGCTGCGCTCGGGCGTGCGATCGAATCCACTGTCGCGGCGGCGCTGTACCTGCCGCACATGTGCCGGCTGACCGGCGTGACGGCAGCCGAGATCGGCCGGGTGATCGGGCGCAACCTCCTGATTGCGTTGGGGACGCTCATCCCCATGGTCGCGATCATGTCGATCAGCGGATGGCGCGCGGATGTGCCGCTCGCGGTACTGGCCCAGATCGCGCTCTTGACCGTGCTCGCGTGGATCGTGGCGCTCAGGATCGTCCGCCATCCGCTGCTGCTGGAAATCGGCCATGCGTTGCGCGTGATGAGAGGGCGGCTGCGCCTGCAGCGCGGCAATGCGTGATCGACCGGTCCGCCGCGGCGGCAATCACGGCGATGATCGAGCGCGCCGGCGACTGGCGGACGGCGATAGGCGCGTGGGGTGTGGCCACCGACAGCAGGATGGCGGCGGTTGCGCGCCATGGCCTAAAGTCGGCGTCGCAATCAGGGCCGCGCGTGCCTATATGCCGTTCATGGTGATGCGGCCGACAGCGTCGTCACGCCCGATCGGCAGAGGAGCCGGAAACGCCGTTTGGACGTGCGGAGTGCGCGATGTTTGACGGTTTCGATCCCGTGGTGCTGGCGCGAATCCAGTTCGCGTTCACGGTCAGTTTCCACTTCATCTTCCCGGCCTTTTCGATCGGGCTTGCCAGCTATCTGATGGTGCTGGAGGGGCTGTGGCTGCGCACCGGCAGGCAGGTTTATTTCGACCTGTTCAAATTCTGGGTGAAGATCTTTGCCGTCGCATTCGCGATGGGCGTCGTGTCCGGCATCGTCATGTCCTACCAGTTCGGCACCAACTGGTCGGTGTTTTCCGACAAGGCCGGGCCGGTGATCGGGCCGTTGATGGCGTATGAGGTGCTCACCGCCTTCTTCCTCGAGGCGGGATTCCTCGGCGTCATGCTGTTCGGCATGGAGCGGGTCGGGCGCAAGCTGCACTTCGCGGCCACCTGCATGGTCGCGATCGGGACCTTCATCTCCGCCTTCTGGATCCTGAGCGTCAACAGCTGGATGCACACGCCCACCGGCTTCGCGATCAACGATGTCGGCCAGTTCGTCCCCGCCGGCAGCTGGATCGAGATCATCTTCAACCCCAGCTTTCCCTATCGGCTGGTCCATACGGTCATTGCCGCCTACCTCACCACCGCGCTCGTGGTGGGCGCGGTCGGGGCGTGGCATTTGCTCAAGCTGCGCCGGGGCGAGGACAGGCCGGACGTCGATGGCGACGATCCGGTCGAGGTGCGTGAGCATCCCGAGTTGCCCCGCTCGCGCGAGGCGGCGCGCGTCATGTTCTCGATGGCGATGTGGATGGCGGCGATCGTCGCGCCGATCCAGATCTTCGCCGGCGACCTGCACGGCCTCAACACGCTGGAGCATCAGCCCGCGAAGATCATGGCGATGGAGGGGCATTATGACAGCCACCCAGACGGCGCGCCGCTGATCCTGTTCGGCATCCCCGATCCGGCCGAGAAGCGCATCGATTATGCGATCGAGGTGCCCAAGGCATCGTCGCTGATCCTCAAGCACGAACTCGATGCGCCGCTCGCCGGGCTGGACACGGTGCCGGATGACAAGGAGCCGCCGGTGGCGATCCTGTTCTGGTCGTTCCGCATCATGGTCGGCATCGGCTTCGCCATGCTGGGGCTCGGGTTGTGGAGCCTGCTCGCGCGCGCGCGCGGCAAGCTGTTCGACTGGCCGCTGCTGCATCGCGCGGCGATCGTGATGGGCCCATCGGGCTTCGTCGCGGTGATCGCGGGGTGGGTGACAACCGAGGTCGGCCGCCAGCCCTATACCGTCTATGGCTTCCTGACGACCGCGCAGAGCGCGTCCCCGCTCGCTGCGCCCGCGGTCGGGGCGTCGCTGGTGGCGTTCGTCATCGTCTATTTCGCAGTGTTCGGCTTTGGCACCTGGTATATCCTGAAGCTGATGGGCAAGGGCGTGCAGCTGCACGAGCCGCGCATCGACGAGGAAGGGCCGATCCGCACGGCCGGAATCACGCCGGGTCCGGCGCAGGGTCGCCAGGTCGGCCAGCTGGAGCCGGCGGAATGACCGTCGATCCGACGCTGGCGATGGTGTGGGCGTTCCTGATCGCCTTTGCCGTGTTCGCTTATGTCGTCATGGACGGCTTCGACCTCGGCATCGGCATCCTGTTCCCGGTGTTCGAGGTCGGCGACGAGCGCGACAAGGCGATGAACGCGATCGCGCCGGTGTGGGACGGCAACGAAACCTGGCTGGTACTGGGCGGCGGCGGCCTGTTCGCGGCATTTCCGCTGGCTTATGCGATCGTGCTGCCGGCACTGTATCCGCCGATCATCGCGATGCTGCTCGCGCTCATTTTTCGTGGCGTTGCGTTCGAGTTCCGCTGGCGTGATCCGGCCCACCGCAAGGCGTGGGACGCGGCGTTCACCGGCGGGTCGATTATGGCGGCGTTCTCACAGGGCGTGGCACTGGGCGCGCTGCTTCAGGGGATCAAGGTCGCCGACCGCGCCTATGCCGGCGGCTGGCTCGACTGGCTCAGCCCGTTCAGCGTGCTGACGGGGTTGAGCCTGGTCGCGGGCTATGCGCTGCTGGGTGCGACCTGGCTGATCTGGAAGACGGACGGCGGGACGCAGGATCATGCGTTTCGCCTGGCGGGCCAGGCGGGCGTGCTGACGCTGGTCGCGATCGCGCTGGTCAGCCTGATGACGCTGGGCCTGAATTACGACTATCGCGCCAAGTGGCTCGAGTTTCCGGCGATCCTGGCGACGTCGCAAGTTCCGCTGCTGGTCGGCATCACCGCCTTCGCCCTCTATCGCTCGCTCAAGAAGCGGCGTGAGGTGCGGCCCTTCCTGCTCGCGCTCGCCCTGTTCCTGATGAGCTTCATCGGTCTGGGGATCAGCATGTTCCCATACATCATCCCCGAGAGCGTGACGATCGTCGACGCCGCCGCGCCCGCGACCAGCCAGTGGTTCATGCTGGTCGGTGCCGCCGTGCTGATCCCGCTGATCCTGGCCTATACCGGCTGGGCCTATTGGGTGTTCCGCGGCAAGGTGGGCGTCGAGGGCTATCACTGAGATGCCGCGCCTGCCCGAGCTTCCCGCCGACCGCCAGCCGCTGTGGCGGCGGCTGGCGTGGCTGGCGGCGATCTGGGGCGCGAGCGTCGCGGTGCTGGGCGTGGTGGCGTTCGTGCTGCGCCGCTGGCTGGTGGGGTAGGGGGTGCCTGAGTTAGCGGGTTGATGGCCGCTTCTGGGCGTCGGTAGGTCAGAAACGGAATGGCGGCTTGCGACCCCATTGCTGACTCGCAGGTGAGCCGTCAAACTAAGCCAATGATCGAACGCGATGAAATGTTTGCACCGATGCTTGAGGCTGACCCGTCGTTCAGTGGCCAGTGGCAAGAGTTCCTAGCTGACTACTCAGGCGAGCCAAATTTGCCGCAATACATCGCGTTGGGCGATCTTGCGAGGCACCTAATCGACCGAATGCGTCGAGGGGACATTGCGAACTTCGAAAATGTCTTTGAAGTCGTCGAGCTTTGGCACATCGAGGGGGACGAATATGTACAGGAGGCTGCGACAATCGGGTTCCTGGAGAGCATACAAAATCAGCTAGGCGGCAACGACCGATTTAGAGGTGATGGCGGCGTTCATGCATCAGACTTCGAGCCGTACCTTGGCCCGGAAACCCGTAAATGGTGGGAAAAGCTTTATCGATTTTGGGAAGGCGACTCTTCGGCGTTGAGGTTCGATACCTAGTGGCAGCTAACCAACCACAGCCTGCCATTCGCGCCTACCCTCGGCGGCCTCAAAAGCAGACGAGCACCTCAGTCCGATCGGTTGCTAATTGGCGCCCCGGCTCGCGCTGGCTACGCAGGCGAGCTTCAAAGCCCGCTTCGAGACTCGTCAGCGGCGGGAGATTGCGTGCCCAACCACCACGCCCCGCCACGGGGGCTACCCCTCGAACATCGGGGGCAGGGGGTCCAGCTTCTCCAACCCCTCGACCCATTCGATCTGGCGGGGCAGGCAGCGGGTCTTGAGGTCGTAGCCGTCGACGATCGTCTGGCGCGCGTTCGCGCTCAGCCGGGTGCGCAGCGCGTCGTCGGCCAGCATCATCGCCGCGCGTTCGGCCAGCGCCTTGGGCTCGAAGAACGGCGTCAGCATCCCGTTCTCACCGTCGCGGATCAGTTCGCGGACCGGCGCGGTGTCGCTGCCCAGGATCGGCGCGCCCAGCGCCATCGCCTCCAGCATGCTCCACGACAGGACGAAGGGATAGGTGAGGTAGATGTGCAGCCGGCTGAGGCTCAACACTTCGGTGAACACCGCATAATTCAGCCGCCCGACGAAATGGATGCGCGACATGTCGAGTTGCGCGCGCACTTCGTTGAGGAAGGTTTCCTTCCACGTCGTGCCCTTGTCCGCCGCGCGGCCATAGCTGACGCCGTCGCCGCCGATGATGACGAAATGCGCCCTGGGGCGCAGCCGCTGAAGCTCGGGCAGGGCGCGCATGAAGATGTGATAGCCGCGATAGGGCTCGAGATTGCGGCCGACGAAGGTCACGACTTCGTCCGCGCGCGTCAGCGACGTGCCGCTGGCGAACTTGATATGGCCGTCGTCGCGCGGCCGCAATTTGTCGGTGTCGATGCCGTCGTGGATGACGGTGATCCGGTCGGCAAAGGGCCTGGGATAGCTCGACGCCTGGAAATGGGTGGGCGAAATCCCGGCATTGGCCATCGGGAACATCAGCCGCTGGGGCAGCTGCTTCACCTTCACGCCGCAGCGATGCTCGATCTCGTCCTTGACCGGCGGAAACTCGGGATCGAAATCGTGGTCGGAATCCTTGTAGCCGTAGAAGAACTCGCAATAGAGCGCGAGCCGCGCTTCGGGCCACACATCCTTGAGGAACAGCGTATCGCCCCAGCCGGGATGCGCGACGATGACGTCGGGCACATAGCCCTCGCGCCGCATCGCCGACGCCTTTACCGTCGCGGCATGCGCGCGGATCAGCTTGGCTTCGGTGTCGAGCGCCCATTGGTGCTCTGACTTGGTGCCGACCTTGGCGATGCTGCGATAGCCGGTGACGCCCGGCATCGGCGGCACGTCGATCATCGACAGCGCCGCGACCTCGTGCCCGCGCCGCGCCAGTTCGGGGCCGAGATGGACGAACTGTGCCGGGAAGTTCTGGTGAACCAGCAGGATCTTCATGCGCGACGAAGGATCATTCGCGGAACGCGGTTTCCGACAGCCGCGTGAACGGCGTCAGGAAATAGCTGAGCACCGACCTTTTGTCGCCGATCAGTGCGACGTCGGCGATCATGCCCGGCGTGATCGGCAGCATGTTGCCCGCCGCATCGCGGATCCCGGCTTCCTTGGTACGCACGCGCACCAGATAATGCGTGTCGCCGGTGCGTTCGTTGACGATCGCGTCGGGCGAAATCCCCTCGACCACGCCATCGAGCCCGCCATAGGTGGAGAAATTGTAGGCGGTCAGCTTGACCAGCGCGCGCTGGCCCGGGCGGATGAAGGCGATATCCTGCGGCCGTACCGCCGCCTCGACCGTCAGGCCGCTTTCCGACGGCACGATTTCGACCAGCGGTTCGCCGGGGCGGATGGTGCCGCCGACGGTGTTGACCAGCACCCGGTTGACCTTGCCCTGCAGCGGCGAGCGGACCAGCGTGCGCTGGACCTTGTCGCGCAGCGCCGGCAGCGTCCGGCGGCGCGTGATCAGTTCGGCCTGCGCGGCGGCAAGCTCGCCCGCGGCCTGCGATCGCCACTCCTGCTGCGCCTGGGCGAGCGCGGCGCGCGCCTCGGTGACGCTGGCGCGCGCGCGCGAGACCGTCGCTTGCGCTGCGGCGGCTTCCTCGGACGCGACATTGGCGGTACGTTCGGCCTGCATCAGGCTGAGGCGGGGCTCGACCCCGGCTTCGACCAGCGGGCGGAGCAGGTCCGCCTGCTCGATCGCCGAATTGCGCGACACGCGCAGTGCCGACAGCCGGCCCTCGGCCTCCGCGACCGCGCGCTCGGCCTGCGCGATCCGTGCGCGGGCGGCCGACGTCAGGCTGGCATAATCCGCCTGGCGCGAGATGTAGAGCGACCGCTCGATGCCGATCTGCTCGCGCGTCGCGGCATCCTCCGCGTTCGGAAAAACGGGCGTGCGGCCTGCAATCTCGGCTTCGAGCCGCGCCACCTTCACCGACAGCGCATTGACCGTCGAGCTGTTGCTGCCCAGCGCCGCACCCGTTTCGGTCTGGTCGAGCTGGACCAGGGGGGTGCCCGTCGCCACCGTGTCCCCCGCCTTGACCAGGATCGCGGCGACGATGCCGCCCTCCAGATTGGAAACGCGCTGGAGCTGCGCGGTCGGCACGACGCGCGCGGACGCGTTCACGGTCCGGTCGATCTGGGTCAGCGCCGCCCAGCCGACCAGCACGACGATCATGCCGACGATGACCCAGAGCAGCAGGTTGGACGACCGTGCCGGCGTCTTGTGCAACGGCTGGGGGACGACGACCAGGGCGGTGGATTGCATGTTCATGTCAGGCGGCTACCGGGCGGGTGATGCGGCGCAGGATTTCATCGCGCGGGCCGTCGGCCGCGACCTTGCCGTCGGTGATGATGACGACGCGATCGACCAGGCGAAGCAGCGGCATACGGTGGGTGATGACCAGCAGCGTGCGGCCCCGGGTCTCTTCTTCCAGCCGACTGATCAACTGGTTCTCGCTTTCGGAATCCATCGCGCTCGTCGGTTCGTCGAGCACCAGGAATTTGGGCCTGCCCGCCAACGCGCGCGCGAGCGCGATGCTCTGGCGCTGGCCGCCGGACAGGCTTTCGCCCCGGTCGGCGAGCGTCAGGTCATAGCCGTTGGCGACCCGGCCGATGAAATCGTGCACGCCGGTCAACCGGGCGACGCGCAGCATCTCCTCGTCATCGACCTGGCGGCGGCCGAGTGCGATGTTGTCGCGGATCGACCCGGTGAACAGGACGCTTTCCTGCAGCGACGCGCCGACATGGCGGCGCAGCGTCGGCAGGTCCATCTGGCGGATGTCGGTGCCGTCGACCATCACCAGCCCATCGGTGGCGGTGTAGAGGCCGAGCGCCAGGCGCGCGATCGTCGACTTGCCCGACCCGACCCGGCCGAGCAGCGCAATGCGCTCACCGGCGTTGATCTTGAGGTTGAGCTTGTCGAGCGCGTCTTCCTTTGCGCCGGGATAGCGGAAGCTGACGTTGCGGAACTCGACCGTGCCCTCGATCACCGCGGGCTTCAGGCCGGTCACCAGCCCGGGGTCCTCGCTCATGAACGGGTTGAGCACGCTGTAGGCCGTGCGCGTCGCGGTGATACGCGACAGCAGCTGGGCGATCTGGGCCAGCGGCGCGACCGCACGGCTGGACAGCAGCGAGCACGCGATCAGCCCGCCGAGCGTCAGGTCGCGCGTTTCGACGAGCAGCACGCCCACGATCACGACACCCGCGAACGAGATCGTCTGGGCGGCATTGGCGACATTGGTGCTGATATTGGCGAGCAGGCGCTGGCGCGTCGCCATGTCCGAATAGCTGTCGATCGTGCGCAGCCAGCGCTGGCCGAGCAGGTCGCCGGCGCCGCTCGACTTGACCGTTTCGATGCCGCCGATCGCCTCGACCAGCACCGATTGCTTGTTCAGACCCTCGCGCATCGCCTCGCTCGCCAGGCGGTCCATGGCCGGAAACGTCGCGACGCCCGCGATGATGGTCAGTGGGACCATCGCCAGCGGCACCGCCACCACCCAGCCGCCGATCAGCGCGATCACCGCCAGGGTCAGCAGGATGAACGGGACGTCGATCATCGCGGTCAGCGTGGCTGAGGTGAAGAAATCGCGCAGCGTCTCCAGCTCGCGCATCGTGCCGGCCAGCGCGCCGGTCGAACCCCGCCGCGCGTTGAGCGGCATCGCGACGAGGCGCTCGAAAGCCTTTTCACCGATCTCGCGGTCGACATTTACCCCCGCCACGTCGACGAAATAGGCGCGCAGCGAACGCAGGATGAAGTCGAAGATGATGACGAGGCCAAGCCCGATGCTGAGCCCGACCAGCGACGAAATCGCGTTGTTGGGCAGCACGCGGTCGTACACCGTCATCGAGAACAGCGACGACACGAGCCCGAAGATGTTGATCAGCAGCGCGGCGAGCGCGACCTTCGCATAGGTCGCGCGATTGCGCATCATCGGCTCGATCAGCCACTCGGCAAATCGCTTGCGGGGGGCTTCGACCAGCTCCTGCGGATCGCTCATGGCAACGGTCTTTCTTCGGCGGCCGAGGGAATTTCCAGCGCGGTCAGCAACCTGCCGGTACGCGACAATAGCACATATCGCGCGGCGTCGCGCCCCGCGATCGCCTGGATATAGGCTGCCGCGGTGCCGAAATAGGTGTCGTTGGCGGCTAGCACGTCGAGCAGGCTGCCCCGCGCCGCGAGAAAGCGGGTGGTGAGCGCATCGCGCGTCTGGCGGCTGGCGACATAGGCCGAGGCCAGGCTGGCCAGTTCCGCCTCGACCGCCATCAGGTCGGTATAGGCGGTCGCGGCATCGCGCCCGGCTTCTTCGCGGACGCGGTCGGCGCGGGCACGCGCGGCGTCGGCGCGGGATTCGCCCTGTTCGGCGCGCTCGTAAATGCCGCCGAACAGGCGCTGGCGCAGCGTCAGGCGCGCACGGACGTCATAATCGCGCGTGACCTCGAACGCGCCGTAGCGTCCGCCCTCGACGCTGGCGGAAAGCTGGGGCAGCGTGTCGGCGCGCAGGGCCTTCGCTTCGCGCCGCGCAGCTTCGGATTGCGCGCGTGCGATCGTCACCGTCGGAATGTTCGCCGCCGCGTCGCGCGCGGCCTCGACGCCGGCGGGCACGACGCCCAGCGTCGGTCCCCGCGTCATGTTGGGCGGCGGGGGCGCGCCGGTCAGCTCCTGATAGCGCGCCTCGGCATTGGCGAGCTCGCGACGGTAGCGGGCCAGGCGTGTGTCGAGCGAGGCGATCGCGGTGTCGACGCGCGCGATGTCGGATGCCGCCGACGCTCCCTGATCGATCCGCTGTTTGACCGAATCGCGGTTGTCGACGACGCTCTGGCGATACGCCTCGGCGAGACCCAGCAGGGTGCGGCCGGCGAAGATGTCGTACCACGCCGCGATCGTGCGCAGCGCGATTTCGTCGGCGGTGCCGTCGATCGAGGCGCTGGCGGCGCGCAGCCGGTCGCCGGCGGCGCCGATGCGGTAGGAGGTCGCGCCGAAATCCCACAACAGCTGGCTCACCTGTCCGGTCAGGTCGGTGCGCCGTTCGAGCACCGATCGCTGGATGATGTTGTCGAGGCTGTTGCGGAACGATCGGTCGATAATCTGATAGGCGGACACCGAATATTCGGCGGAGGGCAGCAACGCCGCGCGGGCCTCGCGCTTCGCCGCCTTGGCTTCCTCAAGCTGCGCCTGCACCTCGGCCAGGGCCGGGTGGCGCGCGATCGCGGTCAGCACCGTTTCGCGGAAACGCGGATCGCCCGCACCGTCCTGACCCAGTTTCAGGATCGGGTCGGCGGCGGTGTCGACAACGAGGGGGCGGGGGCTCGCCCCCGGCAGCGTCAGCGATTGCGCGGCGGCGGCGCCAGGCATCGCCAGCGACGCGGCCAGCACCAGCGCGCCGATCAACGGCGCACGCGATGGCACGGCAACAGACTTGGAAGCGTACGTCATTCTTTACGTTTGGAAACCTTGCAAGGAACGCTGTCCTCGACCCGCTGGCCTATCGAAACATCGGTGGCGCGTTAAGTGATTTGAGGCGTCGCGTCTACAGAAACGCTGGCCGGTGCTCGATCCAGAGCCATTCGCGGCGCGGCCGCACGCGCGCGCATGAGCCGCCGCGCGCATTTTCCCGCTCCATCCAAAAGAAAAGGGGGCCTCCACCGCGGTGGAGACCCCCTGATCCTTGGTTCGCGATATTGCGATTACGGGGTCGGGATGGTCGCGGCCGCCGTGATCACGATGTCGTTGTTGGTCAGCGCCGTGCCGGGAACCAGCGTGGCGAAGATCACCGCCGCGCCGGCACCGGTGCCGTCCGCGTCGTAGAACAGGCGACCGGTCGCCTGATCGTACAGGATCTGCGCCGAAGCCGCCGTGGCGCTGACACCGATCACGAACTGCGCCGCGGTCAGGGTCGGGCCGCCAAAGGCGAACACACCCTGGTCGAGCGAGATGCGATCGCCTTCCGCCGAGCTGAAGTCGAGCACGTTGTCGGCATTGCCCACACCGGTCGCGGCGAAGTGGAAGGTATCCGCACCGCTCAGGCCGAACAGGTTGTCGATACCGTCACCACCCGACAGCACGTTGCGGCCAAAGTTGCCCGCGATCGTGTTGTTGGCCGCGTTGCCCTGGAGCACCAGGTTGTCGACCGCGGTGGCGTCTGCCGCAACCAGGCTCTCGACATTGGTACCGAGCGTGTAGTTGACGCTCGCGAACACGGTGTCGTTACCTTCGTTCGCCAGTTCGGTCACGACGTCCGACGACGAGAAGACGCGGTAGATGTCGTCGCCCGCGCCACCGACGAGGGTGTCGCCGCCGCCGCCAGCCACGCCGGCACCGTTGAGGATGTTGTTCCCCGAGTTGCCGGTGAGCGTCTGCGCACCGCTGTTACCGACCAGGAAGACGTTGCCGGTGCCCGTGGCGGTCAGCGAGTCGATGGCCACGCCGTCGGCGAGCGCATAGCCGCCGGTGGTCGCCGTGAAGGTGACCGTGTCGGTCGTCGCCGTCACACCGTCAGCGGCGAGGCCGGTTTCGATGATGACATCGTCGGTGCTGTCGACGGTGTAGGCGTCATTGCCCGCGCCACCCGCCAGCGTGTCGGCACCGCCGCCACCGATCAGCGTCTCGGCGACGTTGCCGGTCGCGCCGTTGATGCGCTGCGCCAGCGCATTGCCGGTCACCGAGACGACGTTGCCGCCGAGGGTGATGGTTTCGACTTCCGCACCCGCGGTGAGGGTGTAGGCCACGAAGCCGGCTTCGGTCGCGAAGGTGATCGAGTCCGTGCCGCCGCCGACGGCTTCGCTGATCACGTCAGCGCCGTTCACGACATAGGCGTCGTTGCCGCCCAGGCCGGTCAGGGTGTCGACGCCGAGGCCACCGACCAGCGTGTTGTTGGCGAAGTTGCCGACAATCTGGTTGGCGAGGTCGTTGCCGGTCAGGACATATTCACCGGTGGTCGCACCCTGGTCCGCCGCCGAGAGGTTCTCGACATTGGCGCTCAGCGTGTAGGACGCGCTGGTGAACACCGAGTCCGTGCCTTCACCGACTGCTTCGGTGACGACGTCGAGCGCGGTGTAGACGCGATAGGTGTCGTTGCCCGCGCCGCCGACCAGCGTGTCGCCGGTGCCTGTCGCCGAGGTGCCGCCGTTCAGGACGTTGTTGCCGGCGTTGCCGGTGAGCGTCTGGGTCAGCGCGTTACCGACCAGAACGACGTTGCCGGTCGCCGCGGTCGCGGTCAGGCTGTCGACATTGACGCCTTCGGCCAGAGCGTAACCGCCCGTGGTCGCGGTGAACTGGACGACATCGGCCGTCGCGGTGACACCGTCGGCCTCGAAGCCGGTTTCGATGATCACGTCATCGGTCGAGTTGACCAGGTAGGTGTCGCCACCGCCGGCACCCGCCAGCGTGTCCGCGCCCGCCGTACCGCCGCTCAGCGTTTCGGCGACGCCGACCGCACCCGCGGCACCGTTGATGCGCTGCGACAGGTTGTTGCCGGTGATCACGTTCACGCCGTTGCTGGCGGTGATGACTTCGATCGAGGCATCCGCATTCAGGGTGAACGTCGCCGCCGCACCCGCCGCGAAGGTGATCGTGTCGGTGCCGCCGTCAGCCGCCTCGACAAAGGTGATCGTGCCCGCGCCCAGGACATAGGTGTCGTTGCCGCCGAGGCCGATCAGGGTGTCGTTGCCGCCACCGCCGCTGAGCGTGTTGGCACCGAAGTTGCCGACGACCGTCTGGTCGAGCGCGTTGCCGGTCAGGACGAGCGCCTGCGTGCCCGACTGATTGGCAGCCGAGAGCGTCTCGACCGCAGTGCCTGCGGTGAGCGCGTAGGTCGCGATCGCCTGGCCCGCCGCCTGCAGCGCGTCGGCGTCGATGTACACGATGTCGGTGCCGCCACCCGCAAGTTCGGTCACCACGTCACCCGGGTTGCGGATGGCGTAGACGTCGTCGCCAGCACCGCCGACCAGCGTGTCACCGAGCGTCGGCTGCGCGGTGTTGCGGCCGCCGTCGAGCACGTTGTTGCCCGCGTTGCCATTCAGCGTCTGCGCGAACTGGTTGCCGATGACGAAGTTGTTGCCGGTGCCGGTCAGGTTCAGCGTTTCGACCCACGCACCCGAGTTCAGCACATACGACACGCTGGCGTTGACCACGTCGTTCGCGCCGCCCGTCGAGCTTTCCACGATCACGTCGCCGGCGTCGGCAACCGTGTACGTGTCGTTGTCCGCGCCACCGTTCAGGGTGTCGTTGCCGGTTCCGCCGATGAGCGTGTCGGTGCCTGCACCACCGTCGATGCTGTCATCACCCGCCGCACCGTCGAGCGTGTCGTTGCCCGCATTGCCGATGATCGTGTTGTTCTCGGCGGTGCCGACAATATTGTCGTCGCCTGCCGTTCCGATAAACGTCGCCATTTAACTACTCCCTTCAGGATGCTTGTCGCGGCGGGGCCGCGCGAAACCAAAATTCAAAAACGTGAAAACAGTTCGCCGCACCGTCCGCGCCTTGCGGACCGACGAACGGTTGGATAGTCCCGCAAATGCTCGGCGTGCCCCCCCGTTTGATCACAAATCGTGCACGACTTAACCGAGCGTGGAATCGATGGCAAGCGACTAGCCCTATTTTTCTGCCGTGTTGTCGCGGGTGCAACAATGGGATCGGACTTGGGGCCAAGCGATGGTGATCGCAGGTAAATATCTGGTTAACGTCAAGACGATCCGCAGCATCGTTGCGACGACCGTATTCAATCCGTTCCGGGGTTTTTCCCACGAGCGCGGTCAACGCCTTCGGCGCGGCCGCCGCCGCGGGGGTGGCCCGACCCTCCCGATTGCGGCGGCATTGGCCGTTGTCGCGATCCTGTCGCCGGGACATCCGCGGGCCCGCGCGGCCACTGACGACGGGCTTGCGGCCCAGCTGCGCCTGCTTCAGGCGGCGGATGCGCGCGTGGCGCGTATCGGGTGGCAGCTGAAGGCGGCCAACGTCGCCCTGTGCCCCGAAACGCGGCCCGAGCTTGGCATCATGCTCTATGATGCGGCGCAATTCGCGCCCGAGGTGCGGTCGGTGGCCGGTGACCTGTTCGGGCTGGCGGCGCCGGTCGCGGTGAGCGTGGTGGTGCCTGACGGGCCGGGCGACCGGGCCGGGCTGCGGCCCGGCGACGGGATCGTCGCGATCGACGGCGGACCGCTGCCGCGCAAACTGCCGGCTGCGCAGGCAACCTTTGACGGCGTGGAAGCTGCCCTGGCGCTGCTCGACCGCGCGTCGAGCGAGGCAGCCGCGCGTGCACGCCCGGTCACGCTAAGGGTCGCGCGCGGCGCCGGCGAGGTCGACATCGCGCTCGACCCCCGGCCGGTCTGCGCGGCGTTCGTCCAGCTGCTGCCCGATCCCCGATCGGAAGCGTCGGCGGACGCGCGGACGATCAGCGTTTCGACCGGACTGCTCGACCGGGTCGCCAATGACGACGAACTGGCCTTTCTGATCGGGCACGAGCTGGCGCATATCATGCTGGGCCACCGCGAGCGCTTCGCGCGTGCGCGCGTGGATAAAGGCCTGTTCGCCGGATTCGGACGAAACGGCGCGATCCTTCGCGCCGCCGAGGCGGATGCCGACCGGCTCGGCATCGTCCTCAGCGCACGGGCCGGCTATGATGTGTTCGCGCCTGCAGCATTCTGGCGCCGGGCCGGAAGGGCGGCGGCGCCATTGATCGGCGACGGTACACATCCCGGCTGGCGGACGCGCGCGCGCGATGCCGACGCGATTTCGGCCGCGATCGCCGCCAACCGCGAAGATGCCATGCCGCCGGACGACTTACGCGCTCAACTCGTTGACCGCAGGCGCCAGCTCGACGCCAAAATGAAAGCGTTCGACAGGTGACACTTGATTAATGACTGTAAGTTAGCGAAGGACGGGAAGCAGTCCGGGTCGGGGCCGGGTCTCTTGCGAGGCGCGGCGACGGCCCGGGAAAATGCGGCGACTGCGTTGCATTTTTGCTGCATCCCGCGTGAGATTGGTTCCGCGCCCGCCGATCGGGAACGGAAACGGGTTGAATGCGTGTAAGCCTCGTGCAATAGCACCGCACGAGTACGAGTATATTGCGAAGGGAGTGTCGGAAATGAACATGTTGAAGAAGGCGATGGCTACCGCGGTAGCGATGTCGCTGGTCAGCGTTCCGGCGATCGCCTCGGCCGCTGACGCCAGCAAGCTGTCGCTTGCGCCGTCGGTTCGCGCCGGCAAGGTGGTTGCTGAGAAGGAAAAGGCTGAAGGCAGCAGCGGGATCATCATTGGCGTCGTCGCGGCGGCTGCCGTGATCGCCGGCATCATCATCATCGCCGACGATGATGAAGCGACCAGCCCGTAAGCCTCGGCTCTCGGAATAGAAAAGGGCGCTCCTTCGCTGGAAGGAGCGCCCTTTTTATTTGTGTGCGCGCCGCGATCGCGCGGCCCGGTTTCCCGGTTCGCGCAGTGGACTGCATCGCATCGCTCGCCGCGCGATTTTCATTTGAGTCCCCCGCCCGGACGCGGATATGGCACGTGACAGGGTGCCGGCGCGCACGGCAGAAGACTGGATCAGGGTGTTGACGGTAGAGCTGGCGGAGATTGACGAAAACGCCGTTCGCGGGGGGCGGATCGGCACCGAAACCTGGCTTTTCTGGAGCTTCCTGCTGGTCATTGCGCTGCTGGGCGGCGCATCGCGGGCGGATTCGCTCGCCCAGCCCGTGGTACGTTGCGTCAGCGTGGTCGTCATCGGCCTGTTCGTGCTGCTGATCCCGCCGGCGCGCCCCGGCTTGTCCCGCCTGCCCGCGATGTTCCTGGCGCTGATTGCCGCGCTGATCGTCGCGCAGCTCGTGCCGCTTCCGCCAATGATCTGGACCGCGCTACCGGGTCGCGACCTCGCCGAGCAGGCGGCGACGGTCGCGCAGTTCGATCAGCCCTGGCGCCCCTTCGCCCTGTCGCCCGACCGCGCGGCCAACGCCTTGTTCGCGCTGCTGCCGGCGGCGGCGACGCTGATCGGCCTGCAGTTCCTGTCACGCCAGCGGATCGCCAACCTCGTCACCCCGGTCATGTTCCTGGTGCTTGCCAGCGCGGTGCTCGGGCTGGCGCAGGTGTCGAGCGGCGAAGATTCGCCGCTGCGCTGGTATGCCGTGACGAATCGCGAGGCTGCGGTCGGCCTGTTCGCGAACCGCAATCATCAGGCGCTGCTGCTCGGCTGCGGCCTGCCGCTGGTGGCGCTGTGGGCGACGCCGCGCGGCATGGCGGCGGATCGCACGCGCCTGCGCGCGCTGCTGGGTGCGGGTGCGGCGGCATTTCTGATCGTCATGGTGCCCGTGACCGGGTCGCGCGCGGGGCTGGTCGTCAGCACGATCGGCCTCCTGGCCGCGATCGTGCTGGTGCTGCCGCGCCTGGGGACGCTCCTTCGCGGGATGCGCAGGCGCACCCGGCGCCTGGTCGCCGGCGGGGCGGCGCTCGGCGCGACGGCGATCGTCGCGCTCGCACTGACCATCGGTCGCGCGGCATCGGTGCAGCGGCTGTTTGCATTGTCGGTCGACGACGACCTGCGCCTGCGCGCCTGGCCGACGTTGCTTGAAATCGCCCGGGACTATGCGCCGTTCGGGGCGGGGCTGGGCGCTTTCGAGCCGCTCTATCGGCATTATGAGCCTTTCGACCTGCTTTCGACGAGCTATCTGAACGAAGCGCACAATGACTATCTTCAGGTCCTGATCGAGGCCGGAGTGCCGGGGGTGGCGATGATCGTGGCGTTCATCGCCTGGTGGCTGATCCGCTCGATCCGGGTCTGGCGCATGGCGCCCGACACCGCGTTCATTCGCCCGGCGCGCGCGGGATCGGCGATACTGCTGATGGTGCTGCTGGCCAGCGCGGTCGATTATCCGGCACGGACACCGATCATCATGGTGGTGACCGCGATCGGTGCGATCTGGATGCTGCTGCCGGTTCCTGGCGTGACCGCCGTGACGGCACGGCGGACGCGGACCGACAATGCTTTACCTGTCCATGCCGGCTGACTATAGCTCGCGGGATTTTTGGCGGATTACTTGACGATATGCGGTTAATTTTATCTGTTCTTGCGGTCGCGCTGCTCGTTTCGGGCTGCTCGAGGGAGCGTCTGGTTTCCCGCCCCGGGCTGACGGTGGTCGAAACCGAGGCGCTGCCGGAGCCGACGCGCGGCGACCTGGTTGCCGCCGACCGCCCGGCGCTGGTGGGGCCGCTCGATACGATCGGTATCGACGTCTACGGCATTTCCGACCTGAGCCTGGAGGTCCAGATCGATGCGAGCGGGCGGATCTCGATGCCGCTGGCGGGCACGATCGATGTACGGGGCAAGGCGGCATATGAGGTTGCGCGCGATATCGAGAATGCGCTGCGCCGCTACGTCAAGGATCCGGTCGTCACCGTCAACATCCTCAATTCGGTCAGCCAGGTCGTCACGGTCGACGGGTCGGTGACGGAGCCGGGGCTGTATCCCGTGACCAACCAGATGACCTTGATGCGCGCGATCGCGTCGGCCAAGGGCGTGTCGGAATTCGGCAAGCTCGAGGACGTGGTGGTGCTGCGCACGGTCGACAACCAGCGCATGGCCGGGCTGTACAACATCGCGGCGATCCGCCGCGGGGTTTACAAGGACCCGCCGATCTTCGCCAATGACGTGATCATCGTGGGGGATTCGCCGGAGCGCCGGCTGTTCCGCGATCTCGTCGCGCTCTCGCCGATCATCTCGGCACCCCTCATCGTCCTGCTGCAATAACGAAGTCGAGCACTGTTCATGAACAAAGCAAATAATGTTCGCAGGCTTGGCTCGGGAAGTGTCGGCTTGGTCCCGGTCGAAATGACGGCGGAGGCCCAGACACCGTTGCTGCGCCAATATTGGCGGATCGTGTGGCGCTGGCGTCGCGTGATCCTGGGCATCATCGGCGTGTGCCTCGTCCTGGGGCTGATCATCACGCTGCTGATGACGCCGCAATATACCGCGACCAACACGATCGAGATTTCGCGTGAATCGGGCAAGATCGTGAACATTCAGGGTGTCGAGCAGGAGGCGACCGACGCCGACCAGGAATTCTATCAGACGCAATATGGCCTGTTGCGTGCGCGCTCGCTGGCCGAGCAGGTCGCGACGCGTCTGCGTCTGGTCGACGACGTCGCCTTTTTCGAGATGTTCGGCGAGGCCGACAGCGAAGGGTTGTTCACCGACAGCAGCGACCGGCGGCTGTCGGCGGTCAGCCGGTCGAAGCGCGTGAAGAAGGCGGGCGAAATCCTGCTCGACAACATCCGCATCACGCCGGCGCGCCAGTCGCGCCTGGTCGAGATCAGCTTTACCAGCCCCGATCCGGCCCTGTCGCAGCGCGTCGCCAATGCCTGGTCGGAAAATTTCATCAGCGCGACGCTGGAGCGGCGCTACGAGGCGACCTCCTACGCCCGGCGTTTCCTGGAAAGCCGGCTGGCGCAGCTGCGCACCCGCCTCGATGCGTCGGAGCGGTCGCTGCAGAATTACGCCTCGAACGAGCGGATCATTACGCTGCCGCAGGGCAAGGAAGGCTCCGAACAGTCGACGATTGCGTATGACCTTGTCGCGCTGAACGGCGTGTTGTCCGCCGCCACCGCGGACCGGCTGGCGGTCGAGGGCAAGTACAAGGCGTCGCGCGGCCGGTCGGGTGACGTCGAGGAGGCGCTCGACAACAACGCGCTCAATTCGCTGCGGGCACGCCGGGCGGAGCGCGCCGCCGAATATGAGAAGCTGCTCGTCCAGTTTGAGCCCGATTATCCGCCGCTGCGCGCGGCGGCGGGCGAAATCCGGCAGCTCGACCGGAGCATCGCGCGTGAAGAGCAGCGCATCGGCAGCAGCCTTGCCGCCGAATATCAGGCCGCGGTGAACCGCGAGGAATCGTTGCGCGAACGCGTCGACGCGTTGAAGGAAAGCTTCCTCGACCAGCGTCGTCGCAGCATCCAGTACAACATCTTCCAGCGCGAAGTTGACACCAATCGTCAGCTTTATGACGCGCTGCTCCAGCGGTACAAGGAAATCGGCATCGCCGGCGGGGTCGGCGTCAACAACGTCGCCGTCGTGGACGAAGCACAACTGCCGTCGCGACCGTCGAGCCCCCGCCTGGTGCTCAACCTGGTTCTCGCGCTGTTCGTCGGCATGTCGCTGGGTGCCATCGCGGCCTTCATCCTTGAGCAGAGCGACGAGGCGATCGCCGATCCGGGGGCGGTCGAGCGCATGCTCGGCCTGCCGCTGCTCGGCAGCGTGCCCAAGTCGTCGGACTCGCCGATCGATGCGCTGCGCGATCGCAAGTCCTCGATCGTCGACGCCTATCTTGCGGTCCAGACGAACCTGCAGTTCTCGACCGATCACGGCGTGCCGCAATCGCTTGCAGTCACCAGCTCACGGCCGGCCGAAGGCAAGTCGACGACGTCGTTCGCGCTGGCGACGATGCTGGCGCGCGCCGATCGCAAGGTGGTGCTGATCGACGGCGACATGCGGTCGCCCTCGGTTCACCACCTGATCGGTGCCCAGAACGATCGCGGGCTGAGCAATTACCTGTCGGGCGGCGCGGTGATCGACAGCCTGCTCGTGCCGGTGAACGATTTCGGCTTCGTCGCGATGACCGCCGGGCCGATCCCGCCCAATGCCGCCGAACTGCTGACCGGCAACCGGCTGGCCTCGCTGATCGAGGAACTGTCGAAGCATTTCGACCATATCGTGATCGATTCCCCCCCGGTGATGGGCCTGGCCGATGCGCCGCTGATCGGCAGCCGCGTGGAGGGCATCGTCTACGCCGTCGAATCGCACGGCATCCGTGCCAGCATCGTTCGCACCGCACTGAGCCGCCTCGCCAGCGCAAATGCGCGCATCATCGGCGTGGTCGTGACCAAATTCGAGCCGAAAAAGGCGCATTTCGGCTATGGCTATGACTATGGCTATGGTTACGGCCGATCGGAGCAGGGCCGGGGCGGCAACGGCTGATGCCGTCACGCGCCATCCAGCTGCCGACCGGGCGCGCGATCCTCTTTGCCCTCGTGCTGCTCGGCCTGCTGGTTCTGGTGGGCCAGCACAGCCTGGCCTCCGTCGTCGCGAAGCGAAACCCCGAACTGGCGCTGCGCATCGCGCCGGGACATGCGGAGGCCGCGGGGCTGGTTGCACTTCGCAGCATGACCGCGGCCGCGACCGCCGGCGACATCGCGCGCGCGCGCCGGCTGGCCCAGTCGGCATTGCGAAGCGAGCCCCTGTCAGCGGTGGCGGCGGGTGCGCTGGGCCTGGCAAACGATCGGCGCGGTCAGACCGCGCTGGCCCGCCGGCAGATCGCCTTTTCCGAACAGCTTTCGCGCCGCGAGCTCGTGGTTCAGCTCTGGCTGATCGAGGATGCGGTCGCACGCGATGACATTCCGGGCGCGCTGCGCCGTTATGACACCGCGATGCGCACGTCGCGCGATGCGCTGGGCATCCTGTTCCCGATCCTGATCGGCGCGATCGATGATCCCGCGATCCGGGCACCGCTTGCCGACATCCTCGCGCGTCGCCCCTCCTGGTCGACCCAGTTCGTCCAGCAACTGGCCCAGAGCGGCACCGCGTTCGACAGCGTCAACCAGCTCTATCGCGCGCTCCGGCAACGCGGCGCGCCGGTCAGCGACCTGACGCTGGCGACCGTGACGACGCGGATGGTCGAACGCGGCCAGGTCGCCGGCGCGTGGACACTGTTCCAGAGCTATCGCCCCGGTGCGGACCGTCGCGGTCTGCGCAATGGCAGCTTCGACCAGCCGCTGGCCGACGCGACCCCCTTTGACTGGTCGCGCGGACCGGAAAGCGAAATCGTCGTCGAGCAACGGCCCGCCTTTGACGGTCCGGCGCTGTATTTCGAGACGCCGATGGGCGTGGGGGGCGTCGCCGCGCGTCAGCTGCTGCTGCTGTCGCCGGGTGCGGTTTCGATCCGCGCGATGGCCAGCGATACGGCGGGGCTCGGCGACAATCTGCCGTATCTGAGGCTCGCCTGCGCCGATGGCCGCCGCGAACTGGGCCGACAGGCGTTCCCGAGTGTCGGACCCGAGGGGCAGCCGTTCAAGCTCGATGCGGTCGTTCCGCGCGATTGCCCGGCGCAGTGGATCGAGGTCGTTGCGCAGGCCGCTGACTCGCTCGGGGGGGCGGCAGGCTATATCGACAATGTCAGCCTGAGCCGCTGACCGCCGCCGCCGGTCGCGATACCGATCAGCTTTGCAATATCCACCGCTCGCTGCCCGTCAGGCCCAGCGCGGTGAGCCGTCCGCTCTGATAGGCGCCGGTATCGATGCCGATCCGGTTGGGTAGCATCTCGACCTCGCTCGTGACGGTGTGGCCATGCACGATCACCGCGCCGTGATCGCCGGTGAAGCGGGTAAACTCCTCGCGGATCCACCGCCGGTCGCTGTCGCGCTGTTCGTCCAGCGGGATGCCGGGGCGAACGCCGGCATGGACGAAGTGATAGTCGCCGATCGTCACTGACTGCGCGAATTGCGCCATGAACGTCAGGTGCGCTTCCGGGACATTGCGGATGATCAGCTTTTGAAGCTCGGACAGATCGGCCTCGTCATATTCGGCCTGGCTGACCCCGTAGCTGAGCAGCGTCTCGCGCCCGCCGATCCGGTTGAACAACGACAGCGCGTTGCGATTGCCCGAGGCGGCGAGCAGCAGCACCTCCTCGTGGTTTCCCATCAACAGGATGGTGTCGGGGCGGGCCTCCGCGATCGACATCAGGTGTTCGACCACGCGCGCGCTGTCCGGGCCGCGATCGATCAGATCGCCCAGAAAGATCAGTTGATAGGGCTGGCCCGCGCGCGCGGCATCGTCGTCGATCGCCGCAAGCAACGTGACCAGACAGTCGTGACGACCGTGGATGTCGCCGATCGCGTAGAAGCGTCTTTCGTCGGGAACGCGTGCGTCAGGAACGCCTTTGCGCTTGCCAAGCAGGAACTGGAACATTCTTCGGGGGCCTGTACTAATCGGACGTCCATATAGGCTCTTCGCTTCTGCACACAATCGTGGCAGAGGGTCGCCATGAACAAGTTGTTGGCCCTGGCATTGGCGTGGGCCCTGATCGCGCTTTTTCCGTCGCCCGGCGTCGCCGGCGAGGCAAAGCGACTGCGCAAGCCCGGCGAGCGTGTGGCCAAACCCGTCGAGCGGTCCGAACGTCCCCTCCTGATCACCGATGAGAATGTCGCGGATCTGGATCGTGTATCCGCCCCGGATCCGAGCGTGCGTCCTACGCCGCGACTGGGCCAGCGGGTCAGCGATCCGCAGCAGCGCGTGGCGCGCCGCCAGTATCGACAGGCGGGCGAGCGATTGAACCAGCGGGTGCTGGGGCGGATCGAAAGCCGCGTCCAGAACCGCATCGGGCCGAGCGACCTGCCTTCGACGCGCGCGACCGAGGGTACGCTGAGCGTGAGGCGCACCGCCACCCTGCCGAGCCCCAACGGACCGAAATAGCGACGCGGACGGGCGACGCGGCGCATTCAGCGGCTTGCCCAGCGACCCCATTTCGCCCTAACGCCGCGCCGTGGCGGGCCGATCCCCGCAGCGTTGCGCCTTCCGACCCGGCCCGGCGCCGAATTTGAGAGTGTGATGGTCTCCGTTCAGCCCAAAAGATCCCTGTGGATCCGTTTCGACGTTCAGGTCATCGGCTGCCTGTGCGCTGCGGTGCTGCTGCCCTATGTCATCCGTGCCCTTACCCTTGAAGTCGACACGATCGAAATCCTCAACCAGACGTTGATCGGGGCGACGCTGGCGATTGTCGCGGGCGCGTGGCTCCTGCGAAACGTGACGATTTTTCCGGGCGTCGAGAAGAGCGTCTATATCCTTCCGGCGTTCACGATCTCGTTCTTCACGCTGACGATGATCTACCTGCTCGGGCGGCTCGACTATAACCGCATCATGCTGATCTCCGCCTTCGCGGTCAGTGTCGGCTGGTTCCTGTTTTTCCAGGTGCATACCGAACGGTTCCGGATGCTTCGGATCGGCTACCTGCCGTTCGACGACGTCAAGCTGATCAACCATGTGACCGGCGTCACATGGGTCCCGCTATCGTCGCCGGATGCGGATTTCGGTCAGCTGGATGCCGTGGCCACCGATCTGCGGGTCGATCTGCCGACCGAATGGGACCGGCGGCTGGCCGACTTCGCGCTCGCGGGCGTACCCGTCTATCACGTCAAGCACCTGCTGGAGTCGCTGACGGGGCGCGTCGAGCTCGAGCATCTGTCGGAAAACAGCTTCGGTTCGCTGGTGCCGCTGTCGGCCTACATGTCGATCAAGCACGCGGTCGACTGGATCATGGCGCTGATCGCCGGGGTGGTGCTGCTGGTGCCGCTGCTGCTGGTCGCGCTGATCATCCGGCTGACCTCATCGGGCCCCGCGCTGTTTCGCCAGACGCGGATCGGCTACCGGGGCAAGCCGTTCACCGTCTACAAATTCCGCACGATGCGGGTGCTGGAGACCCAGCCCTCGACGCTCGAGGCCGCGATCACGCGCGAAGGCGACGACCGGGTCACGCCGGTGGGGCGCTTTCTGCGCCACAGCCGCATCGACGAGCTGCCGCAGATCATCAATGTCCTTCGCGGTGAAATGAGCTGGATCGGGCCGCGCCCCGAAGCGGAGGTGCTGTCGCGCTGGTACGAGCGCGAAATCCCCTTCTACCGCTATCGCCACGTCGTCCGCCCCGGAATCGCGGGCTGGGCACAGGTGTGCCAGGGCCATGTCGCCGAGGTCGACGAGGTCCGGGCCAAGCTCCATTACGACTTCTACTATATCAAGAACTACTCGCCCTGGATCGACCTGTTGATCGTGGCGCGCACGATCCGCACGATGATAACGGGCTTCGGATCACGCTGACCCGCATGGCGTCGATGATCCGCAACTGGGATTTCGTGCCCTCCGCGCCGTCGCTGCTGGTGCGGTTGTCCAGGCTGAAACGGCGGCTCGCCGGCCGGCGCGCCTTTCCGCAATGGCACGCGGTCGTCCCCGTGCGTCCGGCGGATCGCTGGAACTGCCTGTTCCTGTTCGCCCCCGACGGCACGCTCAGCGCGACGCAACGCCATACGCTCGCCCTCGTACGGGGCCTGTCGGGCAGGCTGATGGTCGTCGTGGCGACGCCCGATCCCGGCCAGATTCCCGATGGCCTCGTCGAAACGTGCGACGCGCTTTACTGGAAGGCGCTCGGCGGCTTCGATTTCTCCGCCTATTCGATTGCGCTGCACGCGGTCGCGAACGGCGCGCCGGGTGCACATCTTTACCTTCAGAACGATTCCGTCCTCGGCCCGTTGGGCGATGTCGATGCGTTGATCGCGACGACATCGTGGCGGCTGACCGGCTTTCTCGCCAGCGCGAATGCCGAAAACCATGTGCAGTCCTATGCCCTGTTCTTCCGTCAGGTGACGCCCGACCTGATCGCGGCACTGCGGCCCGTGATCGACATGATGCACGCCTATGACCGCTGGCAGGATGTCGTGACGCTGCAGGAAACGCGGCTGGCGCGGGTCGCTTCACGGGCGCTGGCGGTGGGGGCGCTGTGGTACGATCCGGATTCGCGGTCCGATGTTCCGGGACTGGTGACGGCACTGTGGCGGAAGATAACGGGCACGCCGGTGATCAGCGGGCCGGTCAACGATCCTTCGTTGACCTCGGCCACCGCGCTGGTCGACATGGGCTTTCCGTTCCTGAAGCAATCGCTGCTCGGCCGGAACGCGCATCTTCAGGACCGCGCCCGGGTTGCCGCGGTGGCGGCCCGATATGGCTATCCCGGGCTCGAACATGGCTGAGCGGGCGTGCATCGACATCGTCATCGTCAACTGGAACGCCGGGCCGTTGCTGGCGCGTTGCCTGTCGTCGATCGCGACGCATGGCGGCGACCGTGTCGGCTGCGTCTATGTCGTCGACAACGGATCGACCGACGGATCGGCGGATGTCGACGTGCCCGGCCTGCCTCTCGTCGTCATTCGTGCGGGCGCCAATCTGGGTTTCGGCCGGGCGTGCAACCTGGCGGCGGATCGCGGCAGCGCGCCCCTTATCCTGTTGCTCAACCCCGATACGGAGCTTCACCCGGGTGCGCTCGATCAATGCGTCGCCCGTCTTGAACAGGCCGACGGCGGGCAGATCGGCGTGCTTGGCGTGCGTCTGGTCGACGAAGCCGGGGCGGTCCAGCGCCATTGCGGCCGCTTTCCGACCTGGCGAAGTTTCGTCGGCGCCAGCCTGGGTCTCAGCCATGTCTCGGCGCTGGCGCGACGGTGGTTCCCGCCAATCATCATGGCCGACTTCGATCACCTCAGCAGCCGCGATGTCGACCATGTCATCGGCGCGTTCTACCTGGTCCGGCGGGACATCTATCGCGCGATCGGCGGGTTCGACGAACGCTTTTTCGTGTACCTCGAAGACCTCGATCTATCGCGGCGGATCCGCGCACGGGGCCATCGCATCCATTATTTCGCCGAGCCCGAGGTTTATCACAAGCGTGGCGGCACCTCCGAACAGGTCAAGGCGCACCGCCTGTCCTACGCGCTCCAGGCCAATCTGATTTACGCCTTCAAGCATTTCTCGCGGGCCGGCGCGTTCGCGGTCGCGCTGGCGACCTATGTCGCCGAACCGCTGGCCCGTTCCGCGCGCGCGGTGCTGCGGCGCTCGCCGGAAGAATTGGGCTTCACCTGGCAAGGTTTTGCCATGCTATATGGCGCGACCCCGCGTCTGGCGCGCACGCTTGCGAGCGCGCTTGACCGGAACCGCACCGCGATCCGGATCGACGCGGAACAAGGGAAGGGCGGCGCGTGAAGCTGTGCGATGATCTGCGGACCGGACACGCGGCGCTGTCGTCCGACGCGCGGGCGACAAGGCGATCGTCATGCCGTCTGCACTGACCCCGGGGATGTACCAGCCGCCGGTGATGGGCCGTTCCGCCGGAGAGATCCTGTTGTCCGGGATCACCCGCTGGCTGATCTTCGCGACGCTCGCCATTTGTGTGGTCGTACCCCACTCCTTTCAGGAGGCGACCGCGGCGCTGCTGCTGTTGACGGCGATCGCGTCGCTGCTGATCGTTCGCAAGGCGGCATATCTCGACACGATGCTGATGCTGTATTTCTGCGGCGTCGTCGTGACCGCCTTCTACATATGGATCGGCTATTCCTCTGGCGCGCCGCGTGAGGCGGTCAACCAGACGCTGATCGTCTACATCCTCGCACCGCTGATCTGGCTGCTGATCGGAACCGCGATGTTCCAGCAAATGGGAACGACCCGGCCTGTCCGGCTGCTCGTGCTCCTCACCTGGGTCGCAGTGCTCTCGGTGGCGGCCTTCTTCTATGCGTTTCTGACCTTCGGCAAGGAATCGGTGCAGTTCCTGTCGGAGGACGTGAACGTCAACGTCGCGCGCGGATATTCGGGTGCCAACATCCTCGTCTATGGCTCGCTCATTTTCCTGTCGGGGGCATTTTTCGCGCAGCCGACGCTGGTGCGAAATCGCTTCCTGCGGATGCTGCTGCCGCTTGCGCTGGTCGTCTGCGCGCTGACCTCGGGCCGCTCCGCGCTGATCCTCGCGGTGCCGGTCGGCTTCGTGACAGGCGTGGTGCTGCGCGCGCGCGTCGGCCTGACGGACGAGGACGGCAACAGCGAGTCCGTGTTCTGGCCGACCGTCCTGCTCGGCGTTCTGTCGCTGCTGGCGGTGGTCCTGATCGACGTCGCCCTGGACACCGTCGACCTCCAGGTCGTCATCGGGGAATTCATCGACGAGCTCCAGTCTGGCGGGGGCGCGCTCCGCACCGAACAGGTGGTCGCGCTATGGGACGGCGTCGAGGAAAGCTGGGGACTGGGCGTCGGCCACGGCATCGGCGTTCGCTATCTGCGCAGCGACCTGTTCCCCTGGCGCTACGAGGTCATTCCGCTCGCCTCGCTGCTTCGCGTCGGCTTCATCGGGACGCTGGTCTATGCCAGCGTGTTTGTCGTGTACGGGGCTCTGCTGTTCCGCCGGGTCGCCGAGAAGCTGTTGCGGCCGGAGGACATCTACATGGCCGGCGGCTTCACCGCGAGCGCGATGGCGATGTTCACCAACCCGTACATCGAATCCTTCATCTTCCAGTGGATGTATTTCCTGCCGGTGCTCAGCCTGGGCATCCGTCGAAACGTCGATCCGGGCGGGGCGGCAGCAGCAAACGTGGCGACCGCCTGAGCCGATCTCAGCGGCCCAGGCCGAGCACTGCCTCAACCGGGGTTGCGCGGAATTCGACCCGGTTGGCGCTGACCCGCGCGCTCCTCGCGTCGATCCTTGCCGCCGCGAACACGGTCATCGCCTGCGCGGTTCGACCATCGGGGCTCGCAAAGCGGTTGCCGGACAGCGTCAGGTTGCGGTTGACGCCGTCGACAAAGGCGATGGCAACGCCGTTGCGTGCCCCTGCCGCGCCGCAGTCGACGAACATGTTGCCGGTCAACGCCAGCCGGTCGGATGACCGTATCCACAGCGCGTGGCCGGGGGCTTGATTGCCGGCGCGCTCGAAGCGGTTTTCGTCGACCTCGACCTCGGCCACCATGCCGCGATAGCCGATCTCCGCCATCTTTGAACATTCGATGATCCGGTTGCGCGTGATCCGCACGCCACGGACGCCATCGACGATGAACGGGGTCGCGCAGCCGCGTATCTCGTTTTCCGCGACCATCAGCTCGTAGCGCGGGGTTCCGGTGAGCGACCTGCCCGGGCCATAGCCGAAGATCGCGAAGCCGCCGGCACGATCGACGATGCGATTTTCGGTGATGGTAAAGCCCTGTTGCGCGATGTCGACCGCGTCGTTGGGCCGCAGGTTGAGGGCGACCGCGTTGCCGCCGCCCCCCTGGAACAGGTTGCGGCGGATGACGACGTTGCGAATGATCGCGAAACGGTCGCCATTGGGCTCGCAGTCGATGGCGCCTGGCTGCGCCAGCCCGGTCCGCGGATTCATCGGATCGCCGCGAAGCGGCGTCCCGTCGCCCGGCCGGGTGCAGTTCAGGAACGCGCTGTCCTCGATCAGCAGCCCGTCGCAGTCGATGACCGAAATGGCGTTGCGATTGTTGGCGTTGATGCCGTCGAACCGGCAGTCGCGGACCACGACATCGCGATTGTGGCGCTCCACCGCGGAGATTGTCGACGAGCCGAGATGCAGCCCGTCGCCGCGAAAGCCGGTGAAGTTCACGCGCTCGAAGCGCGCGCCGGTGACGCCGTTCAGCATGACCAGATAGTCGAATTCGCTGAACCCGCGGCGCACCACATCGTCCTCGAGCGAGAGGTCGCGAAAGGCGATGCCCTGAAGGTTTCGGGCCGGGTCGGGTGACTTGCTGTCGGCATGGAACAGGAACGGTGCCGGGCGCGCATAGGACCGCGCGATGATCGTGCGCCCCGGCCCGTCGCCGAACAGCATGGCGCCCGTTGGCAGGTTCGGTTCGGCGGTCGCGACCAGATAGCGCCCTTCCGGTCCCGACCCGCCGGCCGCCGGGGCGTGGACGGGGCGTCCGGTCTCAAGGGCGCGGCGAAAGGCGTCGCTGTCGTCGACGTCGTCCGCGCGGCGAAAATCGGTCACGCGCACCGCATCCGCGCCGGTTGCGCGGGCGATCGCGGCCGCAATCCCGGCGCCGGCCAGTCCGCCGACGATTGCGCGACGTGTCGCCTTCATGGCCGGCGGCGCACTGGCGGCGACACGCCGGCGATGCTAGGGGCAGCGCCGCAAAAGCCGGAGTTTCGATCATCCATCGCGTCGTTTCATCCCTTCAGGGTCGCACCATCCTGATGATGCCCCGCTACACCGATCTGGGCCCGAGCAGCCGGCTGCGCCTGAGCCAGTTCATCCCGGCGCTCCGCGAAGCAGGCGCGTCGGTGGATGTATCGCCCTTCTTCAGTGACCGTTATCTGAACGGCTATTTCAACGATGGCGCGAAGAGCAAGGTGGAAACCGTTCGCGCAATCGCCCGCCGCGCGGCGCGTCTCGCGGGTCCCGCCCCGGATGTCGCATGGATCGAGAAGGAGCTGTTTCCCTATTTGCCCGGCGCGACCGAGCGGGCGTTGACGGCGCGGGGCATTCCCTATGTCGTCGACTATGACGACGCGATCTTCCACAATTACGATCTGAGCGGGTCGGCACTCGTCCGCCGGGTGCTGGCGGAGAAGCTGACGCCGCTGATCCGGGGGGCGGCGGCGATCACTGCGGGCAACCCCTATCTCGCCGATTATGCCGTGCGTCATGGCGCACGGCGGGTGGTCGAGGTGCCGACCGTGGTCGATCCGGGCCGCTATCCGGTCACGGCACCTGCGAAAACCGGCGCGGTGCGGATCGGCTGGATCGGGACGCCGGCCAATGCGCGCTATCTGGACCCCGTCATCGCGGCGATGGCGCAACTGGCGGGAACCGTTCCGCTCGAGCTGGTCACGATCGGCGCCGACCCGATCCTCGACCTGCCGTTCACCCAGCATTGCCATCCGTGGACCGAAGCGACGGAAGCCGAATTGCTGACCGGGATCGACATCGGCGTGATGCCGCTGCGCGACAGCCCGTGGGAACGCGGCAAGTGCGGCTACAAGCTCATCCAGTATATGGCCGCCGCGCGCCCCGTCATCGCCTCGCCCGTCGGCGTCAACGCGACGATCGTCGACCCCGCGGTCGGGCTGCTCGCCGACACCGTCGAGGAATGGAGCGCGGCGATCGCCGAACTGGCCACCGACCGCGCGCGCCGGCTCGCCATGGGCAATGCCGCGCGGGCCCGCGTCGAACGGCATTATTCGGTGGATGCCATCGCGCCGACGGTCGTCGCGACATTGGCCGATGCGATCGCCGCGGCACGCCCGGCATGAAGACGATCGCGTTCATTACCAACAACGGCTCGACCGTCGGCAATTTCCGCGGGGACCTGATCCGCGAGCTTGCCGCGCGCGGCGACCATGTGCTCGCCCTTGCACCCGATTGGGATGAGCCGCAGCGCGCGGTTGCCCGGGCCTGCGGCGCGGAGCCGGTCGACTTCTCGCTCGACCGCGTCGGGCTGCGGCCGCTGCGCGACCTGCGGGATACCGCGCGGCTGTGGCGACAGCTCGACGCGCTGAAGCCCGACATCGTGTTCGGCTATTTCGTGAAGCCGGTGATCTACGGGATGCTGGCGGCGCGCGCGGCTGGCGTGCGGCGGCGGATCGCGATGATCGAGGGTCTCGGCTTCGTCTTCACCGAGGGCGAGGGGGCGACGACCCTTAAGCGTCGTGCGCTGCGGACGGCCGCGACGACGCTCTATCGCCTCGGGCTGGGGGCCGCCCACCGCGTCGTCATGCTCAACCGCGACGACGCCCGGCAATTCATCGATGCCGGCATGGTCGACGCGGCCAAGGTCACGGTGCTCGGCGGGATCGGCGTCGACCTCGATCGGTTCAGCGCGCCGCCGCCGGTGGCGGGACCGCCGGTGTTCCTCATGGTCGCACGACTGCTGCGCGAAAAGGGGGTGCGTGAATATGTCCGCGCCGCCGCCCGTGTCCGCGCGCAGGCGCCGGGCGCGCGGTTCATCCTGCTCGGCGGCCGCGATCTCAATCCCGGCGGGCTGAGCGCGGACGAGATCGACGCGATGGTCGCTGACGGGATCGTCGAATGGCATGGTCATGTCGACAACGTCGCCGACTGGATCCGCGACGCGAGCGTTTTCGTCCTGCCCTCCTATCGCGAGGGGGTGCCGCGCAGCACGCAGGAGGCGATGGCGATGGCGCGGCCCGTCGTCACGACCAGCGCGGTCGGATGCCGTGAAACCGTGGAGGAGGGCGTCAACGGCTTCATGGTGCCGCCGCGCGATGCAGAGGCGCTGGCGGCCGCGATGATGCGCTTCGTCGACCAGCCCGGCCTGATCCCGGCGATGGGCGCGGCGAGCCGGGCGATGGCGGAAGCGCGCTTCGACGTGCGTGAGATCAACCGGCGGCTGATCGCGATCATCGATGGTGAGGGGTAAACGGCGCGAGGCGGCGCGCGCCTTGGCCGATCGCCGTCGATGTGCTTGAGCAACCGGCACGCCCGTTCGGACACGGGGTGCATTGGAGTGAGTCGAGGCAAATGACCAAAACCGTCCTTCACGTCGGCTGCGGCTGGGCATCGCTGGAGAACATGACTGCGGGGTTCCAGGACGGCCGCTGGCGCGAGATCCGCTTCGACATCGATCCCGGCGCACGCCCGGACATCGTGGGTACGATCACCGACATGACCAATGTCGAAAGCGACAGCGTCGATGCGGTCTTCTCCTCGCACAATATCGAGCATGTCTTCGCGCACGAGGTCGCATCGGTGCTCGCCGAGTTTCGCCGCGTGCTGAAGCCCGACGGCTTCATCGTCGTGACCTGTCCCGACTTGTTGAGCGTCGCCGAGCATATCGTCGCCGACCGGCTGGGCGATCCGCTCTATCAGTCGCCCGCCGGGCCGATCACGCCGCTCGACATCTTCTATGGCCATTCGGACGCGATCGCGCGGGGCCAGACCTATATGGCGCACAAGACCGGCTTCACCGCCAAGACGCTGACCGAGGCGGCTAAGGTATATTTCCCGTCGCTCGGCGTGCGGCGGCGGCCCAAGGCGTTCGACCTGTGGTTGATCGCGACCAAGCAGCCGGTCGAGCGCGAGCGGCTGGAACAATTGATGGCGGATTTCGCCAAAGCGTGAGGGGCGGGGCCGCCCGCCCGTCAGCGTGCCCCCCCGGATTCTTTCCTTCTTGCACGGCCTCATTTTCGTCACCCCGGCCTTGTGCCGGGGTCCACCGCGCCACAGGCGCTGACCCCCGACATTCCGCGACGCTGGGCCATCGCTAAGGGTTCAGCGACGATTGCCACGCGACACGCCAGGCGGCACGGTGGACCCCGGCACAAGGCCGGGGTGACGGTAACGGTGTGCGGGTTAGGAGGGCTTTGGAGGCGATCTTCCCGCCCGCTCACCCTGCTTTGCGTAACTCCACTGCAAGCGTCGCACGCGGCTGGTCGGGCCAGATTCCGCGCGTGTCGTAGACGAGCTTGCCCGCGCGCTCGTCGAGCGGCACGGACTTGAACACGTCGTGGTCGACCAGGACGATGAAGATCGGGCACGTTTCGATCGCTTCGTCGATGTCGATCAGCGTCGCTGCCGTGCCCGCGAAATCGCCGGGCAGTTCGGCGGCATGGGGTTCGACGATCCGCACCCGGCTGCCATAACGCTGGGCCAGATGCGAGGCGACCTTGAGCGCCGGGCTCTCGCGGAAATCGTCGATATTCGCCTTGAACGCCAGGCCCAGGCACGCGACCGGCGCACCGGGCAGGCTGTCGATCAGCCCCTCGGCGCGGCCGATCGTATAGGCGATCTTGTCGTCGTTGACGTGGCGCGCGGTGCGGATCAGGCGGCTGTTGGCGGGGTCGCCATGCACCAGGAACCAGGGGTCGACCGCGATGCAATGCCCGCCGACGCCGGGGCCGGGGGCCAGGATGTTGACGCGCGGGTGGCGGTTGGCCAGCCGGATCACTTCCCACACATCGATGCCCATGCCGTCGGCCAGCACCGACAATTCGTTGGCGAAGGCGATGTTGACGTCGCGGAAGGCGTTTTCGGTCAGCTTGGTCATCTCCGCCGCGCGCGCGCTGGTGGTGACGCAGGCACCGCGCACGAAGCGGCGATAGAATTGCAATGCCTTGCGCGCGCAGCGCGGGGTCACGCCACCGATCACGCGGTCATTGTCGATCAACTCGACCAGGATGCGGCCGGGCAGCACGCGCTCGGGGCAATAGGCGACCGCGATGTCGGCGGTGCCGGTGCAATGGCCGGGCACCTTCAGGTCGGGGCGCAGCCGGGCGAGCAGTTCCGCCACCTTGTCGGTGGTGCCGACCGGCGAGGTCGATTCGAGGATGACCGTATCCCCGGCCTTCAGCACCGCGGCGATGTTGGTCGCGGCCTGCAGGACATAACCGATATTGGGCGCGTGATCGGCATCGAACGGCGTCGGCACGGCGATGACGAAGACGTCGGCGGGTTCGATCAGCGTTGCAGCGCGCAGCATCCCGCGCGCGACCACGCCGGAAACCAGGCCGTCCAGATCGATTTCCTCGATATGGACGCGGCCCGAATTGACGGTTTCGACGACTTGGGCGTTGACGTCGATCCCCAGCACGCGCGCGCCGCTGCGCGCGATGACGGCGGCGGTGGGCAGGCCGATATAGCCCAGCCCCATCATGACGACGTTCAGTTCAGCATCCGAAACCATCAGCGACGATCCTTGCGATCCTTTGGGACGCATGGCCGTCGCCGAACGGATTGTGGGCGCGCGCCATGGCCGAATAGGCATGGCTATCGTCGAGGAGGGTGAAGATTCCGGAAACGATGCGGTCGGTATCGGTGCCGACCAGCCGCGCGGTGCCCGCCGCGACGCCTTCGGGCCGCTCGGTCGTCTCGCGCATCACCAGCACCGGCTTGCCCAGCGCGGGGGCTTCCTCCTGCACCCCGCCCGAATCGGACAGGACGAGGTGGGCGAGATCGAGCGCGCGTATGAAGTGCGGGTAATCGAGCGGGTCGATCCGCGCGACGTTGTCGCGGGCGCCCAGATGTCGGTCCATCACCGCCACCACGTTGGGGTTGGGATGCATGGGGAACAGCACCGCGACATCGGGCCGATCGGCGATGCGCTGGATAGCGCGCGCGATCGATTCCATCCCTTCGCCGAAATTCTCGCGGCGATGGGTGGTGACCAGCACGATGCGCTTGCCGGCAAAGCGATGGGCGATCGCGTCCAGCCCCGCCGCCATCGCCGGATCGTCGGCAATCGCCGCCCGCGTCGCCAGCAGCGCGTCGATCACCGTGTTGCCGGTGACGTGGATCGTTGCCGGGTCGATATTCTCGCGCCGCAACGCCTCGGCGGCAGTCTCGGTCGGGGCGAAATGCTGGTCGGCGATCGGGGCGACGATGCGCCGGTTCACTTCCTCGGGCCAGGGTTGCCAGATGTCGCCCGAACGCAGCCCCGCCTCGACATGCGCGACGGGCACGCGGCGATAATAGGCCGCCAGTGCGCCGACCATTGCGGTGGCGGTATCGCCCTGCACGATCACCCGGCCGGGGCGCTCGGCGTCCATCACTTCGCCGAGCCCGGTCAGCAGCCGCGCGGTCAGCCGGTCGAGCGTCTGGCCTGGCTCCATCAGGTCCAGGTCGATGTCGGGCGAGATTCCGGCAATCGCCAGCACCTGATCGAGCAGCCCGCGGTGCTGCGCCGTGACGCAGGTGCGGACCCGCAGACCGGGTGTTTCGCGCAGCGCGCGGATGACGGGGAACAGCTTGATCGCCTCCGGCCGGGTGCCGAAGACGAGGAGCACGGTTTTCTGAGCGGCGGCGGCGGTCATGACGTGACCCATAGCCGTGGCGGCTTAACTCGTCGCTAAAACGGGACGGTTCGCGGATGCATTTCATGCTGCACCCGCGAAAGGATTTGCCTTGCCCCGGACGGCCCACTATCCGACAGCGGCGTCACCGGAGGTTCTGCCAAGATGATCAAGCCCGTCCGCAAGGCCGTTTTTCCCGTCGCCGGTCTCGGCACGCGCTTCCTGCCCGCCACCAAGGCGATGCCGAAGGAGATGCTGACCGTCGTCGACAAGCCGCTGATTCAATATGCGGTCGAAGAGGCGCTGGAAGCGGGTATCGAGCAGATCATCTTCGTCACCGGTCGCGGCAAGGGCGCGCTGGAGGACCATTTCGACATCGCGTTCGAGCTCGAGACGACGATGCGTGCACGCGGCAAGTCGATGTCGCTGATCGAGGGCACGCGGATGACCCCCGGATCGCCCGTTTATGTGCGCCAGCAGGAACCGCTGGGGCTCGGCCACGCGGTGTGGTGCGCGCGCGAGATCGTCGGCGACGAACCCTTTGCGGTGCTGCTGCCCGACGAGCTGATGGTCGGCACCCCCAATTTCCTCGCCCAGATGGTCGCGGCGTACGAACAAGTCGGCGGCAATGTGATCGGTGCGCTGGAGGTGCCGGACAGCGAAACCGACAAGTACGGCATCATCACGCCGGGTACACGCGACGGCAAGCTGACCGAAGTGACCGCGCTGGTCGAAAAGCCCAAGGCGGGCACCGCGCCATCCAATCTGATGATCCCGGGCCGCTACATCCTGCAGCCCGAGGTGATGAAGATCCTCGACAATCCCGTCACCGGCGCGGGCGGCGAAATCCAGCTGACCGATGCCATGGCCAAGCTGATCGGCGTCCAGCCCTTCCACGGTTATACCTTCGACGGCGACCGCTATGATTGCGGCGACAAGGCGGGCTTCATCTGCGCCAACATCGCGCTGGCGCTGGCCCGTCCCGAGCTCGCCCCGCAGGTCGAGGCGTTCCTGGCCGCGCGCTAGAAGCTACAGCACGTAACGGCTGAGGTCGGTGTTGCGGGCGATGCTGGCCAGCTGGCGATCGACATAGGCCGCGTCGATCACCAGCGTTTCGCCGCGACGATCCTCTGCATCGAAGCTGACTTCCTCGAGCAGCTTTTCCATCACGGTCTGAAGCCGGCGCGCGCCGATATTCTCGACCTCGCCATTCACTTCGGCGGCAATGCGCGCGACCGCGCGAATGCCGTCGGGGGTGAAGTCGATCGTCACATCCTCCGTGCCGATCAGCGCCTTATACTGTTCGGGCAGGCTCGCCTTGGTGTCGGACAGGATCGCGACGAAATCCTCCTCGGTCAGCCCCTTCAGCTCGACGCGGATCGGCAGGCGGCCCTGAAGCTCGGGCAGCAGGTCGCTCGGCTTGGCGACGTGGAATGCGCCGGATGCGATGAACAGCACATGGTCGGTCTTCATCGGCCCGTATTTGGTCGCCACCGTCGTCCCCTCGATCAGCGGCAGCAGGTCGCGCTGCACGCCCTCGCGGCTGACCGATCCGCCACGAACATCGCTGACCGCGATCTTGTCGATCTCGTCCAGGAAAACGATCCCGTTGGCCTCCGCATCGGCCAGCGCGGCACGGCTCACCTCGTCCTGGTCCAGCCGCTTGTCGGCTTCCTCCTCGACCAGCTTGGCCCAGGCGGCGGGGACCGGCAGCTTGCGGCGCTTCAGCTGGCCGCCGCCGAACGCCTTGCCCATCATCTCGCTCAGGTTGATCATGCCCATCTGGGGCGCACCGGGGATTTCGAACGGCATCGTCGGGGCCGCATCGACCTCGATCTCGACTTCCTTGTCGTCGAGATGGCCGTCGCGGAAGCGCTGGCGGAATGCCTCGCGCGTCGCCTGGCTCGAATCCTTGCCGGTCAGCGCGTCGAGCAGGCGAGTCATCGCCGCTTCCTCCGCCTTGTCCTTCACCGCGACGCGGCGGCGCTCCTTTTCAAGCCGGATCGCTTCCTCGACTAGGTCGCGGGCGATCTGCTCGACATCGCGGCCGACATAGCCGACTTCGGTGAACTTGGTCGCTTCGACCTTGACGAAGGGCGCGTCGGCCAGCTTGGCCAGCCGCCTGCTGATCTCGGTCTTGCCGCAGCCGGTCGGGCCGATCATCAGGATGTTCTTGGGGCTGACCTCGTCGCGCAGGTCAGGGCCGAGCTGCTGCCGGCGCCAGCGATTGCGCAGCGCGACCGCGACCGCGCGCTTGGCGTCGGCCTGGCCGATGATGTGCGCGTCGAGCGCGCGGACGATGGCTTTGGGGGTGAGGGTGTCGGTCATTCCAGATGAAATCCGTTCGTTTCGAGCGAAGTCGAGAAACGTTGGTCCCGGTGTCGCGTGTCTCGACTTCGCTCGACACGAACGGGAACAAAGGTTCGAGCGTCAGGTGGCGCTGTCCATCGTCTCCACGGTCAGGCGATCGTTGGTGTAGACGCAAAGCTCGGCAGCGATCGCCATCGCCTTGCGCGCCAGCACCTCGGCATCGGGCTCATATTCCGCCAGGGCGCGCGCTGCGGCGAGCGCGAAATTGCCGCCCGATCCGATCGCGGCGATGCCGCCTTCGGGCTCCAGCACGTCGCCATTGCCGGTGACGACCAGCGTCACGTCCTTGTCGGCGACGATCAGCATCGCCTCCAGGTTGCGCAGATATTTGTCGGTCCGCCAGTCCTTGGCGAGCTCGACCGCGGCGCGCAGCAGCTGGCCCTGGTGCCGCTCCAGCTTGGCCTCCAGCCGCTCGAACAGGGTGAAGGCGTCGGCGGTCGCGCCGGCGAACCCGGCAATCACCTTGCCATCCCCCAGCGGACGGACCTTGCGCGCATTGGGCTTCATCACGGTCTGGCCGGCCGAAACCTGGCCGTCGCCCGCGATCACCACCTTGCCGGATTTGCGCACGGAAAGGATCGTGGTGCCGTGCCACACCATGGATTTGTCGTTCATGGCGCTTCAAATGGTCACGCGATCAGGGATGAACAATAGGGCGCGTTGTTCGACGATCAGCGCCCGGCGTAAATCCGGCGCAAGCCATTGGCCAGAAGGTCCGGCACTGGATCGACCGGCCGATCCACGATCTCGAAGCTGACATTTCGGATTTGGTCCGCCTCGATCGACAACAGGTCGAAGGTGGCCAGCGGCAGCTGATCCTGCTGCGCGATCGACCGACGCAGATCGATCAAAAAACGCTGCGCATCGGCGAGGTTGATGCGCCGGATCGAGCCATCGACGGCCAGCGAAAGATCCTGGATCGCACCGATATAGGTGACCGAGAGATTGGGCGCCCACGCGCTCTTGTCCGTAAGGTCGTATCGGGTCAGCACCACCGCCACCGCGATTTTGCTGTCGTCGTCCAGCTTGTTGGCCAGATCGGTTGCCCAGCCGTACAGCCAGCGCGGCAGGGCGTTGGTAAAGGACAGGCGGCGCAGATATCCGGTTATCGCGATGAAGATCGCCAGCGCGAGCGCCAGCTCGATCCCGGCGAACAAGGCAAGGTCGTGTGCACCGCGTGGCCAGCCCCCGACCTGCAACCGATCCAGTTTCTGCGGAAAAACCACGATCGAGGCGATCATCAGGAGCACATGTGCGACCACCGAACTCGCCACGATGACGGTCAGTGACTGGACCGACCCCGGCGCTGGCGGGATCGGTGCGAAGACGCGTCGTTGCGCCCGGCCGCGATCCCCGACACCAAAATGTCCGAACCGGCCAAAAATCCCGTAGAATGCACAATAGGAAGCGAGGCCGGGCAGCAGCAGGAGCAGGACAGCGCCCAGTCGGAAATCGATCACGCGCCCCCCGGCCTCGTCTGGTTACCTTCTTACCGGGCGCGCAGGGGCCGCCATCGCGGCCGACAGCGCGCCATCAGTCAAGACGCTGCGGCTTCGCGGATGTCAGCTTCAGGTGCGTGCGGCCCGTCCTTACGCGCACGACGGGTGTTTTCCAGAACCTTCAGCCAGCTGTTATCGTGTTCCGCCAGCAATCGGCGTCCGTTGCGAAGCGCAGTTTCCGAATTTACCTGCATCGTCACCGGTCTCCTTGCACGCGCCAAGATAACGTTTGGCCATGAAAAAACAATCACCGCGCCCGCTTGGTTGCCGCTACCGGTCCACGCCCTTCGCCTTGCCCCATTGCCGCGCGGCGGTGTAGCCGAGATAGCCGGTGCCGAAGAGGACATAGAGCGGCTCGGGAATACCCGAGAGATAGGCGTTCATCGCACGCACGATGCCGTCGGCGATCCGTGGCTGGACTGCGCCGATCAGCCCCATCGGGATCGACCAGAGCAGCAGCACATACATGACGTAGAGAAAGCTGGGGCGGGCGCGGCTGGTCCACGGGTCGTTCGAGCCCGCCTCGGCGACGATCGCCGACAATTGCGCCTTCAGCTGCTCGAGCTCCTGCGTGCCCTGAAGCCGGATCAGCTCCAGCTTGGCCGCCTGGCGCGCCTTCGGATCGGGAATCAATTTGTCGATCAGCCCGGTGATCGGGCCGAGCAGGGCGTCGAGAACGGCCACGGCGTTTCCTTCTGTCGATGCGTTCGGAACGGGCGGTGATTAACCGATACGGTTGGCGAGCCAGCCATAGAGGAAACTCTCATTCGCCGGCCGGCGCTCGGCGAGTTCAATGTAGCGCGCACCCTGCAGCGCGTTGAGCGCGCGCAGCAGCACGGTTTCGCCCGCCGGGCCGCGCAGTTCGAGAAAGCGGTCGAGCGCGCCGAGCGTCGCGGAGCCGATCCGCCCGTCGCGCGCGATGTCGGGATAGTCGCGGCGCGTGCGGTTGAGCACGTTGAGCGCGCGTTGCAGGAACATCGTCGCGGTCGCGGGCCCCATGTTCACACCGGTGTCGAAAAGTTCGGCGGCGACGCCCGGTGCGCGCGTCGCGACGTCGTCGAATCGGGGCGCCTGCCAATAGATGGCGCGGTAGATCCGTTCGGCCACCGTGCGCGGCATGTCGCGCATCGCGCCGTGATAGCCATGCTCGCGGGCCACCCGTTGGGTGATTCCGAATTTGGTCGCGCCGCCGCGATCGTCGGGGTGGTCGGAATAGCCGCCCTCGCGCGAAATCACGTCGTCGATGAGCTGGTCGATGTCCATAGGGGTGCCTCCGGTTCGGGCGGCGGTATTTAGCCCATCTGGTTCGTGTAGGACAGCAATGTCCTTCGCGATGTCGGGAGGGGCTTGGGGTAGAAAATGATGAAGCGGATTGTCTCCCCAGCGCCCGATCTCGGAATAAGCATCTGATCGCCGCGACGCCTGAATTTTCCCGTCACCCCGGGCCCGGTGCCGGGGTTCAGGGTGCTGCAAAGCGTCGTCGCACCCCAGTTGAAGCCGAGCCAGTGCGTGGGGCGAGGGACGCACGCCGATGATGAACCTGTACAGGTTGCGCGATGGACCCCGGCGCGAGGCCGGGTGACGAGAAACGGGTGCTGAATGTTTACGGCCCCTCGCGCAGGCAGGAGGGGAGAGTCCCTTTCCCTTGCCGTCGTCTCTCGCCATATCGCGCCGGTGACTTCCGTTTCCCCTGTCCCGCCGCTGGCGCTCTATATCCACTGGCCGTTCTGCGTCTCCAAATGCCCCTATTGCGATTTCAACAGCCATGTCCGCGACCAGGTCGACCAGGATCGCTGGCGCGCCGCGCTGCTCGCCGATCTGGCGCATGAGGCCGCGCTGTTGCCGGGGCGGCGGCTGGGCTCGATCTTCTTCGGTGGCGGCACGCCCTCGCTGATGCCGCCGGCGACCGTCGCCGCGCTCATTGACGCGGCGACCGTGCACTGGCCAGCCGAGCCCGATATCGAGATCACGCTGGAAGCCAATCCGTCGTCGGTCGAGGCCGCGCGCTTCACCGATCTGGCACAAGCAGGGGTCAATCGCGTGTCGCTGGGGTTGCAGGCGCTGGACGATGCGGCGCTCGGCTTCCTGGGCCGCGCGCATGACGTGGCGGAGGGGCTGGCGGCGCTGGCGACCGCGCAGCAGGCATTTGCGCGGGTAAGCTTCGACCTGATCTATGCCCGGCCGGGCCAGACGCCCGATGCGTGGCACGCCGAACTGGCCCGCGCGATCGCGTTCGGGACCGAGCATCTCTCGCTCTATCAGCTGACGATCGAGCCGGGTACGCGCTTTGCGACGCTGGCGGCCAAGGGGGAATTGACGATCCCCGATGGTGACGCCGCCGCCGACCTGTTCGAGCTGACCCGCGACCTGACCGGCGCTGCCGGCCTGCCCGCCTATGAGGTGTCGAACCATGCGCGGCCGGGCGCGCAGAGCCGCCACAATCTGACCTATTGGCGCTATGGCGACTATGCCGGCGTCGGTCCCGGCGCGCATGGCCGGCGCGGCGGCATGGCAATTGCACGGCGCAAGAAGCCGGAGAACTGGCTGGATGCGGTCGATCGCAACGGCCATGGCATCGAGGTCGAACAGGCGCTGACCCCTTCCGAGCAGGCGACCGAAGCGTTGGTCATGGGCCTGAGGCTGGCCGAAGGTGTGGAGATGGCGCGCATCGGCCGGGACTGGGTGGACGACGCGGCAATCGCGCGGCTGTCGGCGCAGGGGCTGGTCACGCGCGACGGCGAGCGGCTGGCCGTCACGCCAGCGGGAATGCCGGTGCTCGACGCGATCCTGCGCGAGGTGGTGCGGGGGTGATGCTGCGCTGGGGCTCGGTCGAATTTGGCCGGGTAAGCCCCTCCCCTTCAGGGGAGGGGCTTACCCGGCCAAATTCGACCGAGCCCCAGCGC
>NZ_LSHX01000005.1 GCF_001555965.1 Sphingomonas sp. CCH21-G11
CGCTGGTCCGGTTGTTCGCCGCCGACGTCGCCGCCGTGTCGACGCCGGTGCTGCGCGCGGTCACGCTCGACGCGGCGGACTGGCTCGACCTGCTGCCGCATCTGTCGCCGGTCGGGCGCGCGGTGCTGCGCCATCGCACCGACCTGCCCGCCGCGGTCGGCCGGGCGCTCGAAGCGTTCGGGGCCACCGATTTCGTGCTGTCGGACGATCGTGACGGCATCGACGATCCGGCTACGGAAGCGGTCGCCGCCGCGCCCGCGCCACCCCCGGCCACGCTGTCGTCCTTTGCAACGATCGGATCGATCGCACGCGGCCTGCCCTTTGTCGCGCAGGCACCCGCGGCAGACGCGTCCGCGCGCGAGCGCGCCGAGGCCGGAACCGGCACGGGCGAGGCCCGCGCGTCCGGCCCGTTCCGGATCGCCGACATCGTCGCGCGGATCGACGCCTATCACCAGCGGCGCGAGCGTGCGCGCGATGCGGGCGAGCCGGTGGCCGCCGATCCGGCGCCTGCGACCCCGGCCGCCGCCGCCGCCCCGCCGCCGGGCACGTTCCGGTTCGAGGCCGACGCCAACGGTGTCATCCGCTGGGCCGACGGGATCGAGCGGGCGATGCTGATCGGCCTGTCGCTGCATCATCCCGCGCCCGCCAACGGCACCGGGGTCGACGGCGTCGCCGCCGGTGCGGTGCAGCGCCGGGCCGGGTTCGACGATGCGCGGCTGCAGATCGCCGGCCGGACCGCGGATGCGGGCGACTGGCTGATTTCGGGTGTTCCCGTGTTCGAGCGGCAATCGGGACGCTTCACCGGCTATCGCGGCACCGCGCGCCGGCCGCGCGCCGACGAGCGCGCCGATCATGCGCGGCGATCGGGCGATTCGCGGCGGATGGAGACGCTGCGCGAGCTGGTCCACGAGCTGCGCACGCCGATCGGGGCGATTTCGGGCTTTGCCGAGATGATCGCGGGCGAGATCCTGGGGCCGGTGCCGCCGGTCTATCGCGAGCGCGCCCAGACGATCCGGGCCAATGCGCGCGAACTGCTGGCGATCATCGACGATATCGACCTGGCCGCGCGGATGGACGCGCACGCGCTCGACCTGCGGCCCGGCCGCGTCGCGATGCAGCCGGTGCTTGCGGGCATCGTCCGCGACCTGAGCCAGCTGATCGCGCTGCGCGCCGCCGAGATCGTCCTGCCCGAAACCGACGCGGCGGTGCGCGGCGACCGGCGTGCGGTCGAGCGGCTGCTCGCGCGGCTGATCGCGACGGTGGTCGCGGTGACGGAGGCGGGCGAGCGCATCGCGATCCGGCTGGTGCGCGACGGCGACCGCGAAGTGGTGGTCGCGATCGATTGTCCGCGCGAGCTGCGGCTCAGTACCGGGGAGGCGCGCGCGACGATCGACCTGGAGGACGAGGGCCTGGTCAGCACCGGATTTTCGATGCGGCTGGTCACCAACCTCGCCCGCGAGCTGGGCGGGGCGCTGGCGATCGACGCGGATCGCTTGACCTTGCGCCTGCCCGCCGCCGATGATCCTGACATGGAGAAGGTCATCCGTTCCTGACGATGGCGTCGCCGCCGCCTTCCGCCGCCGCGCCGGGGCCGGCGCGCGCGCGACCGTCGTCGCTGTGGCCCGACGCGCTGGGGTGGCGCTTCGCGGTCACCGTCGACACCGAGGAGGAGTTCGACTGGCACGCGCCGTTCAGCCGCAGCGCGACCGCGACCACCGCGATCGCCGCGCTGCCCGCCGCGCACGCGCGCTTCGCGGCGGCGGGCGTCCCGATCATCCTGCTGGTCGACTATCCGGTCGCCGCCGATCCACGCGCGGTCGACACGCTGCGCGGCCTGGTCACGCCCGGCGGATCGGCGATCGGCGCGCAGCTCCATCCCTGGGTCAATCCGCCGTTCGAGGAAGCGGTGACGGCGCGCAACAGCTTTCTCGGCAACCTGCCCGTCGCGCTGCAGCGCGCCAAGCTGGCGGCGCTGACCGACCGCATCACCCTGAGCTTCGGCGCGCCGCCGCGCATGTTCCGCGCCGGGCGCTACGGGCTGGGGCCGGACACGATGCGGCTGCTGGCCGAGCATGGCTATCTGATCGACACGTCGGAGCGCCCCGGGTTCGATTATCGCAAGCTCGGGGGCCCCGACTTTTCCGACCGACCGACCGAGCCGCGCCGGCCGCTGGCCGACCATCCGCTGGTCGAGCTGCCGCTGTCGACTGTCTATATCGGGCGGTGGCGGCGGCACGGGGCGGCGCGATACCGCAGGATCGTCGGCTGGCCGGGCGCGCGATCGATCGCCGCGCGGCTGGGCCTGCTGTCGCGTGTGTCGCTCAGCCCCGAGGCGATGCCGATCGCCGACGCGCGCGAGGCGGTGCAGCGCGCGGTGGCGGACGCGCCGGCGGGCCTGCTCAACTTCTCGTTCCATTCGCCGTCGCTGGTGCCCGGCCACACCCCCTATGTCCGCGATGCCGCCGACCTGGCGCGGTTCGACGCGTGGTGGGACGCGATGCTGGCGCTGCTCGACCGGCTGGGCGTGCGGGCGATCGGCGAGGCCGAGCTGATCGCGCGGCTGGTGGGGAATGCAAAGGACTTGCCGGGTTCCGCCCGCCTCCGCTAGGTGGGCCGGGCAGCGACAGGGGGCCTGTAGCTCAATGGTAGAGCCGGCCGCTCATAACGGCTAGGTTGCGGGTTCGAATCCTGCCGGGCCCACCACGCGGCGCTGTGCTGCGCCGATCGCGCCGCAGGAAAGATTTGCCTTTTCGTCCGCCGAACGGCTAGAGCGCGGCTCCGGTCGGGGAGTGGCGCAGTCCGGTAGCGCGCCTGCTTTGGGAGCAGGATGTCGCAGGTTCGAATCCTGTCTCCCCGACCAACACGCTGCACCGCCGCGTCGATCCCGACGACAAAAAGGGCGCCCCGAACCGGTCGGGACGCCCTTTCGTGCAGTTGCGATCCGCCACCCGCCGGGGCGGGGGCGAAAGCGATTACATCGCCGCGTTTTCGGCGGTCGCTTCCATCGCGTCGGCGGCATTCTCGGTCGCGTCGGCGGCGTTCTCGAGCGCCATCGCGGCGTCGTTGGTGGCGCCGTCAGCCATCGCGTCGAAGTTTTCAGCCATCGCGTCCAGGTTTTCCGCGGTCGCTTCGGCAGCGTTTTCCGCCGGCGTTTCGGAGTTGCACGCCGCCAGGGACATCAGGCCGGCGGCAGCAGCGACAAGAACGATCTTCTTCATTCGGTTGCTCCCAAGCAATATCAGTTTCGCGTCCGACCCGAACGCCGGTGCGAAGCTGCCCCATTAGCGGGACTTCGCATCGCGTCAATCGGTAATTCATATTCCCGTAATCTGAAATGGGATGAACGACCGCCCCGCATCGACGCCGGAGTCGCGTCAGGGGCGCGGCGTCACCCGCCCGATATCCTCGGGCGCATTCGCCGCCACCGCAATCACCGTCGTCCATGCCGCCACGTTCTGGCGCAGCTGATCGGGGTCGATCTTGTCCAGCGTGTCGTCGGGGGTGTGGTGGAGGTCGAAATAGCGTGTGCCGTCCTGGGCCAGATCGACCGCGGGCACCCCGGTTTTCAGGATCGCCTGAATATCCGCGCCGTCGCCCGCGACCTCATTGCCCCGGATGATCCCGAGCGGCGCGAGCAGCTGGCCGAGCCGGGTGCCGATCGCTTCGGCACCCGCGGGCAGGTTGACGTCGAAACGGTAGATGCGATCGGCCCCGAAGTCCGATTCCGCGGCAAGGTCATGGCGTTCGTCCTTGTGCGCGGCACCATAGGCCGCGCCGCCGAACAGCCCGACTTCCTCCGCGCCGGCCCACAGCACGCGGATGGTGCGGCGCGGCTGGCCGGCGTCCATCACCCGCTTGGCCGCCGCCGCGACGATGCCGCAGCCCGCCGCGTCGTCGAACGCGCCGGTCGCCAGATCCCAGCTGTCGAGGTGGCAGGCGACGAGCACCATGCCCGCTTGCGGGTCGCTGCCCGGCACCTCGGCAATGACGTTGCCGGATTGATGCGTCCCCGTCTGGCGCGGCGTCATCACCAGCTTGAGCGACACGGGCTTGCCGCGGCTGAAGATACGCTCGAGCTGATCGGCATCGGGGAGCGACAGCGCACCCGCGGGAATCGGCGTCACGCCCTTGGGGAAACTGGTGCCGCCCGTGTGCGGATTGCGATGATAATCGGTGCCTATCGCGCGGATCAGGATCGCGGCCGCACCCTTGCGCGCGGCGATCGCCGGGCCGGCGCGGCGGACCTGGCCAACCGGGCCGTAGTGCGAGCCGTCCTGCGTCGCTTTCATCGCATGGCTGACAAAGGCGATCTTGCCCTTCAGGCTGCCGTCGGGCGCGGCCTGGAGATCGGCGAGCGTGGGGAAATAGACGACTTCGGCGGTCAGCCCGGCGGCGGGCGTCGCACCCGAATTGCCGAGCGCGGTAACCGCGAGCCGCTGCGGGAAGGGCGCGATCACTTCGGCGCGTTCCTCGCCGCGCACCCACACCGCCATGTCGAAGGGCTCGACCCGCACGTTGCGGAAGCCGAGCTGGTTGAGGCGAACGACCGCCCAGTCGCGCGCGCGCTTCTCCGCTTCGGTGCCAGCCAGGCGGGCGCCGACCTCGGTCGTCAGCCCTTCGACGATCGAATAGGCGACATCGTCGCGGAGCGCGGCGTCGCGCAACGCGACGACGGGGTCGGCGGCATCGGCGGCCGACTGCGCGGCGGCGGGAAAGGGAAGGGCGAGGGCGGCAGCAGCCGCGCAAAGGGCATATCGGTTCATGGAAAGAGACTGCTACCGGCAAATCGCCGGGGGGCAACCCCGCACGTGGATTTCGAGCGCAAGCGCGCCACCCATGGTTTGCGTTCGGCCATGCGCGTCGCTATGTCCCCGCGCGACTTTCCATCCCTTTCCTGGCAAGAGGTTCACGGCAATGGCCGCGCAATACGCCTTCGTGATGAAGGACATGACCAAGACGTTCCCCGGCGCGCCCAAGCCGGTGCTGAACAACATCAACCTGCAATTCTATCAGGGTGCGAAGATCGGCATCGTCGGCCCCAATGGCGCGGGCAAGTCGACGCTGATGAAGATCATGGCCGGCGTCGACAAGGAGTTCACCGGGGAAGCCTGGCCGGGCGAGAACATCACCGTCGGCTATCTGGAGCAGGAGCCGCAGCTGGACCCGAGCAAGACGGTGCTGGAGAACGTCAAGGACGGCGCGCGCGAGACGGCTGACCTGGTCGAGCGTTTCAACGCGATTTCGGCGGAGATGGGCGATCCCCAGGAAGATACCGATTTCGACGCGCTGATGGAGGAGATGGGCGACCTTCAGGCGAGGATCGATGCGGTCGACGGCTGGACGCTCGACAACCAGCTCGAGGTCGCGATGGAGGCGCTGCGGTGTCCGCCCGGCGACTGGTCGGTCGAAAACCTGTCGGGCGGCGAGAAGCGCCGCGTGGCGCTGACCCGGCTGCTGATCCAGAAGCCGTCGATCCTGCTGCTCGACGAACCGACCAACCACCTGGATGCCGAAAGCGTCAACTGGCTGGAGCACCACCTGAAGGAATATCCGGGCGCGGTGCTGATGATCACCCACGACCGCTATTTCCTCGACAACGTCGTGGGCTGGATCCTGGAAATCGATCGCGGCAAATATTTCCCCTATGAGGGCAATTATTCGACCTATCTGGAAAAGAAGGCCAAGCGGCTGGAGCAGGAAGAGCGCGAGGAATCGGGCCGGCAAAAGGCGATCCGCGACGAGCTGGAGTGGATTCGCCAGGGCCCCAAGGGCCGCCAGACCAAGTCCAAGGCGCGTATCGCCAAGTTCGACCAGCTGGTCGAGGCGCAGCAGAACCGCACCCCCGGCAAGGCGCAAATCGTCATCCAGGTGCCCGAGCGGCTGGGCGGCAAGGTGATCGAGGTCGAGAACATCTCGAAAGCCTATGGCGACAAGCTGCTGTTCGAGAACCTGTCCTTCACGCTGCCCGCCGGCGGGATCGTGGGCGTGATCGGGCCGAACGGCGCGGGCAAATCGACGCTGTTCAAGCTGATCACCGGCCAGGAACAGCCCGACACCGGCACGATCGAGATCGGCAGCACGGTGCGGCTAGGCTATGTCGACCAGAGCCGCGACCACCTCGACCCATCCAAGAATGTCTGGGAAGAGATTTCGGACGGGCTCGACTATATGAAGGTCAACGGCCACGACCAGTCGACGCGCGCTTATGTGGGCGCGTTCAACTTCAAGGGCCAGGACCAGCAGAAGAATGTCGGCAAGCTGTCGGGCGGCGAGCGCAACCGCGTGAACATCGCGAAGATGCTGAAAAAGGGCGGGAACGTCCTGCTGCTCGACGAACCGACCAACGACCTGGACGTCGAGACGCTGGGTGCGCTGGAGGAAGCGATCGAGAATTTCGCGGGCTGCGCGGTGGTGATCAGCCACGACCGCTTCTTCCTCGACCGCCTGGCGACCCATATCCTGGCGTTCGAGGGCAACAGCCATGTCGAATGGTTCGAGGGCAATTTCGAGGCGTATGAAGAAGACAAGCGCCGCCGCCTGGGCGACGCCGCCGATCGCCCGACCGCGCTGGCGTACAAGAAACTGACGCGCTGAACCGCGCGCGCGATCAAAGGGCTGAGGTGTCGATCCTCAGCCCGGCGATTGTGGCGGCTTCTATCGCGTCGCCGAAGGGATGGGTGGTGGTGACGCCATAGGTTTCGCCGGTGGGCGTGGTCATCCGGTAAATGATCCGCGCGTTGACATCGACAACCCAATATTCGGCAACCCCGGCCGTGGCATAGACCCCGGCTTTCGCATCAAGGTCGAACCGGACCGTCGTGTCGGCGACTTCCACGATCAGCCGGACGGTACCGCCGGGAATCGGCCCCTCGCCCCGTGGCTCGGTGGTCAAAATGATGTCGGGCTGCGGTTCGCTATGGGCCGACAGGGTTATCGATTGGTCCGTCGCTACATGTACGTCGAGCGCCAATTTCTCCAACGCTCGACGCATTCGGTATGCGAGCTCATCCTTGGCATAACCGTGCGGCCGATATTGCGGGCTCATCGCGTAGATATCGCCGTCGATGAGTTCGGTTCGGCCATAGGGTTCCAATTCGTGCGATCGTTGAAGCAGCCCGTAATCTTCCACCCGCAGCTTGATTGGAACGGATGCATCCGATTCGGGTTCGTCAGGCTCCTGTCGGGGCACGCCGCTAATTTCGCCGTCCAGAAGTTCGGACTTTTCATACGCCGCGAAGGCGCCCGAACGCTTCAACGTCAGGAATGCGGAGCAGGTCAGCTTGACCGGCAGTCGCTTCTCGAATTGAACATGTGCGTTCATGCAGTGAAGATACCGCGTCCGGGTCAATAGGTCACGATCTTGACCCGCTGGCCCGGCGTCAGCGCGGCGTTGGCCTGCAGCCCGTTGAGCACCAGGAAGCGTTCGAGGCGATTGTCGTCGAACACCATCCGGCCGGCGAGCGACTGGACGGTGTCGCCGCGCCGAACAGTGACGACGCGCAGATATTTGGCGCGGACCTGTGCCGCCTGCGCCGGGGTGAGCGTGCGGAACGAGCCGACCAGCGATTCGAGCGCGCCCAGCCCCCGCCCGGCGGGGGTGATGAGCGTGAAGTGGAAGGCCTGGCGCTGGCCGGTCGCATAGGCAAACACGGTCGCGTCGACGGGCGTGCGGCCGCTCGATGCGCGGATCGTCGCATAGGCGGCGGGAATGCCGTTGACGGTGGTGCGCGCGACGCGGACGTTGGGCAGGCGCGCGTTGCTGCCCCCCAGCGACTGCATGACCGCGCGGACATAGCCGTCGAGATCGCCCGAATAGGGCGCGGTGGTGAACTCGGCCTGGCCCTGCTGGCCGGTGATCGTCACCGACCAGCTGCCGTTCTGCATCTGATAGCCCTGGGGGACGGTGAAGCCGATGCGGAAGACGGGGTGAAGGAACTCGCGGCCCTGAATAATCCCCTGCTTGGGATTGTCGCCATAGACCATGCCGTCGATCGCGTTCAGATAGGCATCGCGGTTGCGCGGCAGGGTGGTGCCGCCGACGCGTGCGGCGTCGGCAAGCGCGGCGCGAACGCGCGACTGGGGATCGGGGTGCGTGCTCGCCCAGGCGGGTGCCGAGCGGACATTGCCGGCTATGCGCTGGTTGAGGGTCGATTGCGCCGACAGGCTGCCGAGCATCGAGGCGAGCGAATCGGTGTCGTAATCCGCGCCGGCGAGGTAGCGCACGGCAAGCCGGTCGGATTCGGTTTCCTGGCTGCGCGAATAGCCGAGCGTGTCGAGTTGCGCGCCGGCGCCGACCGCGCGGGTGGCGAGGTTGCCGATCGTCGAATCGCCGAGCACCGCGCCCGTCACCATCTGGCCCAGCACGCCGAGGATCGTGTTGCGCGTGGCGCGCTGCTGCCGGCGCTGGCCGTGGCGGGCGGCGACATGGCCGACCTCATGGCCGAGCACGGCGGCGAGCTCGGCCTCGTCGTTCATCAGCGCCATCAGGCCGCGGGTGACGTAGACATAGCCGCCAGGCGTGGCGAAGGCGTTGTCGATCGGGCTGTCGAGCAGCGTCACCGTGAACTGGCGCGGATCGGCGGAGAGGCCGCTTTCGACTGCAACGCGACGCGCAATGGTTTCGACGTAGCGCGCCTGGGGTCCATCGTAGCTGCCGCCGAACTGCGCGATCAGCTGGGCGCTGGCCTGCTCGCCCTGCTGGCGCTCCTGCGCGCTGATCGGGGCGACGCGCAGTGGCAGATCCTGCTGGCGCTGGGCGCGGGCGGTGCCGTCGTCGAGATTGGCGGCCAGCAATGCGGCCGGCGCGATCCCCGCGGCGAACAGCCATTTGCGCATCATGTCGTTTCCTCCCGAAATCCCGTTCAATCGGTGGCAGGAATGGCCGATGACCGGGATCGTTCCACTGGCGACGCGATTCCGGCCCGGCTGACGAGCAGGATCGCGACCGTGCTGGCGATGAAGCCGGGCACGATTTCATAGAGCCAGCCGCTCCACCCGAGCGCGATCCAGCCGATCACGACGAGCGCGCCGACGACGATGCCGGCGAGCGCGCCGTTGCGCGTCATCCGGGGCCAGGTCAGGCTGAGCAGGATCGCAGGGCCGAATGCCGCACCGAAACCCGCCCAGGCATTGGCGACGATGTCGAGCACCGAGCTCGACGGGTCGCTCGCCAGCGCGATGGCGACGAGCGCGACGGCAAGCACCGACAGGCGACCGGCGCGGACCAGCTCGCGCTGGCTCGCGTCGCGGCGCAGGAAGCGGCGGTAATAATCCTCGGTAATCGAGCTGGAGACGACGAGCAGCTGCGACGAGATGGTCGACATGATCGCCGCGAGGATGGCCGCGAGCAGGAACCCGGCGATCCACGAACTGAACAACAGCCGCGACAACAGGATGAAGATGGTTTCGGGATCGGCGACCGCGATGCCGTTGCGCGTCGCATAGGCGAGGCCCGCAAAGCCGACGCCGAGCGCACCGACCAGGCTGACGATCATCCAGCCCATGCCGATGCGCCGCGCGACGGGCAGGTCGTCGACCGAGCGGATCGCCATGAAGCGCACGATGATGTGCGGCTGACCGAAATAGCCGAGCCCCCACGCGAGCGCCGAGATCACGCCCAGCAGGCTCGCATCGCGGAACAGGTCGAGCCGGGCGGGATCGACCGAGCGGACGGCGGCGACCGAGGCGTCCCAGCCGCCGGCCAGGTCGAGCGCGACCACCGGCACCAGCACCATCGCCACGAACATGATCACCCCCTGGACGAAATCGGTCAGGCTGACTGCCAGGAAACCGCCGAACAGCGTGTAGGCGACGACGACGCCCGCGGTCAGCCACACGCCGAACGCATAGGGCTGGCCAAACGCGCTTTCGAACAGCTTGCCGCCGGCGACCAGCCCCGAGGCGGTATAGACGGTGAAGAACAGGATGATGACCGCCGACGCGATCACGCGCAGCGGATCGCCGCCCGCGCCGAACCGCTTGCCGAGGAAATCGGGGATAGTCAGCGCATCGCCGACGCTGACCGTCTGGGCGCGCAGCCGCGGCGCGACGATCCGCCAGTTGAGATAGGCGCCGACCGTCAGTCCGACCGCAATCCACGTCGCCGACAGGCCGGTCGCGAACATCGCGCCGGGCAAGCCCAGCATCAGCCAGCCCGACATGTCGGAGGCCCCCGCCGACAGCGCGGTCACCGCCGGGCCGAGCGAGCGCCCGCCCAGCATATAGCCGTCGATGTCCGACGTCGATTTGCGCCATGCATAGACGCCGATGCCCAGCATCAGCGCGAAATAGACGGCAATGGTGACGATTTCCCCGGTGCGCATGGCCACGGGCTAGCAGCATTCGGCCCCGCCGCGCCAGAGCGCGAGCGGAACTCAGGCAGTGAAGCGTTTGGTGAACCCCTTTGCCCCGTTGAGCTCGCCCGGCGCGGTTTCGACATTGTCGACCTCCGCACTCGCCGGGCCGGTGCGGCAGGCGTCGACCAGCGCCGCCAGCGCCGCATCCTCGCCCGACGCCAGGATCTCGACCCGCCCGTCGCGCAGGTTGCGGACCCAGCCGATCAGGCCCAGCCGCTTGGCGGTACGCACCGTCCAGTCGCGAAAGCCGATCCCCTGAACCCTGCCGGACACGTAAATCAGCTGTGTTGACGCCATCACCTTACTCTCTTCACGAACACGCGGCCCCCCTCGCGCCGCTCGGTCTGGAAATTGGGGACGGCTTCGATCAGGTCGGATAGCCGCGCATAGCCGTAATTGCGGGTGTCGAAGCTGGAGCGATTGCCCGCGCGCTGGCCGACTTCGGACAGGCTGGCGAAACCGCGCTCGTCACGCCGGGCCGCATTATAGGCATCGACGATCAGCTTCACCAGTTCGGCATCGATCGGCGTCGGCTGTGCCTTCGCGCCTTCGACCGGGGCGGGCGCGGCCGTCCCGGGGACGGCGGGCGCGGCGTTGTCGATGAGCGCGGACACGTCGATGAAGCGGGTGCATGCCTCGCGAAAGCCCTCGGGCGTCTGCGCGCTGCCGAAGCCGTAGACCGGCAGCCCTTCCTGCTTGATGCGCAGCGCCAGCGGCATGAAGTCGCTGTCCGACGACATGATGCCGAAGCCGGTTACCCGGCCGCGCCACAACAGGTCCATCGCATCGATCGTCATGCGCATGTCGGTCGCGTTCTTGCCCTTCGTCACGTCGAACTGCTGGAAGGGTTCGAGCCCGTGGCGCAGGGTGAGTGCAGCCCAGCCCTTGAGTGCGGCCTTGCTCCAGTTGCCATAGACGCGCCGGATGTTGACGGTGCCCAGTTCAGCCAGGACATTGAGCACCGGGTCGATATAGGCGGGCGATGCGTTGTCCGCGTCGATCAGCAACACGATGTTGCCGCCCGGGGTCGTGCCGTTGCGTGTGCCCTGTTCCATCCCGTCCGCTGTAGGGCAGGGCGCGCAAAGCACAAGCAGCGCACGGCCACGTCCGCCGATGCTTTGGCACGGCCAGCCGAGCGCGCGGTCGCCCGGCGGCTCAGGGATAGCGGATGTCGATCACCTCATATTCGCGCTCGCCCGCGGGCAGGGTGACGCGGCGCAGGTCGCCCACCGCGGCACCGCGCAGCGCGCGCGCGATCGGCGCGTTCCAGCCGACCTGGCCGGCGCCGGTATCGGCCTCGTCATCGCCGACGAGCGTGAGGACGCGGCGGGCGTCGTCCTCGTCCGCGATCGTCACGGTTGCGCCGAACCAGACGCGGCTGCGGTCGGGCTGCTGTGCCGGATCGACGACGCGCGCCGCCTTCATCCGGCGGGCGAGCCAGCCCAGCCGCCGATCGATCTCGCGCAGGCGCTTTCGCCCATAGATATAGTCGCCATTCTCCGAGCGGTCGCCGTTGCCCGCCGCCCAGGAAATGGTCTCGACCAGCTGCGGGCGTTCGGTGGCCAACAGCGTGTCATATTCGGCCTTGAGCCGTGCATAGCCCGCCGGCGTGATATAGTTGGGCGGCGCGTCGCTCATGCGATCCGCTTGCCGAAGCTGATCCGCGGTTCCTCGCCATAGCCCAGCCGTTGCCAGAAGCCGGCGGCGGGATTGCCGGCGCGCACCTGAAGATTGACCTTGGCGCAGCCGAGCGCCGCCAGCCTCGCCTCCGCTGCGCGGACCAGGGCCGCACCGATGCCCCGGTCGCGATGGGCGGGGGCGACGGCGAGCTTGTAGAGCCAGCCGCGATGCCCGTCCCAGCCCGCCAGCACGGTGCCGGCGAGATGCCCGTCGGCCACCGCGATCAGGAACAGCTCGGGATGCACCGCGGCCTTCGCCGCGATAACGGGCGCGGCCGCGCTGTAGGGCGGATCGTCGGGGAACACCTGTCGCCACAGCGCCTCGACATCGTCGAAGCGGTCGGGGGTATAGACCTGAATGTCGATCAAGCTCAGCCCGGACGCTGCTTGCCGAGGTACCAGGACAGTTGCGCGGTCCCGCGCGACCGCGCGTACGCCGGGTGCATCAGGTCGTAGACGACCGCGTTTTCCAGCACGCGCTGGACATAGTTGCGCGTTTCGAAAATCGGAATTGCCTCGATCCAGTCGATCATGTCGACGCCGGGCATGCGCGGATCGCCGTTCGCCTTGATCCATTTGTTCACGTTACCCGGCCCGGCGTTGTACGCGGCGACGGCGAGCGGGTAGCTGCCGCCGTAATAATCCAGCATCCGCTGGATATAGCTGGAGCCGAGCTGGATATTATAGTCGGGGTTGCTGGTCAGCGCGCCGACATCATAGCCGAGCCCCAGCTTGCCCGCAGTCTCACGCGCAGTGCCGGGCATCAGCTGCATCAGGCCGCGGGCACCGGCGCGGCTGACGGCGGCGCGGTCGAACTGGCTTTCCTGACGCGCAATGGCGTGGATGATCGTGAAATAATCGCGCTGGCTGTCGGGCAGCTTGACCGACGGGAAACCGGCGGCGCTGTGCGCGGCGAGCCCGTTCAGCTGGGCGGAACGCCCGACCATCACGCCCAGGTCGAGCCGGTCGATTCGCCGGGCAAATTCGGCGGCGAGCGCATGATCGGCGGGCGTGGTTGCATCCTGCGCGATCTGGCGGACGAACAGGCTCTGGTCCTGGCGGTTGCCGGTGCGCCCGAGATATTCGGTGGCGCGCACGATTTCCCGATTGAGGAACGCGGTCCGCGTCGCCGCGTCGATGCCCGCCGTGCTGCTGGGCGGCGGGGCCTTGAGCGGCATGCCGGTGCGTTCGGCAGCGAGCTGGCCGTAAAAGAGATCGGAATAGGTCGCCGCCTGGGCGTAATAGCCATTCGCGGTGGCGCGATCGCCCGCCGCCTCGGCCGCGCGCCCGGCCCAGTAAAAGCCCTTTGACCGCGTTTGCGGCGTGCGCGAACCGCCGGCATAGCGCGCGAACATGCCGATCGCGTCATTTGGCCGGCCAAGCGATTTCATCGCGGTCTGCCCGGCCAGCCAGACCAGGCTGGTATAGTCGTCGCGCACGCCCAGCGACTGGGCGCTGACATCGGTGCCGGCGGCGAAGGCGTCGTCGACCTGGCGCGCGATATCATAGGCAACCGTGTATTGCCGGTCGGCCGCCGCCGCGCGCGCCTGGGTCAGCAGGACCTCGTACCATTTCTCGATATTGCCGGGCAGCGCGGTCAGGCGGCGCGGCTGCGCGAGATAGGCGCGCGCCGCCGCGCTCTGGCCGGCGTTGCGCAGCCAGGTTGCGCGATCCGCGATATAACCCGCCTCGTTGCGCCCGGCATCGTCGACGGCATCGCCCAGCACCGCGGCATCGGCGGCGTTGGTACGGAAGGCGAGCCGCGCGGCAAAGGTGGCGCGGCGCGCGGGCGAGGTGAGGGCGAGCTGACGCTGCCCGGCGCTGGTCGCGCCCTGCCACAGCAGCGCATCCATGCGGGCGTCGTGGTCGGCGGGCCCGATCGCGCCGGCAAATCCGCCTATCAGCCGCGCCTCGTCCGCCGTGCGCAGCACGCCCAATCGCCACGCCTGTCGCGCCTGATCGCGCGCGGCATCGCTGCGCCCGCCGGCCTGCAAGGCTTCGGCGTAGCGCAGATGCCCGGCCGCGGTCAGCGGCGGAAAGCGTTCAAAGAAGCGCGTGACGAGCTGGGGCATTTCCGCCCCCGAGCCCAGGATCGTCTCCGCCGCGGCACGCCGGCTGCGCTCGCCCGGCCAGCCGGGGTGCGCGAGCAGGAAATTGGCATAGTCGCTGAACGGCCAGTTGTCGGATTGCTGAAGCCGCTTCCACTCCGCGATCGGCGCGGCGATCGGGTCGGCAGCGATCGGCTGGACGACCTCACGGCTGGCGGCGGGGACCGGCGCCGGCACCATTTGCGGGGGCAGCAGCAGTTCCTGCATCCCGGTGGCGATCGGTGCCACCACCGGGGCGACTGCGCGCTCCATCGCCTGCCCGCTGAGCGCGAGCCCCGAAATGCCTGCGGCCACGATGCCGCCCTTGATCACCAACGCCACCATACTGGACATGATACGTCATCTCCGACTATCTGCCAGCCCTCTTTTCCGCTTTTGTTCGGAGTCTGATCGCCCCCATGTTCACCGGCTCGATCCCGGCGTTGGTCACGCCCTTCCGCGACGGCGCGTTCGACGGGCCCGGCTATCGCGACCTGGTCGACTGGCAGATCGAAAGCGGGTCGTCGGCGCTGGTGCCGTGCGGCACCACGGGCGAGGCCGCGACGCTGACGATGGCGGAGCATTTCCACATCGTGCGCGTCTGCGTCGATCAAGCCGCCGGCCGGGTGCCCGTGATCGCGGGCGCGGGATCGAACGACACGCGCGTGGCGATCGGCAACATCCTGGCGGCGCGCGAGGCGGGGGCGGACGCGGCGCTGATGGTGCCGCCTTATTACAACCGCCCCAATCAAGAGGGTATTTTCCGGCATTTCGAGGCGATCGTCGCGGCATGCGACCTGCCGATCGTGCTTTATAACGTCCCCGGGCGGACGGTGACCGATTTCGCGGTCGAGACGATCGCGCAGCTGGCGCACAGCTTTCCCAGCATCGTCGGGATCAAGGACGCGACCGGGGCGATCGCACGCGTTTCAGCGCAGCGTGCGGCGTGCGGGCCGGAATTCTGCCAGTTGTCGGGCAATGACGACATGGCGCTCGCGTTCAACGCGATGGGCGGGGTGGGGTGCATCTCGGTCACCGCCAATGTCGCGCCCGCGATGTGCGCGGCATTCCAGACCGCGTGCCAGGCGGGCAATTATGCCCAGGCGCTGACGCTGCACGACCGGCTGTTCGCGCTGCATACCGCGCTGTTCAGCGACGCGTCGCCCGGGCCGGTCAAATATGCGCTCGGCCGCGTGCGTCCGGGCTTTCCGACCGAGCTGCGCCTGCCGATGACCGAGCCGGGCGAGGCGAGCCGCGCGGCGGTGGACGCGGCGCTGGTGCTGGCGGGGCTGGTCTAGGCCCCCAATAGCCCCCCCCCCGAGAGACCCGTTCGTGTCGAGGGAAGTCGAGACACGTTTCCGAGCGAGCGTGCGTTTCTCGACTTCGCTCGACACGAACGGTTGAGTAAACGGGTTGGTGGAGGCAGGGGAATGCAGGTCCGCACAACCCCGCTTTCAATCCGCGGCGGCAGCGCCTATGTCGCGCCTCCCATGGCTCGCCCGCGTCCCGCCACGTTCGACAAGGTCAAGACCGTCGCCGAAAACCGGCGCGCGCGGTTCGATTATGCGATCGAGACGGTCTATGAGGCCGGCATCGCGCTGACCGGAACCGAGGTGAAGTCGCTGCGCTTCGGGAGCGGATCGATCGCTGAATCCTATGCCGAGGTGAACGACGAGCAGGTGTGGCTGGTCAATTCCAACATCCCGGAGTTCAGCCATGGCAACCGGTTCAACCATGAGCCGCGCCGGCCGCGCAAATTGCTGCTCCACGAGCGCGAGATCAACAAGCTGCACGGCGCGGTCGCGCGCGAGGGGATGACGCTCGTTCCGCTGTCGATCTATTTCAACAGCCAAGGGCGCGCCAAGGTCGAGCTGGCGCTCGCCAAGGGCAAGAAGGCGCACGACAAGCGCGACGCGATCAAGGAACGCGACTGGAAGCGCGAGCAGCAGCGGCTGCTCCGCGACCGGGGTTGAGCCGATGACCGCGCCCGCGCAGCCGGGCTGGTTCGCCCGGCTGAAATCGCTGCTGCCCACCCGCGAACAGATCGAGGCGGTGCGCTGGCTGCGCCCGGTGGCGCATCGCGTGCTCGCGCCCGTCCTGTGGCGCTTCACCCGCCGGTCGGTCCCGCGCGGCGTGGCACTGGGCGTGATCGTCGGCATCCTGGTGCCGGTGGCGCAGACGCCGATCTCGGCGCTGTTCGCCTTTCCGTTCCGCGCCAACATTCCGGTCGCCGCGGCGACGACGTTCCTGACCAATCCGCTGACCACGCCGCCGATCTGGGTCGCGGCCTACTGGGTCGGCCGCTGGATCCTGCGTCTCGACGCGCAGGTGCCGGGCAATCCGATCTCGACCAGCATGGCGGCGGATGCGAGCTTTCTCGACTGGCTGCTGGTCGAGGCGGGGCCGGCGACCGCGACGGGGCTGGTCGCGCTGGCGCTGGGCGGGGCGATCGTCGGCTACGGGCTGGCGGTGCTCGGCTGGCGGTGGTGGATCGTCCGCAAGTGGCGGCGCAGCCGACGGCAGGCCCCCCGGCGCGATTGACTGAGCGTATCAGTGGGCTAAGACAGCGGCATTCACACCAGATGGGGATGCCAATCCATGCGTTTCACCTGTTCGTTGCTCGCGCTTGCCTCCACTGCCGCGCTGGTCGCGGGCTGCAGCACCGGGGGCGTGACGACGCTGGGTGCGGCGGCGCCCGCCCCGGTCGCGCCGGGCGCACCCGCCGCCGAAATCGGCACCTTCGGATTCGATGCTGCCGGCATGGACCGCAGCGTCGCGCCCGGTGACGACTTCTATGCCTATGCCAACGGCAACTGGGCGAAGAACACGCCGATCCCCGCCGACAAGTCCAACTACGGCATGTTCACCGTGCTCGACGAGCTGTCGAAGACGCGCACGCGCGCGATCCTCGAGGAGAGCAAGGGCGACGCCAATTCACGGATCGGCATGGCCTATGCCGGTTTCCTCGACCGCGCGGCGATCGATGCCAAGGGGCTGGCCCCGATCAAGCCGTGGCTCGACAAGATCAAGGCGCTGAAGGACAACAAGGCGGGCTATGCCGCGCTGGTCGCCGAAGCGCAGCGCAACGGCGCGGGCGGACCGTTCAGCGGCTATGTCGGCCCCGACGACAAGCAGCCCGACATCTATGCCGCCAATCTGGGCCAGTCGGGCCTGGGGATGCCCGACCGCGATTATTACCTGTCGACCGACGCCAAGCTGGTCGAGACGCGCAACGCGTATCTGGCGCACCTGACCAAGGTGCTGACGCTGGCGGGCGAGGCCAACGCCGCCGCACGCGCCAAGGCGATCCTGGACCACGAGACGAAGATCGCGACCGCGCACTGGACCCGGATCGAGAGCCGCGACGCCGACAAGACGTACAACAAGCTGACGCTGGCCGAGCTGGCCAAGCTGGCCCCGGGCTTCGACTTCCCGACCTATCTGAAGGCCGCGGGCACCAATGTCGACAGCGTCATCGTCGCCCAGCCGAGCGCGGTCGCCGGCATCGCCAAGGCGATTTCGGAGGCGCCGGTAACGGTGCTGCAGGACCAGCTGATCGTCCGGTCGCTCGACAATTTCGCCGCGGTGCTGCCGAGCGCGTTCGATGCGGAAGCGTTCAACTTCTATGGCACCACCCTGTCGGGCACGCCGCAACAGGAGGAACGGTGGAAGCGCGCGGTCGATTTCGCCACCGGCGCGCTGAGCGACGAGGTCAGCCAGGTCTATGTCGCGCGTTATTTCCCGGCGTCGACCAAGGCGGCGGCGGACCAGCTGGTCAAGAACGTGACCGAGGCGATGGGCAAGCGCATCGACGCGCTCGAGTGGATGGCGCCGGAAACCAAGGTCAAGGCGCGCCAGAAGCTCGCCGCCTTCACCCCCAAGATCGGCTATCCCGACAAGTGGCGCGACATGTCGGGGCTGAAGATCGTCGCGGGCGACGCGTTCGGCAACGCGCTGCGCGCCAACCAGTGGGAATATGACTACAACATCCAGAAGCTGGGCCAGACGATCTACAAATGGGAGTGGTTCATGACCCCCATGACGGTCAACGCCTATGCCAATCCGGTGATGAACGAGATCGTGTTCCCGGCCGCGATCCTGCAGCCGCCCTTTTTCGACCCCGACGCGGACCCAGCGGTCAATTACGGCGGCATCGGCGCGGTGATCGGACACGAGATCAGCCATCATTTCGACGACCAGGGCCGCAAATACGATCCCAACGGCGCGCTGACCGACTGGTGGACCGAGCAGGACGTCGCGCGCTTCACCGCGCTGACCGATCAGCTGGTCAAGCAGTATGACGCCTATGAGCCGCTTCCCGGCAAGCGGGTGCAGGGCAAGCTGACGCTGGGCGAGAACATCGCCGACCTGGCGGGACTGACGGTGGCGTATCAGGCGTACCAGGCGTCGCTGGGCGGCAAGCCCGCGCCGGTGATCGACGGCTTTACCGGCGACCAGCGTTTCTACCTGGGCTGGGCGCAGATCTGGCGGCGCAACTATCGCGAGCAGAATCTCGCGCAGCGGCTGCTGACCGATCCGCATTCGCCGTCGGAACAGCGGGTTGCGGTCGTGCGCAACCTGGAGCCGTGGTATGACGCCTACAAGCCCGCGGCGACGAACAAGCTGTACCTCGCGCCCGCGCAGCGCGTGCGGATCTGGTAACCCGCGAGATCGGCCCACCCCGATCGGATCAGCGGTGATCCGGGCGGGGTGAAGCCGCTTGACCCGCGATGCCGGGCGCAAGACAAGCGTCCGGCATCATGGCATCGCTTCCCGAACCTTCCCCCCCGATATCGTCGCGCGGTGCGTGGCTGATCGCGCTGATCGGTGCGCTGCTGGCGGCGGCGATCGTCCTGTTCGCGCTGCGCAACCCGTTGATCGCGGCCGGTTTCGGCGCGGCCGGCGTCTGTGTCGGTGCGATCGCGCTGGCCATCGCCAACCATGCCCGCCGCACGCCCGCCGCGCCGACCGCGATCACCGACTGGTCGATCGTCCGCACCATCGCCGACGCGAGCGACCACGCCATTGCCGTGACCGACCGCAGCGGCACGCTCGTTTGCGCCAATCCCCGCTTCGCCGACCTGTTCGACAGCTATGCCGCCCCGCCCGAGCTGCCCGTCGACGGGGAAGGGCGCGCGGCGCTGCGCGAAGCGGTGCGGACCGCGTGGCGCGACGGGGTGGCCGAACCCGTCGCGATCGAGCGCGAGGGGCGCCGGTTCCAGGTCAGCCTGTTCCGCGCGGGCGACCATGCGCTGGTGTGGCGCTTCGTCGGCACCGCCGCCGCCGATCTGGCCAGCCAGTTCGCCGCCCTTGTCAGCGGGCCGATGGGCGATCGCCTGGGCGCGGCGGGCATCATGGTCGTGCTGATCGAGCCCAATGGCCGGATCCGCGCCGCCAACCGCGTGTTCGGGACACGCGCGACGGGAAGTGCCGAGACATCCGCCGAAGGCCGCGACTTCGCCCGGTTCCTGACCGCCGATTCGCGCGGGCTGGTGCGGTTCGAGCGCGAGGGGATGGAGGGCAACCCGCTGCGCGTCGTGCAGCTGCCGCTGCTCGAGGGCGACAACATGCCGATGCCGGTCGCCATCCTGGACGACGAGGAGCCCGGCCCGACGGTGCCCGCCAGCGGATCGGCGGCGGTCGGGCAGCTGCGATCGCTGATCGCGATGCTGCCGATCGCGATCGCGCTGATCGACCGCGATGGGCGCTTCGTCCACATGAACGAGGGGTTCATGCGGGTCGCGTCGATCAACCCCGACGCGCCGCCGCTGTACCCCAGCGACCTGGTCGTGCGCGACGACAAGGCGGCATTGTCCGACGCGGTGCGGCGCTTTGCCAACGGGGCGGCCTATTCCACCGACATGGCGGTGCGGCTGAAGGACCGGCCCGACGATCCGGTGGCGGTGATGCTGGCGGGCGCGCGCGGGCTGGGCGATGCGGCGGTGGTGCTGGCGGTCCGCGACAGCGGCGAGGAATCGACGCTCAAGCGCCAGATCGCCCAGGCCAACAAGATGCAGGGCATCGGCCAGCTCGCCGGGGGCATCGCGCACGATTTCAACAACATCCTGACCGCGATCATCGGCCATTGCGACCTGATGCTGATGCGCCACACGCCGGGCGACAGCGACTATGACGACATCCAGCAGATCCGCGCCAATTCCAACCGTGCCGCGAGCCTGACCCGCCAGCTGCTCGCCTTTTCGCGCCAGCAGACGCTGCGCCCGCAGGTGTTGCAGCTGCCCGACATCATTTCGGAGGTGTCGAACCTGCTCAAGCGGCTGCTGGGCGAGACGGTCGACATGGTCGTCCAGCACGGCCGCAACCTGGGCCTGGTGCGCGCCGACCCCGGACAGCTCGAGCAGGTGGTCGTCAACCTGGCGGTCAATGCGCGCGACGCCATGCTGGCGAAGAATCCGCAGGGCGGGGGCACGCTGACCATCGAGACGATGGGCGTGCCCGCATCGCAGGTGCGCGCGATGGACGAGGATGTCCTGCCGATCGGCGACTATACGGCGCTGCGCATCTCCGACACCGGCACCGGCATCCCCCCCGACGTGATGCCCAAGATCTTCGAGCCGTTCTTTACGACCAAGGAGGTCGGCAAGGGCACCGGACTGGGGCTGTCGACGGTCTATGGCATCGTCAAGCAGTCGGGCGGCTACATCTTTGCCGAATCGGTGCCGGGCGAGGGTTCCGCCTTCACCATCTATCTGCCCGTCCATGCCGCCGACACGCCGGGCAAGATCAGCGCCGCCGTGCGTGGTCGCGAAAAGGCCGCCGACATGTGGGGCACCGAGACGATCCTGCTGGTCGAGGACGACAGCATGGTGCGTGTCGTCGCGCAGCGCGGCCTGGGCCGACAGGGCTATACCGTACTGGTCGCCGAAAATGGCGAGGCTGCGCTCGAATTGCTGGAAACATGTCCGCGCCCGGACCTTTTGATCTCCGATGTGGTAATGCCGTCGATGGACGGGCCGACGATGGCCCGGCATGTGCGTGAGCGATATCCCGACCTGCCGATCCTGTTCATGTCGGGTTATGCGGAGGAGCAGCTGCGGCGTTCGATCGACCTTGACAACGTAACGTTTCTGCCGAAACCCTTTTCGGTACAACAGCTTGGCGAGGCGGCACGCGACGTGTTGCGCGGCAGCTAGAACAGATCGGGCATCGCCCGCGGTAGAGAAGGCGGGAAGATGACGAAACTGGAGCGCATATTGATCGTGGAGGATGAGCCGCTCATCGCCATGATGCTCGAGGATTTCATCGACGTGCTCGGCAAGCAGGTCGCCGGCGTGGCCGACACCGTCGAGGACGCGCTCGCGCGGATCGATGCGGGCGACATCGACGCGGCAATCCTCGACCTCCATCTGCGCGGCGGCGAGCATAGTACGCCCGTGGCCGAGCGGCTGACCCGTGCGGGCATCCCGTTCATCGTCTCCACCGGCGGCAGCGGCGAAATGATCGGCGGCGGCCGGCACCCGGTGCTGGCCAAGCCGTTCACGCTCGACGCGGTCGGCGCGGCGTTCGACCGCCTGACCGAGAACATGACCGCCGGAAGCTGAATTCGGCGCATCGCCGGGGGGACCGCGACGACCATAAGTTCCCCACTTGTTCTCACGGAACAAAGCATATACAACGTCGCCAGCGCATTGAACGTTTCGCGCGCTTGCTCTAGCGACGGAGGCTCCGCATGGCGGCTCAGCTCAAGGTGATTGATAGCAAGATGGCAGTCTCCAACGACAGGCAGAAGGCGCTCGACGCCGCGCTCGCCCAGATCGACCGCGCGTTCGGCAAGGGTTCGGCGATGAAGCTGGGCAGCCGCGAGAAGATCGAGATCGAGGCGATCTCGACCGGCTCGCTCGGGCTCGACATCGCGCTCGGCATCGGCGGGCTGCCGCGCGGGCGCGTGGTCGAGGTGTATGGTCCGGAAAGCTCGGGCAAGACGACGCTGGCGCTGCACGTGATCGCCGAAGCGCAAAAGATGGGCGGTACCGCCGCGTTCGTCGATGCCGAGCACGCGCTCGACCCGGTCTATGCCAAGAAACTGGGCGTCAATATCGACGAGCTGATCGTCTCGCAGCCCGATACCGGCGAACAGGCGCTGGAGATCACCGATACGCTGGTGCGATCGAATGCGATCGACGTGCTGGTCGTCGATTCGGTCGCGGCGCTGGTGCCGCGTGCGGAAATCGAGGGCGAGATGGGCGACAGCCATGTCGGGCTGCAGGCGCGGCTGATGTCGCAGTCGCTGCGCAAGCTGACCGGATCGATCAGCCGATCGCGCTGCATCGTCATCTTCATCAATCAGCTGCGCATGAAGATCGGCGTGATGTACGGCAATCCCGAGACGACGACGGGGGGCAATGCGCTCAAATTCTACGCCTCGGTCCGGCTCGACATCCGCCGCACCGGCCAGATCAAGGATCGTGACGAGATCATCGGCAACACGACGCGGGTGAAGGTGGTCAAGAACAAGGTGGCGCCGCCGTTCAAGCAGGTCGAATTCGACATCATGTATGGCGAGGGCGTGTCGAAGATCGGCGAGATCCTCGACCTGGGCGTCAAGGCCGGGCTGGTCGAGAAATCGGGCGCATGGTTCAGCTATGACAGCATCCGCATCGGCCAGGGGCGCGAGAACGCCAAGAATTTCCTCAAGGAGAATGCCGAGGTCTGTGCCCGGCTGGAAGCCGCGATCCGCGCGCGTACCGACAAGGTCGCCGAGGAATTGATGGTCGGCGGACCCGAAGACGAGATGGAAGACGCCTGATCACGCGCGCCCGGCCTTGAAGGGACGGGGCGCACGCGACGCTGGGGTCAGCAAAGGACAGTCGGCATTTCCGGCTGTCCTTTCGCTTTGAGGCGAACCCGGTTAGCAGGTCGGGGCCGTCATCACCGGGGAACGCCATGACCATCGTCGTCCATCACCTCGAAAATTCGCGCTCGCAACGCGTGCTCTGGCTGATCGAGGAGCTCGGGCTGCCCTATGAGGTGCAGCGTTATGCACGCGATGCCGCGACGATGCTGGCACCGCCCGCGCTGCGCCGGGTCCACCCGCTGGGCAAGTCGCCGGTCATCCAGGACGGCGACACGGTGGTCGCGGAAACCGGCGCGATCGTCGAATATCTGGTCGACCGCGCCGATGGCCGGCTGGGCGCGCCCGCGCATCGCGACTCCGCGCTGCGCTACCGCTATTTCCTGCATTATGCGGAAGGGTCGCTGATGCCGCCGCTGTTGGTCAAGCTGGTGCTGAGCCGGGTGCCGCTGATGGGCAAGCCGGCGATGAAGCGCATCCAGCCGATGATCGACGTCCATCTCGACTATGTCGAGACCGAGCTGGCGGCGCGGCCCTATTTCGCCGGCGACCAGTTCACCGCCGCCGACGTGATGATGAGTTTTCCGCTCGAGGCGGCGCGCAGCCGTGCCGGGCTCGACGCGTCGCGCCCGGCGACGATTGCGTGGCTGGACACGATCCACGCCCGCCCGGCCTATCAGGCGGCACTGGCACGCGGCGGCCCCTATGCCTATGCGTGAGGGGTTAAGGCACTCCACCTGAGTGCAGTTTACCGAAGCGCGCGTGACTTGGCGGGGATTTAGAGCAAGATGACTTTGCTCGGAATCAACGTTCGTCACCCCGGCCTTGTGCCGGGTCCAGCGAGCCGCGCAGTCCCGACGGTTGTGACGTGTAGCTCCGTGGACCCCGGCACAAGGCCGGGGTGACGAGGAAGTCGCTAGAGAGGCGGGTCGATCTAACGTCATCAGGCTTTAGGGTCGGCAGCGTCTCGCAGTTTCCCCGCGGCCTTTGCGGGCTTGCCGATGCCCCCTGCACGGCGGCGCGGGCGACACGCAAACCGCGCGCGCGTGGGAATGCCGGCCAAGCGGGCAGTCACGATCCAGATCCCGCCCAGAAAGCGGGCGAGCCTGGGTCAGCCGCCGATCTGGCGGAAGCTATTCGGGTGCGTCCAGCCCGCCCTCCCACTTGGCGATGACGCTGGCGGCGATCGCGTTGCCGATGACGTTGGTCGCGGTGCGCCCCATGTCTAGGAAGTGATCGACCGCGAGGATCAGGAGCAAGCCGGCTTCGGGAATGTCGAACAGCGCGAGCGTCGCGGAGATGACCACCAGGCTGGCGCGCGGGACGCCCGCCACGCCCTTTGACGTGATCATCAGCACCAGCAGCATCGTGATCATCTGGCCCCAGCCGAGGTCGATGCCATAGGCCTGCGCGATGAAGATCGACGCGAAGGTCATGTACATCATCGACCCGTCGAGGTTGAACGAATAGCCGAGCGGCAGCACGAAGCTGGCGATGCGCGGCGGCACGCCGAAGCGGTCGAGCGCCTCGAGCGTGCGCGGATACGCGGCCTCCGACGAGGCGGTCGAGAAACCGAGCAGGATCGGATCGCGCAGATAGCGGATCAGCTGGCCGACGCGCGGGCCGATGATCGCGAACGCCACGCCGAGCAGGATCGTCCACAGCAGGATGAGGCCGATATAGAAGCTGGCCATGAAATAGGCGAGGTCGCCGATCACGCCCGGGCCGCGCTCCGCCAGCGTGCCCGCGACCGCGGCGAACACCGCGAACGGGGCGAAACGCATCACATAGTCGGTGATCTGGAGCATCACTGCGACCAGCCCCTCAAGCGCGCGGACGAGCGGTGCCCCTTTCTCGCCCACCGCGGTGAGTGCCACGCCGACGAACACCGAAAAGACGACGATCTGAAGGATCTCGTTGCTCGCCATCGCCTCGATCATCGAGGCGGGGACGAGGTGCGCGACGAAATCCTTGAGGTTGAAGCCCGCCTGGGCGACCCCCGATGCGGCATCGGTGGGGGGCAGCGGCAGGTTGAGCCCGACGCCCGGCTGGAGCAGGTTGACGAGGACCAGGCCCAGCGACAGCGAGATGAGGCTGGCGCACACGAACCAGGCGAGCGAGCGGAAGCCGACGCGGCCCAGAGTCGAGCTGTCGCCCATATGTGCGATGCCGACCACCAGCGTGGAGAAGACGAGCGGCGCGATGATCATCTTGATCAGGCGCAGGAACACCGTGGTGATGATCGACAGATAGCCGGCAATCTCCTTGAGCTGCGCGGTGCCCGCGCCGCCGCCGTCGTCGATCGCCGCATTCAGCCCCCAGCCGACGATCAGCCCGAGCACCAGTGCGATCAGGATGTAATAGGTCAGCCGTTTGGCCATGCGTCGTCGTTCCTCTGGTCAATCATGCGTGGCGCGTTGCGGCCCTGTCAGTTCAAGGGGTGCCGCCCCGGGGCGCGAATGGCAACCCCCGGCGCGCCGCTCCGTCGGGACGGGGCGTGACGAAGGCGGCATTTCTGTCGCTTGAGGTGTGGCGCGCCACCGCCTAGATCAGCGGGCATGACATCGACCAACGACATCCGCCGCACGTTCCTCGACTATTTCGAGCGGGAGGGGCATGCCCGCGTGCCGAGCGCACCGCTGGTCCCGCACAATGACCCGACGCTCATGTTCGTGAACGCGGGCATGGTGCCGTTCAAGAACGTCTTCACCGGGCTGGAAAGCCGGCCTTATTCGACTGCGGTGAGCAGCCAGAAATGCGTGCGCGCCGGCGGCAAGCACAATGACCTCGACAATGTCGGCTATACCGCGCGCCACCACACATTGTTCGAGATGCTCGGCAATTTTTCGTTCGGCGACTATTTCAAGGATCGCGCGATCGAGCTCGCGTGGAACCTGATCACCCGCGAATGGGGGATCGCGAAGGACCGGCTGACCGTCACCGTCTATCATACCGACGACCAGGCGTTCGATCTGTGGAAGAAGATCGCGGGATTGCCCGACGACCGCATCATCCGCATCGCGACCAAGGACAATTTCTGGGCGATGGGATCGGACGGGCCGTGCGGGCCGTGTTCGGAAATCTTCTTCGACCATGGCGATCACATCCCCGGGGGGCCGCCCGGCAGCCCGGACGAGGACGGCGATCGCTTTGTCGAGGTGTGGAACCTGGTGTTCATGCAGCATCTGCAGGAAGCCGACCAGATCGTCGGCGACCTGCCCAAGCCGAGCATTGACACCGGCATGGGGCTGGAGCGCGTGGCCGCCGTGCTGCAGGGGGTGCACGACAATTACGACACCGACACGTTCCGCGCGCTGATCGACGAATCGGGTGCGCTGTCGGGCGCGGCGATCGACGGCGCGCACCGCGCCAGCCACCGGGTGATCGCCGACCATCTGCGCGCGTCGGGGTTCCTGGTCGCCGACGGGGTGCTGCCCGCCAATGAAGGGCGCGGCTATGTGCTGCGCCGGATCATGCGCCGGGCGATGCGCCACGCGCACCTGATTGGTGCCAAGGACCCGCTGATGCACCGGCTGGTGCCCGCGCTGGTGGCGGAGATGGGCGGCGCCTATCCCGAGCTGCTGCGTGCCCAGCCGCTGATCGAGGCGACGCTGTTGCAGGAGGAAACGCGGTTCCGCCAGACGCTGACCAACGGCCTGCGGCTGCTGGACGATGCGACGCGCGGGCTGGGTGCGGGCGACACGCTGCCCGGCGAGACCGCGTTCAAGCTCTATGACACCTACGGCTTTCCCTATGACCTGACCGAAGATGCGTTGCGTGCGGCGTCGATCAGCGTCGACCGCGCCGGGTTTGACGCGGCGATGGCCGAGCAGAAGCGCGCCGCGCGCGCCGCCTGGAAGGGATCGGGCGCGAAGGCGAGCGACGAGGTTTGGTTCGACATCGCCGACGAGGTCGGGTCGAGCGAGTTCATCGGCTACACCGCGGATGCGGGCGAGGGTCAGGTGGTGGCGCTGGTCCGCGACGGCGTGCGCGTCGAGCGGGCGGGGGCGGGGGAGGCGGTGACGATCGTCACCAACCAGACGCCCTTTTACGGCGAAAGCGGCGGTCAGATGGGCGACGCGGGCACGATCGGCAACGACCGGGGCCTGTCCGCGGTTGTCCAGGACACGTCGAAGCCGCTGGGCCGGCTGCACGCGCATCATGCCCGGATCGACAGCGGCGAGATCGCGGTCGGCGATACGGTGCATCTGGCGATCGACGCCGATCGCCGCGCGCGGCTGCGCGCCAATCATTCGGCGACCCACCTGCTGCATGCGGCGCTGCGCCACCGGCTGGGCGGGCATGTGACGCAGAAGGGCAGCCTGGTCGCGCCCGACCGGCTGCGCTTCGACTTTTCGCAACCGACCGCGCTGAGCGCGGACGACATCGCAGCGATCGAGGCGGAGGTGAACGCCCAGATCCGGGGCAATGACGCGGTGACGACGCGGCTGATGACCCCCGACGACGCGGTGGCGGCGGGCGCGCTGGCGCTGTTCGGCGAGAAATATGGCGACGAGGTGCGCGTGCTGTCGATGGGACGCGGCACCGATGCGAGCTATTCGGTCGAGCTGTGCGGCGGGACGCATGTCAACGCGCTGGGCGACATCGCGCTGTTCAAGATCATCGGCGAAAGCGCGGTGTCGAGCGGGGTGCGGCGCATCGAGGCGCTGACCGGCGAGGCGGCGCGCCAGTGGCTGACCGCACGCGAGGACCGGCTGCGCGAGGCGGCAGGCGTGCTGAAGGCCGCGCCCGACGAGGTGCCGGCGCGCGTCGTCGCGCTGGTCGAGGAACGCCGGCGGCTGGAGCGCGAGCTGGCCGAGGCGAAAAAGGCGCTCGCCCTGGGCGGTGGCGCGGGCGGCGGCGCGGCTGCCGCGCCCGCCGGTGCCGAGGACATTGCCGGCACGCCCTTCCTGGGCCAGGTGGTCGACGGGCTCGACCCCAAGGCGCTGCGCGGTGCGATCGACGAGGCCAAGCAGCGGCTGGGTTCGGCGGTGATCGCAATGATCACGCTGAACGACGGTCGCGCATCGATCGCGGTCGGGGTGACCGACGACCTGGTCGCGCGGGTGAGCGCGGTCGAACTGGTGCGCGGGGCCGTGGCGGTGCTGGGCGGGCAGGGCGGCGGCGGCCGTCCCGACATGGCGCAGGGCGGCGGCCCCGACGGTGCGCGCGCGGCCGATGCCATCGACGCGATCCGCGCCGCGCTGGGCGAGGTGAAGGCGGCGGCCTGAACGATTCATGAGACGTTGACACTGCGCGGATAGGCCCGGGTGCCAAAGGAGCCGACACCATGATGGTCACCCTGATTGCGACTTCCGTGCTGGTTGCTGCCCCAGTGCTGGCGCAATCCTCGCCGCCGCCGGTCATAGTCCGGTCGGTCTCGACCGACGCGCGCGAGATCGCGCCCTATGAGGTCGAGATCGACGTGCGCGGCGGCGACGCGCCGCTATGGTCGGGCACGCTCTTTGTCACGGGACGGACGCCCTCAAGCTATTCGTCCGAGCTTCGCGAGGCCGACCGTGCGTGTGGGGGCGAGGCCGCCGGGCGGGACGCACAGACTCAGAAATCGCTGCGCGTGATGTTGCGCAACCTTGTGTTCGGCGAGTCCAGCGACCGGGTTCAGCTGGATGTCACCTGGACACGTCCGGGAACGAGTTGCCCCGCCGTAAGGCAGACGGTGACCATCGGGGGGCAGGTCGACCTGCCGCCGCAAAGCGTGCGCGAATTGCGCGGCGACGGCGGCCTGCGCGTCACGATCCGCCGCCGCTAGCCCGGCGCATCGGGTTTCGCGCCGGCATCGGGCATCTCGCCCAGCCGGGTGCGGCGCAGGCGCGGTTCGCGTTGCAGTTCGGACGCTTCCTTGATCGCCTGTCGCATCTCGTCGCGCTTTTCGTGGATGCTGGCGATGACCGGGCCGACCGCGACGCCCAGGTCGGTCAGTACGGTTTCGGACAGCTGGAGCGAGCTTTCCAGCGTTTCCGGCACCGCATCGGTGACGCCCGCGCGATAGAGCTCGGCGGCATGCGCGGCATCACGTGCGCGCGCGATGATCGGCAGATGGGGGACCCAGCCGCGCACGCGCCGCGCCAGCCGCGCGGTCAGTACCGGATCGTCCATCGTCAGGATGAGCGCATCGGCACGGCCGAGATTGAGGCGATCGACCAGTTCGGGCCGCGACACGTCGCCGAAAATCATCGGATAGCCCGCGCGGCGGGCGTCGTTGACCGTATCGATGTCGGCATCGACCGCGACGAAGGTCTTGCCATGGACGCGCAGCATGTCGGCCACGGTGCGGCCGACACGACCGAAGCCGATAATGACGCTGCCCGGCCCCGCCATGCCGACATCGGCCTCGGGCGGGAGCTCGCCCGAGCGGTTCTCGATCGCGCGCGCGACCACACGGCCGGCGGCGGCGAGCAACGGGGTGATCGTCAGCCCGATCGCGGTCACCGTCGTCCAGAAGGCGGCGGTCGACGGCAGGATCAGCCCCGCCGCGCTCGCCACGCCGAGCACGATCAGCGTCGTTTCCGACGGGCTGGCCATCATCAGCCCGGTTTCCGCCGCCGTCGCGCGCCGCGCCCCGGACAGGCGCAGCAAGGTCGCGGTGACCAGCGTCTTGACCAGCATGACGCCGACGATCGCGGCGAGCAGCGCCATCCAGTCGGCCAGGATCAATCGCAGGTCGAGCTGCATCCCGATCGTGATCAGGAAGACGCCGAGCGCCAGGCCCTTGAAGGGCGCGGTGATCACCTCGACCTCGCTGTGATAGGGCGTTTCCGCGATCAGCAGCCCCGCGAGCAGCGCGCCGACGATCGGCGACAGGCCGGTCGCCCCGGTCGCGAGGCTGGCGACGATGACGACGAGCAGGCTGGCGGCGAGGAACAGTTCGGGGCTCTTGGTCCGCGCGGCCTGGGCGAACAGGCGCGGCAGCAGCAGCCGGCCGCCGATGAACAGCCCGGCGACGGTCAGCGCGCCGACCCCGAACACATTGGCCAAGCCCAGCCAGCCGGCCGCGCTGGCCATCGGTCCGGTCGCCGCCAGCATGAAGATGATCGGGACGAGCGCCAGATCCTCGAACAGCAGCATGGCAAAGGCGGCGCGACCCGCGGGGCGCTCCGTCCCGGCGATCGGCAGCACCAGCGCGGTCGACGACAGGGCGAGCGCGATCCCCAGCCCGAACGCGCCCGCCCATGCCTGGCCCATCAGGTTGAGCGCGATCGCAAGCAGCACGCCCGAGCCGAGCAGTTCGGCGGCGCCCAGCCCGAACACCTGCGTGCGCATCGCCCACAGTCGCTTGAACGACAGTTCGAGCCCGATCGAGAAGAGCAGCAGGATGATGCCGAATTCGGCATAGGGCTCGATCGCCTCGCCGTCGGTGATGGTGATATGATAGAGCCACGGATAACGGTCGACGAGCGTGCCGAGCCCGCCGGGACCCGCAAGCATCCCGACCAGGATGAACCCGATCACCGGGCTGATCCGGAAGCGCGCAAAGGCCGGGATGATCAGCCCCGCCGCGCCGAGAATGACGAGCGCGTCGCTGAGTGCCGGGTTCTGCAGGTTGAACATCAGCGACTTTCGGTTGGTTCGTGCCGCCATGATGGCGGTCGAATGCGCGCACGGCAACCGCAGCGCCCGCGCAGGGCCGCCTGATCACGCAAGGACGGACGCGCGCGCCCGACGACAGGCTGCCGCGACATCGCGCCGTTCGATCCGGGTGGCGCGCGGCCACCCGGCGGACCTCACCCGATGATGCTGCCCATTTCCTGTTCGAGGTTGACGCGCACCGCCTCGAAGAACTGTTCGGTGGTCATCCAGGGCTGATCGGGACCGATCAGGATCGCGAGATCCTTGGTCATCGCGCCCTTTTCCACGGTTTCGATGCAGACGCGCTCGAGCGTCTCGGCAAAGCGCGTAACTTCGGGCGTGCCGTCGAACTTGCCGCGATATTTGAGGCCGCCGGTCCACGCGAAGATCGACGCGATCGGGTTGGTCGACGTCGCCTTGCCCTGCTGATGCTGGCGATAATGGCGGGTGACGGTGCCGTGCGCGGCCTCCGCCTCGACGGTCTTGCCGTCGGGGGTAAGCAGGACCGAGGTCATCAGGCCGAGCGAACCAAAGCCCTGCGCGACCTGATCCGACTGGACGTCGCCATCGTAATTCTTGCAGGCCCAGACGAATTCGCCGTGCCATTTCAGCGCGCTGGCGACCATGTCGTCGATCAGGCGGTGCTGATATTCGATGCCGGCTTCCTTGAACTTCGCCTCGAACTCGGTCTCGAACACTTCGGCGAAGATGTCCTTGAAGCGGCCGTCATACGCCTTGAGGATCGTGTTCTTGGTCGACAGATAGACCGGCCAGCCGCGGCCCAGCCCGTAATGCATCGACGCGCGGGCGAAATCGCGGATCGAATCGTCGAGATTGTACATCGCCATAGCGACGCCGGAGGAGGGATACTGGAACACCTCCTCGTCGATCACGGTGCCGTCGTCGCCCTCGAACACCATGCGCAGCTTGCCGGGTCCGGGGACGCGGAAGTCGGTCGCGCGATACTGGTCGCCGAACGCGTGACGGCCGACGACGATGGGCTTGGTCCAGCCGGGGATCAGGCGCGGAATGTTGCTGATCACGATCGGCTCGCGAAACACCACGCCGCCCAGGATGTTGCGGATCGTGCCGTTGGGCGACTTCCACATCTTCTTGAGGCCGAATTCCTCGACGCGCTGCTCGTCGGGGGTGATCGTCGCGCACTTCACGCCGACGCCATATTTCTGGATGGCGCGCGCGCTTTCGACGGTGATGCGGTCGTCGGTCTCGTCGCGCTTCTCGATGCCGAGGTCGTAATAGTCGAGCTGGATGTCGAGATAGGGCAGGATGAGCCGCTCGCGAATCCACTGCCAGATGATCCGGGTCATCTCGTCGCCATCGATTTCGACAACCGGATTGGTGACCTTGATCTTCGCCATCGATGCTTGCTTTCCTGGGGAAGGGTGAATGGGATTGCGCCAGCGTCTAGGGGCAAGCCCGGCCGGGATCAACCGCCTCGCCGGTCCGCGACAGCAAGAGTTCGCAGACGCGGCAGGGCGCGCGGCGCGCTTTGCCCGGGTTTCGGCATGAGTGATTGTGTTGCCGCGAACACACAGCTAGGCTTGGCGCATGGGATCGCTAGAAAAGCCGCCGGTCGTCACGACGACCGTGAAGTGGCGCTGGCCGGGCGTGCACCCGGAAGGGCACCGGTACATCGCCTTGTCGCTGGGGGTGGCATTCGTCGCGTGGCTGTTCCTGCCCGCGCTGACCTGGCCCCTGATCATCTTCACCCTTTGGGTCGCGGCGTTTTTCCGCGATCCGGTACGCGTCACGCCGCAGGGCGAGGGGCTGATCGTCTCGCCCGCCGACGGGCTGGTGACGATGATCGAGCGCGTCGCGCTGCCCCCCGAGCTGCGCGGCCCGCGCGGGCTGGGCGAGGCGCCGCTGGTGCGCGTGTCGATTTTCATGAGCGTGTTCGACGTCCACATCAATCGCACCCCGATCAGCGGCACGGTGCGCGAGGTCGTCTACATTTCCGGCAAGTTCCTCAACGCCGATCTCGACAAGGCGAGCGAGGAGAATGAGCGCCAGCACATCGTGGTCGAAGGCCGCGACGGCGTGCGTGTCGGCTTCACCCAGATCGCCGGGCTGCTCGCGCGGCGCATCGTCGGCTTCGTCAAGCCCGGCGACATCGTTGTCGGCGGCCAGCGCATCGGCCTGATCCGCTTCGGCAGCCGGGTCGACGTGTTCCTGCCCGAAGGCTTCACCCCGCAGGTCGCGCTGGGCCAGCGCGCGGTGGCGGGCGAAACCGTGATCGGTCGCCCGGCGCTGCCGCCCGCCCGCGGCCTCGCGCAATAGCCCGGCCCCGGATGCGCCGACCGCGCCCCGCCCGGGGCATCCCGCTGCGCACGCTCGCCCCCAACGCGGTCACCGCACTCGCGCTGTGTTCGGGGCTGACCGGCATCCGCTTCGCGATCGGCGGCGAGTGGGAACGCGCGGTGCTGATGATCCTGGTGGCCGGCGTGCTCGATGGGCTCGACGGCCGGGTGGCGCGGATGATGCGCGGCGAAAGCCGGTTCGGGGCCGAGCTGGACAGCCTGTCCGACGCGATTTCGTTCGGGGTGTCGCCCGCCTTGATCATGTATCTGTGGGCGATGGTCGAATTGCCGCGCTTCGGCTGGATGTGCGCGCTGATCTATGCGGTGTTCTGCGCCCTGCGGCTCGCGCGCTTCAACGCCGCGATCGACCTGAAGGACCAGCCGCACAAATCCGCCGGCTTCCTGACCGGCGTCCCCGCGCCCGCAGGCGCAGGACTGGCGATGCTGCCGCTTTATCTGTGGATCTGGTCGGGCGACGCGACGTTCCGCACGCCGTGGTTGGTGGCGCTGTGGGTCGCCTTCATCGCGTTCCTGATGGTGTCGAGCCTCGCCACCTTCTCTTGGTCGTCGCTCCGGCTGCGCCAGAACATCCGGTTCGAGGCGATCGCGCTTGCGGTGCTGGTCGTCGCCACGATGCTGACCGCGCCGTGGCAGTCGCTGACCGTGATCTGCCTCGCCTATCTGTTGTCGATCCCGTTCAGCATCCGCGGCTATGGCCGGGTCAGGCGGCTGCGCGCAGCGCCGCCACCGGCAGCATCGCCGGACGCGGGGCCGGACGCGGGGCCGGCGTGAAGCGGACCTGAACCACACGGCCCGGCGTCCGCGTAGCGACGGGCGCAATCGCGGTGCCTTCACGCAGCAGCGCGATGATGCGCCGACGCGCGGGCCACCCCGTGGCGGCGATGATGCCGAGCGACACCAGCCCGGCGACGAAGAACAGGAGCGTGCTCAGAAACCCGGTCATATCCGCCTCGCGATCGATGATGTTCGTTCTATGTTCCGTGGAACGTCTATGTTCGATAAATGTTCCAACTGTCAATCGCTGATTTTTCGACGTTGATTTTCGGGCGGCGGGCGGGTAAGCGCGCCGCTCATTCCACATGGGAAGCACATAAGCCGGTGTCCGGGCGTGCCTGGATATTCGCTTCCCAGAGGACCAACCGGAAGGAGTTATCCCTATGGCGGCACCTGTCGTCACCATGCAGCAATTGCTCGAATCGGGCGCGCATTTCGGCCACCAGACGCATCGCTGGAACCCGAAGATGAAGCCCTACATCTTTGGCGACCGCAACGGCGTCCACATCCTCGACCTCAGCCAGACCGTGCCGCTCTTCGCGCGCGCGCTCGAATTCGTCAGCGCCAGCGTCGCCGCGGGCGGCAAGGTGCTGTTCGTCGGCACCAAGCGCCAGGCGCAGGAGCCGATCGCCGACGCCGCGCGCCGTTCGGGCCAGCATTTCGTCAACCACCGCTGGCTGGGCGGCATGCTCACCAACTGGAAGACGATCAGCCAGTCGATCCGCCGCCTGAAGTCGCTCGAGGAGCAGCTGTCGGGCGACACGCACGGCCTGACCAAGAAGGAAGTGCTGCAGCTCACCCGCGAGCGCGACAAGCTGGAACTCAGCCTGGGTGGCATCCGCGACATGGGCGGCATTCCCGACATCATGTTCGTCATCGACGCGAACAAGGAAGAGCTGGCGATCAAGGAAGCCAACACGCTGGGCATCCCGGTCGTCGCGATCCTCGATTCGAACGTGTCGCCGGACGGCATCGCGTTCCCGGTGCCCGCCAATGACGACGCGAGCCGCGCCATCCGCCTGTATTGCGAAGCCGTGGCGATCGCCGCGACCCGCGGCGGCCAGGAGCGCCAGGCGAGCTTTGGCATGGACCTGGGCGCGATGGACGAGCCGCCGGCGGAGGAAGCGCTTGCGGTTGAGGCCGATGCCGACGTCGCCGTGGAAGGCGAACCGCAGGTCGAGGCGTAACGCCGTCTTTTTTGTGTAACGGGGCGGCCCTAACCGCCGCCCTGTCGCATCCGGCCCGGTTCTGGCGGGCATTGGATGGCAAGGCGGTCGCCGCGCTTCATCGGAAGGGCGGCGCATCGTCGTGACTGGAAACCCTATTTGCGAGCCGATCGCGCACATGCGACGGCCCGAACCGAAGGAAACGAACATGGCCGAGATCACCGCCGCTGCCGTCAAGGAACTGCGCGAGCGTTCGGGCGCTGGCATGATGGATTGCAAGAAGGCGCTGGCCGAAACGGGCGGCGACATGGAAGCCGCAGTCGACTGGCTGCGCACCAAGGGACTGGCCGCCGCCGCCAAGAAGTCGAGCCGCACCGCGGCCGAGGGCCTGGTCGGCATCGCGGTGGCCGGCACCAAGGGTGTCGCGGTCGAGGTCAACAGCCAGACCGACTTCGTCGCCAAGAACGAGATTTTCCAGAGCTTCGTCCGCGAAGTCACGTCGATCGCGCTCGACCAGGGCGACGACCTCGACGCGCTGCGTGCCGCGAAGATGGAATCTGGCGCGACCGTTGACGAAGTGCTGACCGCCAACATCGCGACGATCGGCGAGAATCAGGTGCTGCGCCGCGCGGCGCGGATCTCGGTCGGCCAGGGTGCGGTCATCCCCTATGTCCACAATGCCGCCGCGCCGGGCCTGGGCAAGATCGGCGTGCTGGTCGCGCTGGAAAGCGACGCGGGCGTCGACGTGCTCGAGCCGCTGGGCAAGCAGATCGCGATGCACATCGCGGCCGCGTTCCCGCTGGCGCTCGACGAGACGGGCCTCGACCAGGACGTGATCGAGCGTGAGCGCCAGATCGCGACCGAAAAGGCCGCAGAAAGCGGCAAGCCCGCCGACATCATCGCGAAGATGGTCGACGGCGCGATCAAGAAGTTCGCCAAGGAAAACGCGCTGCTGAGCCAGCCGATCGTCATGGACGGCAAGACCCCGGTCGCCGACGTGGTGGCCAAGGCCGCGAAGGATGCGGGCACCGCGATCGCGCTGACCGGCTATGTCCGCTACCAGCTGGGCGAGGGTATCGAGAAGGAAGAAAGCGATTTCGCGGCCGAAGTGGCGGCGACCGCGGGCCTCAAGAAGGATTGAGCCCGAACGGGATCGCCGCGCGACGCGTGCGGCGATTGCTCGCTTGGCATGGCGGCGCGGCACCTCTAAGGTCCGCGCCGCTTCCTTTTGACCCAAAGCCGCTTCGGCCAGCCAGTTCGGAACCATGACCCAGCCCCGCTTCCAGCGCATCCTCCTGAAACTGTCGGGCGAAGTCCTGATGGGCTCCGGCCAGTTCGGCATAGACCCCGCCACCTGCGACCGTGTCGCGCGCGAGGTGAAGGCCGCGCGCGAAGCCGGGCACGAGCTGTGCCTGGTTGTCGGCGGCGGCAACATCTTTCGCGGGCTCGCCGGTGCGGCCAAGGGCTTCGACCGGGCGAGCGCCGACTATATGGGCATGCTGGCGACCGTCATGAACGCGCTCGCGGTGCAGAACGCGCTGGAAAAGCTGGGCGTCGACACCCGGGTCCAGTCGGCGATCCCGATGGCCTCGGTATGCGAGCCCTATATCCGGCGGCGGGCCGAGCGCCATCTGGAGAAGGGGCGGGTGGTGATCTTTGCCGCCGGCACCGGCAACCCGTTCTTCACCACCGATACCGGCGCGGCGCTGCGCGCGGCCGAGATGAAGTGCGATGCGCTGTTCAAGGGCACCAGCGTCGATGGCGTCTATGACGCCGATCCCAAGAAGGTGCCGACCGCCAAGCGGTACGACACGCTGAGCTTCAGCCGCGTGCTGGCCGACGACCTGAAGGTGATGGACGCAAGCGCGGTCGCGCTGTGCCGCGACAACGACATTCCGATCGTCGTGTTCAACATCCGCGCCGAGGGCAATCTGGCCGCCGTGCTGCGTGGCGAGGGCACGTCGACGATCGTCCAGAACAATCCGAACTGAGCAAGAACAAGAAGAGGAGCCGCCGATGGCCGCATATGACAAGGCCGATCTGGAACGCCGCATGGCCGGCGCCGTCGAGTCGCTGAAGCACGACCTGGGCGGATTGCGGACCGGGCGCGCGTCGACCTCGCTGCTCGATCCGGTGACGGTCGAGGTCTATGGCTCGCACATGCCGCTCAACCAGGTTGCCACCGTCTCCGCCCCCGAACCCCGGCTGTTGTCGGTGCAGGTGTGGGACAAGTCGAATGTCGGCCCGGTCGACAAGGCGATCCGGTCGGCGGGGCTGGGCCTCAACCCGATCGTCGACGGCACCACGCTGCGCCTGCCGATCCCCGACCTGACCGAGGAACGGCGCAAGGAGCTGGCCAAGCTGGCCGGCCAATATGCCGAAAAGGCACGCATCGCCGCGCGCAACGTTCGCCGCGACGGGATGGACAGCCTGAAGGCGGACGAGAAGAAGGGCCTGATCAGCGAGGACGAGCGCAAGCGGATGGAAACCGAAGTCCAGAAGCTGACCGACGCGACGATCGCCGATCTCGATGCCGCCGCCGCCGCCAAGGAAAAGGAAATCCTGGGCAAGTGACCGCGGTTCCCGCCCATGCGGTGCCGTCGCCCGATGCGGGCGCACCCGCGCGTCATGTCGCGATCATCATGGACGGCAATGGCCGCTGGGCAAAGGCGCGGCGGCTGCCCCGCATCGCCGGGCACAAGCAGGGCGTGGAGGCGGTGCGCCGCGTGGTGCGCGCCGCGCGCGAACTGGGCATCGAGGCGCTCACGCTCTATGCCTTTTCTTCGGAGAACTGGCGGCGTCCCGCCGAAGAGGTCAGCGACCTGATGGGATTGCTGCGCCATTTCCTGCGCAGCGAGCTGAACGAACTGGTGCGCGAGGGCGTGCGGCTGCGCGTCATCGGCGATTATCACGTGCTGTCCGACGACATCGTCGCAATGATCGACGATGCGGTCGCGCGAACCGCCGCGTTCGAGGACCAGACGCTGGTGATCGCGCTCAATTACGGCGCGCAGGCCGAGATCGTCGCGGCCGCGCGCGCGCTGGCGACCCGGGCGCAGGCGGGCGAGATCGACCCCGACAGCATCGACGAAGCGGCGTTCGAGGCGGCACTGACGACGCGCGACCTGCCGCCGCTCGACCTGTTGATCCGCACCTCGGGCGAGCAACGCCTGTCCAATTTCCTGCTGTGGCAGGCGGCCTATGCCGAGCTGGTGTTCGTCGACACGCTGTGGCCCGATTTCGACGGCGCGACGCTGGCCCAGGCGCTCGATATCTTCGCGGGGCGTCAGCGGCGTTTCGGTGGTCTGTGACGTCGCAAGCGCCGTCGCCCCGCCCGTCCGACCTTCCCGTCCGCGCGCTCGTCGGCATGCTGCTGATCGCGGCGGCGGGCGCGGCGTTGCTGCTTGGCACCTGGGCCTTCTGGCTGCTGGTGGTCATCGCCAGCCTGCTGATGCTCGCGGAATGGGGTGGGCTGACGAGTGCCAGCGCGACGACGACGCGGCTCGCGCAGTTCGCGCTGTCGGTACCGCTGGCGATCATGTGCCCGTGGGCGGCGGGCCCGGGCTTCTTCGCGCTGGGGCTGATCGCGGGGGCGGCATTCTTCGTCGTCATCGTGACGCGGCGTGCGCGGCTGGCGTTCGGCGTCGCCTATACCGGGCTGCCCGCGCTGGCGCTGCTGATGCTGCGCGACCGCACCGACGGCGTGCTGCTGGTCTTCTGGGCGCTCGCGCTGGTGTGGGCCTGTGACATCGGTGCCTATTTCGCCGGACGCGCGATCGGCGGACCGCGCCTGGCCCCGGCGATCAGCCCCAACAAGACCTGGGCCGGGCTGGGCGGGGGCGTCATCGCCGCCGGGGCATTCGGCGCGGTGATGCACGGCTTCGGGCTGCCCATCCGCCTCGCCGCCGCGACGCCGCTGCTCGCCGTCGTCGCCCAGGCCGGCGACCTGTATGAAAGCGCGCTCAAGCGGCGGGCCGGCGTCAAGGATTCGGGCACGCTGCTGCCCGGCCATGGCGGCGTGCTCGACCGGCTCGACGGGCTGGTCCCCGTCGCGCCGCTCGCCGCGCTGTTCGTCGTCACGCCAGAATTGATTTCAGGGCTCCTGTCATGAAAACCGTTACCATCCTGGGCGCGACCGGCTCGATCGGCACCTCGACGCTCGACCTGATCGAGCGCGAGCCGGAACGCTTCCGCGTCGTCGCGCTGACCGCCAATTGCGATGTCGAGCGGCTGGCGACGGCGGCGATCCGCACCCGCGCGGCCTTTGCGGCAGTGGCAGACGCAAGCTGCCTGCCGGCGCTGCGGGAGGCGCTGGCGGGCACCGGCATCGCGGCCGGCGGCGGACCCGAGGCGGTGTGCGAAGCCGCGCGGATGCCGGTCGACTGGACGATGGGCGCAATCGTCGGCTGTGCCGGGCTGAGCCCGATCATGGCCGCGATCGAGCAGGGGAGCACCGTCGTCCTTGCCAACAAGGAGCCGCTGGTGTCGGCGGGCGACGTCATCCTGGCCGCCGCCGCGCGGTCGGGCGCGACGCTGCTGCCTGCCGATTCGGAGCATAACGCCATCTTCCAGTGCTTCGACTTCGCCCGGCCCGAGCGGATCCGCCGCGTCATTCTGACCGCGAGCGGCGGGCCGTTCCGCGATTTCACGCGCGACCAGATGGCGCAGGTGACGCCCGAACAGGCGGTGGCGCACCCCAACTGGTCGATGGGGGCCAAGATCTCGGTCGATTCGGCGACGCTGATGAACAAGGGGCTCGAACTGATCGAGGCGGCGCGGCTGTTTCCCGTCGCGCAGGCGCAGATCGAGATCGTGCTGCACCGCCAGTCGGTCATCCATTCGATGGTCGAATATGTCGACGGGTCGATGCTGGCGCAGCTCGGCCCGTCAGACATGCGCGTGCCGATCGCGCACACGCTCGCCTGGCCCGACCGGATGGCGACGCCGATGCCGCCGCTCGACCTGGTCGCGGTGGGGCGGCTCGATTTCGAGGCACCCGACGCGGACCGCTTCCCGGCGCTGCGCCTCACCCGCGCCGCGTTGATCGCCGGCGGGGCCAAGCCGGCGATCCTGAACGCCGCCAACGAGATCGCGGTCGCCGCGTTCCTCGATCGCCGGATCGGCTTCCTCGAAATTGCCGCAATCGTCGAGGATACCCTGGCGGGCTATGATCCGGAAGACCCGTTGACGCTCGAAGCCGTGCTGGGTGTCGACGCGGAAGCGCGCCGGGTCGCGCGGGAACGAGTGAAGGATTGCGTGCATTGACCGAAGCGCCGGGGTTCCTGTTGTACGCGGTCGCATTCGTGCTCGTGATCGGGCCGCTCGTCTTCGTGCACGAGCTGGGCCATTATCTGGCGGGCCGCGCCTTTGGCGTGAAGGCGGAGGTGTTCGCGATCGGTTTCGGCCATGAAGTCGCCGGCTTCACCGACCGGCGCGGCACGCGCTGGCGTTTCGGCTGGCTGCCGCTCGGCGGCTATGTCCGCTTTGCCGGCGACATGAACCCCGCCAGCCAGCCCGACCCGGAGTGGCTGGCGCTGCCCCCCGCCGAGCGTGCCCAGACCTTTCAGGCCAAGCCGCTGTGGCAGCGCGCGATCATCGTTGCCGCGGGCCCGGCGATCAATTTCGTCGCCGCGATCCTGATCCTGATGGGTTTTGCGCTGGCCTATGGCGAGGCGCGCACGCCGCCGGTGATCGAACGCGTGGTGGCGGGCAGCGCCGCGGCACAGGCGGGGCTGCGATCGGGCGACCGGATCGTCGCGCTCGCGGGTCGCCCGGTCGAGACGTTCGACGAGATCGCCCGCTTCGTCAAAATCCGTCCGGCCGAAACCGTCGGCATCGATGTGGTCCGCGCGGGCGCGCCGCTTCGCCTGTCGGCGAAGATCGGCGTGGAAACGCAGCAGGACCGCTTCGGCAACGTCTATCGCATCGGCCAGCTGGGCGTGGAGCGCGGCACCGCGGTGGCCCGGCCGGTCAGCCTGGTCGAGGCGCCGGCAGTGGCGCTGCGCCGATGCGGATCGATCGTGACGATGATGGTCGACACGCTGGGCCAGGTGATCACCGGACGCCGTTCGGTCAAGGAGCTGGGCGGGCCGTTGAGCATCGCGCGCGCATCGGGCGAGCAGCTGGCGCTCGGCCTGCCGGACTTCCTGTTCCTGGTTGCGCTGGTTTCGATTAATCTGGGATTCATCAACCTGTTGCCAGTCCCGATGCTGGATGGTGGCCATCTGCTGTTCTACGCGGTGGAGGGCGTACGGCGGCGGCCGGTGGAGCCGCAGGTCATGGAATGGGCGTTTCGCGGCGGGCTGGCGGCGCTGCTGGCGTTGATGGTGCTCGTCACGGTCAACGATCTGGGATCGTTCGGGGTGTGGCGGAACCTGGCCGGGTTGATCGGCTAAAGCGGTTGGTGCAGGGCGTGCGCGACAAGCGCGGGCGGTTTTTCCGGTTTTGAGGTTTATGGTGAGAGCGAAGACGGTTTCCAAATATACGGCGTCGACCGCGATGCTGCTTGCCGGCAGCATGTTGGCGGGCGTCCCGCTGTCGGGCGAAGCGCTGGCCCAAACCGCACCGGCCCCCGCGC
>NZ_LSHX01000050.1 GCF_001555965.1 Sphingomonas sp. CCH21-G11
CCTTCAGGGGAGGGGTTGGGGTGGGGCCGTGCTTTTGGCGACCCGCCTGCCGAAAGGCTTCGCCCCCGATGCCTTTCCGGAAGGGGTGGGGCTTCAATGAGCCTCCACCTCCGCCCCGCCACCCACGCCGACCTGCCCGCGATCCTCGCCCTGCTGGCAAAGGAAACCGTGCCGGTCGGCCGCGAAACCGATCCCGCCGACCCGTGCTATGCTGCTGCGTTCGACGCGATCGATCGGGATCCGAACCAGATGCTGGTCGCCGCCGAGTTTGACGGTGCGGTCATCGGCACGCTCCAGCTCAGCTTGATCCCTGGCCTGTCGTTCCGGGGGGCTTGGCGCGGCCAGATCGAGGCGGTGCGGATTGCGGAGCCGCTGCGCGGCCAGGGGCTGGGCGCGGCGATGATCGACTGGGCGGTCGATCAATGTCGCGCGCGCGGCTGCTACATGGTGCAATTGACGTCGAACCTCGCCCGGCCCGACGCGCATCGCTTTTATGAACGGCTCGGCTGGGTGAAGAGCCATGCCGGCTTCAAGCTGCGTCTGCCCGGGGATTGACGATCATGCACGTGTTCATCACCGGCGCTTCGGGTTTCGTGGGTGGGGCGGCCGCGCGCCATCTCGCCGCCGCCGGGCACCGGGTATCCGCCATGTCGCGCTCGGCCGCCTCGGATGCGAAGGTCGTGGCAACCGGGGCGACTCCCGTCCGTTGCGACCTCGAGACGATCGCGCCCGCCCATCTCGCCGGGGTCGATGTGGTGGTCCATGCCGCCGCCTTCGTCGAATCCTGGGGGCCGAAGGACGCGTGGTTCAAGGCGAATGTGCTCGGCACCCAGGCGGTGCTCGACGCCGCAAGGGCGGCGAGCGTCGCGCGCTTCGTCCATATCGGCACCGAGGCCGCGATCGTGCGCGGTCAGGACGTGCACGACGCTGACGAGGACGTGCCGCTCGCCCCCGATTCCCCCTATCCCTATTGCGCGACCAAGGCGCAGGCGGAAGCGCGGGTGCGCGCCGCCAACGCGCCGGGCTTCGCGACGATCGTGCTGCGACCGCGCCTCATCTGGGGGCCGGGCGACACGACGCTGCTGCCGACGTTGACCGAAATGGCGCGGGCGGGCAGCTGGGTGTGGGTGAATGGCGGGCGCGCTGTCACCTCGACTACCCACATCGCCAATCTGGCCCATGCGATCGAGCTTGCGCTGACTCGCGGTACGCCGGGCGCGGCCTATTTCGTGCTCGACGACGGTACGGTGACGATGCGCGAGATGTTCGGCGGGCTGGCGGGGTCGGCGGGGCTGACCCTGCCCGACAAGTCGATTCCGCGCTGGCTTGCCGACCTGCTCGGCGGGGCGAGCGAGGGCGTGTGGCGTGCGTTCGGACTGAGGGGCGAACCGCCGCTCACCCGCCACGCCGCCATGGTGATGTCGCGCGACTGCACGCTCGACGATACGCGTGCGCGGCGCGAGCTCGGCTATATGCCGGTGGTCGACCGCGCCGCCGGCATGGCGGCGTTGCGCGCGGGCTGAACGGGAAAGGAAGAGCGTCTTGGCGGGCAGATATTTCGACGAATGGCGGGTCGGCGACCGGATCGTCCACGACATCCGCCGCACCGTGACGGAGACCGACAACCTCCTGTTCTCGACCATGACGCACAATCCCCAGCCGCTCCACCTGGATGTCGAGGCGGCAAAGGCGAGCGAGTTCGGCCGGATCCTCGTCAACGGCACCTTTACCTTCGCGCTGATGGTCGGGCTGTCGGTCGGCGACACGACGCTCGGCACGCTCGTCGCCAATCTGGGCTATGACAAGCTGGTCATGCCGCACCCGGTGTTCATCGGCGACACGATGCGCGCCGAGACCGAAGTGACCGAGCTGCGCGACAGCCGCTCGCGTCCCGACGCGGGCATCGTCACCTTTACCCATGTCCTGGTGAACCAGCGTGACCAGATCGTCTGCCAATGCCTGCGCACCGCGCTGCTCAAACGCAAGCCGGGCTGAGCGTCATCAACTGCAATCGATTGTTGTCGTCGGCGAGCGAGCAGGATAGGGTAGACGATACGGCGCACGAGCGTGCGGGGCCTTGAGCGGGGCAGGAGCCAGTGTCGATGAACCAAGCCATTGCCAAACCGCGACTTTCGGTGCCCCGGGTGCTCGAGATGAATCTCGGTTTTCTGGGGCTCCAGTTCAGCTTCGGGCTCCAGCAGGGCAATATGGCGCCGATCTACAGCTATCTCGGCGCGGAGGAGGCGTCGCTGCCGCTCCTGCTGCTCGCCGGGCCGGTCACGGGGTTGCTGGTCCAGCCGGTCATCGGCGCGATGAGCGATCGCACCGCATCGAAATGGGGCCGACGCACCCCCTATTTTCTGATCGGCGCGGTGATCTGCTCGCTCGGGCTGTTCTTCATGCCGTTGAGCGCATCCCTGCTGATGGCGGTGTCGCTGCTGTGGATCCTCGATGCCGGCAACAATATCACCATGGAGCCCTATCGCGCCTATGTCTCTGATCGTCTCGATCAGAGTCAACACCAGATCGGTTTCCTGACTCAGGCAGCCTTTACCGGTCTGGCACAAATGCTGGCGTATCTGACGCCGTCGTTGCTGGTATGGGCGGGGATGGATCAGAACTGGGTCGACAGCCACAACATCCCGTACACCGCGCGTGCCGCGTTCATGATCGGATCGGTGCTGGCGCTCGTGACCATCCTGTGGTCGGTTTGGCGCGTCCCCGAACTGCCGCTGACCGAAGCCGAGCGCGCGCGGATCCAGGCGCAGCCGGGCGGAATCGCGGCAACGCTTGCCGAAATCGTCGCCGCGATCCGCGACATGCCGGTCGCGATGCGCAAGCTCGCGATCATGAGCCTGTGCCAATGGTATGCGATGGCGGCCTATTGGTACTATGTCATCTACGCAATCGCGCGGTCGGTCTATGGCACCGCCGACGCGACGTCCGACGGCTTCCGCAGCGCGGTCCTGACCAACGGCGAAGTGGCGGCGTTCTACAATTTCGTCGCCTTCGTCGCCGCCTTTGCGATGGTGCCGCTGTCGCGGCGCTTCGGGGCGGGGGTCATGCACGCGCTTTGCCTGACCGCGGCGGGGGCGGCGATGCTCACCCTGCCGCACATCACGCAGAAGGCGATGCTGTTCCTGCCCGCGATCGGCATCGGGCTCGGCTGGGGCAGCATCATGGGCAACCCCTACATCATCCTGGCGGGATCGATCCCGCCGGAGCGTACCGGCGTTTATATGGGTATCTTCAACATGATGATCGTCATCCCGATGATGCTGTTCTCGCTCACCGTGCCGTTCCTCTACGGTCCGGTGCTGGGCGGCGATCCGCGCAACGTCCTCATGCTCGGCGGGGTGCTGATGCTGGGCGGCGCGTTCGCGGTGCTGTGGGTGCGTGAAGGGCGCGCGGGCTATGTCGCGCCCCTGATGCAGACGGCCTGAGCCGCGCGTCCGTGCCGTCGCCGCTGGAACGCACCATGCCGCCTGTCATCCCGACCACGCCCTGGACCGTCGATCATGTCCGTCGGATCGCGACGCAATCGGGCGCCGACCTGCCCCTGATCGGCGCGGACGATGTGCAGCCGATGATCCCCGGCATGGACCTGTGGGACATGTGGCAGCTCCAGCATAGCGACGGGCGGCTGGTGGTCCGCGACGGACGCAGCCTGTGGTTTTTCCTGGCCGCGCCGCGCATGGCCGATCCGGGGGCGCGCCACGATCATGCCCGCATTCGCGCGCTCAGCCACGGACCCGATGGCTGGCGCGACCTGGGCAACGCGTTGCCCGACGGCTTCTCCCCGGGCAGCCGCGAATGGTCGGGCTTCGCCGTGCTCGACGACGCGGGCGGCATGATCACGCTCTATTTCACCGCCGCCGGTCATCGCGCCGGGGGCCCGCGCTTCGCACAGCGGCTGTTCGAGACGCGTCGCCGGCTCCACGACGATACCGGTGAGGCGATGATCGACAACTGGACCCCGCCGGTGGAAAGCATCCGTCCTGACGGCGTGCATTATGTCGCGGCGGTTCAGGACGAGGCGGAGGCGGGCGGCATCAAGGGCTTTCGCGACCCCGCATGGTTCCGCGATCCCGCTGACAGCCGGGAATATCTGTTGTTCACGGGTTCCGCGTCACCCGACCCGGCGGCGTTCGATGGCGTGATCGGCATTGCGGCGCGCGATGCGGGTGCCTGGCGGCTGCTTCCCCCGATCGTCGATGCCACCGGCGTCAACCGCGAGCTCGAACGTCCGCACATCGTGATGGCGGGGGGGCGCTATTATCTGTTCTGGTCGACCTGGGCGCATCGTTTCGCGCCGGGCGTGCCGGGGCGGACGGGCCTGTATGCAATGGTCGCCGACCGCATGGCCGGACCGTGGCGGCCGGTCAATGGCAGCGGGCTGGTCGCCGCCAACCCGGTGGCCGAGCCCTTTCAGACCTATTGCTGGTGGGTGACCGCCGAACATCGCGTGATCAGCTTCATCGACCTGTGGGGCCTGGCGGGGCGCGATCCCGACGCGCCAGGCGTGGCGCGCGCGCAGTTCGGCGGCACCGCCGCGCCCTGGTTCGCGCTGGCGTTCGACGGCGACCGTGTGACGATCGCCTGAATGCGATCAGGTCGAATCGCGCGGGATCAGCAGCGGCTGCATCTGGACGGCGGCGGTTTCCTGCCCCCCCATCCGCGCGAACAGCGCGCGCACCATCAACTGGGCACCTTCGCGGATATCCTGGCGGATCGTCGACAGCCGCGGCACCGTCTGGCCGGTGATGGGCAGGTCGTCATAGCCGATCAGGCGGACATCGTCGGGCACGCGCACACCATGGTCGGCGAGCACGCGCAACGTCGCCATCGCGATCATGTCGGTCGCGGCGAACAGGCCGTCATAGCCGCCCGTGATGTCGCCCAGGTGCGTCTGAAGGTCGCGTTCCTGGAACTCGACCGCCAGATGGGTGGCGAACAGCGTCGGTTCGGCCAGTCCGGCGGCGGCGGCTGCGTCGCACAATCCCTCGAAGCGCAACCGGAACTCGGGGGCCTCGACGTCGCCCAGAAAGGCCAGCCGCCGCGCCCCGCGGGCGATCAGATGCTGACCCGCGATCCAGCCGCCGTGACGATTGTCGGTGCCGATCGAACAATGCACCTGGCCATCGAGATGCGAGCCCCATGCGACGAGCGGGCGATAGCGTCCGGCGACGCGTTCGATCACGGCAAACTGGTTGGACTGGCCGATCAGGATGACGCCGTCGAGCATCCCCGAATCGACGATGCGGTCGAGCCAGTCGTCGCCGTCCGGGATGACGCGCGAGAGGACCAGGTCATAACCCTTTTCGGTCAGTTCGTCCGCCAGCGCACCGATCATCGTCATGAAGAACGGGTCGGACAGGTGCTGGCGCCGTTCATGGCCAAGCGGGATGACGACGCCGATCATCCGCGTGCTCTGCGTGCGCAGGCGGCGCGCCATCTGGTTGGGACGGAATTCATGCTCGCGTGCCAGTGCCTGGATGCGCTCACGGGTTTCGGGGTTGACCAGCGACTTGTTGGCCAGCGCGCGCGACACGGTTCCGGCGGACACCCCGGCCAGCTTGGCAAGATCGGCGATGTTGCGCACCCGCGTGGTCATGACCCCTTTGACCTGTTTGCGGACGAACGATCAAGGGCCGGTGCGCGATCGTCGCTTGAACGCGTACCGGCGGCGTTGCTAGGCGGACGCGGTGGCCTTTTGGGGCAAGGGGGGATTTGCGCGTGGTGACGACTGCGCCGGTATTGGCCGGCATCGAACTCGGTGGGACCAAGTCGATCGCGCTGATCGGCCAGGGCGACCGGATCATCGACCAAGTGACGGTGCCGACCACGACGCCCGATGCGACGCTGGGTCCGCTCGCCGCCGCGCTCGGCCGCTGGCGCGCGACGCATGCGCCCGCCGCACTGGGCGTGGCGAGCTTCGGGCCGGTGGGCGTGCTGCCGGGTCGTGCGGATTATGGCCGGATGCTGCCCACGCCCAAGCCCGGCTGGGCGGGGGCGGTGATCCTCGACCCGCTGGCGGCGATGGTCGACGGGCCCGCGATGATCCACACCGACGTCACCGGCGCGGCGCTGGCCGAGCAACGCTGGGGCGCGGCGGTCGGGTCGCGCGATGTGGTCTATGTCACGATCGGCACCGGCATCGGAATGGGCATCATTGCCGACGGGCGAGCGGTGACCGGACAAATGCATCCGGAGGCCGGCCATGTCGCCGTCCGTCGCCTGCCGGGCGACGATTTCGCCGGGGTCTGCCCCTTTCACGGCGATTGTCTGGAGGGGCTGGCGAGCGGCCCCGCGATCGTTGCGCGCGCGGGTGGACGGCCGGGCGACGCGATCGCCGACGACGATCCCCTTTGGGTGCCCGTCGCCGACGCGCTGGCGGGCGGTTTCGCGATGCTGATGCAGACTCTGGCACCCGACCGCATCCTGATCGGCGGCGGCGTCGCGGTGAACCGGCCCGCGCTGCTGCCGGCGATCCGCCGGGGCATGCTGGCGAAGCTGGCGGGCTATCTGCCCTTCGTCACGGCGGACACGATCGATGCGCAGGTCCGGCTGGCGGGGCTAGGCGACCGGGCCGGGCCGCTTGGCGCGCTCGCCCTGGCGCAAATCGCGCTGGATGAACGCGCACCTGGTTAGACAGGTCATGCGATTGCGGCTGGCGCGGCGCGGCGTCGCCGTGCCACAATGCGGGAAAATCGCCCGGGGATCGCGCCGGGCCATGAAGCTGGAGCAGATGCCATGGCCGCAGCCTATATCGTCGACGCCGCGCGCACCGCCGGCGGCAAACGCAACGGACGCCTGTCGGGCATCCATGCCAATGACCTGGGCGGGCTGATCCTGACCGCCGTCGCCGAACGCAGCGGGATCGACCCCGCCGCGATCGAGGACGTCATCATGGGCTGTGTCGGCCAGGCGGGCGAGCAGGCGCTGCACATCGGCCGCAATGCGGTGCTGGCATCGTCGCTGCCGCAATCGGTGCCGGCGGTGTCGATCGACCGTCAGTGCGGATCGTCGCAGCAAGCGATCCAGTTCGCGGCGCAGGCGGTGATGTCGGGCACCCAGGACGTGGTGATCGCCGCGGGCGTCGAGAGCATGAGCCGCGTGCCGATGGGCTCGACCGCGCTGCGCGAAACCGGGGCCAAGCCCTTTTCGCAGAAGGTGCTCGATCGTTTCAATGTACGCGGGTTCAGCCAGTTCACCGGCGCGGAGATGATCGCGCGGAAATACGGCTTCGACCGCGAACTGCTCGACGCCTATTCGCTGGAGAGCCATCGCCGCGCCGCCGCAGCCACCGAGTCGGGCGCATTCGCGGGCGAGATCGTCGCGGTGGAGGTGGAGACGCCCGAGGGGCCGGTGATGCACGACCGCGACGAGGGCATCCGTGCGGACGCGAGCCTGGAGGGGCTGGCGAGCCTCAAGACCCTGGCCGAGGGCGGCGTGATTACCGCCGGCAACGCCAGCCAGATCTGCGACGGATCATCGGCGGTGCTGGTCGTGTCCGAACAGGCGCTGAAGGATCATGGCCTGACCCCGCTGGCGCGCATCGTCAACCTGACGGTGACGGCGGGCGACCCGGTGGTGATGCTGGAGGAGCCGCTGTTCGCGACCGACCGGGCGCTGAAGCGCGCGGGCATGACGATCGACGAGATCGACCTGTATGAAGTCAACGAAGCGTTCGCGCCGGTGCCGCTGGCCTGGCTGCGCCATGTCGGCGCGGACCCCGAACGGCTGAACGTCAATGGCGGCGCGATCGCGCTCGGCCACCCGCTGGGCGCAAGCGGGACCAAGCTGATGGCGACGTTGGTCCACGCGCTGCACGCGCGGGGCAAGCGGTACGGGCTGCAGACGATGTGCGAGGGCGGCGGCGTCGCCAATGTGACGATCATCGAGTCGCTGTAGGCCGCGATGCCGGGGGCGCTGGACGGCATCCGCATCATCGAGTTCGCCGGCATCGGGCCGGGCCCGTTCTGCGGCATGATGCTCGCCGATCACGGCGCGGAGGTGATCCGGATCGACCGGCCGGGCGCGCGGCTCGACCCGGTCGATGCGCTGTCGCGCTCGCGCCGCTCGATCTGCCTCGACATCAAGTCGCCGGCGGGGCGCGACATCGCCCGCGCGCTGTGCGGGACCGCCGACGGGCTGATCGAGGGGTTCCGGCCGGGTGTGATGGAGCGGCTGGGGCTGGGACCGGACGCACTGACTGGCGACAATCCTCGGCTGGTCTATGGCCGCATGACCGGATGGGGTCAGGACGGACCGCTGGCGCAGGCCGCCGGGCACGACATCAATTACATCGCGCTGTCGGGCGTGCTGCACACGGTCGGGCCGGCGGGGGGCAAGCCGGTGCCGCCGGTCAATTATGTCGGCGATTTCGGCGGCGGCGCGATGATGCTGGCGTTCGGCATGGTCAGCGCGCTGCTGGCGGTGCGGATGGGCCGGCCGGGGCAGGTGGTCGACGCCGCAATGTCCGACGGGTCGGCGCTGATCGCCGCGATGACCTATGCCTTTCACGCCAGCGGGCGGTGGCGCGACGAACGCGGCGTCAATGTGCTCGACGGCGGTGCGCATTTCTATGACACGTTTGCGTGCGCCGATGGCAGATATGTCGCGATCGGGTCGATCGAAGCGCCTTTTTACCGCCAGCTGCGCGAGGCATTGGGCATCGCCGACGATCCCGCCTTCGACGTCCAGCTCAATCCCGCGACCTGGCCCGAGCTGAAGGCGCGGATCGCCGACATCTTCCGCAGCCGCAGCCGCGACGAATGGTGCGCGGTGATGGAGGGGACCGACATCTGCTTCGCCCCCGTCCTGTCGCTCACCGAGGCGCCGGCGCATCCCCACAATGTCGCGCGCGGCACCTTTGCGACCGTTAACGGCGCGATCCAGCCCGCGCCGCACCCGCGCTTTGCCGTGACCCCCGCCCCGCCCCCGCGCGGGGCCGGCCCGGCAGGCGCGGACAGCGACGCGATCCTGGGCGAGCTGGGCCATGACGCCGCGGCGATCGCGCGGCTGCGCGCGGCGGGCGTGGTGGGTTGAGCGAGCGCGTCCACCTGCCCAAGGCCTCGGAGCTCGTCGCCGAGCGGGTGCGGCGGCGCATCCTGTCGGGCGAGCTGAAGGACGGCGACACGCTGCCGCCCGAGGCGCAGCTGGTTGCGACATTGGGCGTCTCGCGCCCCACATTGCGCGAGGCGCTGCGGGTGCTGGAGGGCGAGGGGTTCCTGCGCATCATGCGGGGGTCGCGCAGCGGCGCGCTGATCCGCCGGCCGGGCAGCGCGGGGGTGGCGCGTCAGGCGGGCTATGCGCTGCAGGCGGCCGGTGCGACGATCGGCGACGCCTATGCCGCGCGGCTGGCGATCGAGCCGTTCCTGGTCCGCGCCATCGCCCAGCAGCGTGCGTCCGCTGCGATCGAGCGGCTGCGCGGCGAATATCGCCGGCTCGTCCGGCTCATTGACGGCGGGCATTATGGCGACTTCATCGCCGGGCTCGACCGGTTCCACCGCGCGATCGCAGAGGTCAGCGGCCAGCGCACATTGTTGCTGATGACCGACATCCTGCAGCGGCAATATCGCGCCTATCAGCGCGAATGGCTGGCCACCCACCGCCTCGGCGACGAGGAGCGCCAGCGTTACGTCCGGTCGGGTCTGAAATCGGTGCTGCGGCTGATCGAGCTGGTCGAGGCGGGCAATGCGGACGGGGCGGAAGCCCATTGGCGGCTGCACCTGACCAATGCCAACCGCGCCTGGCTGGGCCGCGAGGGTGCCGCGCGACCGTTGAGCCCCGACGCGATGGCTTGACGATGTCCGGCCCCGGCCGCATGCTTGTCCTGTCGCGCCCGAACCGGCCGGCGATGGAGATTTGATGACCGCCTGACGTTCGGCTCCCCGTGGCGGGAGCTTTCCGACCCACCGCCCCGGCGTCAGCCGGCTGACGCGGTGCGTCCTGCGGACATGCCCGCCGATGCGCGGGCGATCAGAAGGAAATCCGAGTTGACCGAGAACATCAATGTGCGCGCCATGGCGCGTGCCGACCTGCATGCGATCGCACGCGTGCTGGACGAAACCGGGCTGTTCCCCGCCGAAATGCTGGCGGAGATGGCCGAACCCTGGCTCGCGGGTCGGGCGCCGCATCACTGGCTGGTCGCCGAACGGGAGAGGGAGGTGATCGGCTTCGGCTATTGCGAGCCCGAGCGGATGACCATCGGCACCTTCAACCTGCTGGCGATCGCGGTGCGCCCCGAGCTGCAGGGGCAGGGCGTCGGCACCGCGATCATCGCGGCGCTCGAGTCCCGGCTCGGCCAGTCGGGCGGGCGCGTCCTGATCGTCGAAACCTCGTCGCTGCCCGATTATGCGGCGACGCGTGCCTTCTACGACGGGCTGGGCTTTGCCCGCGAGGCGCGGATCCGCGACTTCTATGACACGGGCGAGGACAAGATCCTGTTCTGGAAGCAGATCGGCTAGCCGCGCGCCGACAGGGGGGTGGTCGCGCCTGACCGGCGCGACCACCCCTTTCCCCGTGGATCGCCGGACATACGTATTCAGCCGCGAATGCTTGCCACGCGGCCGCCCGCCGCCGACGATGCCCCAAAATCAGTGCGCGTCGACGCGCGGGAGGAAGTGATGTCGCGGCGCATGATCCTGGCCTTGATCGCGATACTCCTGCCGTTTGCTTCAGCGGCGACGCCGGTCGCGATCCCGGCGGCGGTCCCCGTCGAGGCACCCGCCCGCCCCGTCGAGGCGCGTGCGCACTGGCTGACCGCGGACCTCATCGCCTGGCGCCCCGTCGCCGGTGCCCGGCCCGTGATCGAGGTCGATGGGGCGGCACCGATCCCGCTGATCGCGGCGGGCACGCTGAGCGGCGACCTGGCGACCGCCTATCCGCATCTGCGCGGCCTGCCGCTCTGGCGGATCGCGGGCGTGGACCCCGCGCGCGTGCGCGGCTGGCTCAAGGGCCCGGTGGCGATGGTGGCGCGCGATGCGGCCGGACGCGTCGTCGATCGAACCGGGGTCCAGACCGGCGGGGTGATCGACGCGCTGTTCGCGACCGACGCGCCGCTCGGCGTCGGGTTCGCCGATGGTCGCCCGACGCTCGCCTTGTGGGCACCGACCGCGCGTGCGGTGCGCCTGCATCTGTTCGACGGGCCGAGCGGTGCCGCGCACAACGTGCTGGCGATGACCGGGGATGCCGCGACGGGTGTCTGGCACATCACCGGCGAACGCGACTGGAACCGCCGCTATTATCTCTACGAGGTCGAGGTGTTCGTGCCGGCGACGGGCAGGGTCGAGACCAATCTGGTCACCGATCCCTATTCGCTGTCGCTCGCCGCCGACAGCGCGCGCAGCCAGATCGTCGATCTGGCCGATGCCGACACCAAGCCCGCCGGCTGGGACCGCATCGCCCGCGTGCTGCCCGAGGCGCCCGAGGACCGCGTCTTCTACGAGCTGCATGTCCGCGATTTCTCGATCGCGGACCGCAGCGTGGCCGCGGCGCACCGCGGGGGCTATCTGGGCTTTGCCGATCCGCGCAGCGCCGGCATGCGACGGCTGCGCGCGCTCGCCCGGTCGGGGTTGAGCGACGTGCACCTGCTGCCGACCTATGACTGCGCCACGATCGCGGAGCGCGCGCGCGACCGGCGCGAGCCCGGCGACCTGAGCGACCTGCCGCCCGACAGCGACCGCCAGCAGGCGGCGGTCGAGGCGGCGCATGCGAAGGACGGGTTTAACTGGTGCTATGACCCGTGGCATTATCTGGTGCCCGAGGGCAGCTATGCGACCGATCCCGACGGCATCGCGCGCATCCGCGAGTTTCGCCGGATGGTCGCCGCGCTTGCCGATGCCGGGCTCGGCACCGTCCTCGACGTCGTGTTCAACCACACCACCGCGTCGGGCCAGCATCCGCGATCGGTGCTCGATCGCATCGTGCCGGGCTATTATCACCGTCTGGATGACAAGGGCGCGGTGACCACCAGCACCTGCTGCGCCAACACCGCCAGCGAACGGCGGATGATGGAGCGGCTGATGATCGATGCGATGGTCGTTTGGGCGCGCGACTACAAGGTCGCGGGTTTCCGCTTCGACCTGATGGGGCATCATGGCCGCGACACGATCCTGCGCGCGCGCGATCGCCTGGCGCGGCTCACGCTGGCGAAGGACGGCGTCGATGGCGCGCGCCTCTATATTTACGGGGAGGGCTGGAATTTCGGCGAGGTCGCCGACGACGCGCGCTTCGTTCAGGCGACCCAGCGGCACATGGGGGCCGGCACCGGCGTCGGCACGTTCAACGACCGGCTGCGCGATGCGCTGCGCGGCGGCGGCCCCGCGGACCACGGCGCGACGCTCGTCCGCACCCAGGGCTTCGCGAGCGGGCTGTTCACCGCCCCCAACGCGGCGCGGCCGGCGGACGATGCCGCGCGCGTCGCCGCACTCGCCGCCGCGGATCAGGTGCGCGCGGGGCTTGCCGCCAGCCTGTCCGACTATCGGCTGGTCCTGGCGGATGGCACGACGCGCGCCGCGCGCGAGCTCGACTATCACGGCGCGCCCTTCGGCTATGTCTCCGACCCTCAGGAAACGATCAACTATGCCGAGGCGCACGACAACCACACGCTGTTCGATTCGAACGCCTATAAATTGCCGCCCGGCATCACCGCCGCGGAACGGGTGCGGTGGCAGAACATTGCGACATCGGTCATCCTGCTCGCGCAGGGGGTGCCGTTCATCCATGCCGGCCAGGAGCGGCTGCGCTCGAAGTCGCTGGATCGCAACTCGTTCGATTCAGGCGACTGGTTCAATCTGCTCGACGCGGATGCGCGCGACAATGGCTGGGCGCGCGGACTTCCCCCGCGGGTCGAAAATGGCGAGGACTGGCCGATCGCCGGCCCGCTGCTCGCCGACCCGCGCCTGCGGGTCGACGCGGGCGACATCGCGCGGGCGCAGGCGCACCTGCACGAGCTGTTGAAAATCCGGCGCGCCTCGCCCTTGTTGCGGCTGCGCACCGGCGCGCAGGTACGCGCGCAGGTCCATTTCGAGGGCGCGGGCGTCGAACGTCAGCCCGGCCTGATCGTCATGGCGCTGGGCGATTCCGCGCGGCCCGACATGGTCGTCACGATCAATGCGAGCCGCGAGGCGCGGTCCGTGCCCGCGCCCGCCGGGGCACGCTACACGCTGCATCGCGTGCAGCGCGCGTCGGACGATGCGGTGCTGCGTTCGGCCACGTGGCGGACCGGCCGCTTCGAGGTGCCCGCGCTGACGACCGCCATATGGGTTGCCCGGCCGGCACGCAGTGGCCGGATCGCCGTCCGCTAATCGTCGCGCGCGGGATAGCGATCGCGATCGAGCCGGTCGCATTCCGCATCATCGGGGTCCTTGCGGCACCGCTTGGCGAGCTTGCGCATCTCGCGGCCGTAATTGCGGTCGGCCTCGTCCTGGCTGGTCGTCGACCAGTCGACGACCTGTGCGCCCGCCTTGACGGGCAGGGTGACGATGTCGACCGCAGTCTTGGCAATGCAGCCAGGGGTTGCCAGGGCGGCAAGCACCGCCAGACCGGTACGCACGCGCATGATCCCTCGCGCTCCTTACTCGGGCGAGCGGCCCCGTGCCGCATCCCGCGCCCGAACGGCAGCATAGGGGAAGTCGGAGAAAACGCCATCCACGCCGAGGTCGAGGAAGCGGGCGATTTCGGCGGAGAGGTCGCCGTGCGCGGCGGGATCGTCGCCGCGCCTCAGGCTGGCGGGCAGAAAGAAGTTTTCGGCGCGAAAGGTCCAGGGATGGACACCAAGCCCGGCGGCATGGGCATCGCGCACCAGCGTCGTCACGGGGCCGTCGCCTGGCTGCACCAGCCCCTTGGCTGGTCCGATACCCCAGGCATAGGCCGCGATCCGTCGCAGCGCGTCCGGCGTCGTCATCGCGGCATAGCTCGGATAGCTGCCGTCGGCGGGCGCTCCCTGGTCGGCGATCAGCTGGATCAGCCGGACCCCGGTCATGCCCTTCAGCCGCTTCAGGTTTTCGACCTCGAACGACTGGATGAACACCGGCGCGTCGGCATCGTCCCAGCCTGCCGCGTTCAGCTGCGCGACCAGCGCCGGTTCGATCGGCAGGCCGATCGACGCGAAGTATCCCGGATGCTTGGTTTCGGGATAGATGCCGATCCGCCGCCCGGTCTTTGCCGTGTGCTGCTGGGCGAGCGCGATCACTTCGGCCAGCGTCGGCACCTCGAACCGGCCGTCATGGCGGACATTGTCGGGACGCAGCCGGGGCAGGCGCTCGCGTGCGCGCAGCGTCTTCAGCTCGGCGAGCGTGAAATCCTCGGTGAACCATCCGGTCATCGTCTCGCCGTCGATCGTCCGGGTCGTCCTGCGATCGGCGAACTCGGGATGCGCGGCGACGTCGGTCGTATCGGTGATGTTGTTCTCATGCCGCGCGACCAGCACGCCGTCCTTGGTCGGCACCAGATCGGGTTCGATGAAATCCGCACCCTGTTCGATCGCGAGCGTATAGGCGGCGATCGTGTGTTCGGGCCGTTCGCCGCTGGCGCCGCGATGGGCGATGACGATCGGGGGGTGGAGCGGGGCGTCGCGCATCGGCACCTCCTGCACCCCCGCCAGCGATAGCGCCACGATGATCTGCAACATTTTGCACTCTCCCTGCCTCGAACTGCGCTAGGCGCCCGATGTTACAGTCTCGTGCCAGGCGCACACTATCGGGGGAATGATGCCGATCATGCCGCGCACCGTGCGAGTGGTTGCCCGACGCGGCCGGTTGCGATGAACGCGACGACACTCGCGATCGCGCTCGGACTGTTTTCGGCGATCACGCTGGCGACGGCCAATCTGGCGGTCAAGCTGGGCAGCGACATCCTGGTCGGGCGCGCGGTGCTGTCGACCAGCTCGGCGTTGATGGTCGCGCCCTTCGCGCTGGTCGTGCCATGGCCCGACGCAGCGACGCTGGCTGCGCTCGGCTGGGCGATACCCGTGCATTTCGCTTATCAGGTCTGCCTGATCCGCGCGCTCGAGCGGGGTGACTTCTCGCTTGTCTTTCCGATCATGCGGGGCACTGCGCCGCTGCTGACCGCGCTCGCCGCCGCGGTGATTCTGGGCGAACGGCTGAGCGCGATCGGCTGGCTGGGGCTCGCGATCGCGACGGTCGCGGTGATCGCCTTCGCCTGGCCGCGACAGGGTGGCGGCTGGCGGTCGCATCCCGACGCCGCGGCGCTCGGCTGGGCTGGCGCGACGGCGATCGGGGTCGCGCTCTACAGCGTGGCGGACGCACGCGGCGTGCGCATCGCGCCGACGCCGGTCACCTATATCGTCTGGCTGTTCATGGTCGACTGGGTGCTGGTGACGATCACCGCGCTGGCGGTGCGGCGCGGACAAGTAATGGCAGTTGTAGCGGCGCGCTGGCGCTATGGCCTCGCGGCAGGCGCACTGTCGGTCCTGTCGTTCGGGTCGGCGCTCTACGCCTTTTCGCTGATCGAAACCGCCAAGGTCGCGGCGCTGCGCGAAACCGCGGTGGTATGGGCGGCCGTGTTCGGCGCGCGCCTGTTGCGCGAGGGTTCGGGCGCACGGCGGATCGCGGCCGCGGTCATGCTGGTGGCCGGCCTGATCCTGCTGCAGTTCGCGGGTTGAGCCGAGCCGGGTCGAGCCCGGTTGCCCCTATTCGTGGCGGAGCGCGTCGATCGGGTTGAGCGCGGCGGCGCGACGGGCGGGAAAGAAGCCGAACACGACCCCGATCAATGCGGAAATGGCAAAGGCGCCGATGTTGATCGCCGGATCGAACAGCCAGGGCAGCTTGGCGAGCGGCGCGATCAGCCCGATGGCGAGTTGGGCGAGCAACAGCCCCATGATGCCGCCCAGCATCGACAGCACGATCGCCTCGACCAGGAACTGGGTCAGCACCTCGCGCCCGACCGCGCCGATCGCCAGCCGGATGCCGATTTCGCGGGTGCGTTCGGTCACGCTGACCAGCATGATGTTCATGATGCCGATGCCGCCGACGATCAGGCTGATCGCGGCCACCGCGGTCACGATCGTGGTCAGCAGCTGGGTCGTCTGGGTAAAGGTGTCGGTGAACTGGCGGCTGTCGAAGATGAAGAAATTGTCGTCCTGGCCGGGCTGGATCCGGCGGCGCTCCTGCAACAGGCTGGTCAGCGACGCCTGCACCGCCGACGTCTGGTAATCGGCGTCGACGCCGACCAGGATGGCGCGAATGTCGCGATTGCCGGTGAAGCGGCGCTGCACCGTCTTGATCGGCATGATGATGACATTGTCCTGATCGCCGCCGAAGCCGGCCTGGCCGCGCGGCTGGAGCGTGGCGACGACGTCGCACGACACGTTGCCGACGCGGATGCGGCTGCCCACCGCGCCGCCGCTGCGGAACAGGTTGGTGACGACGGTATTGCCCAGGATGCACACCGCCTTGCCTGCCTGTTCCTCCGCCGGGCTGAACAGCCGGCCGTCGGACAGCTTCCAGGGCTGGATCTGGAAAAAGGCGTTGGTGGTGCCGTTGATCTGGGTCGACCAGTTGGCGCCGTTGAAGATCGCGGTCGCGCTCGCCTGCGCGGTCGGCGCGACGGCGGCGACGCCGGCGATCTGCTCGCGGATCGCCTCGACGTCGGCCATCTCGAAATCCGGCGGGCGCGGGCCGCCGCCGCCGCGTCCGAAGCCCTGACCGGGCAGCACCTGGAGAATGTTGGTGCCGAGCGCGGCGATCTGCTGCTGCACGGCGACCGTCGTCGCCTTGCCCAGCGTCACCATCGTGACGACCGCGGCGACGCCGATGATGATGCCCAGCGTGGTCAGGAACGAGCGCAGCTTGTGGCGCAGGATCGACCGGACGGCCAGCGTGAAGGTGGTGCCGAGCATGATTACCTTCCTCCTCCTCGACGGGGGAGGATAGCGAAACTTGCCGCGTAAGCGGCTAGTGGAGCTTGGAGAGGGTCGCGGCTCGCGATGATCGGGCGGCGCTCTCCCCTCACCCAGCTCCGACTAGGCAGCAAGCTGCCAAGTCTGCGCATCCCTCTCCCACAAGGGGAGAGGGGTTGGATAAACGGGTTTCTCCCTCCGAACCCCGATCCGTTTGTCCTGAGCTTGTCGAAGAACGGTTCTTCTTTGCAGTGATCAATGAAGAAGAACGGGGCTTCGACACGCTCAGCCCAAACGGCGCGAGGGGCACGCAAAGACCGCATCACCCTCATACCGGCACCCCGGCGCGGTGCCCGGTATCGATCCGTTCGACCAGGCCGTCCTTAAAATGGACGATCGTGCGCGCGAATGCCGCCATGTCGGCTTCGTGCGTGACCATCAGCACGGTGATGCCGCGCTCCTGATTCAGGCGCGTGAGCAGCTCCATGATCTCGATCGAGCGTTCGCTGTCGAGATTGCCGGTCGGTTCGTCGGCGAGCAGGACGTCGGGGTTGGTCACGATGGCGCGTGCGATCGCCACGCGCTGCTGCTGACCGCCCGACAGTTCGGCAGGCGTGTTCTTCCACCATGGCGCAAGCCCGACCTGCTCGAGCGCGGCCATGCCTGCCTGTTGCCGTTCCTTGCGCGGCTCACCGCGATAGAGCAGCGGCAGCTCGACATTCTCAAGCGCGCTGGTGCGGGCCAGGAGGTTGAAGCCCTGAAACACGAAGCCGAGATATTTGCGGCGAAGCAGCGCGCGCTGGTCGCGGTCCAGCCGTTCGACATGGACGCCCTTGAACTCGAAGGTCCCGCTCGACGGCACGTCGAGGCAACCGAGCATGTTCATCGTCGTCGACTTGCCCGACCCGGAGGGCCCCATCACCGCGACGAAATCACCCGCGGAGATGTCGAGGTCGACCCCCTTCAGCGCCTGGAACGCGGTCGGTCCTTCGCCATAGGTCTTGGTGACGCCGCGCAGGCGGATGATGGGGTCGGGCGGGTTACTGGCCACGCCGCCCCCCGCCGCCGGGACCACCACCACCCTGGCGCCGGCCACCACCGCCGCCGGACCGGGCTTCCTCGCCACCCGACAGCTGGCCGACGATCACCTTCATGCCCGGGCGCAGATCGCCGCCGGTCACCTGGGTCATCTGGCCATTGCTGTTGCCGGTCGTGATCTTGACCTGCTGCGGCTTGCCGTCGGCGCCGAGCACATAGACGGTCTGCTGCGAACCGCGGCCGATCTCGGCGGTCTTTTCGGCGCCGCGGCCGAAGCGACGGCCGCGCGGGATCAGCGCCCCGGCAACGCCGCTGCCTGCATCCTGGCCGCCCGCACCCTCGGCCTGCGGGGTGAAGCGCAGCGCCGCGTTGGGCACCAGCAGGACATTGCCCGCCGAACTCGTCACGATCTCCGCCGTCGCGGTCATGCCGGGGCGTAGCCGCTGCCCGGGATTGTCGACGCTGAGCACGGCGGCATAGGACACGACCTGATTGGCGGACGTGGTGGTGCTCGTCGTCGCAGCCGACGCCTCCTGTGCCGACAGGTTGGAGCCGACATCGACGCGGGTGATCTGCGCCGGGAAACGCTCGCCGGGAAAGGCATCGACGGTGAAGGTCGCGCGCTGGCCCTGCTGGACCTGGCCGACATCGGCCTCGTCGATCGCGACCTCCAGCTTCATCGCGCTCAGATCCTCGGCGATGACGAACAGGGTCGGCGTATTGAACGAAGCGGCGACGGTCTGGCCGGCATCGACCTGGCGCGCCAGCACGACGCCGTTCACGGGCGAGCGGATGACGGCGCGCGACCGCTGCGTCTGGTTGGACGAAAGCTGGGCGCTCGTCGCCTGGACATTGGCCTCGGCGGCGCGGACATTGGCGATCGCGCGCCCGACCGCGGCGCGCGCGGTGTCGAGTTCGGTCTTCGCCGGCACCCGCCCGCCCGACAGGCGGCTCACCTCCTCGAACCGGGTCAGCGTCGCCTGCGCCTCGGTCAGCGTCGCGCGCTGCTGGGCCACCGCCGCGCGGTTGGCGGCAAGCTGTGCCTGGGTCTGGCGGATCTGGTCGTCCAGCTGGGCGGGGTCGATCAGCGCCAGCGGCTGGCCCTTGGCGACCCGGTCGTTGACGTCGACCAGCACGCGCGTGACCAGCCCCGACAATTCGGAGCCGACCGTGACCTGATTGGTGGGTGCCAGCTTGCCGGTCGCCGAAACACTGACCTCCAGATTGCCGCGCGTCACCGTCTGCGTCGAATAGCGCGGCGCTTCGGGGCCGCTGAACAAGCGCATCGCTGCCAGGATGAGCAGCAGGACACCGACGGCCGCCAGCGCCCAGTAGAGGCGGGTGCGCCAGCGCGGGCGTTGCTTTGCACCCAGGAACGTGTCGAGATCGGGGCTGGACTGGTCGGCCATCACTTGTTCCGATTGGCTTGAAGGGCGGTGCTTTCCGCCAGTTGATCGACTTGCGGGACCGTCGCGCTGTCCCACCCGCCGCCGAGCGCGCCGTAGAGCTGAACGAGCGCATTGGCCTGATCGGCCTGCGCCTGGGCCAGGCTGTTGGCGGCGGCGAACAGCTGGCTTTCCGACTGGTTGAGCGTGGTGAAATCGGTCAGGCCCGAGCGATATTGCGTGCGCGCCAGCAGCGCCTGGGCGTCGGCGGCGTCATAGGCGATGCGGAATTCCGCCTCGCGTGCCTGCGCGGTGCGCAGCGCGACGATCGCATTCTCGACATCCTCGAGCGCGGTCAGCACCGACGATTTGTAGGCGAGGAACGCGCCGTCCGCCGCCGCACGCGCCGACCGCAGCTGGCCGCGCAGCCGGCCATTGTCGAAGATCGTCTGTGAGAGGCCGAGGAAGATGCGGCCGGTGATGATGTCGAACAGGTCGGAAATGGCGTTGGCGTTGGTGTCGATGCTGCCCCCGATGCTGAGCGCGGGATAAAGCTGGGCCTCCGCCACGCCGATCTGGGCGGTGGCGGCGGCCAGCTGGCGTTCGGCGCTGCGCACGTCGGGGCGCTGGCGCAGCGTGTCGGCGGGGATGCCGACCGCGACGGCGGCGGGGCCGCGCGGAATCGGCCGGGCCTGCTCCAGCTGCGCCTTGAGCGCCCCCGGCGCGCGGCCGGTCAGCACGCCGAGGCGCGAAACCGCCTGATTATAGCTCTGTTCGATCTGGGGCACCGTCGCGGCGGTCTGTGCCCGCTGCGCGCGCGCCTGTTCCTGGTCGAGCGACGAGACGAGCCCCGCCTGCACCCGGAATCCTGCGATCTCCAGATTTTCCGACTGGATGTCCAGCGAACGCCGGGCATTGGCCAGCTGCTGCTGCGCCAGTCGCGCGAGCACGTAATTGCGGGCGATCTCGCCCTGGGTGGCGATCAGCACGCTCGCATAGTCGAAGCCGCTCGCTTCGTAATTGGCGCGTGCGCTCTCGATCGTGCGGGCGTTGCGGCCGAACAGGTCGACCTGATAGCTGACATCGGGGCCGAGCGAGTAGCTGTCGCTCGATCCGCCGCCGCCGGTCGAGATGATCGTGCCGTCGGGCAGGGTGTTGACGCCCGCGCCGCCGCGCAACGTCTGGTTGCGCGTATAGTTGACGCCCCCGGTCAGGCTGGGCAGCAGCGCCGCGCGCGACTGGGCGAGCTGCGCGCGCGCCTGGCGCAGGCGGGTCACGGCCTGGCCGACGTCGAGATTTTCGGTCGCCGCCTGCTGGACCAGTTCGCCGAGCATGGGATCGTCGAAGCTCGCCCACCAGCGCGTCAGGTCGGGCTGGGGCGTCGCCTGGGCAGGGACGGAATAGCCCTCCGGCACGCCGAGGGCCGCCGGCGGGGCAGGGCGATAATCGGGACCGGCCGCACACCCCGCGAGCGGAACGAGGCCGGCCAGCATCATGGATCGGAACCGCAACGTCATGATTGCCCTGATGGCGGGCTTGCCGCGCGGCGTCCACAGCGAAGCTGTCGCACTTTGTAACAGCGCGCCACTGATCGATCCGGTTCGGACGCGTTCAGCCGATCCAGCGCCAGATCCCCGCGGCCCAGCCGGCGAGCGGCAGATGCGCCCATGTCGCGACCAGCCAGACGACCACACCCCCCGCCAGATCATGTCCGCGAAAGCCGCCCAGCCGCGCGCGCCCGGTCGCGATCGCGCCGAACGGCCAATAGGATGTCGCCGATTGCCATTGCGGCCAGAACTCCGGTTGCAGATCGCGCTTCTTGCGGTCCTGCAGCGCCGAACCGAGCAGCGCCAGGACGAGGATGCCCAGGCACAGCGCGATATTGCCGGGCGTCGGATAGATGGCGATATGGACCAAGGCCCAGATCGCGAAGCTCCACATCATCGGATGGCGCGTGATCGCGAACACGCCGTGCGCCGCCGGCACCGGTTTCGCTGTCGCCTTTGGATCGGGCAGCGCCGGATTGCCGATCAGCGACCCGACGAACAGCACCGACGCGAACAGCATCAGCACGGTCGCCGCCGCCCACAAGACGTCGCCGACCGGCCAGAGCAGGGGCTGGGCGGGCATCGCCTGATAGACATGCGCGGTCCAGCCCAGCGTCGCAAAGGCGACGAGCGCATAGACCAGCATGAACCCCTGCTGCCCCAGCGCCCGCACCAGCGGCGCGCGCAACGGGTGCGACAACGCGAAATGCGAGCCGACGAATGCGGTGATCGCGATGATCAGCATGGACATGGCCGTCCCCCCTTTCGTCGCGGCGGCCCCGCGCGGCTTACTGCACCCCGTGCATCCATTTGCGGATCAGCGGCGACAGCGCGAGCAGCAGCAGCCCGATTCCCGCCGAGATCAGCCCGATCGTCCAGAACACGCCGTTATAGGTGTCCAGGCTGACCTTCAGATTGGTCACCTGGCCGCCAACCGTCTCGACCGACGCGACCTGGGCGACGACCCCGGCGACATATTGCGCGACGGAGATCGACAGGAACCACACGCCCATCATCAGGCCGACGACGCGTGCGATCGACAATTTGGTGACCATGCTGAGCCCCACCGGGCTGATGCACAGTTCGGCGAGGCTGTGGATCAGGTACAGGCCGGCGAGCCACCAGATCGCGACCTTGAAATCCGGCCCGGCATATTGCGCGCCAAGGACGAGGAACAGGAAGCCGAGCCCGACGCCGATCAGGGCAATGCCGAACTTGACCGGAATCGACGGTTCGATCCCGCGGGCTGCCAGCCGGGTCCACAGCACCGACAGGATCGGCGCGAACACGACGATGAAGAAGGCGTTGAAGAACTGTGTCTGGCCGGCCGTGATCGAGAACAGCCCGAACACCGACAGGTCGGTGTTGCGGTCGGCGAACAGCGTCAGGCTCGATCCCGCCTGCTCGAACAGGGTCCAGAACACGACGTTGAACACGATCAGCGTCATCGCCGCCAGCATCATCTGAAACTCGCGCCGGTCGCCGACGCTGGCCGACCAGATGAGGATACCGGGCACCGAGACCAGGAAGGTGCCGAACAACAGCTTGCCCATCAGCGGCAACGACAGGATGTAGCCGACAATGCCCGATCCCGGCACCGGCTCGGGCGCGTTCATCAGGTTGACGAATAGCAGGTAGAAGACCGGCACCCCGATCGTCGCCAGCGCAAAGATGCCGATCGCCCGGTTGGCGGGCTGGTCAGCGGGCGGCTCGCCATAGCCGTTGAGCTTGCCGCCGTCGAACTGGATCAGCAGCCATGACAGCATCATGCCGAAGGCAGCGAGACCGAAGCCCGCCCACCAGCCGACCGCCACCGCGAGCCACGGGCACAGGATCTGCGATCCGAGCGAACCCAGATTGATGCCCATGTAGAAGATGGTGAAGCCCGCATCGCGGCGGCGATCGCCCTGTTCATACAGCTCGCCGACCATCGTCGAGATGTTGGGCTTGAAGAACCCGTTGCCGACCGAGACCATGCACAGCGCCACCAGCATCAACGTGACGTGAAACGGGCTGCGTTCGCCGTCGGACGAAAAGCCGCCGGCGGCGACCGTGCGGGTGGCGGTGCCGTCGGCGCCGAGCAGCGCGACGGTACCGTCGTCATTGCCCTTGATCGCCAGCTTGTTCGCGCCGTCGACGACATAGCGCGTTTCAGCACCCGTCGTCGCGTCGCGCTCGATCGTCACCTCGTAGCGCTGGCCGTCGATGGTGGCGAAGGGCTTGGCGGTCTCGCCGCCGAAACAGAGCGTCAGATAGCCCAGCGCCATCAGCACCGCGCCGAACTTCACCGCGCGCTTCGATCCCAGATACTGGTCGGCCAGATAGCCGCCGACCAGCGGCGTCAGATAGACGAGTGCGGTATAGCCACCGTACAGGCCCGTCGCCTGGCGATCGCCGAACAGGAAATGCTGGGTCAGATAGAGGGTGAGCAGCGCCCGCATGCCGTAATAGCCGAAACGTTCCCACATTTCGGTGGTGAACAGCCGGGCCAGCTGCCGCGGATGGCCGAACCAGGTTTCGCCGGTGGCCGGATTGGTATGGGTAATATCCGGCTCGCGCGGGTTATCCGCGGTCGGTGCGTCGACCATCTATCCTGGGCTCCCTGAACTGTCGCGGCGGCGCGTGCCGCCATTTTGGTTGCGGCGGAACCTAGCGGCAAATGCCCGGGTGTAAATATCTGCCTTCGCGCGATAAGGGGGCGGCATGATCCTCAACGACACCTCCTCGCTGCTGACACATCTGCGCACGCGTCGCTCCGGGCGGCCGCGCGACCTGATCGAACCCGGGCCCGATGCGGCGCAACTGCGCGATATCGTGACCATGGCGGCGCGGGTGCCCGATCATGGCAAGCTTGGCCCCTGGCGCTTCGTTGCGGTGCCGACCGGCGCACGCGATGCCTTTGCCGCGCTGCTGCGCGACGCATATCTTGCCCACAAGCCCGACGCCGGGCGCGTCGAGCTGGAGGCGGTCGACGCCTTTGCCCGCCAGGCGCCGGCACTGGTCGTGGTCCTCTCGCGCCCGCGAGCCGAGAGCCATATTCCCGTGTGGGAGCAGGAGCTGTCGGTGGGCGCTGCGGCGATGAACCTGCTCCACGCCGCCCATGCGCTGGGGTTTGCGGGCGGCTGGGTCACCGGCTGGGCGGCCTATTCCGACCGGGTGCGCGATGCGTTCGGCGGGGCGGGCGAACGGATCGCCGGTTTCGTTTTCATCGGCACGCCGCGCGCCGCGCTCGAAGAGCGGCCGCGCCCCGATATCGACCAGCTGCTCAGCGTTTGGACGGGATGACCACTGGACCCGAGAGCCAAATAGTGTATTAAGGCAGCATGACAGCTTATGAGGACGACGAGAGCCCAGTCTATCTGCGGCTGCGCTCGACCATCGTCGCCGCGATCCTGCGCGGCGAGTTCGGGGCCGGCGACCAGCTTCCGTCAGTGCGCGCGCTGGCGGCCGAGCACGGCGCCAACCCGCTGACCGTGGCGAAGGCCTATCAGCGGTTCCAGGACGAAGGCTATGTCGAGGTGCGGCGGGGAGTCGGCATGTTCGTGCTCGACGGCGCGGTGGAACGCCTGCGTGCGGCCGAGCGCAAATATTTCCTCGAATCGCGGTGGCCGCGAATCCGCGACCAGATCCGCCTGCTCGGGCTCGATGCCGGGCAACTGGTCGGCAACGCCACCGTCTGATCCTCGTTTTCGCGCCGGCCTGGCGGGCGGCATGTTCGGCGCGCCGACGGAACCATTCGCTCCGTCGCATCGTTGCCGATTGGTCGGATGGAATCCGATCGTAAGGAGTCGCCGTCATGCACGAATTCACGAAGGTCGTGCCCGGCCGCGCCGGGTATCGCGTGGCCTATCATGCCAACGAGGCCAATCATTGCCCGGGCTGCGGGCGGACGCACTGGCTGGTCGGGCGCGTCACCGCGGAATGCGCCTTCTGCGCCACCGCGATCCCGCTGAACGATGGCGGCATGCGGGGGGCGGGGCTGATCCGGATCAACCTGCCGCAGCCTGCACCGCTCGCCGCCTGAACGACGCGCGCGTCAGGCTGTCAGCTTGAGCGTCGCGATCCCGCCGATGATCAGCGCGATGCCGCCCAGTCGCGGCAGCGATGCGCTTTCCCCCAGCCACACGATCCCCAGGATCGCCGCGCCCACCGCGCCGATCCCGGTCCACACCCCATAGGCCGTGCCGACGGGCAGCGCCCGCATCGCATTGGCAAGCAGGCTGAAACTGGCGATCATCGCCACGATCGTGAACACCGACGGCCACAGCCGGGTGAACCCCGCCGACTGCTTCATCCCGATCGCCCACGCGACTTCCAGCAGCCCCGCGATCACGAGCTGAAACCATGGGTTCGTCATGCGCGCGTCTCCTGTCGGATCCGCCTCAGGCGGCAAACGCCTCCGCCGGCACCGAATAAAGCACCGCCGCGGGCGCCCGCGCGGCGCGGGCGAGGCCAAAGGCTTCGGGCACCACCTGCTCGACATAGAAGCGGCACGCCGCCTGCTTCATCGCCTTGAACTGCGGGTCGCCGCTGAAGCTCTCGACCGCGCGCGCCTGCTTTTCCATCAGCCAGCCGCACACCGCGATCGACGTCATCGTCAGGAACGGATAGCTCGCCGCCAGCCGGTCATCGACGTCGGAGGCGAGCAGCGCGCGGCCGGTTTCGCCCGCCAGCTGGATCACATCACGCAGCGTCGCGTCCTCAGCTTCGTCGAGCATCTGGCGAATGAGGCGCTCGAACACGCCGCCATTGTCCATGCTGAGCTTGCGCCCGACCAGGTCCGCGGCCTGGATGCCGTTGGTGCCTTCATAGATCGGCGTGATGCGCGCGTCGCGAAACGGCTGGGCCGCGCCGGTTTCCTCGACATAGCCCATGCCGCCATGCACCTGAATGCCCAGGCTCGCGACTTCGTTGCCGATGTCGGTGCCGTGCGCCTTGGCGAGCGGGGTCAAGAGGTCGAGCATCGCCTGCGCCTCGCGGTCGCCCAACGTCGCGCGATCGACCTGGCCGGCCGCCAGATAGACGAGCGCGCGGGCGGCCTGGGTCTGCGCCTTCATCCGCATCAGCATCCGGCGGACGTCGGGATGCTCGATGATCGCCACCGGCTCGCGGCTCGATCCGTTGGCGCGCGCCGACTGGATGCGGTCGCGGGCGTAGTGCACCGCTTTCTGCGTCGCGCGCTCGGCGACCTGGACGCCCTGCAAACCCACGTTCAGCCGCGCATTGTTCATCATCGTGAACATCGCGCGCATGCCGCCGCCTTCGGCCCCGATCAGCTCGCCGACGCAATCGCCATTGTCGCCAAACGACAGGACGCAGGTGGGCGAGGCGTGCAGCCCCATCTTGTGCTCGATCGACACGACGCGGACATCGTTGAACGCGCCCGGCGTGCCGTCGGGGTTGAGGCGATATTTGGGCACCAGGAACAGGCTCAGCCCCTTGGTGCCCGGCGGCGCATCCGGGGTGCGCGCGAGCACCAGGTGGACGATGTTGTCGGCAAGGTCATGGTCGCCGAAGCTGATGTAGATCTTCGTGCCCGTGATCCGGAAGGTCCCGTCGTCGCGCGGTTCCGCCTTCGATCGCAGCGCGCCGACGTCGGATCCCGCCTGTGGTTCGGTCAGGTTCATCGTCCCGGTCCATTCGCCGGTCGCGAGCTTGGGCAGATAGAGCGCCTGCTGCTCGGGCGAACCGTGATGCGCCAGCGCCTCGATCGCGCCGACGGTCAGCGTCGGGCACAGCGCGAAGCTCATGTTGGCGGTGCCCAGCGTCTCCAGCACCGCGGTCGACAATGCGAAGGGCAGGCCCTGGCCGCCGAACGCCTCGGGCGAGCCGATCGTGCCCCAGCCGCCCTCGACATAGGCCTGGTACGCGGCACGGAAGCCTGCGGGCATGACCACGCCCTGATCGGTCCATTTTGCCCCCACGGTGTCGCCGACCCGGTCGAGCGGTTCCCATTCCCCGGCCGCGAACTGGCCGACCCCTTCGAGCACGGCGTCAACCAGGTCAGGGCTGGCGGCGCCGAAGCGGTCGCTGGCGGCCAATTCGTCGATGCGGACGACGGTATCCAGGACGAAACGTTGTTCGATGGTGGCGGGGGTGAAAGTCATCGGTCCTCTCTTGTCGCGGCTTCGGCGCAGCTATAGGCCGCTCGGGTGAGCGCGCCAAATCCCAGTTTCGCGACCCGCATCTTACCCTACGGCGCGGCGGCGATCGATACCGCCGCACGGGTGATCGCGGACGGCGGCTGCGTCGCGGTGCCGACCGAGACTGTCTATGGTCTGGCCGCAGACGCGACCGATTCGCACGCGGTGGCGGGCATCTATGCCGCCAAGGGGCGACCCAGTTTCAATCCGTTGATCGTGCATGTTCTCGACCTTGATCAGGCAAAGGGAATTGCGCGTTTCGATCACGAGGCGCTGGCTCTGGTCGAGCGATACTGGCCGGGCCCACTGACCCTGGTGCTGCCGCTGGCGGCCGACGCGCCGGTCGCCGCGCTGGTGACGGCCGGTCTCGGCACGGTCGCGATCCGCAGCCCGGCGCACCGGGCGATGCGCGCGTTGCTAGCCGCCGCCGGACGTCCGCTGGCGGCGCCGTCGGCCAATGCCAGCGGCACGATCAGCCCGACGCGGGCCGAGCATGTCGCCGCCAGCCTGGGCGGACGCATTCCGCTGATTCTGGACGACGGCGCGACGCCGGGCGGACTTGAATCAACCATCGTCGATCCGGCGCGACGACAGGTGCTGCGGCCGGGCCCGATCCCGGGCGAGGTGTTGAACTATGCGCGCGCGGCGGGGGATGTCGCGATCAGTGCGCCGGGGCAGCTGGCCAGCCATTACGCTCCGGCCAAGCCGCTGCGCCTGAACGCGACCGCGCCGCGCGCGGGCGAGTGGCTGATCGGCTTCGGTGAGGTTGCCGGCGACGATAGCCTGTCGGCGTCGGGCGATCTGATCGAGGCGGCGGCGAGGCTGTTCGACGCCCTGCACCGCGCGGATGCGAGCGACGCCTGCGCGATTGCGGTCGCGCCGGTGCCGGCGCACGGGATCGGCGAGGCGATCAACGACCGGCTCGCGCGCGCCGCAGCGCGCTGAGCCGGCCATTTCAGCCTTTACATGGCGTTACCGCTAACCATTGCGTTCTGCTGATCGCTGGTCATCTCGTCGACGTCCGGGTCGGCATCGTCGATCGCGTCGGCGCGTGCTTCGCCTGCGTCCTCGATCCGATCGGTCACCGTTTCGTTGGCACCGGCGGCTTCCATCGCTTCGGCATTGGCCTCCGCCGCTTCCTCGGCGCGCTCGGCCAGCGCATCGTCGCCATCGCCGCCACAGGCAGCCAGCGGCAGGATCAGGGTCGCGGCGATGACGGCCGCCAGTTGCTTGCGCATCTTGTTTCTCCATCGGCCGCCCACGCGAGGATGCGTGGCGGACGACGGTGAACCCTTTACCCGGCCGCGCGGTTCCGCTCAGATGGTCGCGGAAGCCTTCACCCGGTCGGCGAAGCTCTTGCGCAACTTCTTGAGCTTGGGGGGAATTACCGCCAGGCAGTAGGGATTCCGCTGGCCTTCGCCCTGCCAATATTCCTGGTGATAATCCTCCGCCGGATACCATTCGCCCAGCGGTTCGATCGTGGTGACGATCGGCGCCGGCCATTCGGACGCGTTGCGCACGATCGCTTCGCGCGCCGCATCGGCCTGCTCGGTCGAATGCGGAAAGATCGCCGAACGATATTGCGTGCCGACGTCGTTGCCCTGACGGTTCAGCTGGGTCGGGTCGTGCGTGGCGAAGAACATGTCGAGCAGGTCGGCGTAGCTGACCTGTTCCGGATCGAAGCCGACGCGGATCGCTTCGGCATGGCCGGTATCGCCGCCGCACACCTGGCGATAGGTCGGGTTGGCGACGTGGCCGCCGATATAGCCGCTTTCCACCGACGTTACGCCGATCACGTCCTTGAACACCGCCTCGGTGCACCAGAAACAGCCGCCGGCCAAAGTGGCATATTCAGTCGCCATGTCGAAATCTCCTTCGCTTCGGCCTTTCAGATAGGAACGGGCGGGGGCACCGAAAAGCGGGATCGTCCGGGCATCGAATCCATACGCGGGGCGCGCGGGCAGGAAACTGGTTCATGCGGGGGCCGGAAAATGCTCCCGCAAAACCCCAAAGTCCCCGCGATCCGCTTCAATCCGGCGGCGTTCCGCTCTAGGGCCGGATCATCGGACTGGGCTGGATTCGGAAATGAAGGAGCGATGATGCGCGACGGGGCGGTGCTGGTGACGGGCGGCGCGGGCTATATCGGCAGCCACGCGGTGCTGGCGCTTTGCGATGCGGGCTGGCGGGTGGTGGTGATCGACAATCTCGTCACGGGCTTTGCCTGGGCGGTCGATCCACGCGCGACGCTGGTGCAGGGCGCGATCGAGGACGAGGCGCTGGTGCGCGTGACGCTTCGGGAACATGCGATCACCGCGATCATGCACTTCGCCGGATCGGTCGTCGTGCCCGAATCGGTCAGCGATCCGCTCAAATACTACCGCAACAACACCGCCGCGAGCCGTTCGCTGATCGAAAGTGCGGTCGCGTGCGGGGTGCGCCACTTCATCTTCTCGTCGACCGCGGCGACCTATGGCATTCCAGAGGTCGTGCCGGTGCGCGAGGAAGCGCCCAAGGCGCCGATCAATCCCTATGGCATGTCGAAGCTGATGACGGAAATCATGCTGAACGACGTCGCGGCGGCGCATCCGATCAACTATTGCGCGCTGCGCTATTTCAACGTGGCGGGTGCCGACCCCCAAGGGCGATCGGGCCAGTCGACCGCGGGGGCCACCCACCTCATCAAGGTCGCGGTCGAGGCCGCGACGGGCAAGCGCGCGCATGTCGGGGTGTTCGGGACCGACTTCGCAACGCCCGACGGCACCGGGGTGCGCGACTATATCCATGTCAGCGACCTGGCGGCGGCGCATGTCGATGCGCTCGACCTGCTGATCGGCGATCCTGCGGTCAGCCACACGCTCAATTGCGGCTATGGGCGCGGCTATTCGGTGCTCGAGGTGCTGGACGCGGTCGACCGCGTCACCAATGTGAAGATCGAGCGGCGGCTGGAGGGGCGGCGTGCGGGCGACCCGCCGGCGCTGGTCGCCGACAACCGGGCGATCCTGGCGGCGTTGCCGTGGCGGCCGCGCCATGACGATCTCGACCGGATCGTGCGCGATGCGCTGGCATGGGAGCGCGCGCTGGCCGAGCGCGCGACGGCATGACGTCGGGCGGATCGATCCCCCCTGTTCAGCCGCCCGCGCTTCTGGCTATGACCGGTGCCATGATGATTTCGATCCCCGCCCGTGCCGCGTTGCTCCTGCTCGCCATCGGCGTCGCCCCGCCGGCGGCTGCCCAGTCCGGTCTCGAACCCCGGGTCGACCGGCTGGAGCGCGAGATGCGCGCAGTCCAGCGCAAGGTATTCCCCAATGGTGCCGCGCCGACCGTCGAGCCGCAGATCACCGCGCCACAGACCACGACCGCACCGCCGGGCGCGCCGATCGCCAGCCCGATCGCCAATCTCGAGGCGCGTGTCGATGCGCTGGAGGGTCAGTTCACCACGCTGACCGGCCAGATCGAACAAACCCAGTTCCGGCTGCGCCAGATCGAGGAGCAGTTCAACGCCTATAAGAAGGCGACGGACGCGCGCCTGACCGCGCTCGAACGCGCCGCCGTCCCGGTGGACGCGCCCGCGATCGTGCCGACGGTGGGCGCGGCCGCACCCGCCACCGCAACCGGCACGGCGGCGGCCTCCGCAGTCGAGAAGCCCGACACCGGCGACGCGGGCGAGGACGACTATATCTACGGCTATCGCCTGTGGGCGGCGAAACAGTATCCGGCCGCCCAGACGCAGCTGAAAAAGGCCGTCGCGGCCCATCCCGACCATCGCCGCGCCAGCTATGCCCGCAACCTGCTCGGCCGCGCCTATCTCGACGGCGGCAAGCCGCAGGATGCCGCCAAGGCGTTCTACGACAATTACGTCAAGCTGCCGACCGGCGACCGCGCCGCCGACAGCCTGTTCTACCTCAGCAAGGCGCTGCAATCTCTGAAGGCTGCACCCGCGGAGATCTGCAAGGTCTATACCGCACTCGAAAGCGAATATCCGGGCAAGATCAGCCTGGAGCAGCAGGCCGAGGTCGATCGCGGCAAGGCGGCCGCCAAGTGCAAGTGAGCGCGTGACCGCGGCGCTCGATCCGCAGGCGGTCGAGCGGTTCCGGGGCGACGTGACCGCGCTGTTTGGCCGCGACTTCATGGCCGGCGACCGGATCGGGCTGGCGGTGTCGGGCGGCGCGGACAGCATGGCGATGCTGGCGCTGGCAGTCGCGGCGTGGCCGGGGCAGGTCCGTGCCGCCACCGTCGACCACCGGCTGCGCGCCGCCGCCGCAGACGAAGCGCGGATGGTCGCCGACTGGTGCACCGCGCATGACGTGCCCCACGCGATTCTCACGCCGCGGGACGCGCCCGACGCCGGCAGCGCGCAGGCGGCGGCGCGCGCGCTGCGCTATCGACTGCTGGGCGATTGGGCGCACGCGGAGAGTGTTATTGTCTTGCTGACCGCGCATCACGCCGACGACCAGGCCGAAACGCTGCTGATGCGACTGGCGCGCGGTACCGGCCTGCCGGGGCTGCGCGGCATTCCGGCGGCACGCCATGTGCCGGGCGAGGTCGCGGTCCTCCGTCCGCTGCTGGGCTGGCGGCGACAGGCGCTGCGCGCGCTGGTCGAGGCCGCCGCCATTCCCTTTGTCGACGACCCCAGCAACGCCGATCAGCGGTTCGAGCGGGCGCGGGTGCGCGCGCTGCTGGTCCGCGAGGCGTGGCTCGACCCCGACCGCCTGGCGCGCAGCGCGCGGGCACTGGCCGAGGTCGATGACGAACTGGCCGCGATCACCGACTGGCTGTGGGCCGACCGGCAGCGTGCGGGGGGCGACGCGGCCGACTGTGCGCTCGACCTGACGGGCCTGCCGCGCGAACTGCGCCGCCGCCTCGTCCGGCGTGCGATTTTGGCGGTGCGCGAACGTGCGGGCGTGGAAAGCCCGGAATTCGACACCGCGACTCGCATCGAATCGTTGCTCGACATGGTCGAGTCGGGCGCGCCGGCCAATCAGGGCGGGGTTCTGGTGACGCCGCGCGGCGCGATCTGGCAATTTCGGACAGAACCGTCGCGTCGATCAGGCTGATCGGCTTTGTTCCATTGCCATTAACCCGCGCGCGCTTATCTTGGGAGGCTGAAAGGTATCGCGCCCCATGAATGACAACGACAAGCAGCCCGACAACGGCACCAATCCCTGGATGAAGAGCCTGCTGATCTGGGTCGGCGTTCTGCTCGCGCTCGCGCTGTTCGTGTCGCTGCTCGACACGCGCAGCTCGCAGGGTTCGGGCGAATCGATCCCCTATTCGACCTTCCTCGACCGGATCGAGGAAGGACAGGTCAAGTCGGTCAACGTGTCGCCTGACGTGATCACCGGCAGCTTCTCGAACGACCAGCGGTTCCGCACCGTCGCAATCCAGGACCCGCAGCTGACAAACCGGCTGCGCGAGGCCGGGGTCGTGATCAACGGTCAGCCCCGGGAGAGCACGTCGATCTGGATGGTGCTGCTGTATAACTCGCTGCCGTTTCTGCTGCTGCTCGGCATCGCCTTCTTTGTGATCCGCCAGATGCAGAAGAATTCGGGCTCGGGTGCGATGGGCTTCGGCAAGTCGCGCGCGCGGCTGCTGACGCAAAAGGAAGGCAAGGTCACCTTTGACGATGTGGCCGGCATCGACGAAGCGCGCGAGGAGCTGCAGGAAATCGTCGAGTTTCTGAAGGATCCGACCAAGTTTGCGCGGCTGGGCGGCAAGATCCCCAAGGGTGCGCTGCTGGTCGGTTCGCCCGGCACCGGCAAGACGCTGCTCGCCCGCGCGATCGCGGGCGAGGCGGGCGTGCCGTTCTTCACGATCTCGGGCTCGGACTTTGTCGAGATGTTCGTCGGCGTCGGTGCAAGCCGTGTTCGCGACATGTTCGAACAGGCCAAGAAGTCCGCGCCGTGCATCGTCTTCATCGACGAGATCGACGCGGTCGGCCGCCATCGCGGCGCGGGCCTGGGCAACGGCAATGACGAGCGCGAGCAGACGCTCAACCAGCTGCTCGTCGAGATGGACGGGTTCGAGGCGAACGAAGGCATCATCATCATCGCCGCGACCAATCGCCCGGACGTGCTCGACCCTGCGCTGCTGCGTCCGGGCCGTTTCGATCGGCAGGTCGTCGTGCCGCGTCCCGACATCGACGGACGCGTGAAGATCCTGCAGGTTCACATGAAGAAGGTGCCGCTGGCGCCCGATGTCGAGGCGCGCACCATCGCGCGCGGCACGCCGGGCTTTTCGGGTGCCGACCTTGCGAACCTCGTCAACGAGGCCGCGCTGATGGCCGCCCGCAAGGGCAAGCGCCTGGTCGCGATGCAGGAATTCGAGGAAGCCAAGGACAAGGTCATGATGGGCGCGGAACGCCGTTCCATGGTAATGACCGAGGACGAGAAGCGCATGACCGCCTATCACGAGGCGGGTCACGCCATCGTCGCGCTGCACGAGCCGGCTTCCGACCCGATCCACAAGGCGACGATCATCCCGCGCGGCCGCGCGCTGGGCATGGTGATGCGCCTGCCCGAGCGGGACAGCTACAGCTATCATCGCGACAAGATGTACGCGAACCTGGCGGTGTCGATGGGCGGCCGCGTCGCCGAGGAGATCATCTTCGGTTATGACAAGGTGTCGTCGGGCGCGAGCGGAGATATCCAGTATGCGACCAAGCTGGCGCGCGACATGGTGACGCGCTGGGGGATGTCCGACAAGCTCGGCCCGCTGATGTATTCGGAGGGCGAGGAGGAAGTGTTCCTCGGCTATTCGCGCAACCAGAATTCGTCGATGTCGAACGAAACCGCACTCGCCATCGATGCAGAGATCAAGCGTATCGTCGAGCAGGGCTATGACAAGGCCAAGCAGCTGTTGACCGATCATGTCGATCAGCTCCACACGCTGGCCGGCGCGCTGCTCGAATATGAAACGCTGTCGGGCGACGAGATCAAGCGGCTGGTCGCCGGTGACGATATCGGTCGTCCGGATACCGGCGCGGTGGCGACGCCGACGGGCGTAGCCGGCACGTCGATCCCCAAGACGCGGCGTCCCAAGGGGCCGTTCGGCAATCCGGCCCCGCAGGGCGCGTGACCCCACCGGTGGCGGCCGTGACCGACAATCGCCCTCCCGCGGCACTCGCCGTGGGAGGGCTTTTTCTTGCCCTGCTGGCATCGCCGGTGCCCGTCCTGGCCCAGTCGTTGACGCTCGACGGCCTGCTGCCGGTGCTCAAACGCGTTGAAGCGCCGGGTACGCCCGACCCAGCCGATGTCGACCTGCTCAACCGCGAGCTGGGGGCGGCGGGTGCGGCCTATCGCGCGATGATCGACGCCGGGCCGGCCCCGGGCCAGCCGCGCCACAGCTGCCCGCCGCCCAAGGGCCAGGTGACGCTGACGTCGCGCGAGCTGATCCCGCTGATCGAGACGCTGCCCGAGGAGGCGCGGCGGATTCCGGTCCAGGACGGCCTCTTCCGCCTGATGGCGATCCGCTACCCCTGCTGATCTCGCAACCACCTCCGCGATCCCGGCTTGCGCCGGGCTTTGCGAAACGGAGCTTCATCATGGGCAAATTGCGTTTGCGCCGGTCCCTCGCGGTCCTGATCTGCGGATCGTTGTCGATGCCGGTTGCGGCCCAGGCGATGACGGTCGAGCAGTTTCTGACAAAGTCGCGGGCGTTGCGCGCCAAGGGCCTGCTGGCGATGGGGTCGCCCGACATCAAGCTGCTGAGGGACGAGGTTGTGGCAGCGGGTGCCGACTATCGTGCCGACCTGGCGCGCGACAAGGCGGCGGGCCGTCAGGCGCATAGTTGTCCGCCCCCGGCGGGCAAGGCCAATGTCAACGCGCGTGACCTGATCGCCGAGTTCGAGGCGATCCCGGCCGCGACCGCACGCACCACCAGCGTCAAGGCCGCGTTCTATGCGATGATGAAAAAGCGCTTCCCCTGCCCGGCCAAGTAGCTTCGGCCAAGTGACGCGCCGGACCCGTCGCGCTCAGCCGAGCAACCCCAGCCCCAGGAGCGCCACGAGGAATAGCGGGAAGATGAAGGAAACGATCATCAGGCTGAGGAACAGGGTGCGCACGATCGTCCGGAACCGCGTCGAGGGATAGGCGCCGCGAAGCTGGCGGTACATGTGGAGGATCGGGACGAAGGTCGCGATCGCGAAGATCCACCCATCGCCGAGCCCGATCGTCGCGGCGACCGACAGGATCGTGAACAGGATCGACATCGCCGCGATCGAATAAGTGACGAACACGGCATGGTCATAGCCATGATATTGCCGCCGCCATGCAAACATGATCCAGACGAACGGCAGCGACAGCGGGATCAGCAACCAGGAAAACTTGTAGCCGTTCGACTGCAGCTTGTAGAGCGCGAGGCCCGGGTTCTTGTTCGCTTTTTCGATCCCCTTGTCGAGCCGCTTCCACCCGGTCTCGATCCCGCCGATGATCCGGTTGCCGCTGCCGCGTGCGTCGATGACCGGCAGCATCCGGCCAAGCTCGCGATAGTCGCGCTCATAGTCCGCGATCTGTTTGGTGAGTTCGGCGCGCTTCGGGTCGGCCGCGCCCAGCTTGTCGCGATCCTCGATCGCCTCGCGGCGATTGTCAGCGATCCGCTTGTGCGTTTCCTCGATACCCGCGCGGATGGCGGTGTCGGACGAAATGTCGGTCGGCGGCGACAGGCCGACGATCGAGAACACCGCGAACATCGTGAATACCGAGAACAGGAAGAGCGCCATCGGCGACACGAAGCGCGCGCGCTCGCCGGCGATGTAACGCCGGGTCAGCTCGCCCGGTCGCCAGGCCAGCATCGGCAGCGTGCGCCATAATTTGCCGTCGAAATGCAGTACGCCGTGCAGGATGTCATGCCAGATCGCGCCCAGCGTGCGGTGGACGTGCGCCTGCTGTCCACAGGCGTGACAGAAGGCGCCGGTCAGCGCGGTGCCGCAATTGAGGCAGGCCCCGTGCGCGCCCGCATGCACACTTGTGGCGTCGCCCGCGCGCGGCTCGATCGTATGGCCGATCAGGCCGCCGGTGGCGATGTCGGCCGCTGCTTCCAAATCCCCCATGACGCTGGACTATCATCGCCATCCGCGCGATGCGAGTGTCGAGTGGAACGGGATTGCGCCCAATGGATGTGGATGCACTGATCGACGACATGGCGGCACGGGCACGCGCCGCGTCGCTCGCGCTTGCGGGCATGGCGACCGACGCCAAGGCCGCCGGGCTGCGCGCGGGCGCTGACGCGATCCGCGCGGCGTCGGATGCGATCGTCGCCGCGAACAGCGAGGACATGGCGCGGGTTGCCGCGGCGGGATTGTCGGGTGCGATGCTCGACCGGTTGCGGCTCGATTCCGCGCGGGTCGCCGCGATGGCGGATGCGGTCGCAGCGGTCGCCGGCCTCGCCGATCCCGTGGGCGAGACGATCGATTCGCGCACCGCGCCCACCGGCCTGCAGCTTCGGCGCGTGCGCGTGCCGATCGGCGTCATCGGCATCGTCTTCGAAAGCCGGCCCAACGTGACCGCGGATGCGGGTGCGCTGTGCGTCATGTCGGGCAACGCCGCGATCCTGCGCGGCGGATCGGAGGCGCGCGACAGCAACCGTGCCATCCACGCCGCGCTGGTTGAGGGACTGGCCAGCGCGGGGCTGCCCGTCGACGCGGTCCAGCTCGTGCCGACCACCGATCGCGCCGCGGTGGGCGCGATGCTGCGCGCGGCCGGGCGGATCGACATGATCGTCCCGCGCGGCGGCAAGTCGCTGGTCGCGCGCGTCCAGGCGGAGGCGCGCGTGCCGGTGCTCGCGCACCTGGACGGCATCAACCACAGCTATGTCGACGCCGCCGCCGACCCTGCGATGGCCGAGCGGATCGTCGTCAACGCCAAGATGCGCCGCACCGGCATTTGCGGCGCGACCGAGACGCTGCTGATCGACCGCGCCTATCCGGCACCTGCGCCGCTGCTTGCCGCCATCGTCGCCAGCGGCTGCGAGCTGCGCGGCGACAGTGCGGTCTGCGCGCTCGAGCCGCGTGCGCGGCCTGCCGGGGATGCGGACTGGGACACCGAATATCTCGACGCGATCCTGTCGGCACGCTTCGTCGATGGCGTCGACGGCGCGATGGCGCATATCGCCCGGCACGGGTCGCATCACACCGACGCGATCATCACCGCCGATGAAGCCACCGCCCGCCGCTTCCTGGCCGGGGTCGATTCGGCGATCGTGATGTGGAACGCCTCCACCCAGTTTGCCGATGGCGGCGAGTTCGGGCTCGGCGCGGAAATCGGCATTTCAACCGGGCGGTTGCACGCACGCGGACCTGTCGCGCTCGAGGGGCTGACGACTTACAAGTGGCTGGTGATCGGCAGCGGCCAAGCGCGCGCCTGATCAGGTACGCCGCCTTGCCAGCGGCCGCCGCGATCCCCATCTTTTGGTCGGGCCGCCCGGCCCGTTCCTCCAGCTCGAATCTTGATTCCTGGACCTCTTTTCGCGGGAGCATCACCCATGCGCTACAATCGTCTCGGCAATACCGGCCTGTTCGTTTCCGAACTCTGCCTTGGCACCATGACCTTTGGCGGGGGCGGTTTCTGGGAGCCGATCGGCAATCTCCAGCAGGATGACGCCGACGCGCTGGTGCGACGGGCGGTCGATGCCGGGGTGAATTTCATCGACACCGCCAATGTCTATTCGGCGGGTGTGTCGGAAGAGATCACCGGCCGCGCAATCCGCAACCTTGGCCTGAAGCGCGACGAGGTCGTCCTGGCGACCAAGGTGTTCGGCCAGATGGGCGATGGCCCCAACGGCCGCGGCGCGTCGCGCGCGCACATCATGGAACAGGTCAAGCAAAGCCTGAAGCGGCTCGATACCGACTATATAGACCTGTACCAGATCCACGGCTGGGATCCGGTGACGCCGATCGAAGAGCAGCTGCGCGCGCTCGATACGCTCGTCCAGCACGGGCATGTCCGCTATATCGGCGTCTCCAACTGGGCGGCGTGGCAGGTGATGAAGGCGCTCGGCATTTCCGAGCGGCAGGGCCTTGCCCGCTTCGAGACGCTCCAGGCCTATTACACCATCGGCGGCCGCGACCTGGAGCGCGAGATCGTGCCGATGCTGCGTTCGGAACAAGTCGGGCTGATGGTGTGGAGCCCGTTGTCGGGCGGCTATCTGTCCGGCAAATATCGCGGGGCCGAAGCCGAGGGCCGGCGGGTCAATTTCGATTTTCCTCCGCTCGACAAGACCCGTGCCGACCGTGTCGTCGAGGCGATGGCGCCGATTGCCGACGCGCATGGCCGCTCGATCGCGCAGGTCGCGCTCGCCTGGCTGCTCCATCAGCCGGTCGTGACCAGCGTCATCATGGGGGCGAAGCGCGTCGACCAGCTTGACGATAATCTAGCCGCCGCGACGCTGGAGCTGACGCGCGACGAACTGGCGGCGCTTGACGCGGTCAGCGCGCTGCCGCCCGAATATCCCGGCTGGATGTTCACCATGCAGGGCCGCTACCGCGCCGAAATGCTCGCCCAGACCCCGCATGGGGCGTGAGGCGGGCGTCGTCGACAATTCGGTCGTCACCCCGGGCTTGACCCGGGGTCCCGCTTTTCCGTGCTTGCAGAAGAGGAGCGGGACCCCGGCGCAAGGCCGGGGTGACGGTTCACCTTTCCTTGGTAATGCACCTCTTCTTGCGCGCGCGCACGCGCACTGGCATCCCGGCGGGCGATGAAGCGCATCGGATTGCTGGGCGGGTCGTTCAATCCCGCGCATCGCGGCCACCGCAACCTGTCGCTCCACGCGCTGCGGGCGCTGGGTCTGGACGAGGTGTGGTGGCTCGTTTCGCCCGGCAATCCGTTGAAATCGGGGGTCAGCGACATGGCGCCGTTCGAGGCGCGGCTGGCGTCGGCGCGGCGGATGGCGCGCCACGCGCCGATCCGGGTCAGTGCGATCGAGCGGCGGCTGAAGACCCGCTATACCGTCGACACGCTCGACAAGCTGCCGGGACTTTACCCGCGCCATCGCTTCATCTGGCTGATGGGCGCGGACAATCTGGTCCATTTCCACGAATGGCGGGGCTGGCGCGATATCGCGCGACAGGTTCCGATTGCGGTAATCGCGCGGCCAGGCTATGATGGGGATGCCCATGCAGGTGTTGCGATGGGTTGGCTGCGGCGCTCCGTGCGGCCCGCAGGCCAGGCAAAGCATTGGACGCGTTGGAGATTGCCGGCACTCGTGCTGTTGCGCTTCCGCCCTGATCCGACTTCCGCGACCCGGCTTCGTGCCGCGGATCCCGCCTGGCACCGGCAATTTTTGCCGTCCCCAACATCCGGCACGCGATCATCCCAACCCTAGGAGCTCCCTTGGCTATACCCGTTCAGGCGTCCCCCTCGTCCGACCCCGACCCGGTCGCGGCGCTGCATCAACTCGTGATGTCGTCGCTCGACGATGACCAGGCGGTCGAAACCGTGTCGATCCCGCTCGCGGGCAAATCGAGCATCGCCGATTACATGGTGATCGCGTCGGGCAAGTCGACGCGCCAGGTCGCGTCGATGGCGACCAAGCTCGCCGAGAAGATCAAGGCGCAGTTCGGCCGGTCGGCCCGCGTCGAAGGGCTGCCGACCGCCGATTGGGTGCTGATCGATGCGGGCGACGTCATCGTCCATCTGTTCCGCCCGGAAGTGCGCAGCTTCTATAATCTCGAGCGGATGTGGGCGTTCGGGGACACGACGCCGGTCGCCGGCACCGCCTGACCCGCGCCCGGCACCGCCCGCCGTGCTGCTGCACATCGTCGCGCGCGGGCGCATCGGGCGCGGGCCGGAGGCCGAGCTGGTCGACCGCTATCTGAAGCGCGTCACCTGGCCCGTGCGGGTCACCGAATTGCCCGACACCGGGGGGCGACCGCCGCCGCGCGAGGCGAACAGCCGCCTCGTCCTGCTCGATGAAAAGGGCGTGAACCTGCCCTCGCGCGACCTGGCGCAGCGATTGGGCGACTGGCGCGACGCGGGTGTGCGCGAAACGCGGTTCATGCTCGGCGCGGCCGACGGTTTCGACGATGCCGCGCGGGCCGAGGCAGATCTGCTCCTCTCCTTCGGCCGCCTGACCTGGCCGCATTTGATGGCGCGCGCGATGCTGGCCGAACAACTGTGGCGCGCGGCCAGCATCCTTGCCAACCACCCTTATCATCGCGAAGGCTGACGCGTGATGCGCCGCCTCGTCGCCCTGTCCTGCCTTGCCATCGCCGCCACCGCGACCGGCGCGGCGGGTCTCGCGCTCGCGACCCAGCCGCCGGTGGCGGGGCCGTCGCTCGATGCCCAGCGCGACCGGCTGCGCACCGCCAAGGCGCAGGCCGCCGCCGCCGATGCACGCGCACGCGAGCTCGACCGGCTGGCCGCCGCAGCCCGCGACGGGGCCCGCGCGGCCGCCGCGCGCCAGGCCGCGACCGAGGCGCGGATCCGCGCCGCACAGGCCGACATCGCCGCCGGTCGCGCGCGGATCGTGCTGGTCGAACGCGCTTTGGCGGATGCGCGCGACCGGCTGGCGGATCGGCAGGGCGTGATCGTGCGGCTGGTCGCCGCGCTGCAATCGCTCGCCAGCCGCCCCAGCGTGCTCAGCATTGCGCAGCCGGGGTCGACGAGCGACATCGTCCATGTCCGCGCGGTGCTGGGCACGGTGACCCCGGTCATCGCCGCGCGCAGCGCCGATGTCCGTCGCGAGGTCGAACAGGTGCGCCGGCTGCGCGGCGATGCCGGGCGCGCCGTCGCGGCGCTGACCGCGAGCCGCGACCGGCTCGACGCGCGGCGGCTGGAACTGGTCGCGCTGGAGGCCGAGCAGCGGCTGCGATCGCGCCGCCTGGCGCAAAGCGCGCTGCGCGAATCGGATCGCGCGCTTGCGCTGGCCGAGGAAGCACGCGAGCTGGTCGAAACGATCGACGAAACCCGGTCCGCGGGCGAGATCGCGGCCGACCTGAGCGCGCTCGCGGGCCCGCTGCCCCGGCCGCGGCAGGCAGGGGAGGGCGATCCGGGCGTCGTCGAACGCGGCGTCTATCGCCTGCCCGTTGTCGGCCGCGTCGTCGGCGGGCTGGGTGCGGCTTCCGATGCCGGGGTGCGCGCGCGCGGTTTGACGCTGGCGGTTGCGCCGGGCGCGGGCGTCGTCGCGCCCGCCGCCGGCCAGGTGATCTTCGCAGGCCCGTTCCGGAGCTATGGCCGCATCGTCATCCTCGATCACGGATCGGGCTGGACGACGCTGATCGCTGGAATGGACGCGATCGACGTCGCGCGCGGCGATCATGTCGGGGCGGGGGCGGCGGTCGGCCGGGCGGGCGCGCGCGACGACGGCCGGATCATGCTGGAACTGCGCCGCAACGGCGTGCCGGTCGATGTCGCGGCACTGGTCGGTTGAGGCGCGGTTTTCAGCCTGTGTTCAGCATGACGCGCCTTTGCTAGGCGGGATGAATGGCGCTATCGTGCGCCGTCACGCCAACAGGTTGAAAGTCATCGCCATGTTCCGCCCGCTTCTTCAGGCAACCGCGATCGTCGGCGCGCTCGCGCTGGTTCCGGTGGCGACCAGCGCGATGGCGCAGGTCGATACCGACAGTTTCCGCGAGCTCGACGCGTTCATGGACGTCTATAGCCGCGTCAAGTCGAGCTATGTCGACAAGGTCGACGACAAGACGCTGATGAAGGGCGCGATCCAGGGGATGCTGGCTGCGCTGGATCCGCACAGCTCCTATGTCGATGCGCTCGATTTCGAGAATCTCCGCATCCAGACCGAGGGCAATTATGGCGGGCTGGGGCTGACGGTCACGCAGGAGGACGGCGCGGTAAAGGTCATCTCGCCGACCGAGGACACGCCGGCGTTCCGCGCGGGCGTGAAGGCGGGCGATTACATCACCCACATCAACGGCAAGCTGATCTTCGGCGAAACGCTGGACGCGGCGATCGGCGAGATGCGCGGCCCGCCCGGGACGAAGGTGTCGCTGACGCTGGTCCGCGCCGGACAGGACAAGCCGATCGAAGTCTCGATGGTGCGCGAGATCATCGTCCAGAAGCCCGTGAAGTGGGAAGTGAAGGACAATGTCGGCGTCATCAATATCAACACTTTCTCCGCGTCCACGGGCGCCGATACGCGCGCCGCGATCCTGGCGATCGAGAAGTCGCTGGGCCGGAAGCCGCTCGGCTATGTCATCGACCTGCGCGACAATGGCGGCGGGCTGCTGAGCCAGGCGATCGAGGTTTCCGACGCGTTCCTGGATCATGGCGAGATCGTGTCGCAGCGCGGGCGCGAGAAGAACGACATCGAACGTTTCTATGCCGAGCCCGGCGACCTGACCGGCGGGTTGCCGGTGGTCGTGCTGGTCGATGCGGGCACCGCTTCGGCGTCCGAGATCGTCGCGGGTGCGATCCAGGATCATCACCGCGGCGTCGTGATGGGCGAGCGCACCTTCGGCAAGGGGTCGGTCCAGACGCTGCAGCAGCTGGGCCCGCAAACCGCGCTGCGGCTCACCACTGCGCGCTACTACACCCCGTCGGGGCGGTCGGTTCAGGAAGGCGGGATCGAGCCCGATCTGGTCGTGCCGCAGCTGTCCGATCCGGATTATAAGTCGCGCCCGGTGTTCCGCGAGGCGGACCTGCGCCGTCACCTGATCAACGAGGCCAAGGTCGACAACAAGGTGCTGGAGGAAGACGCCAAGGACGATCCGCGGTTCAGCGCGACGCCCGATCAACTCGAAAAGCAGGGCATCAAGGATTTCCAGCTGCACTATGCGCTTCAGTCGGTGAGCCGGCTCGGCCCGAAGACCGCGCTTGCCGCGGCGCCGGCCAAGGCCCCGGTCAAGCCGGCGGCCAAGCCCGCGGCCAAGGCAAAGGCGGGGACGCGCTGATCCCCGCGCGATCAACGCAATGACGGACGGTCTGGCCCCCGCGCGCACGCTCGCGCTCCTATTGCCGCTTGCCCTGATGGCGGGCGCGCTCGGCTCGCAATATCTGGGTGGCCTGTATCCGTGCGAGATGTGCCATTGGCAACGCTGGCCGCATTATGCCGCCATCGTCCTCGCCGCGATGGCATATGCCGTTCCCGGCCGGGTCAACAGGCGGGCGTTGGTCGCGCTGGCGGCGGTCGCGATCGCGATCAGCGGTGCGATCGGCATTTTCCACGCGGGGGTCGAATATCACTGGTGGGAAGGGATCACCGCCTGCACGGCCAGCTTCACGCCGGGTCAGGACACGCTGACCGCGATCCTCAACGCGCCGCTGGTGCGTTGCGACGCGCCGCAATGGACGCTTTTCGGAATCTCGCTGGCGGGATTCAACGCCCTCTTTTCGCTGGGCGGCGCGATCGCCATATGGATGTTGTTGCGACAAAGGAGACGGGGATGAACGCCGCAAAGCCGGGCGACCGCGATATCGATGTCGCCGCGATGATCCGCGTCAACCAGGCGGGGGAATATGGCGCGACCCGCATCTATGCCGGGCAGCTGGCGGTGATGGGCGAACGCCACCCCGCCGCGCGCGAGATCGCCGGCATGGCAAGCCAGGAAGAGCGTCACCGCGCCTTTTTCGACCGGCTGATCGCCGAGCGCGGCGTGCGGCCGACGCTGTTGCAGCCGGTGTGGGACGTGGCGGGATATGCGCTGGGCGTGGTGACCGCCGCGATCGGGCCGGAGGCCGCGATGGCCTGCACGGTCGCGGTCGAGACCGAGATCGACGCGCATTACCGCGAACAGCTCGACCAGATCGGCGATACCGATCCCGAGCTCGCCGCCGCAGTTGCGGCGTTCCGCGACGAGGAGCTGGAGCACAAGGAGGCCGCGCTTCAGGCGGGCGCCGAACGCACCCCCGGTTATCCGGTGCTGTCCGCCGTAATCCGGGCGGGATGTCGTGCCGCGATTGCGGTATCCAAACGTATCTGACATCGTCGGACACTGGCCGGCGCGTTCGAGGAGTAGACCATGAAGCTGATCGTCAATTCGCTGCTCCTCGCCGGCATGATGGCGGTGCCACCGCTGGCCGCGCCGGCTCATGCGCAGGTGCGCGGCGGTACGCTGGTGATCTATGGCGATGACAAGTGCCCGACGAACGATGCGGGCCAGGAAATCTATGTCTGCGTCCGCCGCGACGAGGCCGAGCGTTTCCGCATCCCCAAGGAGTTGCGCGAGTTCGAGGTGACGCCGGAGAACGAAAGCTGGGCGCAGCAGCAGGAAACTGGCGTCGAGGCGACCGAGGCCGGCATCGGCAGCTGCTCGGCGGTCGGGCTGGGCGGGGCGACGGGATGCTATGGCGAGCGCGCCGATGCCTATCGCGCCGAGCGCCGCGCGCGCAAGAAGGCGGAATCGAACATCCCGCTGCCGTGATTGCGCGTCGCCTGCACCCGGCATAGGCTTCGCCACGGGGCAACATCGTCGGGGGACGATCATGGCGACACAGGCGAATGCACAGCCGTTCGGGGCGAACCGCGCCCGGCCGCTGGCGGCAGACGGTTACGAAAAATTTCTGGCGATCGCGGCGCTGGTGCTGCTGGCGGCGGTGCTGGTCGCGCTTGCTCGCGGTGCCACCCAGTGGGGCCGCGTGCCGCCGTTCGTGTGGCTGCATCTCGGGACGATCCTGGTCGCCCTGGGGCTGACCCCGCTGATGCTGCTCGGCCGGCGCGGGGACCACCGGCATCGCTGGCTCGGGCGGATATGGGTCGTCGCGCTGACCGCGACGGCGCTGATCAGCTTCGGGATTCGCGACGCTAATGACGGGCGGTTCAGCTTCATCCACGCGCTGTCGGCCTGGACGTTGATCCAGGCACCGCTGATCTGGTGGACGGCGCGTACCCACCGCGTCGCGCGCCACCGCCGCGCGGTCCGTTCGATGGTAACCGGCGCGCTCTTGATCGCCGGTTTTTTCACCTTTCCGTTCAACCGTTTGCTCGGTCAGTGGTTGTTCGGTTGATCGCTTCGTGCTCGACAGGCGCGCGATGCGAACATAAAAGGAACGCATGGCGCAGCTCGACATCCGGCAGAAGCTCGAAATCCTGGCCGACGCGGCCAAATATGATGCGTCCTGCGCATCCTCCGGCACGGCCAAGCGCAATTCGCGCGGGGGCAGGGGGCTGGGCTCGACCGAAGGCATGGGCATCTGCCACGCTTATGCGCCGGACGGCCGCTGCATCAGCTTGCTCAAGATCCTGCTGACCAACAGCTGCATCTTCGACTGTCATTATTGCATCAATCGCAAAAGCTCGAACGTGCGGCGCGCCCGCTTCACCGCGCGCGAGGTCGTCGACCTGACCCTCGATTTCTACAAGCGCAATTATATCGAGGGGCTGTTCCTGTCCTCGGGCATCATCCGCACCTCCGATTACACGATGGAGCAGCTGGTAGAGGTCGCGCGGTCGCTGCGCGAGGACCATGATTTCCGCGGCTATATCCACTTGAAAACGATCCCGGACGCCGATCCCGAATTGGTCGCGGCGGCGGGGCGGCATGCCGACCGGGTGTCGATCAACGTCGAGCTGCCGACGGCAGGCGGGCTCGCCCGGCTGGCGCCCGAAAAATCGGTCGCGCGGATCGAGGGCGCGATGCACGACATGCGCGACGCGATCGTCGACCATCGCGACGCGCGCAAGCGCTACCGGCATGCGCCCCGCTTCGCGCCGGGTGGCCAGTCGACCCAGATGATCGTCGGGGCGGATGCGGCGACCGATCGCGACATCGTCGGCAAGGCCGCATCGCTGTACGACCGCTTTGCGTTGCGTCGCGTCTATTATTCGGCATTCAGCCCGATCCCGGATGCAAGCGCCGTGCTGCCGCTCCAGCGTCCGCCGCTGATGCGCGAGCACCGGCTGTATCAGTCCGACTGGCTGATACGCTTCTATGGATTTCAGCCGCGCGAAGTGGCCGATGCGGCGGACGGGGCGACCGGAATGCTGCCGCTCGATATCGATCCCAAGCTCGCCTGGGCGCTCAAGTTTCGCGACTGGTTTCCGGTCGATGTCAACCGCGCCCCGCGCGAGGCTCTGCTGCGCGTGCCGGGGCTGGGGGTGAAGGCGGTGAACGCGATCGTGACCGCGCGGCGCTGGCGGCGGCTGCGGCTGGACGATGTCGCGCGCCTGACCGTGTCGGTCGCACGCGTCCGCCCGTTTCTGATCGCGGAGGATTGGCGGCCGGTCGCGCTGGCCGACTGCGCGTTGCAGCCGCGAACGCCGCCTGCGGCGACGCGTCAGCTCGAGCTGTTCGCCGCCTGAAGACGCGCGCCGTGCATCAAATCACCCTTGATGCACCCGATGATTTTGACGGCTGGCGCGATGCCGCGCGCACGCTCGCCCTGGCCGGCGTTGCGCCGGGCGAGGTGGCATGGCGCGTGGGTGACGCGGCAGGCGACCTGTTTGCCGCCGATGCCGCGCTGCCCGCGGCGCGCATCGCGCCGGATGCGTTGCGCGTGTCGCGCCGCTTCCTTGATCTCGCGCGCTCGGTCGTCATGCACGCCGCGCCGGAACGCTTCGCCCTGCTCTATGCAATGCTGGTGCGGCTGTCGGATCAGCCGGGCCTGATCGAGGATCGCGCCGACCCGGCGCTGCGCACGCTGGAACGCATGGCGCAGGGCGTGCGCCGCGACATTCACAAGATGCGCGCCTTTGTCCGCTTCCGCCAGCTCGTCGACGATCAGGGTGAACGCTACGTCGCTTGGTTCGAGCCCGAACATCACATCGTCCGTCACAATGCGCGCTTCTTCGTCGATCGGTTCAACACGATGCGATGGACGATCCTGACGCCGGAAATCACGATCGACTGGGACACGCGCGCGCTGCGCGAGGGGCCGGGCGCGACGCGCGGCGATGCACCCGACGACGATCCGGTCGAGGCGGCGTGGAAGACTTATTATGCCGCGACCTTCAACCCCGCGCGCGTCAAGATCGGCGCGATGATGAAGGAGATGCCGCGCAAATACTGGCACAATATGCCGGAAACCGCGTTGGTGAAGGGGCTGATCGCCGAGGCCCGCCAGCGTGAGCATGCCATGATCGAGGCTTCCCCAGACGCGACGACCGCCCGCCCCCCCGACGTGCCCGGCAATGGCGATCCGTGGTCGCTGCTGCGTGCCGAGGCCGCCACGTGCCGCCGCTGTCCGCTGTGGCAGCCGGCGACCCAGACGGTGTTCGGCGAAGGGCCGCGCGATGCCCGCCTGATGCTGGTCGGTGAACAGCCCGGCGATCAGGAGGACCTGGCCGGTCGGCCGTTCGTGGGTCCGGCGGGCCAGATGCTCGACCGCGCGCTGGCAGAGGCCGGGATCGAGCGGGCGGAGACCTATGTCACCAACGCCGTCAAGCACTTCAAGTTCGAGCCGCGCGGCAAGCGGCGCATCCATGCCAAGCCCGATGCGGGCGAGATCGAGGCGTGCCGCTGGTGGATCGACCAGGAAATCGCGCTGGTCCAGCCCCGCCTGATCGTTGCACTGGGCGCGAGCGCCGCGCGATCGCTGACCGGCAGGGCGGTGACGATCGGACGTGAGCGCGGACGCGAGATTGCGCTGGCGAGCGGCATGGCGGGCTTCATCACGATCCACCCGAGCTTCCTGCTGCGCATCGACGATCGCGCGCGTGCGGACGCGGAATATGCCGCGTTCGTGCGCGATCTGGCCGCGGCACGGGCAATTGCGGCGGGGTAAGGGGGGACGATCGAGATTCACCGACGCCGCCGTCGAAATCATTGTCACCCCGGCCTTGTGCCGGGGTCCAACGGGACGCTCAGTCCCGACGGTTGTGACATTTGGCCACGTGGACCCCGGCACAAGGCCGGGGTGACGGCGGAGCCAGGGCATGAACCTTCGTATGTGGCCCCGGTATATGGCCCCGGCGGCTAGCCCACCGCCTCCACGCGCAGCATCAGGCCATTGGCGGGGCGTAGCGTCACCGTGCCGACCGGTTCGACCGGATGGGCGGGATCGAGCGCGAAGCGATAGGCGGCGAGCCAGTGCGCCAGGATCACCAGCGCCTCGACGATGGCGAAGCGCATCCCCACACAGGTGCGCGGACCCGCACCGAAGGGCAGATACTGGAAACGGTGCCGGCCCTCCGCGCGCTCGGGGGCGAAGCGATCCGGATCGAAATGGTCGGGCGCCTCCCACAGCCGGCGGTGACGGTGGATCAGCCACGGCCAGACCGACACGATGTCGCCCGGCGCGACCGCATGGTCGCCCAGCCGGTCGGCCGCCACCGCCTCGCGGTCGAAGCGCGGCGCGGGGGGATAGAGCCGTAGCGCCTCGTCCAGCACGCGGCGCAGATAGGGCAGCCGGTCGGGCAAGGTCGCGGGATCGCCGGCCAGCGCATCGAAGGCCTCCGCCCGCGCGCGCGCCTGCGCCACCGGGTCGCCCGCGAGCAGATAGACGCTCCAGGTCAGCGCATTGGCCGTCGTCTCATGCCCGGCGACATAGAAGGTCGCGGCATTGTCGATCGCCAGCATCGTCGCGCGCGTCGCCGGAAAGCGGGCATGGAGATCACGGATCATCTGACCCAGAAAATCGTCACCGCCGGTGGGGCCGCGTTCGCGCACGATGCGGGTCAGCGTGTCGCGCAGAAAGACGCGTCCCTGCTGGCCGAGCCGCACCGTGCGGCGGATGCCGATCTGCGGCAGCCCCAGGATCGCCGACAGGCGCACCGACCCGGCGGCTTCGAGCGCGTTCGAGATGTGGCGGCTGGCGGTCGCGGTCTTGAGGCGCGGATCGCCCGAGAACAGCGCATCGGCGATGATCGCCATCGTCGTGTCGGTCGCGGCGCGGGCGATGTCGATCGTGCCCGCGTCCGGCCAGCCGCCGGACGCGGCGCGCGCCGCCGCAACGATCAGCGGGGTCAGTGCGGCGACCGCACCGGGAGCAAAGGTGGGCGCGACGATGCGACGCTGGGTCCGCCACAGCTCGCCGTCGGCGCTCAGCAGCCCCTCGCCGACCAGCGGCGCGATCAGCCGCTTGACCACGCGCGGCTTGGTATAGTTGGCGGCATTGCCGAGCAGCACATGTTCGACCATGTCGGGGTGGCGGGGGATGTGGACGGTCATCCCCAGCACCTGGCGGCGGACATACCAGCCGTCGAAGGCGGCATGGCTCCACCCCATGATCGAATTGCGCGACCGTTCGCCGAAGAACGCCGCCCAGACGGGCGCGAGCCGGTCGGTTCGCGGCGGGTGGACGGGCACGAACGCGGGCGACTCCATGGCTTTGACCCTACCGCGTCGCCCCGGCTTCAGGCGAGCGGTTTCGCGAGCACGACAAAGACGAGGTCGCGGGTGCGCGGAATGCCGAAGCTCGGGTCGTCGAGCGGAAACGCGCGCATCTCGCCGGTCAGGCGATAACCGCGCCGCTCGTAATAGGCGATCAGGTCGCCGCGCTGGCGGATCACCGTCATCTCCATCACCGTCGCGCCGAACGTGTCGCGCGCCAGTGCCTCCGCCGTGGCGATCAGTTGCCGCCCGGTCCCAGCCGCCTGGTGCGCGGGATCGACGCTCAGCATCCCGAGATAGCCGATCGCGGGCGGCTCGAAGCGCACGCCGACACAGCCGATCAGCGTGCCGTTGTTCTCGGCGAGCAGCACGCGCTGGTGCGGGTCGGCGATCATGTCGGCCAGCACCTGCGGATCGGTGCGCTGGCCGTCGAGCAGGTCGGCTTCGTGCGTCCAGCCGCGCCGCGCGCTGTCGCCGCGATAGGCGCCCTCGACCAGCCGATGCAGTGCGGCGACGTCGGCGGCGGTGGCGATGCGCAGGCTGGGCGTGTCGATGGGCATGGCGCACGCTATGCCCGTATCTGGTGCCGCAGCTCAAGGACCCCGCCGCGACCCTTGTCCGCAACCGGCGGCGCGGATAGGCGGGGGCGATCATGGCCCCGCCGCCGCCCTCCGCCCCCGATGCGCCGCTGGCATCCGCCGCGCGCGCGGTCGCGCGCAATCTCGGCTGGCTGCTCGCCAGCCGCGGCGTGCTGGCGGTGCTGTCGCTCGTCTATCTGGCGGTGGCGGCACGCACGCTGGGCATCGCGGACTTCGGGCGTTTTGCGCTGATCGTCGGGGCGGGCCAGACGATCGCGGTGCTGGTCGGCTTCCAGACATGGCAGGTGATCGTGCGCTATGGCGTCGACCATCTCGCCCGCGAAGACCGGCCCGCGCTCGCTCGGCTGATGCGCGCCTGTCTGGGGCTCGACATCCTGAGCGCGGGAGTGGGCGCGGCGGTGGCGATCGGGATCGTCGCGGCGTTTGGCCCGCGCATGGGCATCACGCCCGAGTTGGCCGGGGCGACGATCGCCTTCACATTGGTGCAGCTGGTGACGATCCGTGCCACCCCGCTCGGCCTGCTGCGGCTGAAGGACCGCTTTGCACTGTCGGCGCTGGCGGACAGCGTGACGCCGGCGGTGCGCTTTGCGGGTGCGCTGGCGGCGGCAATCGCGATGCCGACGGTGACCGGCTTCCTGATCGCCTGGGCACTCGCCGAGCTGGCGACGGCCGCGGCCTATTGGCGGATCCTGGCGCGTACCGGCGACCTTGCGCTGTTCCGCCGCCCGCCGCCGACCGGACGGCTGGCGGCTGAAAATCCGGGGCTGCTGCGCTTCGTTGCCAGCACCAACCTCAACGCGACGCTGGGCCTGTCAGCCAAGCAGCTGCCGCTGCTGCTGGTCGGCGGCTATGTCGGCCCGGCCGCGGCAGGCGCGTTTCGGCTGGCGGTACAGCTGGCCAACGCGCTCGCCAAATTGTCCCAGCTGATCGCGCGCGCCGCTTTTCCCGAAGTCGTGCGGATTGCACGTGCCGCCGATCCCGCTCGGCTGTCGGCGATGCTCGGCCGCGTGTTCGCGGCATCGTCGATCGCAGCGGTCGCGATCCTCGCGCTCGTCGCGCTGGCGGGGCGGCCGGTGCTCGTCCTGGTCGGCGGGCCGGAATATGCCGGCGCCTATGTGTTGCTGCTCTGGTTGGCGGCAGCGGGGTGCGTCGACCTCGCGGTCGTGGGGTTCGAGCCAGTGCTGATGGCGGTGCATCGCGCGGGACTGGCGCTGGTGGCCCGCATGGTCGCGGTGATCGTTCAGCTTGGCCTGACCTTCGCCCTGCTGCCGCGCGCGGGGGCGTTGGGGGCGAGTATCGGTGTGTTGGCCGGATCGGTGGTCGCCGCGCTGCTGCTCGGCCTGGCGCTGCGCGGCTATGCGACGGGCGCGCGGTCGGACTGATCCGCGATCAGCCGGCGGACCAGCGCCAGGTCGGCGGGCTTGTCGACATCCACCGCCGCCGCGCCCGCGCGCGCCGCGACGATCGCCGCCTCGATGCCTGCCACCCGGCCGAGATGCGCGACCGCCTCGCCAAGCGTCAGCCGCCGGATCAGGTAGCGGAGCAGCAATCCGGGCCCGAGCCGGCGGACGATGCGCCACGGGCGCTTGCGATCGGCCTCGACCTGCTGCCACAGGCGGGTCGCCGCGACCGCGCGGGGGCTGGCGAAGTGGAACAGGTTGCATCCCGACCAGTCGCCATCGGCAAAGCGCAAATAGGTGCGCGTCGTGCCGGGCACATCGGCATCGATCGTCTCCCGTCGCGCCAGCAGGACCGCGACATCGGCGTCGGCGGGCGCGTCGGCCAGGAAATCGGTGACCCATTCGGGACGGAGCAGGGCGTGGTCGGCGGTCGTGACCAGCAGCGGCGTGCCGATCGCATCCAATGCCTCGGCGACGCTGCGGCTCGGCCCCGGTGCCGCGCGCCGCACTTCGATGCCGATCGACCGGGCGTGATCGGCAACCGCATCGCTCGACACCGACGCGATGATGCGCGCCGCGCCCGCCGCCCCGAGCGCATCGGCGACGCGCGCCAGCATCGTGCGGCCGTCGATTTCGATCATCGCCTTGTCGGAAACACCGGCATGGACCGCCAGCGGATCGGCGGTCCCGCGCGATCCGGCCAGCACCAATGCGTTGAAGCTCATCGGAACGCGGTGGTCAGCCAGACCCGCCACAGGATCCCCGGCGCGGCCAGGATCGGATGACGTTCACGAAACGGCGTGACCGGCATGAAAATGCCGGTGTGCCGCTGGATTTTCCACAGCGCATAGCGCGCGGCACCCTCAAAGGTGAAGGCGGCCTTGATCAGCCGCGCGGCGTTGAGCGGCTTGCCGGCGCGACGGCGGTCATACCATTGCTCGACCAGGGCGCGCGCTTCGGCCTCGGGCACGCGCGGAACCAGCCGCGCGCCGTCGCGGTGATAGGGGAGGCCATCCGCTTCCCACGCAAGCGTCAGCAGCCGGTCGAAATGATCGGGGGCAAAGCCGAGGATCTGGTCCTCGCGCCCCGGCTTTTCGACGCGCAGCTCGGTCTGATAGGTCTCGCGGAACAGCGCCTGCCAATAATCGCGGGTCGTGCCGTGGATCGGGCCGAGCACCGCGGCATAGCGCGCGGCGGTACGCGCCGCCGCCGCGACGGCTGCGGCGACCCGGTCGGCGACGCCAGTGTCAACCGACCAGATCAATGCCGACGGCTGGACGAAGCGCGCCCAGATCGTCGTGTCGAGCATCCGCCCGTCCGCCGCCTGGGCGAAAATGGCGAGCGGCATCGTCGCCACCTTGGCGCGGATCACGCGGTCGCCCAGCGTCACCTCATGGTAGCTGACATCGGGCCACAGCAGCCGCGAGCCGAGGCGCTGGAGGCCCGGCGATGCCGCCGATTCGCCGGTCAGGACATAGAAGTCGAGCACGCCGTCGATGTCGCCGGTACGCAGGACCGACCCATAGAACAGGACCGCCACGCCGTTCATGCGCCGCGCGATGACGCGCGCCGCCGCGCCGATCAGCGGATCGACCGGCGCATGCAGTCGGTCGCGCACGAAATCGGACAGGCCGGTCACGGCACCACGAACCAGATCGGCGCGCCCCGCCCGATCACGACATCGCCACCGGCATATTTCTCGCCGTCGAGGATGAAGCCGTCCTCGGTCGTCAATTCGATCCGGTCCGCATCGACGCGACGATAGCCGGCATCGTCCAGCCATTGCGCTTCCGATCCCGTCAGCAGCGCCGGAACGCCGGCAAGCAACCAGCGCGGCGGCGCGGCGACGGTCAGCAGCTTCAACCCCGGGCGAACGCGCCCGAACGGCTTGAGGCCGAGCGGCAGCGCCTGAAGCGTCGAGGCGAAGACCAGATAGAAGGGCATCCTGAGCGCGCCGCGATTGCCGGCGCGCACGCGCATCATTTCGCCCCGCCGCCAGGGGTTGCGGGCGGATCCGAGCAGTGTCTGGCCGATCGCCAGGATGAGCGACAGCCCCACCGCAAGTCCATTGAAAGCCCCCAGCCGATGGGTGTGCTGGGCAAGCGACGTCGCGCGGACGAACGCGCCCGCACCCAGCAGGAAACCGCGCAGCACCGGCGCATCCCGATCCGCGCGACGAACCTCCACCGGGGTGCGCGCGACGAACTGGCTGCGTTGTGCCGCAGTGATGATCGCATCGATGCCCCAGTCGAGCGGCACGCCGAGATCGAGGGCGAGCGCGTTTGTCTTGCCCGACGGCAGCAGCGCGATGCGCGGCATCCGTTCGCCGAAAATGTCGACGGCGGCGCTCATCACGTCGCGGATCGTGCCATCGCCGCCATCGACGATCAGCAGATCGACCGACTGCGCCGCGAGTTCGGCCAGCGTGTCGGCCAGCTCGGTGCGGCTCTGCGGCGCCCGGAACAACAGGTCCGGGCGGTTGGCGAGCTCGTCGCGGATACGGTTGCGGTTACGATGGCTCTTGGGATTGCTGATCAACGCGACGCGCGGCGCGGCACCTGCTGCAGGCGACCGCGGCGCGATATCGCCGGGGCGGGGCGTCGCCCGTTCATCGACCGACCGGCGCGCGAGCGGCCCGTATCCGGCAAGCGCATCGGTGGGATGGAAACTGAACACCTCGCCCAAAAACTCTATCCTTGCAGCATCGCTGTAACATCGCGGCATTACAGCGTCACAGGTCGGAATACGCCTTCGGCCGAAGCTGGCGTCCCCCGGACTGGCTAATTTAGATTGTGACGCAAAGATTACTAGTCCCTGCGCTTTTTATGACGATCGAAGGACAATTTCCTGGGATGCAGGGCTGGATATGCGCCTTTAGAATGGCGACGCCGGATCGCCCGGCCGTCGAATCGGGCGCGTCAGATCAGCCGGGGTAACGCGTGCTGATCTGTACCGTCGTGCCATTGCCCGGGACGACGAAGCGGGCCGACTTGAACGCCGGCACGCCCATGGTCGTCGGCGGGTTGTTCGAAAAGCCGAAGCCCTCCTTGACCGAAAACAGGGTGCGGTTGAACTTACGGTCGCCATTTTCATCGTGGTAGATGGCGACGGCATAGCCCGCCGGCTTGAGCCAGAAACAGGCCTCGGTCGTGCCGGCGCGCGCGGGCACACGGGCGCGGGCGAGCTTGGCGCCCTTTGCCAGGAACCTCGATCGATCGTCGGGATAGAGCGTGAAGGCGACTTCTCCCTTCGAGCTGCGGATGTTGCGCGCCGAAAGCGTCAGCTTGGCCAGCCCGGGGCCGGGATCGCCGATGCAGCCCTGCGGTTGCGCCGCGGCCGGCGGGGTCCCCGTCGCCGCCGTTGCAATCGCGATCCCGGCCAGCGCCGCCGCCAGCCCCGCCTGTGATCCGTTCATGCCCATCCGTCGTGTTCCCTCACGCATTCTTTCGTGTGCGCGTCATGCCAGCCAGCTTGTCACCGGCTCGCCGCGCGCGCGCCGCGCCATCGCCTGCCCCAGCCGGACCAGGTGGACGATCAGCGACAACAGCGTCCACGCGGCCACCGCGATGATCCCCCAGTCGGGACGACCGATCGCCAGTCCGGCCAGCAGCAACACCATATTGGGATTGCGCCGCGCGGTGACCAGCCGGAACTGGCTGTCGAATCGTTGCCATACATGGATGTGCATGCCGAAACGCACGATGAACGCGCCCTCGATCAGCCGCTGGGCGACATATCCGACCAGCATCGCCGCCATCACCGCCCAGAAGGTTGCACCGTCGAGCGGCCGGCCATAGGCCGCGCATCCCGTGGCCCAGGCCCACCACCAGAAGGGCGGGTGGACCAGGTCTACCCCATGGTCCCACGCGTTGCCGAGCGCCGATGACGTGATCGTGCAGCGCGCGAGTTTGCCGTCGACGGTGTCGAGCACCATGAAGACGAGGCCGGTGGCCAGCCCCGTCCAGAACCAGCCGTACCAGAAGGCGATGGTGGCGACGATGCACAGCACGCTGCCGATCGCGGTCACCTGATTGGGGGTCATGCCGATCCGCGCGGCGATGCGGGTGAGCACGAACGCCCATTCGGGCCACAGATATTTGGTCAGCAGGTCGGTCACGCCCTTGTACGCCCCGACATAGCTGGCACGCTCGATCATCGGGACATTGGCCGGGGTCAGCCGCTCGGCGAAAGGGCGCTCGCGCTTGCGCAGTGCCTCGTTGAGGATGCCCTGCTCGGCCTCCGCCTCGATCCGGTGCAACCCGTCGGGCAGCGCTGCGCCGGTGCGCATCGCCTGCTCCACCGACTGCGCCATTGCGCCGGCGTCGACATGCGCGAGGACCGGCACGCCGTCGCGGGTCAGCACCGTGTCAGGGCGGGCGGCGAGGTGCGCCGACCATGCCGGGTCGAAGGCAAAGTCGAGATTGGCGAGCATCACCCGGCCGGCCGTCGCGGGATCGCCCGCCAGGCCCTGTGCCACGGCGATCCGTCGCCAGCGTTCCTGGGCGGTCATGCCCCAGATCAGGGTCGGATTGGCGCCGACCGGCACGGCGACGGGCTTCGCTGCCACGGATTGCGCTGTCGTCATCTGCGTGCCGATAGCCAAATATCTGCAAAAAGCGAGGGGGCGGGCGGTCAGCCCGCGTGCAACGCCGCCATCACCGCCTGTGCCGCGCGTCGGGGGGCCTGTCCGTCGAGCGTGCCGAGCGATTCGGCGGCGAAGCGGCGTTGCGCGTCAACATATTCCCCATGGCGCGCGCCGGCGCGGTCGATCGCGGCGATCAGGTCGGCGGGATGGTCGACCACCTCGCCCGCTGTCCACATCGCATAGCTCGCGTCGCCCCGCCATTCGGCGGCCAGCGCGTTCAGGAAGACGCAGGGGCGTGGCTGCATCAGAAACTCGACGACCTGGCTCGACGTGTCGCCGAGGTAGATGTCGGCGGCGGCGGTATAGCTGCCGTCGACCGTCGCGAAGCTGCCGAGATCGACGTGGACGTCGTCGCGCCCGCGCAGCCGGTCGGCCAGCGCGTGCAGCTCGGGCACCTTCTCGACCAGGCGCTGGTGCGGCGCGAAGATCAGGTTGTAGCGCCCGTCCGCCAGGATCGCGTCGATCGTCCGGGGGCCCCAGCGCCACCAGGACGATCGATGCTTCTGCCAGTGCGGGGTGTAGAGGATCGTCGGTCGCCGCGTGCCAAAGGTGAGGCCAGCGCCGCGGCGCTGACGAAAGCTCGCCTTGACATAACCGGTCACGCGGATGCGGGCCGGGTCGACGCCGTGCGCGGCCAGCGCGTCGCGCTCCCGCTCGGCGGCGACCAGGGTCAGCCACGGCGCGCGGCGACGGCGATCGTCGCGGTTCATCATCGACCCCGCGCCGTGGAGCTGGTTGACGAAGCGCGTGCGCATCGGAAGCAGCGTCGGCAGCCACAGGCTGGTCTGCTCGGCGCTGACCACAACGGGTCGCCGCGCGAGAAGCGGGGCGAGGCGCGCGAGAAGCGGCAGCTTCGGCGGTAGCGGCGGATTGCGGCCATCGGCGTGATCGGGGCCGAGCCGGCGAAAGCCGGGGGCACGGCGAATCCGCACGCCGGGCGCGTCGAGCGCGGCCAGCCATTCGCCCAGCAGCGCCTCGTGTACCGAGGTCGCGACCCATAGCTCGATCGGCTGGCCCGGTGCCTGCGCGATCACGGCCTCGACGATCGGCCACAGATGCGGGATCAGCAGCGTTTCGCCCAGGAACAGGAACGCGATCGGGCGGCGCGTCCGTGCGTCAGGTGCAGCCATGGCCTGCGTCCCAGCGCGCGATATCCTCCGGCCGGTCGATTTCCTGCCAGCATCCCGCCGTCCGCTCGATCGCGCCGACCCGGTCGTCGCGCGCCAGCCGGTCGACGATCGCGTGGTGAAAGGCCCCGGTGCCGCCGGGCGCGCAAATCACTGAATCAAGCGCATCGGCATAATGCCGGTCGGGCGCGGGGGCGATGACGACGCCCAGCGAGCGGTGCGTCGCGGCCTGCGGCGCCAGCGTCTTGGCCACCGCACGCACCCGCCCGCCGGCCGCAGTGACGAGCATGTCGTCCAGCTCGGGCGCGGCGATCGGTTCGACGAGCAGGTCGATGCTCTCCGCGCGGGCGATCGCGTCGGCGATGACGTCGGCATCGAACACCGTGTCACCGTTCATCAGGCAGAACGGGCGGTCGACCAGGTCGCGCGCGGCCCAGACGCTGCCGATGCTGCTCGCCACCGCCCAGAACGGATTGTGGCGCAGCTCGACCGCCAGCGGCGGCGGCGATGCGGCAAGATGCGCGGCCAGTTGCTCGTGGCGATAGCCGCCGATGACGACCGCCTCGCGCACCCCGGCCTGCGCGAGCGCGGCAAGCTGGAGGTCGATGATCGCGCGCCCGCCCAGTTCGACCAGGCATTTGGGCACGCGTTCGGTCAGCGGCAGCAGTCGCGAGCCGCTGCCCGCGCTCAACAGGATGCCGCGCATCACCGCGCCTGCCAGTCGAGCTGCGGCCAGCCCCGCGCGGTCGCCAGCGCGGCGAGGGGCGGGTGCGCGTTGACCGCATAGGCCTCGTCCGCCCAGGCCAGCGTCGGCGCATCGGAAACATGGTCGGAATAAAAGCGGATATGCGCCGCGTCGCGCGCGATGCCTTCACCGGCCAGCCACGCCTCGACCATGGCGAGCTTTGCCTCGCCATAACAATTGGCACCGAGGATTTTCGGCAGGATCGCGCCGCTTGCATCCACCACGGCTTCGGTGCCGATGACGTCGACAATGCCGAGCCGGCGCGCCAGCGCCTCGACATAGAAGCGATAGGACGCCGTCGCGATCACGATCCGATAGCCGGCGCGACGATCCGCCTCGATGCGCTGGACGGCGCGCGGGTGGATGCGGCCCGGCACCATCCAGCCGGCGAAGTCGCGCGCGATATCGTCAATCGTGGCGGGTGCCAGCCGGGTGCCCAGCATCAGCCTGTGCATCCGTTCCTTAAGCCGGCCGCGCGACATCAGGCGGAGCAGATACCCCGCCGCCAGCACCATGCCCAACGGCATCAGCGCCAGTCGCCACGGCGCCCGCGCCCGCGCGGTGTGGATCAGGAACGGAGTCCAGGTCGGTATCCGCGTGATCGTGCGGTCCAGATCATAGATGGCAAGCCGGTGCATCGCGCGCCCTTACGCGCGACGCTGCCGGTGATCCAGTGCGATCAGCCCTTCAGGTCTTCGAGGAAATAGCCCCAGTTGTCCGCATTGGTCAGCGCGCGGACGTCGTTGTTGGTTGCGAGTTGGGTGCATTTGGTTTCGCCATAGCAGCGCGGCTTGTCCGCTGGCGGATTCCAGCGTTCGTCGCGCGTGCCGAGCAGCAAATGGCTCAGTTCGTGCGCGATCGTCTGAAACGCGCTGTCGCGGTCGGTCAACGTCTTGTGCAGCGCGACCCCGATATTCCATCGCCCGTCGAGCTCAAGCGTCAGCTGGGGCTGCGTCGCCGGGTCGAAATTGATGATCGGTGCAAAGCCGCCTGCACCGTTGTTGTGATAGGCCGCACCGAAGGTATCGATGTCGCGCTCGTCGAGCGGCGAACAGGTGATCGTGACCGTGCACAGGTTCATGCACGACCGGAACTTGCGCAGGACCCGCGGCATGGCGGTACGAAACGCCGCAGCGCAGGCGGTGCCGAACCACCGATCGATGTGCTGCTGCAGGTTCTTCTGCTTGTCCAGCGTCTCCATCAACTCGCCCCAGACCTGCGTCACCGTCGTCTGGTCGCTTGGCGCAAGGCCACCGAACACGATCGTCATGATTTCCATCCCCCCGGCTGGCGACTCGGATGAGCCGCTGGCCGGTAGCGTAGGTGGGTGCCGGGACCGGGGTCAACGCGACCGCACGATCACCGCGCGCGGCCGGCCCGGATCCACTCGACGCGGCGCTCCGGCGTTCAACCGGATGTGTCGAGCGGCGCGGTTGCGAGGCCGTAACCTCGCACAACGATGCGCTGGCGCAGATGCGTTGCATCGAGTGCGGCCGCAATGACCCGTGCGGCGGCCTCGGCATCGCAGCGGTGACCGCAGACGAAGATGTCCACCGCCGCATGGCCATGCTCCGGCCAGCTGTGGATCGAGATGTGCGATTCAGCAAGCAGCGCGATGCCGGTGACGCCGTGCCCGGGCCCGAAATGATGCAGCCGCAGGTCGACCAATGTCGCGCCGGCGGCCGCCGTGGCGTCGCGCAGCGCCGTCTCGATCCGCGCCGCGTCGTCGAGCCCGCTGCAGCCATCAAGGTCGAGCAGCACGTGGCGACCGTCATAGGGCGGGGGCGCGACAACGCTCATGCCAGCGCCACGTGCGGATGGCCCAGCTGCGCCATCACCTGCTCGGCGGCACGGGTGCCGTGATAATGCGCCTCCTCGAACAGCGATGCGCCGCTCAGGTCGGCATGGGCGAGGTAGAGCGGCGGATCGACGCGGAAGCCCGGCGCCGTCGTCCAGATATAGCCCGGCACGGGCCGTACCATCGCATGGCCCCAGCGCCACAGCTCGATCGCGCGGATGTCGGGCGCCAGGTCCGGGTGCATCGCCAGCAGGTCGTCGCGGACGATGCGCTTCCAGTCGTCGGCGGGCCGTTCGATCAGCAGCCGGCGGGCATTGGCGGGCGACTGGGTCGACAGCGGCAGGTACCAGGTGAGCACGCTGGGCCCGCCCGCCGAGCGCGATTGATGCGTCGCGACGACATAGCCGAGCGAGTCGCTGGTCGTCGACACATTGTCCCAGGCGATCGGCACGCCCTCCCCGCCGGGCAGCCGGTCGACGGTCACATTGGCGACCAGCCACGGCGCGTAGCTCGCCTGCCGGACGTCGCCGATTTCGGGGCAAAGCCGCGCGGCGACGAACATCGGCACGGCAAGGATGACCGTCGCCGCCTCGACGCGCGTCGTGATGTCGGTCGCCGGGTCGTAGACATCGACGCTGACTCCGCGGCCCGTGCGCTCGACGCGGTGCGCGACCACGCCGGCGGTGAAGCGGTCGCCGATCGGCTGGGCCAGCGCCCGGACCAGGCGATGGTTCCCCTCGGGCCAGGTCAGCACATTGTCGCCGGCGTCGTCGGCGGCAAAGGCGCGGCGGCCGGCGAAATAGTGAATGCCGGCCCAGGCGGAGACGTGATCGGGCTCGGTCCCGTAATCGTCGCGCATCGCATAGCGGACATGCGCGCGCAGGATCTGCGACGCAAAGCCCTGCGCCGCCAGCCAGTCGGTGAAGGTCAGGCGGTCGAGCGCGCGCAGGTCGGGATCGGCCGAGCTGTAGGCGATCGGCACCGCAAAGGCAGGGCGGCCGTCGCGTCCCGTCATCGCGGAATAGTCAGTCATCCGCGCCGCGAAGCGCGCCAGATCGTCGCTGTCCCGATCGCCGAGCCCGATGCGCGGCACCAGCCCTTCCTGCCAGCGGCCACGCCAGAACAACCGCTCCTGAAGGTCGGCGCACAGCTGGGCGGGATCATAGACGGGCAGGCCGTCACGCTCGCCCGTGATGATCCCCGAACGCGTCAGGAAATGGCGCAACGCCACCGCCTCGCGGTTGGCGAGCGGCAAATAATGCGCGCCGAGCGGGTAGGCGGTGACGGCGTTGCGCCCGGAACGCGCGTTGCCGCCGACCGCGTCCTCCAGCTCGAACAGCCGGAAGTCGTCATAGCCTGCCTCCGCAAGCGTCCAGCCCGCCGTCAGGCCGGCGACGCCGCCGCCGATGATCGCTACACCGACCTGTTTGGTGCGGCTGGGCTTCGGGAAATTGCCCCGGCGCAACAAATGACCGCGGCCGAGATCGGCACCACGCAACGCGCCGGGCGGCGGGGGCGGGGGCATCAGCGCGGCGGCGGCACCGGCACTGGCGATCGCCGCGCCACCGAGCCCCAGCACCACGCGCCGATCAACCTTCATAACGGCTCCACGCGCGATCGAACTCGCGCACCAGCACCTGGTTGTCGAGCCGGTTCACCAGCGTCGGCCGCCGCGCCATGTCGGGCGGAAAATCGAACAGCAGCCGCTCGGTCGCGGGGGTCAGGAAGCGGCCGGCGGGAAACTGCGCGCGCCCGGGAATGGGGCGGCCGGCGGCGAGGATAAAGCCCCATTCGCCGAAACTCGGCACATAGGCATGATAGCCACGCGTCGCGAAACCGGCGGCTTCCAGCGTGGTCGCGACGGTCCAATAGGCTGCGGGGGCGATCAGCGGCGACGTGCTCTGCACGACCATCATTCCGCCGGGCGCGAGCAGGCGACGCAGCTCGGCATAGAAGCTCTGGGTGTAAAGCTTGCCGATCGAATAATCGACCGGGTCGGGCAGGTCGACGATGATCGCGTCATAGCGCCCGCGCGCGCTGCGTGCCCACAGGAACGCGTCGGTATTGACGATGGCCAGCCGCGGGTCGGACAGCGATCCCCGATTGAGGCGCGCGAGCGCGGCGGTGTTGCGGAACAGGCCAGTGACCGCCCCGTCCAGGTCGACCAGCGTCACGCGCTCGACGCTGGGATGGCGGAACACTTCGCGCGCAGCCAGCCCGTCGCCGCCGCCCAGGATCAGTACCTCGCGCGGATGAGCGACCCGGCCGAGCGCGGGATGCACGAGGGCTTCGTGATAGCGATATTCGTCGCGCGCGGCGAATTGCAGGTTGCCGTTGAGGTAGAGGCGCAGATCGTCGCCCGACTGGGTCAGCACGATGCGCTGATAGCGGCTCGACCTGGCATAGATCACCGGTTCGCCATAGCCGGCTACTTCGCCGATGCGCTGCAGCCGCTCGGCCGCGACGAAGCCGGCGGCGAGGGCGACCAGGATCGCGACCGCCGTCACCTTCTCCATCGTCATCCGCGCCGCGCGCGGCAGCCATAGCAGGAGCGCGAGCGCCACCGCCGCATTGGCGAAGCCGAACAGGAATCCGGTGCGGATCATCCCCAGCTGCGGCATCAGCACCAGCGGGAACAGGATCGATGCCGCGAGCGCGCCGACATAGTCGAAGGTCAGCACGCTCGACACCGTCTCGCGAAAGTCGAAGTCGCGCAGGATGCGGATCAGCAGCGGGATCTCCAGCCCCACCAGAAAACCGATCGCCAGCACGATGCCATAGAGCACGATGCGGAAATGATCGGTCAGCGGGAACAGCATGAACAGCGCCGCCGCCGAACAGCCGCCGATCATCGCGATCAACAGCTCGACCCGTACGAACAGCCGCAACTCGCCGCGCGTGACATAGCGCGAGCACCAGCTGCCGATGCCCATCGCGAACAGATAGCTGCCGATGACGGTCGAAAACTGGGTGACGCTGTCCCCCAGCAGGTAGCTGGCGATGGTGCTGGCCAGCAGTTCGTAGATCAGCCCGCAGGTCGCGACCACGAACGCCGACACGAGCAGCGCACCGGCGGGCGCGCTGACATGCCGGACCGCCGTGGCCGGATCGGCGTCAGCCATGAATGGCGGCGGCGATGATGATCGACAGGCCGATCGCAACCGCGCCGGCAAAGATCGCCACGGCGCTGTTCTGCTTCTTCTCGATCTCGTCCCACAATTTGCCGGGCGTCAGCACGTCGAGGATGACGAAGCCAACCACGAAGACGACGATGCCGATCACTGCATAGAGCACGGTGTTGAGCACCACCGGGAGTGTCGTGACCATGTGAATTCCCCTTATTTGTGTGTCGGACCGGAAAAGACGACGGGGCGCGGTCCCGCGCGGCCACCATCGGCGAAGGGCGACCAAGCATAGCCGGTCGCGAGCATGAACAGGCCGATCACGGCCATGCACCAAAGGGCGAAGATGAAAGTGCCCGCGCGCATCAGTCGTCGTCCTCCTCGTCATCGCCGGTCGGCGCGAAGTCGCTTTCGGCGCGGCGGCGGGTCTCGAACGACGCGTGACGCAGCACGCCGATCAGCACGGGTATTGCGATCAGGATCAGTGCCAGGATGACGTTGCCGACCGACCCCGACTGCCTGCTCACGACAAACTCGATCTGCGGGTCCTGGGAATCGAGCCGCCAGTCGCCCGCGGACTGCGCGCCCAGCCAGCGTTCGGCGCGATAGTCGACGATCAGGTCATAGGTGCCCGCCGGAACGGCGGCGAAGCTGGCCGATTTGCGCCGGGAGCCTTCGCTCCAGTCGCCGTCGGAATCGCGGCCGGAATAACGCTCCGCGGTCTTGCTGGCCCCATAGCCGCGCTGATCGGCGCGGTTGACCAGCGCAAAGTCCAGCTCGACCCAGCCGTTCGACAGATCAGGCACGATTGCGCGCACGTTCACGCGCTGGCGCGCGCGGGTCAGGACGATCGGGCCGATCACCGCTTGTTGATCGGACCCGTCCGACGCGATCGGCGCGCGCTGTGCCGCCAGCCGGCTGCTGCCGCTGGTAAACAGCGCAGCCGCCACGATCACCCCGATCGCGAGCGCGGCGACCACCAATGCCTGTTTGAGCCAGGGCAGGACGGGCGACGGCTGGTGCGGCAGCGGCGGCCAGATGCGGCCGCTGCGCTCGACGCCGAACGCGTCGGGCACTTCGTCGCGATCGAGCAGTTCGGACAGCGACCAATTGACTTCGCTGGCATCGGCTTCGCGCGACAGCATGAAGCCGGGTGCGACCCAGTCGTCGGTGCGCACCGTATCGCCGCGCTTCACTCGCCAGTAGAATTCGCCGACCACGTCGTCGACCTGCGCCTCGCCATCGGCGAAGAACGGCTCCATCGGACGGCCATCGATCTCGGGCGCGCGGTAGCCGGTCGGCGCGACGTTCAGCTGGCGCCCCAGGCTCCAGCCCCCGCGATTGTAGATCAGCCAGCGATAGCCGTGATACGGGTTGAACAGCAGATATTCTTCCCACGGATAGGCGCCGCGCTCGCTGCGCCGCATATAGCCGATCATTTCCCACTCGACGCCGCGCAGCGTGCCGCGCGTGCCGATCGGGATGCGCAGGCGTTCGCTGGCGCGCTTCCACTCGGTAACCAGCTTTACCTGCGGCTGCGACACATCGAGGATGCTGCCGCAATATTGGCAGGCCACCGTCACGGTATAGCCTGCCGCGCGCAAGGTGACGGTGCCGCCGCAGGAGGGACATGTCAGCGCGGCGGCGGCGGGGGCCGGCGCGTCAGTCATAGCGCGGCATCGTCCAGCCCTGAATGGCGCGCAGGTTGCGTGGCGACAGTTCGGCCAGCGTCACATAGCGCCCGTCATAGAAGGAGGTCGTGTCGCCATCGCGCTGGAGCGTGACGAGCCGCCCTGTGGCGGATTTGAGGTCGATCGACAGGATGCGCCAGCCCGGCGGCGCGCGGAACGGCAGCTCGCCTTCGGCCGCGATGCACTGCACGTCGCGCACGTCGGCGATCGTCATTTCCTCGCCATCGATCTCGGCTGACCCGCCGACGATTGGCGCCGCTCCTGAAACGACGCTGCGCAGCATGGGCGAGCGCAGGTCACCGACCGGGCGCTCGAAGGTCATCATGAAATCGCCCATCGCTTCGCCCAGCCATCCGGTGCGACCGTCGCCGAACAGGCAAAGCCACTCGTTCCACGATCCGTCGCTCCACGCCCAGCGCACCCGGCCGATCACGTCGAAGGACCGGCCTTCGAACCGGCCGGCGGTGCCGATCCGGATCGGGCTGACGTCGAAGGGCAACGCGGCCTGCAAGCCCGCGATCGCCACGCCGTCGTCGCTGCGCACCAGCATCGACTTGCAATTGTCGCATACCCGCGACGGCAACGCCGCCGACCGAAAGGTCACCGGCGCGCCGCAATTGGGGCAATCGATCGTCAGCACTGCGGCAGGATCAGCGGATGCGGCCCAGCAGCTCGGCCTTCTTCGTGTCGAACTCCGCCTGGGTGATCGCGCCCGCGGTCATCAACCGGTGGAGCTTTTCGATCTGGGCATAGGGGTCGTCGCTGGCCGATCCGCCCGCGCCAGCCGCCGCGCCGCCGCCCAGCGCGCCCGCCATCGCCTGGCCCAGCGCCATACCGGCACCCGCGCCGACGCCCAGCCCGGCAATGCCGCCTTCCTGCGCCGCCGCCGTGCCGATCGCATCGGCCGACTGGAACTTCACGAAGCGGTCGAGATCGCCGACCACCCGCATCGACGACGCCTTGTCGAGATATTTCTGCACTTCCTCGGGCAGCGACAGGCTTTCGACGAAGAAGGTCTGGCACGACAGACCCCATTGCGCGAACGCGGGCTGGACGAGATCGCGCAGCCGCGCCGACATCGCTGCCTGGTCCGCCGCCATGTCGACGAAGGCGAATTCCGACTGGCCGAGCGCGCTGGCGAGCTGGGTCGAGATCGCCGAGCGCAGCTGATCCTCGATGTCCTCGACGCGGACCTGCGCCAGCGTGCCCATCAGCTTGGCCTGAAAGGTCGGCACGTCCTCGATCCGGAACGAATAGCCGCCGAACGCGCGGATGCGCAGCGGGCCGAATTCCTTGTCGCGCACCGTCACCGGCTGGGCGGTGCCCCATTTCAGCCCGGTCTGCTCCTTCTGGGTAAAGAACAGCACATCGGCCTTGAACGGCGATTTGAAGCCCTTGTCCCAGTTGAGCAGGGCGGTGAGCAGCGGCAGGTTGGCGGTTTCCAGCGTGTGCTGGCCCGGCCCGAACGCATCGGCGATCTGCCCCTCGTTATAGAAAAACGCGACCTGCCCCTCGCGCACCGTCAGCTGGCCGCCATTCTGGATCTCGCGATCCTGCATCGGATAGCGGATCGCCAGGACGCCGGGCTCCTCGACCCAGTCGATGACGTCGACAAACTGCTTCGACAGGAAATCGAAAATACCCATCACACCCCTCCCGGATCGGAATATGCAGGGTAGCGGCATCGTCACGCCGTTCAAAGTCGAAAGCGCGCCGCATGGCGCGATTTCGGCGGGCGCCCCGGCTGTACGGTATGTCGTCGGGTTGTCGACGCCGCGATGATCCGTGCGCGGCCACCCCGGCGCGCGTCCGGTGCCCAAAGGCGGCGTTGAAAACGCCTGCCGGCAGGAACAGGCGTTCAGCGCGCTTGTCGGTGGAATGGTGGAGCCGAGGGGGATCGAACCCCTGACCTTCGCAATGCCATTGCGACGCTCTCCCAGCTGAGCTACGGCCCCATCGTCCCGGCTGGTGCAGCCCGGGAAGGCGTCGCCCACTAATCGAGCGACGCGGTTTTGGCAAGCGCCTGCTGACGCCTGCAATTCAGTCCCGATCAGCTTTCGTCGTCGTCCTCGGGTGCCTCGACCCCCAGATCGTCGTCGCCGCCCAGGTCGACATCGTCGTCTGCGGGCGTGTCGTCGTCGGCCTCGATGTCCAGTTCGTCGTCACCCAGGTCCGCATCCTCGGTCTTCGCGACCGCGGCCGGGTTCTTCGCCGCTTCATAGGGCAGCGGCTGCTTCGACTTCAGGATCGGCTCGGGTTCCCAGGCATAGCCGCAATTGATGCAGGTGACCGGATCGTCCTTCGTCAGATCATAGAAACGCGTCGCACATTTCGGGCACGTGCGCTTCGTGCCCCATTCCGGCTTCACCATGTGTCGCCTCTACCTTTCAAGAATGCGATGATCGCAGGGCGGGCCCCGCAAAGTGGGGCGCGCCTTGCCATAGCGCAACGCCGCTGTCAAAAGCCCGCTGCCCATGTCCGCTTCCCCCCATTCCCGCCCGATGACGATCGCCGCGCGCGGCGCGCTGAAGGGCGCGTTCCATGTGCCGGGCGACAAGTCGATCAGCCACCGTGCCCTGATGTTTTCCGCGCTCGCGGTGGGCACCAGTCGCATCCGCGGCCTGCTGGAGGGCGAGGACGTGCTGGCGACCGCCGCGGCGCTGCGCGCGATGGGCGCGCGGATCGAACGCCGCGACGACGGCGAATGGGTGGTCGATGGCGTCGGTGTCGGCGGGCTGCTCCAGCCGGCCGGTGCGCTCGACATGGGCAATTCGGGAACGTCGACCCGGCTGCTGATGGGGCTGGTCGCCGCGCACCCGATCACCGCGACCTTTATCGGCGACGCATCGCTGTCGGCGCGGCCGATGGCGCGCGTCATCGATCCGCTGACCCGAATGGGCGCCGACATCGCCGCATCGCCGGGCGGCCGGCTGCCGCTGATGGTGCGGGGCATCTGTCCCGCGGTGCCGATCGAATACCGGCTGCCCGTCGCCTCCGCCCAGGTCAAGTCGGCGGTGCTGCTTGCCGGGCTCAACACGCCGGGCATCACGCGCGTGATCGAACCCGTGGCGACGCGTGACCATAGCGAGCGGATGCTCGCCGGCTTCGGCGCGCAGGTGACGATCGAGCCGGGTCCGGCGGGCCGAATCATCTCGATCACCGGCGAGGCCGAACTGGCCCCCCAGACAATCACCGTGCCGGGCGATCCGTCCTCGGCGGCATTCTGGCTGGTCGCGGGTTCGATCGTGCCCGGGTCCGACATCGTCATCGGCAATGTCGGCATGAACGCGACGCGCACCGGCATCGTGACCGCGCTCCGCGCGATGGGGGCGTCGATCGACGCGCAGGACGCGCGGGTCGTCGGTGGCGAGCCGGTCGCGGACCTGCGCGTCCGCCATGCGCCGCTGCGCGCGATCGAGGTGCCGCCCGAACTCGCGCCCAGCATGATCGACGAATATCCGGTGCTGTTCGTCGCCGCCGCCCTTGCCGCGGGGCGGACGGTCGCGCGCGGGGCGGAGGAGCTGCGCGTCAAGGAATCGGATCGCATTGCCGCCATGGCGACGGCGCTGACCGCGGCGGGCGCGCGAATCGAGGAGTTTCCCGATGGCCTGGCGATCACCGGCACGGGTGGCGATCCGCTGCCCGGGGGCGGTACGATCGAATCGAAACTGGATCATCGCATCGCGATGGCGATGACGGTCGCGGGGCTGGCGTGCCGCGCGCCGCTGACGATCGACGACGTGGCACCCGTCGCCACCAGCTATCCGGCGTTTTTCGACACGCTTGACCTGCTGGCCGGTTGAGTGTTCGCTGCCGTCGACATGACAACCGGACCTATCGTCGCATGATCATCGCCGTCGATGGCCCGGCTGCGTCGGGCAAGGGGACGATCGCCCGCGCGCTCGCGCGGCACTATGGCTTGCCGCATCTCGACACCGGGCTGCTGTATCGCGCGGTCGCGGCCACCGTTTTGCGTGAGGAGCTCGACCCGGAGAAGGAGGCCGACGCGGTCGCCGCCTGCGATTTCGACGATCGGCTGTTCGACGACCCGGCGCTGCGCGGTGAGGAGGTCGGACGCGCGGCCTCGATCGTGTCGGCGCATCCGCTGGTGCGCTCGGCACTGCTCCAGCGCCAGCGGCGGTTTGCCGCGCAACCGGGCGGCGCGGTGCTCGACGGGCGCGACATCGGAACGGTGATCGCGCCGGATGCCGACGCCAAGCTGTTCGTGCGGGCGACGCCGATGATCCGCGCCCAGCGTCGCCTGGGCGACCTGCGCGCTATGGGATCGAGCGTCAGCCTGGACCGCGTGCTCGCCGACATCCGCGCGCGCGACGAACGTGACAGCCGCCGTGCGACCGCCCCGCTGGTCGCGGCCGCGGACGCGGTCGTCCTCGACACCAGCTTTCTAGCGATCGATGCGGCGATCCAGCGCGCCATCGCCATCGTCGAGGCGAAGCGGGTCGGCGCCAGCGTCGCGCCCACCGGGTCAGGGCAGCGGCCGGCGTCCTGAAGCGGCGTTCAGTAGGGCGAACGCAGGTCGGCCACCCATCCCGTACGGACCGCCGGGGTGGCATTGCGCGGTTTGCGCGCTTGTTCGATATCGACCTGCTGATCGAACTGGACGCCCGCCTGGCGTGCATTGGCCCACATCACCGTGGCGGTAAGGCCGGTCACCTGTCCCATGTCGATCGCTAGGCGATCGCCCGGCTTCAAAGCGTCCTCATGGTCAAGGCAGGCACCGTGCGCGGACAGGTTGCGCACCCGCAGATCGCCGATCATTCCGCGCCCCGCGACCACGGTCACGGCACGCAGGATCACCGAGGCACGCGGTTCCCGCTCGCTAGGCTCATCTACGCTCGCCATGCGGGAAGCTTAGCGACTTAGGGTTAACCGGCCGTTTCCATCCGTGACATTTTCGTTATGTTTCGGCAGGATGGATGGCGCGCAGCGGGAGTTGCCCGCATCACCTTGCCTTTGCGCGGCGGTTGCGTTATGCGCCGCGCGTCTGACGAGCGGGTGCTCGCGGTCGGGGAGGCGCGGAGAACATGATTCTCTCGCGCCCTTTTTCGCTTTTTCGGGCGCAAATCTCCTTCGGCACGCCCGGTCGCGCGGATGCCGTATCGGCATGGGGCCGGTGGGGCAAATCGGCCACCAAGACCGCCGGAGACAACCGGCCGGCCGGAAACGAACGAACAGGATCTCACGCTCTATGGCCACTTCGGCAAATCCCAGCCGCGATGATTTCGCAGCACTTCTCGAACAGACGCTCGGCACCGCCGACAGCTTTGAAGGCCGCGTCGTCATCGGCACCGTCACCGGCATCGAAAACGACCTGGCGGTCATCGACGTCGGGCTGAAGTCCGAAGGCCGCGTGCCGCTGCGCGAATTCGCCGCGCCCGGCCAGAAGGCCGAACTGAAGGTCGGCGACGAAGTCGAGGTCTATGTCGACCGCGTCGAGAATGCGAACGGCGAAGCGATGCTGAGCCGCGACCGCGCCCGCCGCGAAGCCGCGTGGGACAAGCTGGAAACCGAATTCGCCAAGACCGCCCGCGTCGAGGGTGTCATCTTCGGCCGCGTCAAGGGCGGCTTCACCGTCGACCTGAACGGCGCCGTCGCCTTCCTGCCCGGCAGCCAGGTCGACATCCGCCCCGTGCGCGACGTCACCCCGCTGATGGACATTCCGCAGCCGTTCCAGATCCTGAAGATGGATCGCAAGCGCGGCAACATCGTCGTCTCGCGCCGCGCGGTGCTCGAGGAAACCCGCGCCGAGCAGCGTTCGGGCCTGATCCTCAGCCTGACCGAAGGCCAGGTGATCGATGGCGTGGTCAAGAACATCACCGATTACGGTGCGTTCGTCGACCTGGGTGGCATCGACGGCCTGCTGCACGTCACCGACCTGTCCTACAAGCGCGTCAACCACCCCTCCGAGGCCCTGGAAATCGGCCAGACCGTCCGTGTCCAGATCATCCGCATCAACCGCGACACCCAGCGCATCTCGCTGGGCATGAAGCAGCTGGAAAGCGATCCCTGGGACGGCGCGATCGCCAAGTATCCGGTCGGCGCCAAGCTGTCGGGCCGCGTCACCAACATCACCGAATATGGTGCGTTCGTCGAGCTGGAGGCCGGCATCGAGGGCCTGGTCCATGTCAGCGAAATGAGCTGGACCAAGAAGAACGTCCATCCCGGCAAGATCGTGTCGACCAGCCAGGAAGTCGATGTCGTCGTGCTCGAGGTCGACGAGGACAAGCGCCGCATCTCGCTGGGCCTCAAGCAGGCTCAGGCGAATCCGTGGGAAAAGTTCGCGGAGGAGCATCCGGTCGGTTCGACCGTCGAGGGCGAAGTCAAAAACGCGACCGAATTCGGCCTGTTCATCGGCCTGGACGGCGACGTCGACGGCATGGTGCACATGTCGGACATCGCCTGGGGCATCTCGGGCGAGGACGCGCTCAACCTGCATCGCAAGGGCGAGACCGTCCAGGCGGTCGTGCTGGCGATCGAGCCCGACAAGGAGCGCATCTCGCTTGGCATGAAGCAGCTCGAGCGCGGCGGTCCGTCGGTCGGCGGCGCGGCGGCGACCGGCGAGCGGCTCAACAAGAACGCCATCGTCACCGTCACCGTACTTGAAGTCCGCGACGCCGGGCTTGAGGTTCAGGCGGGCGAAGACGGCGCGACCGGCTTCATCAAGCGCACCGATCTGGGCCGCGACCGTGACGAGCAGCGCCCCGAGCGCTTCCAAGTTGGCCAGAAGTTCGACGCGATGGTCACCGGGGTCGATCGCTCGAAGAAGCCGACCTTCTCGATCAAGGCGATGCAGATCGCCGAAGAGAAGCAGGCGGTCGCCCAGTACGGCTCGTCCGACTCGGGCGCGTCGCTCGGCGACATTCTGGGCGAGGCCCTGAAGGCGCGCAACGAACAGCGTTGATTCGAGACCGCGGCGGGGCCTTCGGGTCCCGCCGCGCCTCGATTTTGGTCACCTGCCCCGAAAGCCAGCTTGATTCAGATCAAGAAACCAGCTTATCATGCGACAGCCCGAGAAGAATGACGGCGATGTTGTTTTCGCGTACATTTTTTCACCGCATGGCCGTGGGGCATAACATGATCCGTTCGGAACTCGTTCAGATGCTCGCCAACGACAATCCTGAATTGTCGTTGCGTGAGGTCGAGCAGGTCGTCACGATCTTTTTCGATGAAATCACCAGCCGGCTGACCGCCGAAGGGCGCGTCGAACTGCGCGGCTTCGGCGCGTTCTCCACCCGCGCGCGCGATGCGCGGGTCGGCCGCAATCCGCGCACCGGTGAGACGGTGTCGGTCGACGCCAAGCGCGTCCCCTATTTCAAGCCCGGCAAGGAAATGCGCCTGCGCCTCAACATGTGAGGCGCCGACCGTTTCGCGTGACCGCGAAACCCGCTCGCGCAACGCCGCCCGCTATGGCATCGCAGCGCGCGCGGCACGCGGACGTGGCGAAATCGGTAGACGCAGCGGACTTAAAATCCGCTTGGGCAACCAGTGCGGGTTCAAGTCCCGCCGTCCGCACCAGTCGCCTGATCGAGCTGTCGCGGCGCGGCAGGCACAGCGGATGATGGCAAATCATCGAACGCGCACCCCGAGCGACTGACCGGCATGGATACCGGCGCAAAATACAGCCAGCGTGCCACCGCCACCCCGGCCTTGTGCCGGGGTTTCGCTGCCTCATGCGGTGCGCGAAGAAACGTGACCCCGGATCAGACCCGGGGCGACGGCAAATCGGGGGCCAAGGTCGGTCGATCGCTCCGGTCAGGCCCCGCGTAGCGCGTGGACGCGCGTGAGACTATTCCGCGGCCACCAGATCGACGTCGGCGCGATCGGCCAGCGGATATTCCAGCCGGGTCAGCATTTCCTTCGGCACCACCTGCCAGAACTGGCCGATCACCCGGTCCCAGTCCTCGAGCAGTCCGCCCGACCATTTGCTGTCCGTCGCGCGATGATGCTGCTCGATCAGGTCGCGCAATATCCCTGCCCAGTGCGCCGACGCGATGCGTTGCCACGTGATGCTTTCGGGATTGGCGAGACGCGCAAAGCTGTCGTCGCTGTCGAGGACGAACGCCATGCCGCCGGTCATCCCCGCGCCGAAATTGACGCCGACCCGTCCGAGCACGACCGCGATCCCGCCGGTCATGTACTCGCAGCCATTGGCGCCGCACCCTTCGACCACGACCTGGGCACCCGAATTGCGCACGGCGAAACGCTCGCCCGCCTGACCGGCGGCGAACAGCCGGCCGGTGGTCGCGCCATAAAGCACGGTGTTGCCGACGATCGTGTTGTCCTGGCTAGCGAGCGGCGAGGACACCATCGGCCGCACCACGATCGTGCCGCCCGACAGCCCCTTGCCGACATAATCATTGGCATCGCCGAACACCTCGAGCGTGATGCCGCGGCACAGGAACGCGCCGAGCGACTGGCCAGCGCTGCCGCGCAGCCGGACATGGATGTGCCCGTCGGCAAGCTTGTCCATGCCGAAGGTGCGCGTCACCTCGCTCGACAGTCGCGTGCCGACCGCGCGATGCGTGTTGCGCACCGAATAGGTGAGCTGCATCTTTTCCCCGCGCGAGAACACCGCGGCGGCATCGCGGATCATCTGCGCGTCCAGGCTGTCGGGCACCTCGTTCCGGAAGGTCGACAGGCTGAACTTGCGCTCGACATCGGGTGCGTCGACCTTGGCCAGGATCGGGTTGAGATCGAGATCGTCGAGATGCTCGGCCCCGCGCGAGACTTGCTTCAACAGCTCGGTCCGCCCGATCACCTCGTCGAGCGAGCGCACGCCCAGCCGCGCGAGGATCTCACGCACTTCCTCGGCGATGAAGGTCATCAGGTTGATTACCTTTTCGGGCGTGCCGACGAATTTCTGGCGGAGCTTGTCGTCCTGCGTGCACACGCCGACCGGGCAGGTGTTGGAATGGCACTGGCGCACCATGATACAGCCCATCGCCACCAGGCTGAGCGTGCCGATGCCGAACTCCTCCGCGCCCAGGATCGCGGCGATGACGATGTCGCGCCCGGTCTTCAAGCCGCCATCGGTGCGCAGCTTCACCCGCCCGCGCAGGCCGTTGAGCGTCAGCGTCTGATTGACTTCGCTCAGCCCCATTTCCCACGGCGTGCCGGCATATTTGATGCTCGTCTGGGGGCTGGCCCCGGTACCGCCGACATGGCCGGAGACCAGGATGACGTCGGCATGCGCCTTGGCGACGCCCGCCGCGACCGTGCCGATGCCCGCCGAGCTGACCAGCTTCACGCACACCCGTGCGCGCGGGTTGATCTGCTTCAGATCGTAGATGAGCTGCGCCAGGTCCTCGATCGAATAGATGTCGTGATGGGGCGGGGGGGAGATCAGCGTGACGCCCGGCGTCGAATGCCTCAGTCGCGCGATGAACTCGGTGACCTTGAACCCGGGCAGCTGCCCGCCTTCGCCGGGCTTCGCGCCCTGCGCCACCTTGATCTCGATCTCCTCGCACGCGTTGAGATATTCGGCGGTGACGCCGAACCGCCCCGATGCGACCTGCTTGATGACCGAATTGGCGTTGTCGCCGTTTTCGTACGGCTGGTAACGGATGCGGTCCTCGCCGCCCTCGCCCGACACCGCCTTCGCCCCGATCCGGTTCATTGCGATCGCCAGCGTCTCGTGCGCCTCCGGGCTCAGCGCGCCCAGGCTCATGCCCGGCGTCACGAAACGCTTGCGGATCTCGGTGATCGCCTCGACCTGGTCGATCGCCATCCCCTCCGCGGGGAAGTTGAACTCAAGCAGATCGCGCAGATAGATGGGCGGCAGCTCGCGCACCCCGCGCGAAAACTGCAGATAGGTCGAATAGCTGTCGGTGCCGACCGCGGTCTGCAGCAGGTGCATCAGCTGTGCCGAATAGGCGTGCGCCTCCCCGCCCGCGCGCTGGCGATAGAAGCCGCCGATCGGCAACGTCACCACCGATTTGTCGAACGCCGCCTCGTGGCGCTCGCTGGCATTGACGTAGAGCGAGGCATAGCCCTCGCCCGAGATCTTTGCCGGCATGCCGGGAAACAGGTCGTTGACCAGGGCGCGGCTGAGGCCCACCGCCTCAAAATTATAGCCGCCGCGATAGCTGGAGATCACCGCGATCCCCATCTTCGACATGATCTTGAGCAGCCCTTCCTTGATCGCGGTGCGATGCCGTTCCAGGCATTGTTCGATCGACAGGTCGCCGAACAGCCCGCGTGCCTGGCGGTCGACGATCGCGGCTTCGGACAGATAGGCGTTGACCGTCGTCGCGCCGACCCCGATCAGCACCGCATAGTAATGCGTGTCGAGGCATTCGGCGGCGCGAACGTTGACGCTGGCATAGGAGCGCAGCCCCTTGCGCACGAGGTGCGTGTGCACCGCCGCCGCGGCGAGCACGCCGGGAATGCCGACCTGCTCCGCACAGATCGCCTCGTCGGTCAGGAACAGCTCGCTGCGGCCCTCGCGCACCGCCTGTTCGGCCTGGGCGCGGATGCGGGCGATCGCGGCGCGCAGCCCTTCGGGTCCGCTGCCGGCGGGGAAGGTGCAGTCGATGTCAGCGGCGGTCGCGCCGAAATAGCCTTTCAACCGATGCCATTCCCGGTTGGTCAGCACCGGGCTGTCGAGCACCAGCACCGGATTGGCGCGCGGTTCGTCGTCCAGGATGTTGGCCAGATTGCCGAAGCGGGTCTTGAGCGACATGACGTGGCGCTCGCGCAGGCTGTCGATCGGCGGGTTCGTCACCTGGCTGAAATTCTGGCGAAAGAACTGGCTGATGATCCGCGGCTTGTCGCTGATGACGGCGAGCGGCGTGTCGTCGCCCATCGAGCCCACCGCTTCCTTGGCGCTTTCGACCATCGGCGAGAGGATCAGCTCCATGTCCTCCAGCGTCTGGCCCGCCGCGACCTGCCGCCGCGCCAGGTCGGCACGGTCATAGCCGCCATCAGCGTCGCCCGCCACATCGGGCAGGTCAGCGATCGTCAGGAACTTTCCGATCATGGCCGGATAATCGGCCTCGCCCGCCAGCTTGTCCTTGATCGCGCGATCGGCGAACAGCACGCCCTGATCCAGATCGACCGCGATCATCTGGCCGGGGCCGAGCCTGCCCTTCTCGATCACGCTCGCCTCGGGCACGACGACCATGCCGGCTTCCGAACCGACGATCAGCAGCCCGTCGCTCGTCCGCGTGTAGCGCAGCGGGCGCAGCGCGTTGCGGTCGGTGCCGGCGACCGCCCAGCGGCCATCGGTCATCGCAAGCGCGGCCGGGCCGTCCCATGGCTCCATCACGCTCGCCAGATATTCGTACATCGCGCGATGATCGGGCGGCAGGTCGCTGCGCCCCTGCCATGCTTCGGGCACCAGCATCAGCTTGGCGGTCGGCGCGTCGCGACCCGAACGACAGATCGCCTCGAACACCGCGTCCAGCGCGGCGGTGTCGCTCGCGCCCGCGGGAATCACCGGCTTGATGTCCTCGCTGCGTTCACCGAACGCGATCGAGGCCATCTTGATCTCGTGGCTCTTCATCCAGTTCTTGTTGCCGCGGATCGTATTGATTTCGCCATTATGCGCCAGGCATCGGAACGGCTGGGCCAGCCACCATTGCGGAAAGGTGTTGGTCGAATAACGCTGGTGAAAGATCGCGACGCGGCTTTCGAAACGGTCGTCGTTCAGGTCGGGATAGAAATCCGACAGGCTCTCGGCCAGGAACAGTCCCTTGTAGATGATCGAGCGGCACGACAGCGAGCAGACATAAAAGCCGCTGATCTGCGCGGCGATCACCTGGCGCTCGATGCGCCGGCGGACAAGGTAGAGGTTCTTCTCGAACTCCGCCGCGCTCACCTCGTCGGGCATCGGGCCGGCGATCATGATCTGCTCGATCTCGGGCCGGGTCGCCTGCGCCTTCTGGCCGATCACCGAGACATCGACCGGCACCTGGCGCCAGCCGTAGATGGTGTAGCCCGCGTCGATGATCTCGCTCTCGACGATCGTCCGGCACGTCTCCTGCGCGCCAAGGTCGGTGCGTGGCAGGAACACCATGCCGACTGCCAGCCGGTTGGGCAGCACCTTGTGCCCCGAATTGACGATCGCATCGTCGAAGAAGCGCAACGGCAGATCGACATGCAGCCCCGCGCCGTCGCCGGTGCGGCCGTCCGCGTCGACGGCGCCGCGATGCCACACCGCGCGCAACGCATCGATGGCGGATCGCACGACGCGCCGCGACGCCCGGCCATCGGTGGCCGCGACCAGGCCGACGCCGCACGCATCGCCTTCGAACTCGGGACGATACATGCCCTCGCGCGCCAGACGGGCACGTTCAAAGCCAAGATGATTGACTACTTCGGTCATAACTTCCTGCTGCTAAGCCGCTTCATGTAGTTCACTTTTTCGATCGCAATTTCGAAAGGTGCGCGTTCATTGCCGCTTGAACGACCGCTTTCAGTCTTGCGTCGGACTTGGCGATCAAAGCAGTGGCCCAGTCAGCTGACATTCTCTGCAGTGGCGGCCCAAGCACCGCGATCTTTTTGAACGCGCTGGTGCCTGCAAATTGAAGGAGCGCGGGTTGATCCTCAGGCCCCATCGCCGCGACGGCGCTCTGCTGCCCCGAGGTCGAAATCGCATCGAAGCTGCTGCCACGCGCCCCGGCGACCCCAGCGCGGATAAGCTTCTGGCCAGTCGGCGAGCCATAAAATCTGTTGGCGTCCCGCGCCTCTTGTGGGGTCAGGTTCTTCCTCAACTCGGCAAGGATGATCCCGCGAATTTCGGGGTATCCTTCGCGCAATATGGCGAGCGTTTCGTTCTTGCCCGCAGTCCCTACGACTTTCGTGATCCCAGGGAACCGTGCTTCGAGCGCTTCACCGCCATTAGCAGCCAAGCCCTTGTTGAAAGATGCCTCGAAATTGGCAGCCCCTGATGACAGGATGTCGGCCTCAGCGGCGATATAGCCGACGAGCTCACTATAGACGGCTTGATCCTCGCTCAATGAGCTTGCCGGCGCTGTCGAACTTTGAACGGGCGTCGAGGTGCTTTGGATCAAAGCAACCGTGATTAGCGTCGTTGGCCAAATCATGCCGCCACCTGCTCGGCTTCCGCCGTCCGTGCCTTCACCTTCAGAAAAGCGTGCATTTTGTCGCTGACGTCCCGCCCATCGCGGATCGCCCAGACGACCAGGCTGGCGCCGCGCACGATGTCGCCGGCGGCGAACACGCCGTCCAGGCTGGTCATCATCGTGCGCTGGTCGACGCGCACCGTGCCCCAGCGGGTGACGCCCAGCTCACCCGATCCGAACAGGCTCGGTAAATCCTCCGCATCATAGCCGAGCGCCTTGATGACCAGGTCGGCGTCCAGCGTGAACTGGCTGTCCGGCTCGGGCTCGGGTGCGCGGCGGCCGCTGGCGTCGGGTGCGCCCAGCCGCATCCGCGCGGCGCGCACGCCATTGACCTGGCCGCCGCCGGTGAAGCCTTCGGGCGCGGAGAGCCAGACGAACTCGACGCCTTCCTCTTCCGCATTGGCGACTTCGCGCTGGCTGCCGGGCATGTTGGCGCGGTCACGGCGGTACAGGCACTTGACCGACTTCGCGCCCTGGCGGACCGCGGTGCGCACGCAATCCATCGCGGTGTCGCCGCCGCCGATCACCACGACATGCTTGCCCGCGGCATTCAGGCTGCCGTCGTCGAACGCCGGCACCGCGTCGCCGAACCCCTTGCGATTGGACGCGGTCAGATAGTCGAGCGCCTCGACCACGCCGCCGGCCCCCACGCCGGGTGCCTTGATCTCGCGCGGCTTGTAGACCCCGGTCGCGATCAGCACCGCGTCGTGCTGCTGCCGCAGCGCCTCCAGGCTCGCGTCGCGCCCGACCTCGAAATCGGCATGGAAGACGATGCCGCCGGCGGCCAGCCGCTCGACCCGGCGAGTGACCACGTGCTTTTCCAGCTTGAAACCGGGAATGCCATAGGTCAGCAGCCCGCCGGCGCGATCATAGCGGTCATAGACATGGACGTCATAGCCCATGACGCGCAGATATTCCGCCGCGCTCAGTCCCGCTGGTCCCGCGCCGATGATGCCTACCGACTGCCCGCGCGGGCGACCGGGCACCAGCGGCTCGACCCAGCCCTGTTCCCAGGCGGTATCAGTGATGAACTTTTCCACCGACCCGATCGTCACCGCGCCGTGGCCGGTGAATTCGATCACGCAATTGCCTTCGCACAGCCGGTCCTGCGGACAGATGCGCCCGCAAATCTCGGGCATGGTCGAGGTCGAATTGCTCAGCGCATAGGCCTCGCGCAGCCGACCCTCCGCGGTCAGGCGCAACCAGTCGGGGATATGGTTCTGCAGCGGGCAGTGGACCGAGCAATAGGGCACGCCGCATTGCGAACAGCGTCCCGCCTGCTCCTCCGCGCTGGGCGGCGCGTAGCGTTCGGCAATCTCGCGGAAATCGCTCGCGCGGTGCCCTGCGTCGCGCTTGGGCGGATAGGCCTGTGCCCGATCGACGAACTGGAGGAGCTTTTCACTGGCCATGACTTGATCCCGGGTTTCGCGCGCCATTTAGCTTCACAATGCGCGGGAGTCACGCAAAAAACGACCAATATATCAGCTATACTTACCTATATCTTGCGGTATCTCCTTAATCTCGGGATCGTTGTCATTCCATATTCGACAACAAAGGCCCGAAACGGACCTTTAACGTTGGAGCAGCCAGACCAATGCGGTTGCGCCCACCACGATGCGGTACCAGGCAAAGGGCGCGAACCCGTAACGCCCGACAATGGCGACGAATATTCTAACCACGATCAGGGCGGTCACGAACGCCGCGCCGAAGCCGATCGCAATCGCGCCCAGATCGTCGAGACTGAGCAGCGCGCGGTCTTTCCACAGCGCATAAGCGGTCGCCGCCGCCATCGTCGGTACCGCCAGAAAGAAGCTGAACTCGGCCGCGGTGCGCCGCTCGACCCCCATCAGCAGCGCGCCCATGATCGTCGCGCCCGAACGGCTGACGCCGGGCAGCATCGCCAGGCACTGCACGATGCCGATCGACAGCGCGGTGCCGAACGGCATTGCTTCGACGGCCTCGAACCGCACCCGTTTGACCATGCGCTCGATGGCCAGGATCAGCACCCCGCCGACGATCAGCGCGACGGCGACGATGACCGGCCTTTCCAGCGCCGCACGCACCGCGTCATAGACCAGCACGCCGATCACGAGCGCGGGGGCGAAACCGAGCAGGATGTTGCGCGTGAACATCACATCGGGTCGCCGCCATGCGATCAGGCCCGTGCCGACATCCCAGAATCGCCGCCAGTAAACGACGATCACCGCCAGGATCGCGCCGAGCTGGATCGCGATCTTGAACGTCGCCGAACCTTCGCCGGTAAATCCCAGCAATTCGCCCGCCAGGATCAGGTGCCCGGTCGACGATACCGGCAGAAATTCGGTCAGCCCCTCCAGAATGCCGAGCAGGATGACGGTCAGCAGGTCGTGCATTCAGTGGCTCCGGTCGGTGCGGCAACGACCCCCGCACCGATCGGCGGCGGGTCGAACGGGCAGGGGGCGGGGTCAGTTGCCGACGCGCGGGGCGAACCGGCCATGCTTGCGATACTGCACCAGATAGGCGGGCGCCACCGCCGACATCGGCGTGGGGTCGATGCCGAACGCCCGGATGCCCTCGGCCTGCGGCGAAACGACATTGTCGGCCTGCAGCATCCGCCACTGGTCCTTCGTGATCGGTGCGCCCGGCAGGAAGCCCAGCGACGCGATCGCCGCGCCGGCCGCGTCGGGCAGATCGACGATCACACGCCCGCGCCCCGTTTCGTCGTTGATCCATCGCACCAGCGCGCCCATCGTGATCACGTCGGGACCGCCCAGCTCGAACGTCTTGCCGCCATAGGCGCCGGGATCGGCCAGCGCCGCGACCGCAGCGGCGGCGACATCGCCGACATAGACCGGCTGAAAGCGCGTGTCCGGCTTCAGCACCGGCACGACCGGCGCGGTCGCGATCAGCCCCGCGAACCGGTTGATGAACTGGTCTTCACGTCCGAACACGATCGACGGGCGCAGGATCGTGGCGGCGGGGAAAGCCGCACGCACTGCGGCCTCGCCCTCGCCCTTCGACCGGCCATAGGCCGACGCCGATCGTGCATCCGCCCCGATCGCGGAGATATGGACCAGCGCGCCGCATCCGGCCGCCGCCGCAGCGCGCGCGACATTCTCCGCGCCCTGGCGCTGAACCGCGTCGAACCGGCCGTTCAGGATGCCGACCAGGTTGACGACGCCGTCCGCCCCGGCGAGCGCGCGCGCGACGCTGTCCGCACGGGTCAGGTCGGTCGCGACGAACTGGGTCTGGCCGACTGCGCCCTGCGTTTTCAGGAACAGCGCGGATCGCGGGTCGCGCTGGGCGACGCGCACGCGATGCCCGGCGCGCAACAGGTCCTGCGCGACATAGCGGCCCAGAAATCCGCCGCCACCGAACAGCGTGATGAGTTGGTCGGTCATTCCTGTCCTCGGTCCCCGCAATGGGCTGATGGCTTTACCGCATCGCCCTTGCCGTCTGTCGCGCCAAACGGCAAGTCGCGACGCGCCGCAGGCGCTACGTAGGCGCGCCGCAAAGGCCGGGGGGCAGGGCAGGGCAGGCGCACGCCTCGCCCGAGCGACCCCGCAGGCCTGGCGGCGTTTTTCCATACCGACCCCCAATCAAGCCGGTTGACATCCGTATTCGCCCCCCCTAGGTCGCGCCTCCTACCCCGTGCCCAGATGGCGGAATTGGTAGACGCACCAGCTTCAGGTGCTGGCGCTCGCAAGGGCGTGGAGGTTCGAGTCCTCTTCTGGGCACCAATACTGGCTTTGGATACGTCCAGTAAGCGGCTGATTTCATAGCATCTTTAGACTGAGAATCGCCAGACACCGTCTGGCGAAATCCGGCTAAGGGCATGTGCAGCGGCAACAAATGTTGCTCTACTGTTGCCCTCGGATTGACCCGGCCTTGCTGGGAAAACGACCATGCTGAACTACATCCAGATCAACGCTGCTAAGCCGAGGGAAAAGGCTTGGCGACGCCTTTTTGACGCTTGGCTACGGATGGTTTCCCGATGTGGTGGGAGGCGCATGGAACGGGCAGGGCAAGCTCATGGCTCTGGCCGCGACCATCGCCATCGCTGGGCATCCGCACTTCGGGCTGCGCCGGATCGGCCTGACCCTCTCGCCCGCCGCGGGCAGTCTGAAGGCCGCGGCAATCGTTGCTGCGGCCTATTGCGGCTTCTTTGTCGTGATCGCCATGCTCTTCCCTGCCGACCCGCCCAGTACGGAAGATGTCGCATTCCAGACGACGATGCCCGGTCTGGACGAAGAACTATTCTATCGGGGACTCCTGCTGTTCGCGCTCGACCAGGCGTTCCGGGGGCGCAAGCAGTTGCTGGGGGTCGATTGGGGCTGGGGGGCGGTGCTGTCATGCCTGCTGTTCGGCATGACGCATGCGTTCGGCTATTCCGATGGGGCCTTCGCATTCGATCCCCTACCATGGCGCTCACCGCCATTCCTTCCTTCATCGCGGTATGGCTGCGCCTGCGCACCGGCAGACTGCTGCTCCCCGTTGTGCTGCGCAATTTCGGCAACACGCTTTACTTCATCATCTGAAGTGAAGCGTCAGCCACGGCTTGATCGGGCCTGGGTATCGTTGGAGAGTTTGGGCGTGACCACCAACTCATTTTCAGTCCGGGGAGGCGGCCGGCAGCGGGTGACCGCCGTCAAAGCGTGTTCTGCCCTGAGTTTTGCGCGCCATTCTCACGATGAATATGGCGTCGGCCTGATGCTGGCTGGCGCTCAACGGTCCTGGAGCGGCAGGGGGCATGTCGAGGCCTTTGCTGGCGACCTCATCACGGTGAACCCCGGTGAAGTGCATGACGGCATGGCGATCGGCGACAGCCGCAAATGGGCCATGCTCTATCTCGATACGGACAAGGTGAGCGCCATCGCGGCCGATATCCACGAAGGCAAGCGCAGCGAAACAGAGTTTACCCGTCCGGTGCTTCAGAACGTGGTGGCTGCCCATAGGTTTGCCGCCGCTTACGCAGCCCATGAGCGCGGCAATGAAGATGCCATGGATGAGCAGCTCATCCTGCTTCTGGCCGGAATGCTGGGCGATCCGAGAACATCCCGGGCAAGGGCGCCGCAGTCGATTGACCAGGTCAAGGAACGGATCGACGCTGATCCAGCCGCCGATCATCCGCTCGACGAGTTGGCGCAGATATCAGGGACCAGCAGGTTCAAAACGCTGCGTGGTTTTGCCGCTCTGACGGGCCTCACCCCGCACGCTTATATCATTCAGCGGCGGCTCGACCTCGCCAAAGCCTTGATCCGCAGCGGTGTTGGCCTCGCCCAAGCTGGCAGCGAAGCGGGCTTTGCCGACCAGAGCCATTTTCACCGCACATTCGTTCGGCGCTTTGGCATGACCCCCGGTGCCTATGCTGCTGCCATGCGTTGAGCGTCTGCAATTTCCTTCAAGATCGCGCTGCACCTCCCGAATAAATCGACTCCATTGCAACTGCGGGGAGCAGATCATTGGAGCATCGTGCAGAAGCGATGGGATCGGGCGCCATCAGGCCATGTGCCGAGCATGAAAATCAGGCGATCATGGCCATCATCAACGAAGCGGCGATGGCGTATAAGGGCGTGATCCCGGCCGATCGCTGGCATGATCCGTATATGCCCCTGGATGCGTTAGAGGCCGAGATCGCTGCCGGTGTGCGCTTCACGGGCTACGCCATCGATGGTCTGCTCGTCGGCGTGATGGGCATTCAGAGCGTTCGCAATGTCCGCCTGATCAGGCATGCCTATGTCCTGTCGAACCACCAGGGTCACGGCATCGGCTCGGCATTGATCAATCACCTGCGGGGCAACGGCAACTCTCCCATTCTGATCGGAACCTGGGCTGCTGCAGTCTGGGCCATAGGCTTCTATCGGAGGCATGGCTTCGCGCTCGTCCCCGAAACGGTGACAGCGCAACTCCTGAAGACATATTGGGATGTGCCGGAGCGGCAGATCGCGACATCCGTGGTGCTGGCAGCGCCTGCACTGACGGTTGACAGCGCTCAGCAGCTTATCGCTGCGGCTTGCAATGATCCGGAGCTTCCGAATGATCTGCGATAACGGAGAAGTGGGACGTCACGTCCCGGAAACCCGTCGCCACGACGGCCTGCGTGGTCGCTTACGGGCACTGCGAGATGTTTACGACAGCGCCGGCGGACGCTTGCCGTGCCGTCTTCAGGCATGATTCCCTACGACAATGAGGGTCGCGCCACCTCCGACGGCCGCTCCACCTCCGTCGGCACCCTCGCCATCGACCGCTTCCTCCGCCCCGTCTGCTATCAGTCAGTCCCCGATGCGCTCTACCAGAGGCTCGGGTGATGAACTTTTAGTCAGGCGCTGTCAGACGAACGAGGCCGTTGCCCGGGGTGTGGCTGCAACGCTGCACGACGCGCTGGGCATCTGGAACCCCGACGCCATCGAGAAGCAACACGCCGCCTGGCTGCGCCCGACGAATCGTCGCCGTGCGAATTCGTTCAAGCACGTTACAACCGACAGCGTTCTTGCGCAGATTTTCCGTCCGGCTGCTGCCAAGCTCGCTAAAAACTGGCGCACCCGACAGGATTCGAACCTGTGACCTCTGCCTTCGGAGGGCAGCGCTCTATCCAGCTGAGCTACGGGTGCCGGCGCGAGGGCGTGCCTAGCAAAGCGTTGCGGCGTGCGCCAGCCCCGAGTGAGGGCGGGTCGCGATGCGATCTGCGGGGCTATTTACTGGCTGGCGGCTTCGCCAGCTCGACCGGCTGGAATTCGCCGAGCGCGCAGCCCGCGCCGGCCTGAAGCCCCGGTCCCTGGTTGAGCAGCACGGTGATGATGTCGACCGAGCACAGCTGCGAAATCGTCGTCGAATAGGAAAAGCGCCGCTCGAATCCGAGCTGCGGGCACGACTGGGGCAGGGTGTTGCGATACACCTTGCGGTTCGTCGTCGTGAAATCGATCACCCGGTCGTTGCGGACGATGCTCTGGCGGATCTGGCGCAGCGGGATGCAGCTCACCGGCTTGCCGACCGGCGTCGCCTCGGGCACCTGGTTGCGGTCCTTGGCCATGCCCGGCACGGCAATGGTCATCAGCATGGCGGCGGCGATCGGGTGGCGCATCGGTCCTGCTCCTTCATCGCCCGGCACGGTCGACGGCCGGTTCGGGCGTCTTGGCCTTGAACGCGCACAGCTCGACCACGCTGCATCGCCAGCATTCGGGCCTGCGCGCCTTGCAGATATATCGTCCGTGCAGGATTAACCAGTGATGAGCGTGCAGGCGGAACGGCGCCGGCGTCGCCTTGTCCAGCTTCAGCTCGACCGCGAGCGGCGTCTTGCCGCGCGCCAGGCCGGTGCGGTTGCACACGCGGAACAAATGGGTGTCGACGGCAAAGGTCTCGGCACCGAACGCGACGTTCATCACGACATTGGCGGTCTTGCGGCCGACGCCGGGCAGCCGCTCCAGCGCGTCGCGGTCGGCGGGCACCTGGCTCGCATGATCGCGGATCAGCGCCTGGCTCAGCGCGATCACGTTCTTCGCCTTGGCATTGAACAGGCCGATCGTCCTGATATGCGTCTTCAGGCCATCCTCGCCCAGTTCGACCATCTGCTCGGGCGTCGTCACTTCGGCGAACAGGCGGCTTGTGGCGCGGTTGACCCCGGCGTCGGTCGCCTGCGCCGACAGCACGACCGCGACGAGCAGCTGATAGACATTGCCATAGGCCAGCTCGGTTTCCGGATGCGGGTTCGCTGCCGCCAGCCGGGCGTAGAATTCGATGACGTCGGCTTTCTTCAAGGGCCCGGCTCTTCCTTCAAAGGCCCAGCACCGCGTCCATGGCAAAGCGCCCCGGCGGCTGGTCGATCAGCCAAAGGGCAGCGCGCACCGCGCCCTGGGCAAAGATCGCGCGGTCGTCGGCGCGGTGGGCGAGTTCGATCCGCTCGCCATTGCCCGCGAACAGTACGACATGGTCGCCGACGATGGTGCCGCCGCGCATGCTGGCGAAACCGATCGTCCCCGGCGTGCGCGCACCGGTCAGCCCGGCGCGTCCGGTGACCGCGGTCTCGGCGAGCGTGCTGCCGATCCCGCGCGCGGCGGCTTCGCCCAGCATCAGCGCGGTGCCCGATGGTGCGTCGCGCTTCTCGCGGTGATGCGCCTCGACGATCTCGATGTCCCAGTCGGGGCCGAGCCGCGCGGCGGCTTCGGCGACCAGCCGCGACAGCAGCGCGACGCCGAGCGAGGTGTTGCCGGTCTGCAGCACCGCGACCTCGCCCGCCGCCGCGTCGATCAGCGCATGATGCTGGGCGTTGAGGCCGGTGGTGCCGACCAGGATCGGCCGCCGGTGTGCGCGCGCCGCATCGAGATGCGCCTCCAGCGCCCCGGGGGCGGAAAAATCGACCAGGACATCGCTGTCGCGGGCCAGTGCGACCGGATCGTCGCCGGCGTCGGCGCCGCTGGCGGTCACGGTGCCCATCTCGCCGACCACCGCGGCGATCGCCCGGCCCATGCGCCCATGGCTGCCGTAGATGCCGATCCGGGTCATGCTGCTCTCCTGCGCGTTCGACGTTGCCCGCGCCTTTGGCAGAAAGCGGCAGGCGCGCCCAGCCTGTTCGCGGGGCGCGGCGCGGGATAAGGACGGGGAATGACGGAAATTCGCAACATCGTCGTGCTGACCGGCGCGGGCATTTCGGCGGAAAGCGGCATCGCCACCTTTCGCGGGCCGGGCGGGCTGTGGGAGGGGCACCGGGTCGAGGACGTGTGCACGCCCGAGGCGCTGGCGCGCGATCCGGTGCTGGTCCACCGCTTCTATGACGAACGCCGTGCCGCGCTGGCGCGGGTCGCGCCCAACGCCGCGCATGTCGCACTCGCGCGGCTCGATGCCGAATGGCCGGGCGGGCTGTTGATCGTGACCCAGAATGTCGACGACCTGCACGAGCGCGCGGGGGCGAAACGACTGATCCACATGCATGGCGAGCTGAAATCGGCGCTGTGCGCGCATTGCGGCGATCGGCGGGCGTGGGAAGGGGCGTTGCCGCCCGCCACCGAATGCGGCCGCTGCCGCCTGCCGTCGCTGCGTCCCGACATCGTGTTCTTCGGCGAGATTCCCTATCGGATGGACGCAATCGACACCGCGATTGCCGGTTGCGACCTGTTCGTGTCGATCGGCACGTCGGGCGCGGTCTATCCCGCCGCCGGTTTCGTCCGCACCGCCCGCCACTGGGGCGCACACACGCTGGAGATGAATCTCGATCCCTCGGAGGGCAGCTTGTTCTTCGACGAAACCCGGCTGGGGCGGGCGGGGGAGCTGGTCCCCGCCTGGGTGGATGCGGTGCTCGCGGGCTGACCGCTCACCCCCGCTCGACCAGCCCAGCCTTTTCGCGCCGGTCGACATGCAGTTCGAACACGTCGGGGCGGGCATAATGGCCGTCGGTGTCGAGCGCGGTCAGCGCGCGGCCGATCTGGCTGAGGTCGAGGTCGGCGACGAGCAACTCCGCTTGCGCGCCAGCCTGCGCTGCGACCGTTCCTTCGGGGGTGATGATTGCGCTGCCGCCCATCTGGAGCTGGCCATCGGCCATCCCCATCAGCAGCGCGCGCGCGTCCGTATCGCCGCCGACCCGCGCGAGCCCGTCGAGCACCTCGTCGCGGTGCTGGATCGTGCCTGCGGCCAGCACGAAGCAGCGGCCCTCGAACGCATAGTGGCGGCTGGCGACCGCATACATCTCGCGCACCGTGGGCCAGGCGGCGACGTGCACCGCTTCGCCGGCATGGTGCATGGCCGCGCGCGCCAGCGGCATCCAGTGTTCCCAGCAGATCAGCGACCCGATCGCGCCCCAGTCCGCCGCATGCACGTCCAGCGTCGACCCGTCGCCGCGCGCCCAGATCAGCCGCTCGCCATGCGTCGGCACCAGCTTGCGGTGGGGCAGCGGCGGCTGGCCAGGACGGAACAGATATTGCGTGTTGGTCAGGCTGGACCGCACGCGGGCGTGCGCACCGACGCTGACCAGCACGCCCGCCTTGTCGACCAGCGCCTGAAGCGGCTCCAGCCGCGGGTCGTCGTCACGCACCGCCTGGTCGAGCAGGATGGCGTGCAGCGCGCGCGTGCCGGGATGGTCCCACATCGCCGCGTCGGGGGCTTCGTCGAGCCAGAGCGGATAGCCGCCCAGAAACGTCTCGCCAAACGCAATCACCTGCGCGCCCGCGTCGATCGCGCGTTTGACATGGCCGATCAGTTCGCGGATGCCCTCGCCGATCGCCAGCGGCAACGGCGCCGCCTGAACGATTGCTGCGCGTATCTGTTTCGTCATTCCACCCAGTCCAGCCCCATGTCGCGATAGAGGGTGCGATCCTCCATCCATTCGGGCCGGACCTTGACGTGGAGATACAGGTGCACGCGCACCCCCATGATCCGCGACAGCTCGGCCCGCGCCCGCGCGCCGATCTCCTTAATGCGGCTGCCGCCCTTGCCTAGGACAATAGCGCGCTGTGTTTCGCGCGCGACCAGGATCTGCTGGTGGATTTCGACCGATCCGTCCTCGCGCTCCTTGTACAGCTCGGTATCGACCGCGCTGGCATAGGGCAGCTCGGCGTGGAGCTGGAGGTAAAGCTGCTCGCGGGTCACCTCGGCGGCCAGCATCCGGTCGGTCGCGTCGGACACCTGGTCCTCGGGGAAATGCCACGGCGCTTCGGGCATCCGCGCCGCCAGCGCCGTCTTCAGCTCGGCCACCCCGTCGCCGGTGGTGGCCGACACGAAATAGGTCTCGGCGAACCCCACCCGTTCGTTCAACTTTGCGGCGAGGGTCAGCAGGCGCGGCTTGTCGGCGATGTCGACCTTGTTGAGCACCAGGAACTTGGGCTCGTGCCGCGCCGCCAGCCCCTCGGCGATGTCGGCGACGCGCTGGGGCAGCCCGCCCTTGGCATCGACGACCAGCGCGATGACGTCTGCGCCCTCGGTCCCGCCCCACGCGGCGGCGACCATCGCGCGGTCGAGCCTGCGTTCGGGGGTAAAGATGCCCGGCGTGTCGACCAGCAACAGCTGGGTCGCACCCTCGATCGCCAGGCCCATCAGCCGCGCGCGCGTCGTCTGCGCCTTGGGACTGACGATCGCCACCTTCTGGCCGACCAGCGCGTTGACCAGGGTCGACTTGCCGGCATTGGGTGCGCCGACGATCGCGACCAAGCCGCAATGCTGTAATTGGATTTCGGGGGTTTCGGTCATCGTCCGGTCACTTTGTCAGTTGCGCAAGCAGCGCGGCGGCGGCGGCGGTTTCGGCTTCCTGCTTCGATGCGCCTTCGGCTTCGGCCTCGGCCAGTTTGCCGATCGAGGCACGCACGCGAAAACGCGGCGCATGGTGCGGCCCGGCGCGCTCGACGACCTCGTACACCGGCGCGCGGCGCTGATGCGCGGCCGCCCACTCCTGCAACGCCGACTTGGGGTGGCGCGGCGCGTGCGTCTGGGTGTCGATCCGGTCCGCCCAGACGCGGCGGACGAAATCGCGCGCGGCACCCATGCCCTGGTCGAGATAGAGCGCGCCGATCAGCGCCTCCATGACATCGCCCAGCACATTGTCGCTTTGTGCCGCACCGTCGTCGCGCGCCTGCTTGCCCAGCCGCAGCAGCGCGGGCAGGCCCAGCTGCCGGGCGACCGCGGCACAGACGGGTCCGGTCACCAGCGCGTTGAGGCGCCTGGACAGCGCGCCCTCCGGCTCGCCGCCGAACCGCTCATACAGCCATTCGGCGATCAGCAACCCCAGCACCCGGTCGCCCAGAAACTCCAGCCGCTCGTAGTTCTCGGCGCGCTGACTGCCATGGGTCACGGCGCGCAGATAAGGGGCCAGGTCGGCGGGCGTGTGGCGGAAATGGGTCGCAACCCATCCCGCCACGTCCGTGTCGCTCAAAAGCCTTCCCCGATGCGCCCCCAGCGTGCGGCGGTGAACCACGTCCAGGGCAGCAGCCACTGGGCGCTGCCGTCGGTCGACCAGAAATTGACCACCGCCTTGCCCTCAAGATTCTGCATCGGGACATATTCCAGCCCGCCCGCCTCGCGCGCGAAGCGGCTGTCGGTCGAATCGTCGCGATTGTCGCCCATCATGAACACATGGCCGGCCGGCACGGTGAAGACGGGGGTATCGTCGCCGGGGCTGAACCCCTGGTCGAGCACCAGATAGCTCTTGCCGTTGGGCAGCGTCTCGCGGAACTGCGGATAGCGACAGATCGGGGTGCCGTCGGCGGCCTGGTCCTGGAACGCGCCGCGGCATCCGAAATTGGGGGTGACCGGCAGCACGAAATCGGCGACGCGCTGGCGCGGCACCTGCTTGCCGTTCAGATACAGGACGCCGCCCTGCACCTGCACCGTATCGCCGGGCAGGCCGATGACCCGCTTGATCCAGTCCTGCTCGTCCGCCGGCGGTGCCTTGAACACCACCACGTCGCCGCGCGCGGGGTCCGACGCCAGGATGCGGCCCGGGATCAGCGGCAGGCTCCACGGCAGCGAATGGCGCGAATAGCCGTAATTCCACTTGGTGATGAACAGATAGTCGCCGATCAGCAGGCGCGGCAGCATCGACCCGGACGGGATGTTGAAGGGCGAGAAGATGAAGCTTCTGACCACGAACATCAGGATCGCGAGCTTGAGCAGAAAGGAGAGGGTTTCGCGCCACTCGGAACGGGGCGGTTGCGCGGCTGCGCGGATCGATCTGGCCATGACCGCCCGCGTAGCGCCAATTTTTGCGCCGCGCCAGCTTTGCGGGTGGCGGATTGCGGGACGGGCGGTTAGGGCAACGCCAACCAGGCTCGCCCGCGCTTCTGATGGTTTGGTTCAGGGAGGGCGTCACCCCGGACTTGATCCGGGGTCCCGCTTTCTCGCGACCGGTCCGGCAGCGGGCCCCGGCGCAAGGCCGGGGTGACGGTGGAGCCGGGGCGTGGGGAGCGGTCCGATGTTCCGAGTCACGCGATTGATTAAGACCGGGTGGTGAGCCCGCAGAGGAGTCGCAATATGAGTGAAGCCGACTGGAGCGCCATTGACGCGCTGAAGCCTACGCCGATCGCAAGCCTGTTCGACGGCGATCCCGACCGGCTGGCACGCCTCACGCTAGATATCGCCGGCATCCATTTCGACTGGTCGAAGACCCATCTCGACGCCGCCGCGCTTGACGCATTTCAGGCGCTCGCCACCTCGGCGGGTCTTGTGGCCAAGCGTGACCAGCTGTTCGCCGGCGCCGCGATCAATGTGACCGAAGGCCGCGCCGCCGAACACAGCGCCGAACGCGGCGAGGGCGCGCCTGACAGCGTCGAGCGCGCACGTGGCTTTCAATCCCGGATGCGCGCGCTGATCGACGCAATCGAGGCCGAGGCGCTCGGCCCCGTCCGCCACATCCTGCACATCGGCATCGGCGGCTCCGCGCTCGGCCCCGACCTGATCGTCGACGCGCTCGGTCGCGATGCCGACCGCTACGACGTCGCGATCGTTTCGAATGTCGACGGCCTGGCGCTCGAGGAGGCGATTCGCGACTTCGATCCCGCCGCGACCCTCATCGCAATCGCGTCGAAGACGTTCACCACCACCGAAACGCTGCTCAACGCGGAAAGCGCGATCGCGTGGCTCGCCGAAAGCGGGGTCGCCGATCCCTATGGCCGCATCGTCGCGCTGACCGCCGCGCCCGACAAGGCGATGGCGTGGGGCGTGGACGAAACCCGTATCCTGCCGTTCGCCGAAAGCGTCGGCGGGCGCTATTCGCTGTGGTCGTCGATCGGCTTTCCCGCCGCGCTCGGGCTCGGCTGGGACCAGTTCGAGGAGTTGCTGGAGGGCGCGGCCGAAATGGACCGCCATTTCCGCCTCGCCCCGCTCGATCGCAACGCGCCGGTGCTCGCCGCGTTCGCCGACCTGTTGTATACTCAGGTGATGGGCTGCGCGACCCGCGCGACCTTCGCCTATGACGAGCGGCTGCGGCTGCTGCCCAGCTATCTCCAGCAGCTCGAAATGGAATCGAACGGCAAGCGCGTGACCGCCGATGGCCAGCCGGTGACCCGCGCGACCGCGCCGATCACCTGGGGCGGGGTCGGCACCGATGCCCAGCATGCGGTGTTCCAACTGCTCCATCAGGGTACGCATGTCGTCCCCGTCGAGTTCGTGGCCGTGGTGGAGCCCGAGGACGCGCTCGCCGACGCGCACCACCGCCAGTTGCTGCTCAACGCCTTCGCCCAGGGCGCCGCGCTGATGAAGGGCCGCGCCAACGACGATGCGGCGCGCGCCTATCCCGGCGACCGGCCGTCGTCGACGCTGCTGCTCGACCGGCTCGACGCGCGCACGCTCGGCGCGCTCATCGCCTTCTACGAACAGCGCACCTTCGTGAATGCGGCGCTGCTCGGCATCAACCCGTTCGACCAGTTCGGGGTCGAGCTCGGCAAGGAAATGGCCAAGGCCGCCGACCAGGGCGGGCTCGACTTCGATCCCTCGACCCAGGACCTGATCGCCCGCGCGTTTGGCTAGACCCTGCAACTGAGAACCTTGTCACCCCGGCCTCGTGCCGGGGGCCCGCTGCTTCTCGCGCCGGATCAGGCAGCAGGACTCCGGCTACAACACCGGGTGACGGGGCGTCATGGGCGAATTGGCCTTCGTCCTTGCGCCGGTCAGGCTGCCACCCTATGTGTATAGAGTTGCCCGAGGATACACATCATGCGTACCAATATCGACATCGACGATGACTTGATGGCGGAGGCCATCAAGGCAACCGGAGCGAAGACCAAGAAGGAAGCCGTGGAGATCGCGCTCCGCAAGACCGTGCAGATCGGTCGCCAGCGCGAAATCCTCAAATATTTCGGCAAGATCGACTGGCAAGGTGATCTCGATGCCATGCGGCGCGACGATTGATCGTCGTTGACTCGAGCGTTTGGATCGACGCGCTGCGGGGCAACCACACCCGAGCGGTCGCGGCGTTCCAGGCAATGACGATGAGTGACGAGGTGCTCGTCGGTGATCTTGTTTTGATGGAGGTCCTCCAGGGGATTCGCGAGGACAAGCTGTTTGAAGCGTTTCGACGCGACATGCAGGTATTCCCGGTGATCGAGGTCGGCGGCGAGGAAATCGCCATCGCCGCCGCGCGCAATTATCGCATCTTGCGCGCAAAGGGTGTCACGGTCCGCAAGACGATCGACACGCTGATCGCGACGCGCTGTATTCGCGACGGGCTGGCGCTGCTCTACAGCGACCGTGATTTCGACCCCTTTGTCGAGCATCTGGGGCTGATCCCCGTGCTCGACCCCGCATCCGGAGTGAATTGATGGCATTCGACTACGACCTCTTCGTGATCGGCGCGGGATCGGGCGGCGTGCGCGCCTCGCGCGTCGCCGCCGCGCATGGCGCGCGCGTCGCCGTGGCGGAGGAGCACAAGGTCGGCGGCACCTGCGTCGTGCGCGGCTGCGTGCCCAAGAAGCTGCTCGTCTACGGCGCGCATTTTGCCGAGGATCTGAGCGACGCGCGCAATTTCGGCTGGGACGTGCCGACCTGCGGCTTCAACTGGCCACGGTTGCAGGCGAACGTGCTGGCCGCGGTCGACCGCATCATCGATTCCTACACCTCGACCCTGGAGCATCATCAGGTCGAGATCTTCCGCGAGCGCGCGACGGTCAGCGGCCCGCAGGAGGTGACCCTGGCCAGCGGGCGGACGGTTACTGCCGAACGCATCCTGATCGCCACCGGCGCGCGCCCGCACATTCCCGATTTCCCGGGGTGCGAGCACGGCATTACCTCGAACGACGTGTTTCATCTGGAAACCCTGCCCAAGCGGGTGCTGATCGCGGGCGCGGGCTATATCGCCAACGAATTTGCCGGCATCTTCAACGAATTCGGCGCGCAAGTGACGCTGATCAACCGCAGCGACGTGATCCTGCGCGGTTATGACGAATCGATCCGAGACCGGTTGCTCCAGATCTCGATGACCAAGGGCATCGATTTCCGCTTCAACACCAGCTTCAAGTCGATCGAGAAGCGCGACGACGGCACATTGCGCGTCGATCTCGACGGATCGGACGCGATGGAGGTCGACACCGTGCTGTTCGCCACCGGCCGCGTCCCCAATACCCGCGGCCTCGGCCTCGAAGCTGCCGGGGTCGAACTCGACAAGGGCGCGGTCAAGGTCGATGCCGACAACCAGTCGCGCTGCCCCAGCATCTATGCGGTCGGCGACGTCACCAACCGGGTCCAGCTCACGCCCGTCGCGATCCGCGAGGGCCAGGCCTTTGCCGATACCATCTATGGCAACAAGCCGACGCGGGTCGACTATAGCTGCATCCCCAGCGCGGTGTTCAGCCATCCGCCGATGGCGGGTGTCGGCATGACCGAGGGCGAGGCGCGCAACCGGCTCGGCTCGATCAAGGTCTATCAGTCCGATTTCCGGCCGATGAAGAACGTGCTCGCCGACCGCAACGAGCGCGCGCTCTACAAGATGATCTGCGAAAGCGACACCGGCCGCATCGTCGGGCTGCACATGATCGGCCCCGACGCGCCCGAGATCCTTCAGGTCGCCGCAATCGCGATCAAGGCACGGCTGACCAAGGATGCGTTCGACCAGACGGTCGCGCTCCACCCGACCATGTCGGAGGAACTGGTGCTGATGCGCTGACGGGCGTCGGGCGCGGACGCCCGAAACCGACCCCCGTCACCCCCGACCTGATCCGGGAGCCGGAATCACGTCGGCTTCGCGCGGGTCGTCGCCGTCCCCGCGGTCGGCGATCGTGGCCGTCACCGCGACGTCCATCGTCACATTGCCGAGCGTGCGCATGATGTCGGGCAGGGTTTCGACCGCGACCAGCAGCGCGAGCGGCTCGATCGGGACGCCGATGGCCGAGTTGATCGGGGCGATCGAGGTCACGAAGCTGATCGTACCGGGCAAGCCGACCGACCCCATCGTCGTGATCGCCGCCGCGGCAATGCCGATCGCGACGCTGTAGGGGGTCAGCTCGATCCCGTACCAATGCGCGATGTAGAAGGCGACGGCGACGTTCATCGTCGGGCTCGTCGCGCGAAAGATCGCCACCGCCATCGGCAGGATGACACTCGACTGCGCATGGGCTGCGCCCAGCGCATCCGCGCCGCGCAGCATTGCGGGCAGGCTGGCCAGCGAGGACTGCGTGCTGATCGCCACCGCCCATGCGGGCAGCATCGCGCGGACGAACGCACCCGGCGATCGCTTGCCCGCCAGCGCAACGAAAAAGGCGAGCAGAAAAATCATCAGCCCCACCGACGAGACGATCAGCACATAATGGGCCAGTGCCCCCAGCGCCGCGCTGCCCGTCCGCGCGCCCAGCCCGAATGCGAGCGCGGTAACGCCGACCGGGGCCAGCCACAGCACCCAGTTGATGATGATGATCATCGCCTCACCGATCGCATCGAACAGCCCGACCAGCGTGCCGCGATGCGGTTCGGGCAGGCGCACGACCGCAAAGGCGAAGATCAGCGTGAACACGATCAGCGGCAATAGCTGATCCGTCGCCGCCGCGTTGATCGGGTTGGTCGGCACCATGCCCTTGATGAACTCGACGAAGGGCGGCACCTCGCCCACGTCGCCGGCCCTGCTCAGCGCGCTTTTCAGCGCATCGGCCGATGCCCGCGGCATCGGGAACAGGGCCAGCAGTCCCAGCGTCATCAGCCCGCCCAGCGCCGAGAACACCCATAGCAGCGCGACGAAGCGCGCCAGTACCTTGGCCGCGAAAGCGGTGGCGCTCGCCGCGCGTGCCGCCCTGGCGATGCCGACCACCAGCAACGCGACGACCAGCGGCACGATCGTCATGCGCAGCCCGTTCAGCCACAACGTCCCGATGGGGTCGGTCCAGCCCGCGATCCGGCTCGTCGCGTCGGGGGCCCATTCGCCCATGGCGATGCCGGCCACCAGCCCCAGGATCAGCGCGGCCAGGATGCGGGTTGCCTGTGACATGCTCGCCCTTCTTGAAAACGGGCGCTATCACACCGGCCCAACAGACTGCGCAAGGTGAAGACAGGCAGCGTAATGGCAAGAAAATATTTCGGAACCGACGGAATTCGCGGACCCACCAACGCATCGGCGATGACGGCTGCGACGGCGATGAAGGTCGGTATGGCGGCCGGCGCGCATTTCCAGCGCGGCGATCATCGCCACCGCGTGGTCATCGGCAAGGATACGCGGCTATCGGGCTATATGCTCGAAAACGCGCTGACCGCGGGCTTCACCTCGGTCGGCATGGACGTGGTGCTCGTCGGGCCGATGCCCACCCCGGCGGTGGCAATGCTGACCCAGTCGATGCGCGCCGATATCGGCGTGATGATCTCGGCCAGCCACAATCCCTATGCCGATAACGGGATCAAGCTGTTCGGGCCCGATGGCTACAAGCTGTCGGACGCGGACGAGGAAGCGATCGAGGCGCTGATCGACGGCGACGTGCCGCTCGCGCCCTCGGCCGAAATCGGACGCGCCCGCCGGATCGAGGATGCGCGCGGCCGCTATATCCACTTCGCCAAGTCGACCTTTCCCGCCGACCTCCGCCTCGACGGGCTCAAGCTGGTGGTCGATTGCGCCAATGGCGCCGCCTATCAGGTCGCACCGTCGGCGCTGTGGGAGCTGGGGGCCGAAGTCATCACCATCGGCGTCACCCCAAATGGCAAGAACATCAATGCCAGCGTCGGCTCGACCGCACCGGAAACGCTCTGCGAAACCGTGGTCGCCAGCGGGGCGGCGATCGGCATCGCGCTCGACGGCGACGCCGACCGGCTGATCGTGGTCGATGAACAGGGGCATATCGTCGACGGCGACCAGCTGATGGCGACGATCGCGACCGGCTGGGCGCGCCAGGGCCGGCTCGCCGGCGGCGGCCTGGTGACGACGGTGATGTCCAATCTGGGGCTGGAACGGCACCTGTCCGCCCAGGGGCTGGGCATGGTCCGCACCAAGGTCGGCGACCGTCATGTCCTCGAAAAAATGCGCAGCTCCGGCTACAATGTCGGCGGGGAGCAGTCGGGGCACATCATCCTCGCGGATTATGCAACCACCGGCGACGGCCTGGTCGCCGCGCTCCAGGTGCTCGCCGAACTGGTCCGCGCCGGCGCGCCGGCCAGCGAAGTGCTCCACCGCTTCGATCCCTTGCCCCAGCTCCTCCGCAACGTCCGCTTCACCGGCGGCAAGCCGCTCGACGACCCGCGCGTTCAGGACGTGATCGCCGCCGCCGAAGCCGAACTCGACGGCCGCGGCCGCCTCGTCATCCGCCCGTCGGGCACGGAACCGGTGATCCGCGTGATGGCCGAAGGCGACGATGCCGATCAGGTCGAGGCGGTAGTCGACCGCATCTGCGACGCGGTCAGGGTAGCGGCGGGGTAGGGGTCCGGGGACCATAACGCGCGAGCGTCACCTTGGCCCCGGCCCGGTTGACGTTGGTCACTTTTCCTGGCTCGTCACCCCGGCCCACGTGCCGGGGTCCACCGCGCCGCCAGACGCAACGCTTGCCGAGCCGGGCGGAGGTCGCGCTCCTTCCGCCCTATTGCCGACGTCGCACATCGTAACGCAGCCAGCCCCGGCGGCACGGTGGACCCCGGAACACGTCCGGCGTGACAAGCCTGGTAACGCGACAATCGTCACCCCGGCCTCGTGCCGGGGTCCATCGTGCCGCCGGGCATCACCTTCAACGGCTCAAGCCCGAACCCCACCGCCAGGTCGTTCCACGCCGGGTTCTGCGCCTCGATCAGGTTGCGCTTCCACTCGCGCCGATACCGCTTGAGTTGCTTCTCCCGCGAGATCGCCGCTTCCATCGTCGCGGCGAACTCGAAATAGACCAGCCGATGGACGCTGAACTGCGCGGTAAAGCCGCCGAATGTCCCGTCGCGGTGCTGCACGATCCGCGCGAGCAGGTTCGATGTTACGCCGACATAAAGCGTGCCATTGTACCCGCTGGCGAGCATGTAGACGCAAGGGTTCCGCTCAATCGTCACGAGGCCGAACGTGCCGCCCGGTGGACCCCGGAACAAGTCCGGGGTGACGACTTTGTGCGCATCGCGCTCGTCACCCCGGCCCCGTGCCGGGGTCCACCCGGCCACTGCGCGCAAAGCGCGGCCGTCTTTCCAACCGCGCCCGCCACCGCTACCACCGCCGCCATGCTCGACATGCGCCCCGATTGCGAACGCTGCGGCGTCGACCTGCCCGCCGCCGCGCCGGGGGCGTTCATCTGTTCGTTCGAATGCACCTTCTGCGCCGAATGCGCCGACGCGCTCGACGATCGCTGCCCCAATTGCGGCGGCGAGCTGATGGACCGGCCGACCCGCACCGGCGCGGCGTTGAAGCGCCATCCCGCCAGCAGCGAGCGCAGGCACAAGGGCTGATCGGCACGCCACGACCCTGTCCTACATCCACCCCATCGTGGCACACCCACCGCCGATGTCGCGGCACCTTCGCCTTCGCCAGAACCCCGGCTTGACACCCCCGCCGCGCCGGTGGGACAGACATCGCGCCATGCCCGCAACTTCCGCAACTTCGCCGTCATGACGCCGCGCATCCTGATCATCGCCGGGTCCGATTCGGGCGGGGGCGCGGGCATTCAGGCCGACATCAAGACGGTGACGATGCTGGGCGGCCATGCGATGACCGCGATCACCGCGATCACTGCCCAGAACACGCAGGGGGTCGACGCCGTCCACGCGGTGCCCGCCGACATGGTGCTGGCCCAGATCGACGCGGTGGTCGGCGATATCGGCGTCGACGCGGTCAAGATCGGCATGATCGGATCGGCGCGCACCGCGCTCGCCGTCGCCGAGCGGCTGGCCGAGCTGAAGGGCGTACCGATCGTCTTCGATCCCGTCATGGTCGCAACCTCCGGCGCGGCGCTGGCCGACGATGCGACGATCGGCGCGTTCGAGCGGCTGATGCGCGTCGCTACGCTCACCACGCCCAACCTGCCCGAATTGAAGGCGCTGTCGGGCATGTCGATCCTCGACCGCGAGGCGCAGCGGGCGAGCGCGCGCTCGCTCGCCGATCGCCGCCAGTGCGCGGTGCTGGTCAAGGGCGGGCATGGCAAGGGCCGCCAGGTCACCGACCGGCTGTTCCAGGTCGCGCCCGATGCGCCGCCCGAGATGGAATGGAGCGCGCCGCGCATCGACGGCGACGCGACCCATGGCACCGGCTGCACGCTGTCGGCCGCGATCGCCACCGAACTCGCCAAGGACTGGACCCTGGCCGAAGCGATCGCGCGCGCGCGCAGCTTCGTGCGGATCGCGATGCAGGATGCGGCCGGGCTCGGCCATGGCCATGGCCCGATGGCGCAGCAATCGGTGCGGCTCGACCTCAACCTCAGCCGCTTCGCGCCGATGTTCAACCAGGTGACCGTCCCCGCCGACGACTATGCCGCCAGCGAGCATTTCTATCGCCTGCTCGGCCTCAAGCAGATCGTCCGCGCCAAGCCGCGCTATGCGCGCTTCGAGAGCGAGGGCGGGGCGACCTTCTCGATCGCCCAGCGCGACGCGGGCGCGCATGCCCGCCCGATGGTCTATTTCGAATGCGGCGACCTCGACGTCACCTTGTCCTATCTGCGCGCGCAGGGGGTGACGATCGACGACGGGCCGGTCGACCAGGACTGGGGCTGGCGCGAGGCGCGGCTGACCGATCCCGCCGGCAATGCGATCTGCTTGTATCAGGCGGGCGAGATGCGCCGCTATCCGCCGTGGCGGATCGACGACGATGCCTGATTTCGCGCATGAGCTGGAACACGGGCCTCCGGTCGCCGGCGTGGACGAGGCCGGGCGCGGTCCGCTCGCCGGTCCGGTGGTGGCCGCCGCCGTCATCCTCGACCCCGATTGCATTCCCGACGGTATCGATGATTCCAAGGCGTTGAGCGCCATCGCCCGCGCGCGGCTGGCGGGCGAGCTGCTGGGGTGCGCGCGCATCGGCATCGGCGTCGCCAGTGTCGAGGAAATCGACCGGCTCAACATCCTGTGGGCAACGATGCTGGCGATGCGCCGCGCGGTCGATGCGCTGGCGGTCGCCCCGCGCATGGTGCTGGTCGACGGCAATCGCTGTCCCGACTGGCCCTGGCCCAGCCGTGCGCTGGTCGGCGGCGACGCCATCTGCCTGTCGATCGCCGCGGCGTCGATCGTGGCGAAGCATCACCGCGATACCCTGATGGCGGAGGCCGATCGCGCGCATCCCGGCTATGGCTGGGCGTCGAACAAAGGCTATGGCAGCCGTCAGCATCTCGCCGCGCTGCGCGACCTCGGCCCGACCCCGCTCCACCGCCGCAGCTTCGCCCCCGTCGCTCAGGCGCTGCTGCCGTTGTAAGGCCGCTTACTGCCAATGTCCGTCACCCCGCACTTGTTGCGGGGTCCACCCGCCGCCTGTGGCTGTCCAAGCCGATCCGGGCGTCATCGGCGCCATTGGCGAATTTTCGCCGCGCTATCCAACCACAGCGCGATTGGCTCGGTGGACCCCGGCACGAGGCCGGGGTGACGCGCGTGCGGGCGAACAATTCCACGGCCAGAGTCTTTTCGGCCACACCCCCATTACTGGGTGAGGTCGTTTCGGCGCGGACTCAATATCTGGTGGCCGGGCCGCCTTTCCTTCGGCGTTAACGATTTGCTCAGTCTTTTCGTTAACCAATGTTTGCTTGACGCGGCGGGCCATTTGCCGACCTTCGCGCTCCGGTTTGAGGGGGGAAGAGCATGACCGTGCTGACCAGGGTTCGACAAAGATCGGTCGCCACGCCGGCCCCCGTGCTGCCGCTCGGCCAGATCCTGATGGACGACTGCATCGCCGCGATGCGCGCGCTGCCGGCGGCGTCGGTCGACATGATCTTCGCCGATCCGCCCTACAACCTCCAGCTCGGCGGCGACTTGAACCGCCCCGACGGCAGCCATGTCGACGCGGTGACCGACGACTGGGACAAGTTCGACAGCCTGGCGGTGTATGACCGCTTCACCCGCGACTGGCTGGCGCAGGCGCGCCGCATCCTCAAGCCCGACGGCACGATCTGGGTGATCGGCAGCTATCACAACATCTTCAAGGTCGGCGCGGCGATCCAGGATCTCGGCTTTTGGATCCTCAACGACATCATCTGGCGCAAAGCCAATCCGATGCCCAATTTCAAGGGCACGCGGTTCACCAACGCGCACGAGACGCTGATCTGGGCGTCGATGGGCGAAAAGGCGCGCTACACCTTCAACTATCGCCAGATGAAGACGCTCAATGACGAGCTTCAGATGCGCTCCGACTGGGAATTTCCGATCTGCGGTGGACAGGAGCGGCTGAAGCAGGACGGGCACAAGGTCCACCCGACCCAGAAGCCCGAAGCCCTGCTCTATCGCATCCTGCTGGCGTGCACCAAGCCGGGCGACGTGGTGCTCGACCCGTTCTTCGGCACTGGCACGACCGGCGCGGTTGCCCGGCGTCTGCGCCGCGAATGGATCGGCATCGAGCGCGAGCCCGCCTATGTCGCCGCCGCGCGCGCGCGCATCGACGCCGCGCTGCCGCTGGATGAATCGGCGGTGACGACGATGAAGTCTGCAGTGAAGGCGCCGCGCGTCGCCTTCGGCCTGCTCGTCGAAAACGGCCTGATCGCCCCCGGCACGGTGCTGAGCGATGCGAAGCGGCGCTGGCATGCGACCGTGCTCGCCGACGGGTCGCTCGCCTGTGGCGATACGACCGGCTCGATCCACAAGGTCGGCGCGACGCTGCAGGATGCGCCGTCGTGCAACGGCTGGACCTTCTGGCATGTCGAGGGCGACCGCGGCCTCGAACCGATCGATGCGCTGCGTCAACGCTATCTGCTCGCCACCCAGCCTTGAGGGGGGATGGTTGCTTAATCGACCTTTTTTTCGGACCCGCTCATCCTGAGTAGTCGCTGAGCTTGCCGAAGCGGCGCATCGAAGGACGAACGCGCGGGTGCCTCCTTCGATACGGGCCTTCGGCTTCGCTCAGTCCCTACTCAGGATGAGCGGGTTGAGTTTGGACGGCGTACGGTGACATCCCGTTGCGTCATGCATGGAGCCCGGCCTTGACCCCACCCGCCATTCCTGCGGCCTCCCGCCTCTATCTCCGCCCGGTCCAGTTCGTCGATACGCCGGTCGGTCGTGACGGCCAGGTCGCGCGGCTGGCCGGCGGGATGAGCTGGTTTGCCGGCTGGCACGTCATCGCCGTCGATGGCGGGGCGCGAGTGGCCGAACGCCATGTCGCCGTCGCCGATTTCGATGCCTTCGCCGCCACGCTGGCTGAACCCCAGGCGCAGCGCCTGCAATCGCTCGCCACCGCGATCCAGCGCCCGCGCGCGCCGCTAAAGCTGGGCGAGCGCACGCTGCGGCTCGACCAGCCGCAGGTGATGGGTATCCTCAACCTTACGCCCGACAGCTTTTCCGATGGCGGCAAGCATCTCGGCGACGTCGACGCGTCGGTGCGCGCGGCGGTCGAAATGACCGAGCAGGGCGCGGCGCTGATCGATGTCGGCGGCGAATCGACCCGCCCCGGTGCGGCGACGGTGTGGGAGGGTGATGAGGTCGCTCGCGTCGTCCCCGTCATCGAACGCCTCGCGCGCACCGGCACGCCGGTGTCGATCGACACGCGCAAGGCGGCGGTGATGGAGGCCGCGCTCGCCGCCGGCGCGCACCTGATCAACGATGTCGCGGCGCTCGCCTTCGATCCGCGCGCGGTCGAGGTCGCGGCCGGCGCCGGCTGCCCGGTCGTGTTGATGCACTCGCCCGATCCCGCAAAGGGCCCGCACGGCGACCCCGGTTACGCCGACCCGCTGATCGAGGTGTTCGACTGGCTGGCGGCGCGGGTGGATGCGGTCGTGGCGCGCGGCGTCGATCGCGCCAATATCGTCGTCGATCCGGGTATCGGCTTCGGCAAGTCGGTTGCGGACAATCTCGCGCTTCTGAACGGCCTGGCGCTGTTCCACGGGCTCGGCTGCCCGATCCTGCTGGGCGCGAGCCGCAAGCGGCTGATCGGCGCGCTGGCGAACGAAGCGCCGGTGGACCGGCGTCTCGGCGGTTCGCTCGCGCTGGCGCTGACCGGTGCGGCGCAGGGCGCGCAGCTGATCCGCGTCCACGATGTGGCGGAAACGGTGCAGGCGCTGCGCGTGCGGCGCGGCATGATCGACGCCGCGCTGACCGCGCGCGTGCCGGGGGCTTAGGGACGCAGCTACTTCACGACGTGACGACGTCATCCCAGCGAAACCCGGGATCTCAAGCCAATCGAAGCGCCAAGCATGGCTTGAGGCCCCAGCCTGCGCTGGGGCGACGTCCAACGATATTCACGCCGCGCTCTGGTCGATCCCCAGCTCGCCCAGCTTGCGGTAGAGCGTAGAGCGGCCGATCCCCAGCCGGCGCGCGACTTCGGTCATCCGCCCGCGATAATGGCCGATCGCCAACCGTATCACATCGGCCTCGATCTCCTCGAGCGCGCGCAGATTGCCGTCGGACCGGAACAAGGTGACCCCGGCATTGCCCCCATGGCTGGCCGCCGGCGGCCCGCCGCCGGTCGCGCGCAGCGTCGACAACTGGGCGATCTGGGGGAAATCGGATTCGGTCAGCGCCAGCCCGTCGCACAGCACCGCGGCGCGGAACAGCGCATTCTGAAGCTGGCGGACATTGCCCGGCCAGTCATAGGCGTTGAGCAGCGCCAGCGCCTCGTCGGTGATGCCCAGCGGGCGCAAGCCCGGCTGCTGGGCGATCCGCGCCAGCAGGTGGCGGGCGAGCGGCGCGATGTCGCCGGCGCGCTCGCGCAGCGGCGGGATCGTCACCTGGACGACGTTCAACCGGTAATACAGGTCCTCGCGGAAATTGCCGGCCTCGACCTCGGTCAGCAGCGTCTTGTTGGTCGCTGCGATCACGCGGACGTCGACTTCGCGGACATGGCGCGCGCCCAGCGGCTGGATTTCGCCCGACTGGAGCACGCGCAGCAGCTTCACCTGCGCGTCCAGCGGCATTTCGCCGACTTCATCGAGGAAGATCGTGCCGCCATCGGCCTCGGCGAAACGGCCCAGCTTGCGCTCGAACGCGCCGGTGAATGCGCCGCGTTCGTGCCCGAACAGCTCGCTTTCGACCAGGTTGGCGGGAATCGCGCCGCAATTGACGCGGATCATCGGCTTCTTCGCGCGCGGCGATGCGGCGTGGATCGCCTCCGCCACCACTTCCTTGCCGACCCCGCTTTCGCCTTCGATCAGCACGGGGACGCGCGCACGCGCCGCCTTTGCCGCGATCGCCAGCGCGGCGCGGAATTGCGGGGCGGAGCCGACAATCTCGTCAAAGGCCAGCGGCATCGACAGTTTCTCCGTCAGCGGGCGCAGCTCGCCCGCGGTGCGTGCGCCGACCGCCGAATCGAGCGCGGCGAGCAGCCGTTCGGCGGCGAGCGGCTTGACCAGGAAGTCGCTGGCCCCCGCACGCATCGCGCCGACCGCGGTCGCGACCGAATCGTCGGCGGTCAGGATCAGGATGGGCAGCGCCGGGCGGTTGACGCGCAGCTCCGCGATCAATTCCGCCGCATCCAGATCGGGCGACCAATGGTCGAGGATGATCGCCTCCAGCGCCATCCCGTCGGGCGTCCCCAGCATCGCCAGCGCCATTTCCGCGCCGGTCGCAAAGACAGTGCGCCAGCCACGCCGCGCCGCGATCGCCGCGATCAGGCGGCGCTGCGCCGGTTCATCGTCGATCAGCATCAGCAGGCGCTGGCGATCTCGCGTCATCAAACCGTCCTTATTGTCCCGATTCCGGTCACTGCCTTAACCGTCAGCGGTAAAGGGGGGCTTAAATGCCCCGCACTTCGTTGCGCCGTCGCGGCTCTTGAGGGGCGGGCGGCTCGCAGCTAAAGCGGGGGACAGGCAATGATGCAGGGGAATGGCAAATGGCCGGAAACGGCGACATCAAGGACCATCAGGCGACGTTCGACTTCTTCATGTCGCTGCTGAAGGTCAGCACGGTGATCACGATCGTGGTTGCCGCGTTCGTGATCTGGCTGATCGCGGCTTAAAGGTGCGGATCGCCGTCCTTCGCGAACAGGCTGCGGGCGAAACCCGCGTCGCGGCCACCCCCGAAACCGTCAAGAAGTTCATCGCGCTCGGTGCGACCGTCGCGGTCGAAGCGGGGGCGGGTGAACAGGCGATGGTCCCCGACCAGGGCTATGTCGACGCCGGCGCGACGACCGGCGCGCGCGCCGACATCGTGAAGGATGCCGACATCCTGCTGGGCGTGCAGGGCCCCGATCCCGCCAGCCTGGCGGGGGTAAAACCGGGCGCATGGCTGGTCGCCGGGCTCAATCCGTTCGGTGAGCGGGCGCGGGTCGATGCCTATGCCGCGCTGGGCGTCGAGGCGCTGGCGATGGAATTCATGCCGCGCATCACGCGCGCGCAGTCGATGGACATCCTGTCGTCGCAGTCGAACCTGGCGGGGTACAAGGCGGTGCTCGATGCCGCGGCGGAATATGGCCGCGCCTTTCCGATGATGATGACCGCGGCCGGCACCGTTTCGGCGGCCAAGCTGTTCGTCATGGGTGTCGGCGTCGCCGGGCTTCAGGCGATCGCCACCGCCCGGCGGCTGGGCGCGCAGGTGTCCGCGACCGATGTTCGCGCCGCGACCAAGGAGCAGATCCTGTCGCTGGGTGCCAAGCCGATCTTCGTCGAGAATGTGAAGGGCATCGAGGGCGAGGGCACCGGCGGTTACGCGACCGAGATGTCGGACGAATACAAGGCAGCTCAGGCCGAGCTGGTCTCAAGCCACATCGCCAAGCAGGACATCGTCATCACCACCGCGCTGATCCCCGGCCGCCCCGCGCCACGGCTGATCACCGACGCGCAGATCGCGACGATGAAGCCGGGCAGCGTCATCGTCGATCTGGCGGTTGAAAGCGGCGGCAATGTCGAGGGATCGGTCGCGGGCGAAGTCGTGGTGCGCCACGGAGTCCGGATCGTCGGCCATCGCAACGTGCCCGCGCGGCTGGCGGCGGATGCCTCGGCACTGTTCGCGCGCAACCTGTTCAACTTCCTGTCGGCCTTCTGGGACAAGGAAGCGGGCAAGCCGGTGCTGGATGCGGAGATCGGCGACGCGATCCGCGTGACCCAGGGCGGGCAGGTGGTCAATCCACGGCTGCTGGCCGCCTGATGGGCCTGCTCAACGCGACCGAGGCGAGTGTCGACGCGGTCGCGCGCGAATATGGCCCGATCCTGCTGCCCGACGAACGCATCCTGATTGCGTTCAAGACGATCCGCGACCTCGTCTTCCTCACCGACCGCCGCGTGGTGACGACCAACGTCCAGGGGCTGACCGGGCGCAAGGTCGATATCCTGACCATCCCCTATCGCTCGATCATCCGTTATTCGATCGAGCGCGCCGGCACCTTCGACCTCGATTCCGACATGAAGATCTGGATGACCGGCACCGCCGAGCCGCTGCTGGTCAAGGTGAGCGCCGGCGCAAACATCGTCGCGGTCCAGCAGGTGCTGGCCCGTTATGTGCTCGGCGGGGGGAAGTGACGGGGATGCGCGCGCCTTTTGCCTTCGAGCCGGAGACGGCGACCTTTGTCCGGTCGGTCGAGCAGGGGCCGCCGACCGAGGGGCTGGCGATCTCGGCACTTCGCGACGGCTATCGCGCCACCGTGATCGCGAACTCGGTCGAACCGGACTCCGGCGTGACGACCCGCGATCTGGCGATCCCCGGCGAAGCGGGCGAAGTCGCCGCGCGGCTCTATGTGCCGGAGTCGAGCCGCAAGGGCGGTGGCCTGCTGATCTATGTCCATGGCGGCGGGTTCGCGGTCGGCGATCTCGATTCGCACGATCGACTGGTGCGACTGATCGCTGCGGCATCCGGTCTGCGGGTGTTGTGCCTCGATTATCCGCTTGCTCCCGAGCATCCGTTTCCGGCGGCGCGCGATGCGGTGGTCGCCGCGTTTGAATGGGCGCGGGCGAATGCCGCCAGTTTGGGCGTCGACGCGGCACGTATCGCGCTGGGTGGGGAAAGCGCGGGCGCAACCCACGTGATCATGGCGACGCTGGCGCTGGTTCGGTCGGGCGGCGAGATGCCTGCGCTCGTCTGGGCACTGGTCCCGGCAACCGATCCGGCGGGCAGCACCGCCAGCCATCGCGATTTCGCCAACGGGGCCGGTCGCACCGCCCAGGAATTTGCGTATCTGTGGAGCCTTTATCTGCCGGATGAAGCCCAGCGCAGCGATCCGGCGATCGTCCCGGCTCTGGCCGACCTGGCCGGGATGCGTGCCCTGTTGATCCACACCGCCGAGTACGACCCCGCCCGTGATGACGGTGAGCAGCTTGCCCAACGCGCACACGCCGCCGGCGTTTCGGTCACGCTCACCCGACACGCCGGTCTGGTCCACCAATTTCCCGAAATCACCGGCATCTCGTCAGCAAGCCGCGAGGCCATCGTTCAGGCCGCGCGCGAACTTGCCGACGCGCTTACGAAAGGCTGATCTTCCATGGACTTCATCTCGATCCTGTCGATCTTCGTCATGGCCTGTTTCGTCGGCTATTATGTCGTCTGGTCGGTGACGCCCGCGCTGCACACGCCATTGATGGCGGTGACCAACGCAATCTCGTCGGTCATCATCGTCGGCGCGCTGGTCGCCAGCGCCGCGGCGGGGTCGCTGGTCGCGAAGTGGCTCGGCCTGCTGGCGGTGGTGCTGGCCAGCATCAACATCTTCGGCGGCTTCGCGGTCACTGAACGGATGCTGGGCATGTACAAGAAGAAGGAGCGGCCCGCGGCCAAACATTAATCGTCATCCCGGCGAAGGCCGGGACCTGTTGCCAATAGCGGCGCGGAAAATGGCCTAAGGCCCCAGCCTTCGCTGGGGCGACGTTTTGGGGGGAATGAGTTCGATGCATGAAGCCGCACCCGTCAATCCCTGGGTAGCCCTGGCCTACCTGGTCGCGGGCGTCCTGTTCATCCTGGCGCTGCGTGGTTTGTCGAGCCCCCAGACGAGCCGGACGGGCAACCGCTTCGGCATGATCGGCATGGCGATCGCGGTGGTGACGACGCTGGTCACGCACAGCATCGCCAGCCTGCCCGAAATCCTCGGCGCCATCGCCGTCGGTGGCGCGATCGGCATCGCCGCCGCACGCCGCATCCAGATGACCGACATGCCCCAGCTGGTCGCCGGCTTCCACAGCCTGGTCGGCCTGGCCGCGGTGCTGGTCGGTGCCGCCGCCTATCTGAACCCGGACGCCTTCGGCATTGTCGATGCCAATGGCGACATCCTGGCGGTCAGCCGCATCGAGTTGGGCCTCGGCGTTGCGATCGGCGCGATCACCTTCTCGGGCTCGGTCATCGCCTTCCTCAAATTGAACGGCAACATGAGCGGCAAGCCGATCCTGCTGCCCGCGCGCCACGCGATCAACCTGGGCACGCTCGCCGCGATCCTGGGCCTCATCGCCTGGTTCACCCAGGACCAGAGCCCCTGGGTGTTCTGGACGGTGATGTTCCTGTCCTTTGCGATCGGCTTCCTGCTGATCATCCCGATCGGCGGCGCGGACATGCCGGTGGTCGTGTCGATGCTCAACAGCTATTCGGGCTGGGCGGCGGCAGCGATGGGCTTCACGCTCGGCAACACCGCGATGATCATCACCGGCGCGCTGGTCGGATCGTCGGGCGCGATCCTGTCCTACATCATGTGCACCGCGATGAACCGCAGCTTCATCAGCGTCATCGCCGGCGGCTTCGGTGCGACCGACAGCGGCGGGGGCGCGGCCGCGGCGGTCGACCGGCCGTGGAAGCGCGGATCGGCGGAGGATGCCGCCTTCCTGATGAGCCAGGCCGAACAGGTCATCATCGTCCCCGGCTATGGCATGGCGGTGGCGCAGGCGCAGCATACGCTGCGCGAGATGACCGACAAGCTCAAGGAGCATGGCGTCCGCGTCAAATACGCGATTCACCCGGTCGCCGGCCGCATGCCGGGCCACATGAACGTGCTGCTCGCCGAGGCCAATGTGCCCTATGACGAGGTGTTCGAGCTGGAGGACATCAATTCGGAGTTCAGCCAGACCGACATCGCATTCGTCATCGGCGCCAACGATGTGACCAACCCGGCGGCCAAGACCGACAAGTCCTCGCCGATCTACGGGATGCCGATCCTCGATGTCGAGAAGGCGAAGACCGTGCTGTTCATCAAGCGCAGCATGGGCGGCGTCGGCTATGCCGGCGTCGACAACGAGGTTTTCTATCGCGACAACACGATGATGCTGCTGGCGGATGCCAAGAAGATGGTCGAGGAAATCGTGAAGTCGCTCGACTGATGCGGATCGTGCCCGGCCGATGAACCCGTTCGATCAACGTCTCGACCCGGTCGGTCCGCTGCCGTTCGCGCTGATCGCCGTGCCGGCGCGCGCGGCCCTGCTCGGCACGCAGTTCGGCGCGGCCGGGCGCGCGCCCGCCACGATGATCGGTCCGGGCGAACAGGTCCCCGACGACGCGCGGCTGGTCGTCGCCGATGTCGCGGGATGCGTCCGCGATGAGGTCGACGCGCTGCTCGCCACTGTCGACGCGATCGACCCCGCAGTTCCGGTGCTCGTCCTGCTGACTTTCGACCAGGTCGACGCGGTCGTCGCGGGCGTGACCCGCGATGACGTCCGCTTCCTGTGCGATCCGACCGAAGCGGAGTTCCTGCGCGCGACCTCGGGCGGTGACGGCCATGTCCGCGAACAGGGCGACGACAGCGAAGCCGAACGCCTGCGCCGTATCGACGAGGAAGTGGCGCGGATCGCCCAGGTGCTGGCGCGGCTGACCGCGGGCCGCGAGGCGCCGGGGGCGCTCGGCGACCGGGAACTCGCTTACGATCCGGGGCCGCTCCGGACGGGCGCCGGCGCGCCGGTCACCGTCAATTCCGCGCTTGTCCGCCGCATCATCCGCGCGCGCCGGCTGCGCGACCAGCATTTCGACGCGACGCTGTTCGCCGACCCTGCCTGGGACATGCTGCTCGATCTCTATGCCGCCGAACTCGATCGCGGCCAGGTGTCGGTGTCCAGCCTGTGCATCGCCGCCGCCGTGCCGCCGACCACCGCGCTGCGCTGGATCACGTCGATGACCGCGCGCGGCCTGTTCGTGCGCACCGCCGATCCCTTTGACAAGCGCCGCATCTTCATCGCGCTCGGCACGTCGGCCAGCGCGGCGATGCGCAGCTATTTCGCCGCGCTGATCCGCCAGGGCCTGCCGTTGGTCGGTTAGCGCGCGCGTGGACTTGCTCCGCCCGATCCACTCGCCTATCGCCACCGTCGCCGGGCGCTTAGCTCAGTTGGTAGAGCATCTCGTTTACACCGAGAGGGTCGGCGGTTCGAGCCCGTCAGCGCCCACCATTCCGGACGTTAGCACGCAACGTGCATTGCTGTCCTAGCCGCCGCTTTTCTGCGATCCTCCGCCCCATGCGTTGTCCTGCCGCCCTTCCTGTTTCCGCGCGCGCCATGCGCTGGCGCGGGGGTCGATGCGAAGGCGTGCACAGTCGGCAACTTCCGCACCTTCGCTCGCCCGCATGAGCGCCGACCTGCCGATTTTCGCGGTGCTGCCGCAGCTGCTCGGCGCCTTGCGCGAGCGGTCGAGCGCAGTGCTCGTCGCCCCGCCGGGCGCGGGCAAGACGACGGCGGTTGCCCCCGCGCTGCTCGATCAGCCCTGGTGCGACGGCGAAGTTCTGTTGCTCTCACCCCGCCGCATCGCCGCGCGCGCGGCGGCCGAGCGCATGGCCGCGCTGGCGGGCGAGCCGGTCGGGCGGACCTATGGCTATGCGACACGGCTCGACAGCAAGCGGTCGGCGGCAACGCGCGTGACCGTGATGACCGAGGGCATTTTCGTCCGCCGTATCCAGGCTGACCCCGATCTGCCCGGCGTAGCGGCGGTGCTGTTCGACGAGGTGCACGAACGCAGCCTCGACAGCGATTTCGGCCTGGCGCTCGCGCTCGATGCGCAATCGGGGCTGCGGCCCGAGCTGCGGATCGTCGCGATGTCGGCGACGCTCGATGGGGCGCGCTTCGCCCGGTTGATGGACGATGCCCCCGTCATCGAAAGCGAGGGGCGCAGCCATCCGCTCGACCTGCGCCACATGGGCCGCGACGCGGAAACCCGGATCGACCAGTCGGTCGCCGCCGCGATTCGTCAGGCGCTGGGGGAGGGCGAGGGCGGGGTGCTTGCCTTCCTGCCCGGCGTGGCGGAGATCGAACGGACGGCGGAACGGCTCGAGCCGATCGGCCCCGGCCTGATCCTCCACCGCCTGCATGGCCAGGTCGATCCCGCCGCCCAGCGCGCCGCGATCGCGCCCGACCCTGATGGTCCGCGCAAGGTGGTGCTGGCGACGTCGATCGCGGAAACGTCGCTCACGCTCGACGGCATCCGTATCGTCGTCGATGCCGGGTTGGCGCGCCGCCCGCGCTATGACCGCGCGGCCGGAATGACGCGGCTGGTCACCGAACGCGCCAGCCAGGCCGCCGTCACTCAACGCGCAGGCCGCGCCGCCCGCCAGGGGCCGGGCATCGCCTATCGCTTGTGGGAGGCCGCGGCGACCGCCGGCCTGCCCGCCTATGACCCGCCCGAGATCCTTGAGGCCGACCTGTCGGCGCTCACGCTCGATTGCGCGATCTGGGGGGTCGGCGATCCGCGCGACCTGCGCTGGATCGATCCGCCGCCGGATGCCGCGATCGCGGAGGCGCGTGCGCGGCTGCTTGCGCTCGACGCCATCGACGATGATGGTCGCCCGACCGCGCTTGGCCGTGCGATCGCCGCGCTGCCGCTCAGCCCGCGTTTGGGCCATATGCTGGTGCGCGCCGCCGAGCTTGGTCTCGCGCAGACCGCGGCCGAGATTGCGGTGCTATTGGGCGAGCGCGGGCTGGGCGGCAACGACCCCGATCTCGACCTGCGCCTGAAACGCTGGCGCAGCGAACGCGGTGCGCGCGCCGAAAGCGCCCGCAAGCTTGCCCAACGCTGGGCCAAGCTCCCTCTCCCCCTTGTGGGAGAAGGCCGGGGAGGGGGGGGTAAGCGCAACCCTCGCCAGCCCCTCTCCCAACCCTCTCCCCAAATGGGGAGAGGGCTAGATGCGCCTGCCATCTGTGTCGCGCTCGCTTATCCAGACCGCGTCGCGCGACGCCGCGACGCGAGCGGCGAGCATTGGGCGTCGGTCGGCGGGCGCGGCTTCCGGCTCGATCCGGCCAGCAGCCTGGCGCGCAGCGAATGGCTGGCGGTGGCCGAAACGCAGGGGATGGCGGCGGGCGCGCGCATCCTGTCGGCCGCGCCGCTGACGATCGAGACGGTCGAGGCGATGTTCGGCGACCGGATCGAGGTGGTGCGCGAGGTGCGCTTCGATCCCGCGACCGGGGGCGTCACCGCGACGCGCGCCCGCCGGCTGGGCACGATCCGGCTGGCAAGCGGGCCCGACAGCGCGGCGACGCCCGCCGCGATCGCGGCGGCGTTGCTCGACGGCGTGCGCAACCATGGCCTCGACCTGCTGCCCTGGGACGACACGGCGCGCGCGCTGCGTATCCGTGCCGCTTTTGCCGCCGCGCATGGCGGTGCGGATGTCGCGCTCGACGACGCCGCGCTGCTTGCGCGGCTCGACGAATGGCTCGCGCCGTTGCTTGCGGGCAAGCGCCGGCTCGACGCGATCGACCCGGGTGCGCTCACCCAGGCGATCGAAGGGCTGCTCGGCTGGGACGCGGTTCAGGCAATTCAGCGCCTCGCCCCCGCGCGATTTGAAACGCCCGCCGGGTCGAGCCACGCGATCGACTATGCCGCTGAAGGGGGGCCGCGCGTCGAACTGCGCGTGCAGAGCCTGTTCGGGCTCTCGGTCCATCCGGCGGTCGCGCAGGGCCGCGTCCCGCTGGTGCTCAGCCTGACCTCGCCGGCCGGGCGCCCCATCCAGACCACGCGCGACCTGCCCGCATTCTGGGCGGGAAGCTGGGCGGCGGTGGCAAAGGAGATGCGCGGCCGCTATCCCCGGCATCCGTGGCCCGACGATCCGGCCGCCGCCGCCGCGACGCTGCGCACCAAGAATGCGGATGCACGGCGCGGCGGATCGCGCTAGATCACCCGGCGAACTGCCATTTACGGAGTGTCCCTTGCCCACCGCCCGCATCTATCAGCGCCCCAAGAACGCGATGCAGTCCGGCCGCGCCAATACCGACCGCTGGATGCTGGAATTCGACGCGGCCGAAGGGCAGCGGCCCGATCCGTTGACCGGATGGGCGGGATCGGGCGACACCCGCAACCAGCTGCGGCTGAGCTTTCCGACGGTGGAAGCCGCGACCGCCTATGCCGAGCGCGAAGGGATCGCCTATCGGGTCGTGCCCGCTCCCGCGCGCAAGCTCAAGCTCCAGGCCTATGCCGACAATTTCCGCTAGGGCGGCGGCAGGAGCGCGTCGGCGAGCAGCAGCATCAGCCTGACGTCGACCGCTACCCCGGCCGCGCGGCGCGCGGCGATGAAGGCCGGCAGCGCGTCGAGCGCGACGCGATAGGGGGTAATCCCCTCGCCCGCGACGCCGCCGCCGTCGGACACGCGGGTCAGGCCCGTCGCGCGGACCAGCGTGAAGCTTTCGGACACCATGCCCGGCGACGAATGGAACTGGCCCAGCGATTCGACGTGCGCGGGACGCCACCCCGTCTCCTCCTCCAGCTCGCGCGCGGCGGAGGCGAGCGCGTCCTCGCCCGCCGTCTCGTCGCCGATCAGCCCGGCCGGCAGTTCCAGGCAAGCCCGGCCGAGCGGCACGCGATATTGCTCGACCAGCAGGACATGGCCATCCTCGACCGCCAGGATCACCGCCGCGCGGATGCCGCGGGCACGTGCGACATATTCCCACCGCCCCCGCTTCTTCGCGACGATGTAGCGGCCTTCCCACATCGTCTCGACCGGGGCGTCATGGTCGGGGGGCAGGGTCATAGCTCGATCAGCCGGTCGGGCAGCTCGTTCACATCATCGGCGGTCTTGGGGAAATGTTCGGCCAGCACCGCGCCGATCCGCGCGACCGCCGCCACCATCCCGCCCGCCGCGTCACCGGCGCGCACGCGATCGACCAGTGCCGCCATCGCCTCGCCCCAGATTTCGGGTGCGACCCTGGAATGGATCGCTTCGTCCGCGACGATCTCGGCGATGCGTTCATCGAGTGACAGGAACAGGAGGATGCCGACGCGCTGCCGCGTGCGTTTCTCCGCGCCCGCCTTGAAGAACTGGATGGCGCGCCGACGTACCCGTCGCTCGCGGGTCGACAAGGGCGCGATCCGGATCCGCAGCCACCGCCACGCGAGCCCGTACCGCACGACCAGGAAGACGATGGCCTGGACGACGAACACGCCGACCAGCAGCAGCGCCAGGTCTGTGCCCGCATCCCAGCCGCCGCCGAACAGCGCGAGCTTGCGCACCAGCAGCGCGGGGGCGGCGGCGAGCAGCGCGGGCACGAGCAGCATCGCGGCGACCGCGAAGTGCAGGGCGACGTCATGATATTCGTCCGACCGCGGCGTCACGATCGTCACGATCTCGCCGTCCGTGCCATGTTCGGCCTCGGCAACCGCGTGCGTGACGCGCGCATGGTCGGCGCCTGAAAAG
>NZ_LSHX01000051.1 GCF_001555965.1 Sphingomonas sp. CCH21-G11
CCGCCAGTAATTCGATCCACAAATGGCTCGGGTCGATCGCCCCGTCGCAGCGTCGACACCGCCCGCGCTGCACCACGAAGCTCAGCACCGGCACCAGCTCGACCGGCCCCAGCGTCGCCCCGCACCCGTCGCAGCGTGAGCGGCCCCTCAGCGCACTCTCCCCCGCGACGCCGCGCAACACGACCGTCGCGATGAAGCTGCCCAGGATCAGGCCGAGCCCGCCCAGCCCCGCGCCCCACCAGATCGCGTCAGTCGTCACCCTTTTTGCGGACCAGATAGCGATAGACGCCGAATACATTGATCGCGAACAGGACGGCGTTCTGCGTGATCAACGCGCCGTCGCCGGTCAGCGCCGCACCGCTGATCCACGCGATCGACGAGACGACGAAGATGACGAAGCCCCACCCCGTCACCCGCCGCCCGCTGTCGAGCGACACCATCAGCGCCGCGGTGATCCCCGTGCCGGTGGCGAACCATTTCAGCACGCCGACGATCAGGCTGTCTTCCATTCGATCTCATCCCTTCAGCGCCTATGCCGCGCTGCGCGGCCCGGCAATGGTTTTGCAAATCCCCGACGGCCCGATTAAAAGCCTGGCGGTCAACCAAGCTCCGTTCGTGTCGAGCGAAGTCGAGACACGCTGTCCAGCAGAGCGTGTCTCGACTGCGCTCGACACCAACGGCAAAAAACATCCGAACCAGTTCGCGTCTCGCCGCGACGGTTCAACCGCCGGAGCGCCGCAAATGTCCGCCGATCCCATCGTGATTCTTTCCTATGCCCGCACACCGATGGGCAGCTTCCAGGGGTTGCTGACCGACGCGTCGGCGACTCACCTGGGCGCGACCGCAGTCGGTGCGGCGGTCGAGCGCGCCGGGCTGTCGGGCGAGGCGATCGAGCGCATCTACATGGGCTGCGTGCTGCCCGCCGGGCTTGGTCAGGCCCCTGCGCGCCAGGCGGCACTGGGTGCGGGCCTGCCGCAACATGTCGAAGCGACGACGGTCAACAAGATGTGCGGATCGGGGATGCAGGCCGCGATCATGGCGACCGACGCGCTTGCGGCCGGCTCCGCCGACCTGATCGTCGCGGGCGGCATGGAGAGCATGACCAACGCGCCCTATCTGTCGACGCGCCATCGCGGCGGCGCGCGGATCGGCCATGATCGCCTGATCGACCATATGTATCTCGACGGGCTGGAGGACGCCTATGAACCCGGCCGGCTGATGGGCAGCTTTGCCGAGGAGACTGCCGGCGAATATCAGTTCACTCGCGACCAGCAGGATGCCTATGCCATCGCCTCGCTCGAACGTGCCAAGCGTGCCCAGGATACGGGCGGGTTCGACCGGGAGATCGTCGCCGTCGAGGTTCAGGGCCGCAGGGGCATCAGCGTCGTCGACAAGGACGAACAGCCGCTAAAGGGCGATCCCGCCAAGATTCCGACGCTCAAGCCCGCGTTTGCGAAGGACGGGACGATCACCGCAGCCAACGCCTCGTCGATCTCCGACGGCGCGGCCGCGCTGGTGATGACGCGCGCGAGCGTCGCCGAGCGGCTGGGTCTCGATCCGGTTGCGCGTATCGTCGCGCACGGCGCGCATGCGCACGCCCCCGCCCGCTTCACCACCGCGCCGGTGGATGCGATGCGGAAGGCGCTCGACCGCGCGGGGTGGGGGATCGGCGATGTCGACCTGTTCGAGGTCAATGAGGCATTCGCCGTCGTCGCGATGATCGCGATGCGCGACCTGTCGATTTCGCATGACGTGCTGAACGTGAATGGCGGTGCCTGCGCACTCGGCCACCCGATCGGGGCCAGCGGCGCGCGCATCCTGGCGACGCTCCTGTCGGCGCTGCAGGCCAACGGCCAGAAGCGCGGCCTCGCCTCGCTGTGCATCGGCGGCGGCGAAGCGACCGCGATGGCGGTAGAGCTGATGAACTGAGACTTTTCTCAATTCTTCCTTTCACCGCTCGCCCAATACCCGCTCATCCTGAGTAGGGACTGAGCGAAGCCGAAGGCCCGTATCGAAGGACATAAGGGCGCGCGCGTCCTTCGATACGCCATTTCGACAAGCTCAATGGCTACTCAGGATGAGCGGGAAAGGGGATAGTGACGGAACCCAACCACTTTCTCCCGGTCACCCCGGCCTCGTGCCGGGGTCCACCTCGCAACCGGGTGCGTACTGGGCCTGTTGAAGCGCACTGGTGTGGCGTGGGTCATGCTGACGATCATGCGCCAGCGCTTGCCGCACGGTGGACCCCGGCACGAGGCCGGGGTGACGACATAGAGGGAGGCGAGGCCAGCCCCTGATCATGGCAAGCCCCCTACCGCCGCAAGAACCGCTCATATTCGCGCGGCGCCATTCGCACCTCGAACTGCGCCTGCTCGTCCTCGGTCCAGTGCGTCAGCACCTCGCCATGCTGATGCAGCCATGCCGCGCCCGCGCCGTCGCCCATGGCGAGCGTGATGCGATAGCGGCGGTGGCTGGCGGTCAAAAGCTCGGCGACCCGCGCGGTCAGGGCCTCCACCCCGTCGCCGGACAGCGCCGACACCGCCACGACATCCTCGCGCCGCGCCGCCTCGCCCAGCACTTCCGCGGCATCGTCCGCATCGAGCAGGTCGGTCTTGTTCCATGCCTCGATCCGCGGGGTCGTGTCGGCGACGCCCAGATCCTTCAGCACGCCCTCGACATCGTCGCGCTGCGCCAGGCTGTCGGGGTGCGCGATATCGCGGACATGGACCAGCAGATCGGCCGACACCACTTCCTCCAGCGTCGCCTTGAACGCGGCGACCAGCTGCGTCGGCAGGTCGGACACGAACCCGACCGTGTCCGACAGGATCGCCTTGTCGATACCGGGCAGCGCGATCTGGCGCAGCGTCGGATCGAGTGTCGCGAACAGCAGGTTTTCGGCCATAACGTCCGCCCCGGTCAGCCGGTTGAACAGCGTCGACTTGCCCGCATTGGTATAGCCGACCAGCGCGATGACGGGCCATGGCGCGCGCTGGCGCCGGTCGCGGTGGAGCGTGCGGGTGCGGCTCACCTGCTCGAGCTCGCGGCGAAGCTTGGTCATGCGATCGCGGATCATCCGACGGTCGGCCTCGATCTGGGTTTCGCCCGGACCGCCCAGAAAGCCGACGCCGCCGCGCTGGCGCTCCAGGTGGGTCCAGCTGCGCACCAGCCGCCCGGCCTGATAGTCGAGGTGCGCGAGTTCGACCTGTAAACGACCCTCGGCGGTGCGCGCACGCTCGCCGAAAATCTCCAGGATCAGGCCGGTGCGGTCGATCACCTTGCACTTGAGCGCGGTTTCCAGGTTGCGCTGCTGCACCGGCGTCAGCGCCGCGTCGAACACCGCCAGCTCCAGCTCGCGATCGCGCACCTCCTCGGCCAGCATCTCTACCTGGCCGGACCCGAGCAGCGTCGCGGGGCGCGCCGCGCGGATGCGATAGGCGATGCGCGCCACCACCTCGACCCCGATCGCCTCGGCCAGTCCCGCGGTCTCCTCCAGTCGCGCATCGCTGTCGCGCGCCGACCCGCCCTGGTCGGGCAGGACGACCACGGTGCGTGCGCCGCGCGCGAACTCCTGCGCGTCGCGATCGAAGCCGTTGCTCAATCGCCGTCTATCGCGGCTTGTTCGTCCGCCAGATTGAGCGGCGTCGCGGGCTGGATCGTCGACACGGCGTGCTTGTAGACCAGCTGCGACATGCCATCGCGCTGGAGCAGCATGCAGAACAGGTCGAACGCCGCGATCTGGCCCTGCAGCATCACGCCGTTCACCAGGAACATCGTGACATTCTCCTGCTGGCGGCGCACCGCGCTCAGGAAGATTTCCTGCAGCAGCGGGTTCTTCGATCCGCCATGCTCGCCCACGCCCTCGATCACGGCGGTCAGGTCGACCGGCTGCGACGGCATGATCGTCGAGATTGCGTGTTTGTAGACCAGCTGCGACTGGCCGTCGCGGCGCAGCAGAACGGAGAAATTGTCGAACCAGGTGACGATGCCCTGCAGCTTCACGCCCTTGACCAGGAACATGGTCACCGGGGTCTTGCTGCGACGCAGGGCGTTGAGGAAAAGGTCCTGAAGTGAGCTTTGCTTGTCGGCCATGGTTTGCCCTTATTCTTGGCGGCGAACGCCGCGGTTACACCGATCTGTCGACGCGACGCGCGCGACATGGCGATGCGCCCGGCGTCAATCTAGGTACCGGCAAGCAAATCGTCCACCGGAGTCACTCGTCGCCGCGAACTTCAGTGATGCCGAGCAGCTTGAGTTTCCGGTGCAGCGCCGAACGCTCCATGCCGATGAACGTTGCGGTGCGCGAAATATTGCCCGAAAACCGCCGGATCTGGACGCGCAGATATTCGCGCTCGAACGATTCGCGCGCCTCGCGCAACGGCGCGCCCATGATCGCGCTGCCCCCGATCCCGCCATTGCCCCCCGGCGCGCCCAGCACTTCGGGCGGCAACAGGTCGATGTCGATGCGCTGGATGCGGTTGCCGGGGGCCAGGATGATGGTCCGCTCGACGACGTTGCGCAGCTGGCGGACATTGCCCGGCCATTCATAGGATTGCAGCGCGACCATCGCGTCGGCGGCGATCTCCGGCGTCGTCACCCGGCGCTCGGCGGCGTAATGCGCGACGAAATGCTCGACCAGCGGCGGAATGTCCTCGCGACGTTCGGCCAGCGGCGGGATCGCCACGGGCACGACGTTCAGCCGGTAATACAGGTCCTCGCGGAAGCGCCCCTCGGCAATCTCGACCATCAGGTCGCGCGCGGTGGCCGAAACGACGCGAACGTCGACCTTGACCATCCGCTGGCCGCCGACGCGGGTAAAGCTCTGGTCGGTCAGCGCGCGCAGGATGCGCGCCTGTGTCGTCACCGGCATGTCGGCGATCTCGTCCAGGAACAGCGTGCCGCCATGCGCCTGTTCGAACAGGCCGGGGCGGACCAGGTCGCCTGCTTCCTCGACCCCGAAGAGCTCCTCCTCGACGCGCTCGGGCGTCATTCGCGCGGCGCTGACGATGACGAAGGGCGCATTGGCGCGCGGGCTCCAGCCGTGCAGCAGCCGCGCCGCCACTTCCTTGCCCACGCCCGCCCCCCCGGTGATCAGCACCCGGCTGCCCGTCGATGCCACGCGCTTCAGCGTCGCGCGCACCGAACTGATCGCGGACGAATTGCCGGTCAGGTCGTCCTCGCGGCCCGCCGATGCGCGCAGCGACGCGACCTCGCGCCGCAGCCGCTCGGTTTCGGTCGCGCGCTGGACCAGGAACAACAGGCGTTCGGCCTCGAACGGCTTCTCGATGAAATCCACCGCGCCGCGCCGGATCGCCGCGACCGCAGTGTCCAGATTGCCGTGGCCCGAAATCACCAGCACCGGGATCGACGGATCGCGCCGCTTGATCTCTTCTAGCAGCTCCAGCCCGTCGAGCCGCGACCCCTGAAGCCAGACGTCGAGCAGGACGAGCGAGGGCCGGCGCGCCGCCACCGCCTCCAGCGCCGCGTCGGAATCGGCGGCGTCGCGGGTCTCGTACCCCTCGTCCTCCAGCACCCCCGCCACCAGCTCGCGGATGTCGCGCTCGTCATCGACGACCAGAATATCCAGCTTCATTCATTCATCCTTGGCGTTTGATCGGCGTGGGCAATGCGGGTTCGGCGGCGTCGGCGAGCGTTTCGTCGGCGTTCCCCGCCAGATTCTGGAGCAGGCCCGAATCGAAGGTCAGCGTGACGCAGGTCCCGCCGCCGGCGCGATCGGCGAACTCGATGCGGCCGAAATGCTCCTCGACGATCTTCTTGACGATGGCGAGGCCCAGCCCCGTGCCGCGGCTGCGCGTCGTCATATAGGGTTCGACGATGCGGTTGCGGTCGACCGGCAGCCCGACGCCGTTGTCGGCGATGGTCAGCACGACCTCGCCCGCCGTGGCGCCGGCCGCGACCGTTACCTGGACCTCGCCCTGCGGCAAGTCCTCGCCGCTGCGCGCCGCGATTGCCTCGATCGCGTTCTTGACGATGTTGGTCACCGCCTGGCCGATCTGGCGGCGGTCGCAGACCAGTGGCGCGCCGTGCAGCCGATCGTCGAGCCGGAACGCGATTTCGGGATGCGCGACCTCGTGCAGGAACACCGACTGGCGCGCGATGTCGGCCAGCGGCTCCTCGCGGAACACGGGCTTGGGCATCCGCGCGAAGGACGAAAACTCGTCGACCATGCGTCGCAGGTCGCCGACCTGGCGGACGATCGTGTCGGTCAACCGGGCGAAGACGCTGTCATCCGCGTCGATCTGCTTGCCATAGCGCCGCTGCAGCCGCTCGGCGGCCAGCTGGATCGGGGTCAGCGGGTTCTTGATCTCGTGCGCGATGCGGCGTGCGACGTCGGACCAGGCGGCCCGGCGCTGGTCGAGCAGCTGCTGGGTGATGTCGTCAAAGGTCAGGATGTGCCCGCCCTCGTCGCGCGTCACCTTCACCGCCAGCGTCTTCGCCTCGCCGCCGGCGACGAGCTGGACGATCGCCTCGCGCGCGCCGTCGTCGATCAGCGCGTCGAGCTCGGGTGCCACTTCCGCGAGCGGACGACCGACCGTCGCGCCCTCGCTCGCCTTCAGCAGCTGCATCGCGGACGCGTTGACGAGTCGCACCGCGCGTACGTCGTCGATCGACACGATGCCCGCGGTGACGCCCGACATCACCGCCTCGATCAGCGCACGGCGGCTTTCGAGCTGCGCGTTGGCCGCGACCAGGTCGCCCGTCTGCTGCTCCAGCCGTGACGTCATCTGGTTGAACGCCTGCGCCAATGTTCCGATCTCGTCGCGGCTGTCGGGTTCGGCGACCCGTGCGGTCAGCTCGCCGCCGGCAACGCGCTGCGCCGCGTCGACCAGCGCGCCGACCGGGCGCACCAGCCGGTCCGCCACCTTCAGGGCGACGAACACCGCCAGCCCGACGATCAGCAGCGAAATACCGAGCAGCGCCGCGTTGAAGCGCAATTGCAACAGCCGCGACCGCTCACGCAGCGCCCGGTAATCCGCCGCGACCGCTTCGGCACGCTGGCGGCGCTGCATCAACTCGCGCGCGCCGACGACGCGGCCCGACGCGACGAAATAATCGGTCTTGGGCACCGGCGCGATCGACTGGACCCGCTCGCCGTTCACCGTGACGATGCTTGGCCGGCCCGCCTGGATCGCGCGGATGTCCTGGATGCGGATACCGTTGACGACGCCCGTCTCATACGGGTCGACGAGCGCATAGGTCAGGATTTCGCCGCTGTCGGTCACCTTGAAGACGACCGATTCGGCCAGGCTGTGCTGGAACACGCCCTGCGCATAATTGACCACGAAATTGGGGTTGTCGAAGTCCCACGAAAACTCGGTCAGCATCCGCGACACGTCGTTGGCGAGCGCGACATTCTCCGAATCGACGTAGCGCGTCATCTCCTCATAGGATTCGCGCGCCAGCGTCGCGGCGTTCTCGATCATCCCGCGCGCCTTGTCCGAATACCAGAATTCGACGCCATATTGGAAAAGCAGCGAGGCAAAGACGGTGACGAGCAGCATCGGGACGCTCGCCAGCACGGAGAAGATGGCGACCAGCCGAACGTGGAGCCGCCCCCCGCCCGCCAGCGGCGACCCGGCCGCACGGCGCCGGGCCGCGCGCCGGCCGATCAGTACGAGCAGCGCCATCCAGGGCAGGAGATTGGCGACGAGCAGCAACGCGACGAGCGGGGGGGTGAGCAGTCGCTGCGACTGCACGTCGCCGCTCAGCACCGCATAGCTGCCGACCCCGACGCCCAGCCCCGTGGCCAGTGCCAGCAGTTCGAGCACCGGACTGCTGCCGCTGCGCAAGCCCGCGATCTGCCGGTTCAAGGCGCCATTCATGCCTGCCACGTGGCATCGATACAACAATGCCGTTGCCGGGAAAACACAAGATTGCGCACGTGCGTCGCGGCTAGGGCTCCTCGCGGCGCACCGGCGTCGCGGCGGGGATTTCGAGCAGGTCGATGCGCTTGCGCAGCGTATTGCGGTTGATGCCCAGCACGCGGGCGGCGCGCAGCTGGTTGTTGCCCGTCCGCGCCAGGATGGCGGCGATCAGTGGTCGTTCGACCGCCGCGATCAGGCGTTCGTGCAGGCTGCCGTCCTCCAGCGCGCCTGGCTCGGCCGCCAGCAGCCGCGTGAGCCATGCCATCACGGCCGCGTCCATGTCGCCATCCGCCACGGGTTCCGCCGGGGCGATGTCGCCGCCGATCAGGTCGCGCAGTTCGGCTGCGCTGATCACCTCGTCGCGACCAAGCGCCGCGCTGCGCCGCATCAGGTTTTCGAGCTCGCGGACGTTACCCGGCCAGCCGTGGCGCTCCAGCACCCCGATCGCGTCCGCCGCCAGCCGCTTGAGCGGTAGCCCGGCCTCGGCTGCGCGCTCCAGGAAATGGCGGGCGAGCAGCGCGATATCCTGTCGCCGCTCGCGCAGCGCGGGCAGGGTCACCGGGATGACGTTGAGCCGGTAGAACAGGTCCTCGCGGAACTGCCCCCGCTGGACCAGCGCGGCCAGGTCGCGGTTGGTCGCCGCGACGATACGCACATCGGCGCGAATCATGCGCGATCCGCCGACCGTCGTGAACTCGCCCTGCTGCAGGACGCGCAGCAGCCGGGTCTGCGCATCCATCGGCATGTCGCCGATCTCGTCGAGGAACAGCGTGCCGCCCGCCGCCAGCTCGAACTTGCCCGCCACGCGCGCCTGCGCGCCCGTGAACGCGCCGCGTTCGTGCCCGAACAGCTCCGCCTCGATCAGGTCGCGCGGGATCGCCGCCATGTTGATCGCGATGAAGGGCGCGCGGCGGCGCGGGCCAAGGTCGTGGATCGCGCGCGCGACCAGCTCCTTGCCCGTGCCCGACTCGCCGGAGATCAATACCGTCAGGTCGTTGGAAACCACGCGCGCGATCACGCGATAGACATCCTGCATCGCGGGCGACCGCCCGATCAGCGGCATCGCGCGGTCCGCATCGTCCAGCGGCTCGAGCGCATCCCCCCGGCTGCGCGCCAGCGCGCTGGCGACGACGCGGGTCAGCACGTCGAGGTCGAAGGGCTTGGGCAGATACTCGAACGCGCCTGCCTCGTTCGCGCGTACCGCGGTGGACAGCGTGTTTTGGGCCGACAGCACGATGACCGGCAAAGACGGCGCGCGCGCGCTCAGCTCGCCGACCCGTTCCAGCCCGTCGCCATCGGGCAGGACGACGTCGGTAATCAGCACGTCGGGCAGCCCCGCCGCCAGCGCCGCGTCGAGTTCGGCCAGCGACTGCGCGCTCGTCACCCGGTGTCCGGCGCGGCGCATCGCCTGGCCGACGACGGTGCGGATCGCGGCATCGTCCTCCAGCACCAGCACATGGCTCTGCCGGGTCATGGCCGCGGCTCGGGTGCGCGGGGCAGCAGGACGCGGAACACGGTGTGCTCCGGATCCCCCTCGCGCGCATATTGGACGATGCCGCCCATGTCGCCCAACAGCTTCTCGACCAGCGGCAGGCCGAGCCCGCGCCCGTCGCGCTTGCCCGAGACGAAGGGCTCGAACAGGTGGTCCGCCAGGTCGGCGGGGGCGCCGGGGCCGTTGTCGGCGACGATGATCTCGATCGGCAGCGGCACGCGCGGCTTGCCGGGGGCCAGGCTGAACGACACGCCGTGCCGATAGGCGGTGGCAAGCGTGATGCGCGGCGCGGCAATCATGGTGACCGCCTCGGCAGCGTTCTTGAGCAGGTTGATCATCACCTGCAGGAACGCGTCGCGATCCAGCATCACGTCGGGCAGCGACGGGTCGAACCGTTCCTCGATCGGCATGTCGCGCGCGAAGCCGGCAATCGCGACCTGGCGCGCATGGCTCAGCAGCGGATAGATGTTGGTTCGCTGCAGGTTGGGTGGCCGGGTGTCGGTAAAATCCTGCATCCGGTCGATCAACGCGGCGATGCGATCAACCTCGCTGGTGATCAGGCAGGTCAGCTCGGCCGTCATGCCCGGTCCCGCGGCGTCGAGCCCCGGCGCCGCAGGATCGGCCGATGCCAGCAATTGCGCCGCGCCGCGGATGCCCGACAATGGATTCTTGATCTCGTGCGCCAGCATCGCCGCCGCCCCGACTGCCGCGCGGGTGCCGCCAGGCCGGTCGCTCCCCTGCCCGCCACGCCGTGCGACCGAGACGGCATTCAGCGTGACGATGCGCCAGCCGCTCGGCTCGCTGATCACCGCTTCGGCGAAATCGGCCCGGAAACGCCCGCCACGGACCAGCATGACCTCGGCATCGAAAGTGGCAAAGCCGTGCCCCGGCCGCCGCGCGGCATAGCCGGCCGGCGGCACGATCACCGCATCGAGCGGCCGTCGGCGCATCGCGCGCTCGGACAGGTTGAGCAGGTGTTCGGCGGCGATGTTGGCGTGGACGATCGCGCCTTCGCCATCGAGCACCAGTGTCGCCACCGGATGCGCGGCGAAAATCTCGGCAAAGCCGGGCAGCGTGGGTGCCGGCGGCGGTACGCACGCCGGTCCCGATGCCACCGCGACCCTCAGGCCGCCGCGCGCGAACGCCACGGCGCGTAGAACGCCGCCAGCATCGCCTGCACGCGCTTGGGGTCGGGCTCCTGGTTCACCCGGTTGCGGAACTCCGCCGATCCGTGCAGCCCGCGGGTGTACCAGCCGATATGCTTGCGCGCCATGTTGACACCGGTTTCGACGCCATAATGGCTGAGCATCGCGTCGTAATGCTCGGTGATCAGGTGATATTGCTCCTCGATCGTCGGATCGGGCACCTCGCGCCCCTCGGCGAACCACGCCATCACCTGGCCGAGCAGCCACGGCTTGCCATAGGCACCGCGCCCGATCATCACCCCGTCCGCGCCCGATTGCGCCAGCGCGGCTTCCGCATCCGCGATCGAGCAGATGTCGCCATTGACGATCACCGGCAGCGTCACCGCATCCTTGACCTTGCGGACGAACGCCCAGTCGGCATTCCCCTTGTACATCTGGTTGCGCGTGCGGCCGTGCACCGTGATCATCTGCGCGCCCAGGTCCTGCGCGATCCGGGCAAGCTCGGGTGCGTTCAGGCTCGAATGATCCCAGCCCATCCGCATCTTGACCGTCACCGGCACGTCGACTGCCTTCACCGTCGCCTCGATCAGCGATGCGGCGAGCGGCAGGTCGCGCATCAGCGCGGAGCCGGCATCGCCGTTGACGATCTTCTTGACCGGGCAGCCCATGTTGATGTCGATGATGGCCGCGCCGCGATCGGCGTTGAGCTTGGCCGCTTCGGCCATCTCGTGCGGGGAGCAGCCCGCGAGCTGCATCGAGATCGGTTCCTCGACCCGGTCCCACGCCGCCTTCTGCAGCGACTGGCGCGTCTCGCGGATCATCGCCTGGCTGGCGATCATCTCGGTGACGTTCAGACCCGAGCCGTAACGGCGCACCAGCGTGCGGAACGGCAGGTCGGTGACGCCCGTCATCGGCGCCAGGATCACCGGCGCGTCGATCGTCACGGGTCCGATGCGGATGGGGGAAAGTCTGCTCATCATCTGCCTAAAAATCAGGCAGCGCCATAAGGCCTTGCGGGGTTACTGACAAGGCGGCGTCGAATGGCTAGGGCGACGCGATGATTCAACGCCGTCCCCCCGTCGTTCAGGCCATCATCGTCGCCGCTGGCACCGGCACGCGGACCGGCCGTGCGCTGCCCAAGCAGTTCGCCGATCTCGCGGGCCGGCCGATGATCGCGCACAGCCACGCCGCACTGGCCGGGCATCCGGCGATTGCAGGGGTGCTGTGCGTCATCGGCGAGGGCCAGCAGGCGTTGCTCGCCGACGCGCTGGGCGATGTCCCGCACGTTCTCGGCGGGGCCAGCCGCCGGCAATCGGTCGCCAACGGGCTGGCGGCGATCGCCGCGTCGGGCGGTGCCGATGTCGTGCTGGTCCACGACGCCGCGCGCCCCTTCCTCAGCGCCGAGGTGATCGACCGGCTGGTCGCGGCGCTCGACGACGCGGCGGGTGCGATCCCGGTGCTGTCGGTGGCCGACACGTTGGCGCGCGGCCAGGCGGGCGTGCTCGGCGACATCGTCCCGCGCGACGGCCTGTATCGCGTCCAGACGCCCCAGGCGTTCCGCTTCGACCTGCTCACCGCCGCCCACGCGGCCTGGCCCGCCGACCGCGAGGCGACCGACGATGCCCAGATGGTCCGCGCGATCGGCCATCGGGTCGCGCTGGTCGCGGGCGATCCGCAGCTGGAAAAGATCACCTT
>NZ_LSHX01000052.1:0-125000 GCF_001555965.1 Sphingomonas sp. CCH21-G11
AGGCCTTTACGGCCAGCTTTCTGATTGCGTGGTTTGTTAAATACGTAATCGCCTTCGGTTTGGGTATTCTGGGCACTGTATCTGCCTTCCATTGCCCTTGGGCTGTGGAAGGGCGGACTACCCGAACGAATCGGCGCTGCCGTGCTTGTCGCAATCCCGGCGGTTCAGTTCGCGGGGTACGCGTTCTTTCTGCCGAATTATGACGCCATAGACCCGGTTTCCTTGGCCGCCGATTGCGTCGGCATTCTCGGCTTCGGGTATCTGGCCCTGAACGCTCAAAGGTTCTGGCCCATATGCGCATGCTCTTTCCAGCTACTGGCCGTAAGCGGCCATTTCGCCCGCTCGATCGAGATATCGGGACATCCGGTGATTTATTCGTGGATGAAGTCGACGCCGACGCTGATCGCTGCGCTCTGCGTTCTGGCGGGCACGATCATGCATCAACGCAAGCGCCAGGCGATCCCTCGAAACGACTCCTGGGTCGACTGGGCGCGCGTCCGTTCTTCCGGGTCCGATCGAAAGCGACATCCCGGGCTCTGATCAGCGCGATGGCCGGCCCCCTTGAGCGGCTCCGGGTCATTCTGCTCGATGAAAAGGACGGTTACATTCACGACGAGGAGATCGCGATGGGCGATGCGAACTCCTTATCCGCCGACTTCCGGTCGGTATTCAAGATCGCGTTCAATTACGGCGCATCGGGTATCGCGCTGGTTCACAATCATCCCTCGGGCAATTGCGAACCCAGCTCAAAGGACATCGAGGCGACCCGTCGCATCAACAGTCTCGCGCATATCCTGGGATTTCGGCTGGTCGACCACATCATCGTCGGGGGCGACGCAGCGCATTCAATCAAGACGGGAGCTCGACTCAAATGAAGCAATTCCCCTCTTTAGTTCCCGTCCGCATCCGGGACGCCGGCAATGCCTCATCCCGCAACGCCGGATCCAAGGTCTTTGACCAGCGCCGGCTGAGGGAATGGGCGGATCACACCCTGCCACCAAAGGCCTTTTCATCACAGGATCATCTGGACTTTGAATTCGACCTGAAGGCGCTCTCCGAACGCGCGGTGTACATCTACGAGATGCGCCGGATTCGATCGAAACATTTCGACCAGGACCTCTTCGGCGAACCCGGCTGGGACATCCTGCTCGATCTTTTCATCGCGTTCGCAAATCGGGAGCGGATTTCAACGACGAGTTGCTGCATCGCGTCGGCGGCGCCCGCCTCGACCGCGCTGCGATGGATCGGAGAACTGGTCGAAACGGGGCTCGTCAAGCGGGAGCCGTCCCTGACCGACCGACGCTCGAGCTACGTTTCCCTCACGCAAGAGGGGGCGCTCAAGATGGCGCGCTTCCTCACCTCGCTCGGCGACTGGTAAGCTTGGCGACGCTCTGACCGTTGAAAGCGCGATTGCGTTTCGCCTGGTTTTCGGCGCGCGTTGCAAATGAGGCCTCGACATGACGCCTCAGCTGTGGAGATCGACCGTGCGGTCTAATGCGCCTCGCCCATCAGACCACTGGCAGTTCCCGGAAGACGACGGCGATTTCCGTCATCATCGGGGTCGCGCTTGCGGCCGTTGCAGGTCGGTCGACCGTCACTCCAATAACCGCTCGCCTTGGCGAGCCAGGTCAGGCAGTTCCGGCAGGGGTTCTTGGGCCTGTTTCCATCCGGATAGAAGGTGATGAAAAACAGCTCGTGTACCGGGACGTTGCATTCCTGGGCCAGTTGCAGGGCCCTGGCCTCTGCACAATTACAGATCGGGCGATTTTCGACATTGTTGGAGCTGAACACCTGATCGTAGGAGCTTCCGATCGCCTCCGCGAAATTGTCGATGCGTCGGCGTGACCCGTCATCGAGCTCTCGATAACGAGCACCCCTGTATGATGCCCCGGTCAAGCCGCCGGACAGGCCCGAATATCCGACGAAATCCTCGTCTCCGGTCAGGTTGATGGCGTAGCAGAGGTCGGACATCCGCCTGACGCCGAAGCGGCCCGCCATGTCCCGGTTCCGCAACAGTTCCTCATCACGCGCACGACGCCGCAGGGCGCGCTCCATCATGTAACGCAGAAACTCTTCGTCCGAGTCCTTCCACGGCGCACACATGGGCAGCTCCCCCCAGCCAAATGAGATACCGGGGAAGGCAAACAGATCGGTCGTGCAAATTCAAATCAAATCCCGCCCGTTTTGAATGCTTCGGGCAAACGGGTTTCGACGGCGCGGGGTGACCATAGAAATCAGGCTGACAGCAAATCTTTATGGCATGGCATCGCATCTCACGAAGGTCCGACGGCGGAGCCGAACCTGTACGGTCATACTCGGCCGCGAAGTCGCCGCCGTCATACAGGGATCGGGTCGCACCCCATCCGCCGCTCACCTGGACCAGCCGCCCCAGCGGGTCCCAGGTCAGCAACGCGGTCCGCGCCCCGCTCGCGCTGACCAGCCGGTTCTCGACGTCGTAATTGTAGGTCGTGCTGACGTCGTTGGTCGGGTTGCCGCGACACGTGAAAAGGTGCCCGGCAACGCACATGGTCGCCTGTGCCACTCTTCGATGCTCAGCGGAAGCGATAATGCCCCATAGAGGACAAAGCTGGGCGCTCAAATTACCCGAGAATTTCCGTCAGTCGCGGCCATAAGGATGACCCCGGCCATTAGTTTGTGCTTCGCTCCCATCGCGCCGCTGGCATTGCCGGTGTTCAGTTTCGCGCTTCGCGCAAGGCCTCCAACTCGGCCAGCCTGACAGGATCGTCTGCTGCCAACGCCTCTTCGAGATAGAAACTATGCGCGATGTTTCGCACGACCTCTTTGGCTTCGCCGCTATATTCTTCAGCGATAACTGCAAAAGCGTCAACTAATTCTCGAAGAAATCCCTTATCCATCTCGTCGAGTCGTGCGGCGAGATTTTCCATCATCTCAACAGATGTATCAATATTTAGCTCGTCTTCATCAGTGAGCGATAGGAATATAACAAAATCGGCGACAATACGCGCAACTTGCTCAGCGATCATGGCTTGACAACCCTCACACGTATATTGGTTACGTTCATTCTCTTGAACAACTTTAGTGCCTTGATCTTCTGGGTGGATGTCGGAACTTACCATATCCCAATAAGGCGATGCTGTGCCAATACGTCAGACTGCCGCAGCAGCTGATCGCGCGCATGTGGTGCATCGACCACTTTTAATTTCCGATCGATGACATATTCGCCACGGAAACCATCGAACTTGACGGGCCGTTTCGAGCCGTCTTGCAATATCCGCGTCAGTGTCGGCGCTTGAACCGCACGATCAAGGAGACAACGGTCAAGCGTTACCATTACGACAGCCACGCACAGCTGACCGCGCACCTCCACGACTTCATTAATGCCTACAATTATGGTCGTCGGCTCAAAACCCTGCGCGGCCTCACGCCCTAGGAATACATCTGCAAATGCTGGACATCCAAGCCCCAGCGGTTCACGTCAAACCCGCACCACCAAATGCCGGGACCAGACACCTAGAACCAACGGTTTGGTGAAGTCCGGCTCGTCGTTGCTCTTCTGCACCTCGCCCTCTTCGAGCGGCGAAAGTGCGATGTCGGCGATACGCCCGAGATGAACCTTGACGAACAGATCCTGCGGATCACGACCAGCCAGCAGCTGGTCCAAAACGCCCTTTTCGATTGCCATATCGATGGTCCTTTCCATTCCACTCCATCCTATGGCTTCTCGCACAAAATTCCTGACAGTCCCTGCGCGCCTCGCTCACGGCCGCGAACGCGAACTGGCCGACCCGGTCAATGTGCTCAACTATAAAACGCTGAGCGTCGTGATCAGCGCGGCGAGCCGATCTGTTCCATTATGACCTGGGTCAGAGCTGGTGCGTCTATGTCGCCGTGCGACGCGCCTTCGGTTGTCAATAGTCCCGCCCTGTAGCCAAGAGATTTAGCATATACCTGAAAATTTTGCGAATTTGCGAGAAGCGTGCGCTCGTCGCCCTTGTCGTGTACCAGTATAAAAATGGGTGCCTGCTTGGCAGGCGCGCGAACACCTCCATACCAGCGCGGAAAACCCCCTTCGGCCGAGCCGAACTCCGCGAGGTTGGGATCCCGCCCCGCGGCAAGCACCTGAAGATCCAACGCTCCCGAAAGCAGCACCGCCGCCCTAAACAGGTCCGGCCGGCGCAGCGCCGCTTTAGCCGCGACGAATGCGCCCGCGCTCGCGCCCGATACGGTTACCAGCCCGCCTCCGCCAATACGACGGCGACGAATATCCTCCACCACGGCTAAGAGGTCGTCGACTGTGCGCGTTTTTAGGTTGCCTCGCCCCTGAGCTGCCCACGCCGCATCGCGCCCCCCGTCGCCGCGCAGCACGGGCACGATCACCACGCCCCCCTGCTCGATCCAAGCCTTCTCTAAGCTGTTGGTCAGCCACTCTCGAGCGGGCTCGCCATAAGCGCCATATGCCCTCACCAGCGCCCGCCCGCCCTGTGAAGGATCGCCCAGCACGGCGTAGCTGACGGTCTGACCATCTGGCGCACGCGCCTCGTGCCGGACAATGGCGGGCCCCCGGCGCTCTTGCGTTTGCGTCTTCGTTCCTGTGCTCGCTTGGTTTAAGGTAGGTGCGCGCTCACCACATGGCGCAAACGGGTCGGCGCCGGTCCGTTCGGACTCGAAGCGGATGACCCACTGCGCCAACTGGCCGTCAGGTCGCGCCACATTAAGTATGCCTTCCGCGCCGGCACCCGCCATTAGGCCGATGGCGGCAGCGTCATCACCTAACTCACGCACGGTGACGGCTGTTAAGTCACCACTTTGTCGACATAGCTCCACCAAGCGCGTGTGGCCCGCTTGGTCGGCCACCGCGAGCGCGCGACCTCCGAAAAAGGCCAAGGAAGCCCCCACGTCGTTCAATTCGCGACGAGTATGTCGGGAGCGTAGCGGCGGACCATGGACGTCGGCGACGTACATCGGGCTCCAACCAGTCGTTCCGCCCAGTGCCGTCGTGAACGGAAGGTGGAGTAGCGATCCAGCCGGCAGAACTTGTCCGCTCCGGCTGCGAAGGTCCGCACGGGAGATCGCAAAAGCCGTCGTGCCGTGTGCAGTGACGAATCCGTCGGTTCCGAAACCCGCGAAGAGCGTTCGCCCTGCCACGTCGAGCAATGACAATTCTTTGTCGGCGACAAGTATGTGATGACCTCCGTCCATTTGCACAAACCAACCGCGTGGCAATTGTCCATCGTCGGTCATTCGGACGCGTCCGGCCACCGTCGGCGGCCCGCCCGCCTTGGTAACGTAGAGTCCGGACGGGAGATCACCCGGCTTGCGCTCGCTCAACGCCGTGGCCGACCATACCGCAATGCCGCCGGAAAAGCTGACAGCTTCAAGCGTTGCGTTCGTGATGCCGATTTCGGGCCAACCCGGTATCGAACGCCCAGTGGCGAGGTCGAGACTGCGCCACCGGGCGCGATCCGAGCCAGGCGGCGCGTAGCCGACAATGCAGCGGTCGACAGCCTTGCTGTCGCAAGTCAGGCGCTTGATGACCTGCGGCAAACCGTCCGGTGTGTCCGGTGTCGAGAAGACGACCTCCCCCGAGCGAGCGCCGTCGTGCCGTACTAACCTGTTTCCACTCCGCACTTCTAGGATCGGCCCACCTACAGCAACGATGCGTGCATTAGCTTCGGCTTGGTTCGTCTCCGCATTTGTTTCGCTGTGGGCCCCAAATATGAAGAGAGCAGATAAAAAAGCGGCCAATGGACGCCGCCGAAAATATAACCACATCTTTAATCTCCAACGGCGTCCATGTCAGATTAGAACACTAAGCTATACCTAATAGCGACTGTCTGACCGGTGGTATCTACTCCGAATGCAATCTATTCGATACCATCGCTGATTCCGTATCGAGATTGGCGGTGCCTTCATCGAGGATGAGCATCTTGGGGTTTGGATAGAGCGCGCGCGCAAGCAGCACGCGCTGAAGCTGCCCTCCCGACAACACTGACCCCATGTCGCCGACAAGCGTCTCATAGCCCATCGGCATGGCCTCGATCTCGGCATCAATCTGCGCCATTCTGGCGACCTCGCGCACACGCGCCATGTCGATATCGGGATCAAAGAACGCGATGTTCTCGGCCAGCGACCCGGGATAGAGCATGTCGCCTCGTGCGACCGAGCCGGTCGCGCGCCGATATTTGTCCTTGCGATACGAACCGATCGGCCGCTCGCCGAGACGCACCGCGCCGCTGCTCGGTTCGAACGGGCCCATCAGAACTTTCATCAACGTGGTCTTGCCGCCGCCCGATGGACCGGTGATCGCGATGAACTCGCCCGGCTCGATCCGCAGGCTGACACCGTTCAGCACCATCGGTTCATTGGCGCCATAGCGGTAGAACACGCGGTCGAGAACCAACGGTTTGTTGAAGTCCGGCTCGTCGTTGCTCTTCTGCACCTCGCCCTCTTCGAGCGGCGAAAGTGCGATGTCGGCGAAACTTCCCAGCGAGAGCTTCCGTTCGATGCCGCAGCAGCGGTAGCGGTAACGCCAAAGCAGAGCCCCCGCCGGCTGCACCAGCAAATACAAACCATCGGTGTCAGCAACCTTATATGGCCGCTCAGCCGGTTTGAGCGATCGAATCCGCATCACCGTAAGCATGGGTCCACGCCTCCTGCACCGTTCGTGGCCCCTTGATTCGTGGCCCCTTTTGAGTGGGCCACGGCGGAACATAATGAGATTTCACGGGACCGCCGAACGCCAATTCACCGCAGTTTTCTGCGGTTTTCTAGCCTTGCTCACGGTATGTGCTGGTGCCGCCTACAGGACTCGAACCTGTGACCCCCGCATTACGAATGCGATGCTCTACCAACTGAGCTAAGGCGGCGGCGGGGCGTGGACCCCGTCGGGACGCGGCGCATATCAGGCCATGGGCGGCCTGACAAGCATCGCCTCGCGCCCCTGCTTTAGCGCGAAGCCCTTTACGCAACGTTTACCACGCAGCGTGCAAAAGAGCGGCGACGGCGGCGCGTCGTCGCCCCAGGGGAGCCTTCAATGGATACCGTTCGCGGACTCGACGACCCAATCGAACACGGCCAGGACGAGCTGCTGGACGATCATGGTCAGGACAGTCCCGTCGACATCGGCAGCGACGAGCGGCGGATGCATGTCCGCGCCTATAATCACTGGGTGTCGCTGCTGAATGGGCGCCCCTTCCCGCTGATCAGCGATCTCGAGCCCGAGAATATAGCGGATTTCGGCCCGAACAGCGTGCTGATCGATTTCAGCCACGGCCTTGACGATCCGACCATCCAGTTCCTGGGTTCGCTGCTGCGCGAGGAGTGCGGCATCACGGGCGACCTTCAGCGCATCGCCGACGTGCCCAGCCGCTCGCTCCTGTCGCGGCTGACCGACCATTATCTCCAGATCATCGCGAATCGCGCGCCGATCGGCTTCGAAGCCGAATTTGTCAGCCAGCGCGGCTACAACACCTTTTATCGCGGCATCCTGATGCCCTTCTCGTCGACGGGCGAGGCGATCGATTTCATCTATGGCGTCATCAACTGGAAAGAAGTGCTGGACGACGCGGCGCAGGCGGTGATCCACGCCGCGCTCGATGCCGTCCGCCAGTCCGGGCCGCGCTCGAACATGTCCGCGCCGATCTGGGCCGACGGTCCGGGCGCCGGGCTGGGCGACGATGCGGGCGCGGATGAGGACGACGCGCTGCTGCTCGGGGCGGAACTCGAGGCCCCGTTCGAGGTCGCCGGGCTGGCCGACCAGCTGGTGCTGGCGCGCGAGACCGCGGAGCTGGCACGCGTCGCCGATACCCGGTCGCGTGCCGCGCTGTACCGCGCGCTCGGCCGTGCGCATGATTTCGCGCTCGCCACGCTGGACAGCCCGGAGGATTATGCCGAGCTACTCGCCGACGCCGGCATCACCGTCCAGGCGCGCGCGCCGATGACCGCGGTAGTCAAGCTAGTCTTCGGCGGCGATTACGACAAGGCGCGCGTCACCGAATTCGCCGCCGTCCTCGCCTATGCCCGGCGTACCGGGCTCGCCGCCGGCCAGCTGGTCGCCGCGATCGAGGCGATGCCGGGGGGCATGAAGGCGATGGTGCAGGCCGAGCGCGTGTACCGCCGCCCCGCCCCGCGTGCCGCCGCGGAGGCCGAGCTGATGACCGCGCTGCGCGCTCGCCCGACAATCGCCAGCGTGCCGATCGCCGCCGACGGCGCGGAATTCGTGCTGTTGCTCGCCCGCGCCAACGATGCGGGCGCGCTGGATGTGGTCGGGCGCGTCGATGCCGATGAAAAGCTGACGCGCCAGGCCGTCCGCCATCTTGCGGAATAAGGCAGGACCGCGACGCATTCGCCGCGACTAAGGCTTGAGCCGCGGGCGGGGCGGGCGCATAGCCGCGCACATGACGACGACGATCGACGCGACGCTGGTCACCGAGCTTGCCGCCCGGCTGATCGAGGGAGCATTGCCGGGCGAGCTGGAGGGGTTCGACCCGGATGCACGACGGGAGGCCGCCGCCTTCATGGTGCTGGCCGCGCAATCCCGCCCACCCGGCGGATCGGGGATCGTCATCGAACCGTTGCGCAGCGACGGGCCGGCCAGGATGCGCCTTGCCGTCGTCAATGACGACATGCCGTTCCTGGTCGATTCGATCGCTGCCGCAATCGGCGCGCACGACATCGCGGTCGACCGGATCATCCACCCCGTGCTGCCGGTGCGGCGCGATGCCGACGGACGGCTGGTCGCGATCGACAGCGGCGGTGCCCCGGAATCGATGATCTATATCGAGATGGAGCGCGCCGAATCCCGCGTCCGCCGTCAGCTCCACGACGATATCGCGCGCGTGCTCGGCCATGTTCGCCACGCGGTCGGCGACTGGCCGGCATTGCAGGCGGCGATGCTGCACGATGCAAGCGCGTTGCGCGACCGTGAGGCCGCCGCGCTGCTCCACTGGTTTCTCGATCGCAACTTCACGCTGCTGGCGCACGAACGCTGGCATCCGGACGGCACGGCGTCGGGCCAGCTCGGCCTGGCGCGCGGCGAGCTCGACGTGCCGATCCTGGCCGAGCCGTCGCGCCAGCTGGCGCGCGAATGGTTTGCGGAGGGCGGGCGCGTGCCCCTGCTGCTCAAGTCCAACTGCATCTCGCCCGTGCATCGCCGCGCGCCGCTCGACCTGGTGCTGCTGCCGGTGCTGCGGGACGGCGCGGTCGAGGGCCTGTCGATCCATGCCGGGCTCTGGACGAGCGCCGCGCTCAATGCCGATCCGGAGGATGTACCACTCCTGCGCCGGCATCTGGAACGGCTGCAACAGAAGTTCGGTTTCGATCCGCGCGGTCACACCGGCAAGGCGATGGCGCACATGCTGAGCGCGCTGCCCCACGACCTGACCACCGCCTTCTCGCCCGAGGCGCTCGAGGACGTCACGCTGACCGCGATGTCGATCGCCGATCGCCCGCGGTCGAAGCTCGCGCTGGTGCGCAGCACGCTGGGGCGCCACCTGTTCGCCTTTGTCTGGCTGCCGCGCGACGAGCTGACCACCGCGCGGCGGGTGGCGATCGGCGACATGCTGGCGAGTGCGGCCAATGCGCATGTGCTCAACTGGACGATCAACCTCGACGACGGGGTCGCGGCGCTGATCCGCTATACGCTCGATTTGCGCGGCGAGGGGCGGATGCCCGACGCGGTTGCGCTCGATGCGCGCATCCGGCGGATGGTACGCGGCTGGCGGCCGGCGGTGAGCGCGGCGCTCGAGGAACTGGTCGGGACGCGCGCGACCCGGCTGGCGCTGCGCTTCGCCAACTGCTTCCCCGCCAATTACCGCAACGTCCACACGCCCGAGGACGCGGCGCAGGACATCCTGCGCTTCGCCGCACTTCAGAGCGCGGAAGACCGATCGGTCCGGATCATCCCGGGCGACGACGCGGCCGGCGGGCCGCTGCGCATCAAGGTCTATTGCATCGGCGGCGCGCTGGCGCTGTCCGACGCGGTGCCGGTGTTCGAGAATTTCGGCTTCCGCGTGATCGAGGAAGTCCCGACCCGGCTTGCCGGCGATTCGGGCGCCTTCGTCCACGACTTCCTGGTCGAGCTGACCGGTGCGCACGATTCGCGCGCATTGCCCTTCGACGTCGGCGTGGTGGAGCGCGCCATCGCCGCCGTGCTGGAAGGGCGGGCGGAAAATGACGGTTTCAACCGGCTGGTGGTCGAAACCGGCATGGCCCCGCAGTCGGCGGTGCTGTTCCGCGCCTGGTTCCGATACCTGCGCCAGACCGGGATGAGCTATGGCCTGGTTACCGTCGTCGATGCGCTGCGCCGCGCGCCGCACATCGCCCAGGCGTTGATCGCGCGGTTCAACGCTCGGCACAATCCCGCCGCACGCGATGACGCTGCCGCAACCGCCGCCGACGAAGCCATCGCGCAGGGGCTGACCAAGGTTTCCGCGATCGACGATGACCGCATCATTCGCGCCTTCCGCGGCGTGATCGACGCGATGCTGCGCACCAATGCCTTCGCCCCTGCGGCCGAGGAAGCATTGGCGTTCAAGCTCGACAGCGCGCGGGTGCCGGGCCTGCCCCAGCCGCTGCCGTGGCGCGAGATCTGGGTCTATTCGCCGCGGATCGAGGGCATTCACCTGCGCGCGGGACCGGTGGCGCGCGGCGGCCTGCGCTGGTCCGACCGGCGCGACGATTTCCGCACCGAGATCCTGGGCCTGATGAAGGCGCAGCGGGTCAAGAACGCGGTCATCGTGCCGACGGGCGCCAAGGGCGGCTTCTACCCCAAGCTGCTCCCCTCCCCCGCCACCGACCGCGACGCCTGGCTGGCCGAGGGGACGGAGAGCTACCGCATCTTCATCCGCTCGCTGCTGTCGGTCACCGACAACATCGTCGGCGGCAACGTCGTCCATCCGGCCGGCATCGTCGTCCATGACGGCGAGGACCCGTATTTCGTCGTCGCCGCGGACAAGGGCACCGCGACGTTCAGCGACGTCGCCAACGCGCTCGCGATCGAGCGCGACTTCTGGCTGGGCGACGCCTTCGCCAGCGGCGGATCGGTCGGCTATGACCACAAGGCGATGGGCATCACCGCCAAGGGCGCGTGGATTTCCGTCCAGCGCCACTTCCTCGAATCCGGCATCGACGTCCAGACCCAGCCGGTGCGCGTCGCCGGGTGCGGCGACATGTCGGGCGACGTGTTCGGCAACGGCATGTTGCTGAGCCGGGCGATCAAGCTGGTCGCCGCGTTCGACCACCGCCACATCTTCCTCGATCCCGATCCCGATCCGGCGACAAGCTGGGCCGAGCGTTCCCGCCTGTTCGCGTTGCCGCGGTCGAGCTGGGCGGACTATGATGCGTCGCTGATCTCCAAGGGCGGCGGCATCTTCGCGCGGAGTGAAAAGAGCATCGCGCTCAGCCCGGAGGTGCGCGCGGCGCTGGGCATCGAGGCCGAGGCGCTCGAACCCGCCGCGCTCATCTCCGCGATCCTGACCGCACCGGTCGACCTGATCTGGTTCGGCGGCATCGGCACCTATGTGAAGGCCGCCGCAGAGAGCAATTCGGACGTCGGCGATCCCGCCAACGACCGGCTGCGCGTCAATGCGGAGGCGATGCGCGCGAACGTGATCGGCGAGGGCGCCAATCTGGGCGTGACCCAGGCCGCGCGCATCGCCTTTGCCGCGCGCGGGGGCCGCATCAACACCGATTTCATCGACAATGCCGCCGGCGTCGATTGTTCGGACAACGAGGTCAACATCAAGATCGCGCTCAACCGCGAGATGATCGAGGGGCGGCTGGCGTTCGAGGACCGCAACGTGCTGCTCGCGTCGATGACCGAAGATGTCGCGCATCTGGTGCTTGAGGATAACCGGCTGCAGACGCTGGCCCTGTCCTTCATGGAGGGTGACGGCCCGGTCGCGCTGCCCAGCTATGTCCGCGTCATCGAAATCCTCGAAGCCGGCGGACGGCTCGACCGCGCGGTCGAGGGACTGGGCACCAACGAGGAGCTGTTGCGCCGCGCACAGGAGGGCAAGGGGCTGACCCGGCCGGAACTGGCCGTGCTGCTCGCCACCGCCAAGCTGGCGCTGCAGGACGCGATCGAAACCCAGGCGCTCGGCAGCGATCCCGAGTTGCTGGGCGACCTTCATGCCGCCTTCCCGCCCGCGATGCGCGAACGCTTCGGTCCGGCGATCGAGGCGCACAGGCTGCGCGGCGAAATCGTCGCGACCAAGCTTGCCAACCGGATCATCAATCGGCTGGGGGTGCTTCACCCGTTCGAGCTTGCCGAGGAGGAAGGCGCGTCGCTGGGCGACATCGCGGCGATGTTCGTCGTCGCCGAACGCCTGTTCGGGCTGCCCGAATTGTGGCGCGAGATCGAGACGGCATCGATCAGCGAGGCCGCGCGCCTTGCCCTGTTCGACGAAGCCGCGGTCGCAATGCGGTCGCAGATGGCGGACCTGTTGCGCGTTTGCCCGCCGGGCACGGGGCCGGGCGCAGTCATTGCGCGCCTCGAACCCGGCATCGCCAATCTCGACCGGCGCACGCGCGAGCTGCTGCTGACCGAAGCGCAGCTGCAAAGCGACCGCATCGCGCAGCGCCTTCAGGAAACCGGCGCGCCGGCCGATCTGGTGCGCAAGGTGGTGCGGATCTTCGAACTCGACGGCGCGGTCGGTCTTGCCGACCTCGGCGAACGTTCGGGTCTGGACGAAGCGGTCCTGACCCGCGCCTTCACTGGACTGGGCAACGCGCTTGGTCTCGACTGGGCCCAGGCGACGGCGGCGCGGATCAACACCGGCGATCCGTGGGAACGGCTGTTGATTGCGGGACTGGCGCGCGATTTCCAGCAGCTGCGGCTCGACTGGCTGGCGCGCAATGCCGGCGGCGACCCGCAGGCAGCGGTCGAGGCCTGGATCAAGGCGAACCAGCCGCGCATCGACCAGTTCGTCGCGCTCATCGCCCGCGCGCGTCGTACCCAGGTGCCGGGCGCCGCGATGCTCGCCCAGATCGCGGGCCAGGCCCGCGTGCTGCTGGGGCGCGGCGGCTAAGCCGCCGCGCGCCCGGTTCTCGGCTTAGATTACTTCGTCGATGCTCAGCGCGAACGGCTTGCCCTGCAGCGTGCGGCCCGAGCCATATTGGAAGGGCTGGCGGGTACGATCGTCGGGGCCGTCATGCGGCCATTGCTCGACCACCCAGCTGTCGAGCCGGCCCGGCTGATAGCGCGCGGGATAGTTGTCGATCCAGATGCCGTAGACGTGCACCGTCTTGCCCTCGTAATCGAGGACGGTCATGCCCTGGGAGCCGAGCGCGAGGTCGCGGCCGGCACCGCCGAACCCGGCCTGGTTGCCGGCGATCGTCAGGAACACCGGGTCTTTCAACCGCCGGTCGCGCAGCACCGCATAACGATCGCCCCGATAGCTATAGACGCCGATTTCGCGCGTGCCACGACTGACGATATAAAGATCGTCGGTTCGGACGGCGCCGGCAATCGGCGTCGTGACCTGGACCGGGTTACGGCCTACTCGCCATTCGCGCACCGCCATCGTCGGCATCTGCGACGCCCGCGCCGGATCAATCAGCGACGCGACGTCGTATTGTCGCACCGTCCCGTCCATCGACGCGATGGTCACCAGTGTCGACAGATAATTCCAGCTGAGCCGGTCCCAGCCGGACAAGGTGTTGGTACCTGTGCGGATCTGTCGCGCGTAGACCGCGGTGGGCTGTGCCACGTCCAGCGTGCCCAGCACCACCGGCCGCTGTTCCGGCCGGGTCGCAAAGCCATAGGGCCATTGGTCGTCGCGCGCGCCCTGATTGGAGTTAGCGGTCTCGTTCCAACGTGCCTGGGTTGTCAGATACTGGTCGCGATAGAAGCGCAGCAGCGGGCGCAGGTCGACGATCGCCACCTTGTTCTCCGCACGTGAGCCGACAACCGCATAGCCCGCCGACGCCAGCAGCTTCCAATATTCGGTCTGGGGAATAAACGCGTCGAACGCGAGGTTGCTGCGCGCGAACCAGCGATCGCGCTCCGCTTGGGTATTCAAGCCCCGGCCGCGCCAATCCTCGAAGCCGCGAAACTTCATTGTGCCGGTTGAAAGCGCCATGGCCACCGTGTTGGGTGCCGCCATCGGCAAGTCGACAAAGCCGAGCAGCTTCAGCCCACGCACGCCCGGCCAGCTTTGCACGCCCCAGCCGTGACGGCCAGTGTCGGTGTTGCCGATATTGGCGGGATCGTCCGCGCCCACGGCGATTACGCCCAACTGACCCTTGCGCGCGGCGGCGTCCCACACGGTCACCAGCAGAAACTCATTCATCGCGGACAGGGCAAGTGCGGTCGGCACCTTTCCGGCCGGCAGACGGATCGCGGTTTCGCAGGGCGTGCCGGTCGCAAAACCATTGCAATACTGGTCGTTGCCGGTGCCGGCGGCAGCGATCACCCCGTTCTGGAACGCCAGGAAGCCGGTGATCGATGTCTGAATCTCGCCACGCGTCGCGGCGATAGCGGGCAGGGGCAGCGTAGGGTCCTGCTCCCGCAACCGCGCAACCGCGGGCGTCGTTGGCGTGGAGACGTTGTTGCGGTTCCACCAGTCGCCATACCAGGATGCGTTCATGCGCATGCACAGCGCCTGGGTCGAACCGTCGCTGGCGCGTGCGGCACGGGCACCGTCAAAGGCACGGGCGTTGGCGACGCCGGCGCGCAGGTTCGCGGGCGCGTCGGTATCGGGTGAAAACAGCATCTGGCCCGACATGATCCAGCCGCCACCGCCGCCAAAGCCGTTGCCATAACCGTCCGGCGCATCGCTTTGGATCAGCCGGTCCGACGTCTGGCAGAAGCGGTCCGCGAGCGTGCGGTTCAGCCCGCCCTTCCACAAACCGTTCGGCTCGGGCTGGTAGATCGTGTTGGCGGGCTCGGCCTCGCCATAGTCGACCGCGCTCGGCCCCAGCCGGTATCGCACCATTTCCGCCGTGTGGTAATTGGCGGCAACCCGGCCATATTCGGTCCAGTTGATGCTGCCATCGGCATTCAGGATCAGTTCGCGCCACTGCCCGATCTGACTTGGGCTTTGGCCGGTTGCCGCGGGCGTTGGCGTAGGGCTGGGGGTTGGCGCCGGGGCAACCGCAACGCCGCCGGCACTTGTGCCTTCACCGCCGCCGCCGCCGCCGCCGCCGCATGCGCTCAACGCGCCCAGCGTCGCGACCGCAGCCCACCGTCGCGAACGCACGGCCACGATGGCCACCAATCCTGGCATCGATCTACTCCCCGACTCCCATATTCGCGAAGCGATGCCACGCCGGTCGTTAACGCGCTGTAGTGGTCGCTACGATAATCGCAATATCGAGAAAGCCAGCAGATAGATCGTGTGAAGCGCGCGCCGGATGGTTAGGACTATCGAGCCGACAGCGCCGCTGAATGCCCATGCAGCCAGCTACGGATCGCGCTCGCCAGGTTGGGCGGATCATTCGCCTGAATACGCAGCGCATCGATTTCAGCGATCAGTGCATTGAGCGGCAGCGCGCGCACGGCGGCGGCGTGTTCCAGCGCGTCCCAGAACAAGGGTTCGAGCGCGATCGACGTTTCATGCCCGGCAATGGTGACCGATCGCTTGACCGCGGGACGAAACCCGCCGGGCGGCGGCTGGATCGCGCCAGTCACGCGATCAATCGGTATCGAACAGGCTGGCGAGCTGTTCGACCATCGTACCCGCTAGCTGTTCGGCATCCATGATTGTCACCGCTTTGGAATACCAGCGGGTCACGTCGTGGCCAATCCCGATCGCCACCAGCTCCACGGGCGAGCGCCCTTCGATCCAGCCGATCACCTGGCGCAGATGGCGTTCCAGATAGCTGCCCGAATTGACCGACAGCGTGCTGTCGTCGACCGGCGCACCGTCCGAAATCACCATCAGGATCTTGCGATCCTCCGCCCGCGCGATCAGGCGGGCGTGCGCCCAGAGCAGCGCCTCGCCATCGATATTTTCCTTGAGCAGCCCCTCGCGCATCATCAGCCCGAGCGACTTCTTGGCGCGCCGCCACGGCTCGTCGGCCTGCTTGTAGACGATGTGGCGAATGTCGTTCAGCCGCCCCGGCTGTGGCGGACGTCCGGCCGCCAGCCATGCCTCGCGCGCCTGCCCGCCCTTCCACGCGCGCGTGGTGAAGCCCAGGATCTCGGTCTTGACCCCCACCCGCTCCAGCGTGCGCGCCAGGATGTCGGCGCTGATCGCCGCGATGCTGATCGGCCGGCCGCGCATCGATCCCGAATTGTCGATCAACAATGTGACGACCGTGTCCTTGAACTCGGTATCGCGCTCGATCTTGTAGCTCAACGACTGCATCGGGTTGACCACCACCCGCGCCAGCCGCGCCGCGTCGAGCAGCCCTTCGTCTTGGTCGAAGTCCCAGCTGCGGTTCTGCTGCGCCATCAGGCGGCGCTGCAGCCGGTTGGCGAGCTTGGTCACCGCGCCCTGCAGATGGACGAGCTGCTGGTCGAGATAGGCGCGCAGCCGGCTCAGCTCCTCCTCGTCGCACAGCTCGGTCGCGGCGACGACTTCGTCGAAACGGGTGGTGAAGGGCCGGTATTCGAATTGCGGCGGCAGGTCGGACCACGGCCGGTTGGGCCGCACCGGCATCATCCCCTCTTCGCCTTCGTCCCCCGGCTCGCCCTCGGCATCGTCCATGCCGTCTTGTTGCTGCTCGGCGGTTTCGCCGTCCTGCTGCTCGCCCGATTGCTGTTCGGGGCGCTGCTCGAACTCCCCCTGCCCCTCGGCGCCCGAGTCCTGGTCCTGTTCGGCCTCGTCGGTGTCGTCGCCTTCCTCGCCGCCCTCCTGGTCGTCGCCCTCGTCCTCGCTATCGTCGGGCTTCAACTCGCCCTCGGTCAGCTCCAGGTCTTCAAGCAATTGCCCGATCAGCTTGGCGAACATCGCCTGATCGTCGATCGCCAGCGCCAGCGCATCCAGGTCCGCCGCGCCCTTGCCCTCGATCCACTCGTCGACCAGCGCCATGCCAGGCACCGCGGCGATGGGGGGCAGCTTGCCGGTCAGCCGATGGCGGACCTTCAGCCCGATCGCGGTCGACAGCGGCACCTCGTCGCGGCTGCGCGCGCGGGCGATCGGGTCCGATTTAAGCCGCATGGCCAGCGCCTGGTCGAGATTTTCCGAAACGCCCGCATAGCCGCGCGATCCCAGCGCCTCGACCCGCGCGGTCTCCACCGCGTCGAACACCGCGCGCGCGACGGCCTCCTTCGGCGCGCCGCGCGCATGAAGCGCGGCGTCGTGGTGGCGAAGGCGGAGCGCAAAGCTGTCTGCGAACCCGCGCGCCTCGGCGACCTGATCGGCGGGCAGTTGCCGCGCCGGCATCGGCACGCGCAGATTGCGCCCCGACTGGCTCGGCGCGTCGGCGGTAAAGGCCAGCTCGACCTCCGCATCGCGCGCAATCGCCCGCGCAGTGCCGGTCAGCACCGATTTGAAGTCATCGAGCTGGGTCTTCTGCGACATTACCAAAGCACCTTGCAGCCGAGCGCCGCGATCTGCGGGTCACGGGTGATGACGGTCAGCCCCTCGATCTGGCCCTGCGCCGCAATCATTCGATCAAACGGATCACGATGCCGCCCCGGCAGCAAACCTGCCAGCCGGGCATGATCGTAACGAAGGGGAAGATGCACGAAACGGTCCTCCTGTGTCGCCGTCTCGAATTGCTCCAGCGTGTCGATCATCGACCGCAACTGTCCGGCCTGAACCTTCAATGCAATCTCGTAGGCCGAAATCGCGCTGACGAGAATGTCTTCGTCGCCTGACTCGATCAGTGCCCGCGCGCGCGACGACAACATGGGATCTTCGAGCCACCACCAGATCAGCGCGTGCGTATCGAGGAGGAACCGCAACGCTCACGCGTCCCCGAGCTTGCGTTCGAACCCGTCCAGCTCCTCGTCGGTAAAGGTCGGCTCGAACCAGATGTCGCTGGGCACATCCTTCAGCAGATGCCGGAAGCGACCGGGTTTACGGGGCGGATGCCGCTCAGGCTCGAGCGGCATGAGCCGCGCATAGGGCTTGCCCGCCTTGGCGATGATGATTTCCTCGCCCGCATTGGCGCGATCGATCAGGCGCGACAGGTTCGTCTTCGCGTCGTGCACATTGTAGATCTTGTGCGGATCGGCTTCGGACATACGGCACCTCTTACTCAGTGGACTAAGTTAGTCCAGTCAGGCTCCGCGCTCAACCCTTCCCCACCACGCTCTCCGGCAAATCCTTGCCGAACACGCGCTGATAATATTCGGCCACCAGCGCGCGCTCGGCCTCGTCGCACTTGTTGAGGAAGCTCAGCCGGAAGGCGAAGCCGATGTCGCCGAAGATGAGCGTGTTCTGCGCCCAGGTGATGACGGTGCGCGGGCTCATCACGGTCGAGATGTCGCCGTTGATGAAGCCGCGACGCGTCAGATCGGCGACGCGGACCATGTTCTCCACCGTCTCCTTGCCGCCGGGCTTGTCATATTCGCCCGACTTGGCGAGCACGATCTGCGCTTCGGTGGCGGCGGGCAGGTAATTGAGCGTGACCACGATGTTCCAGCGGTCCATCTGACCCTGGTTGATCTGTTGCGTGCCGTGATACAGTCCGCTGGTGTCGCCCAGGCCGACGGTGTTCGCGGTCGCGAACAGCCGAAACCACGGATTGGGCCGGATCACCCGGTTCTGGTCGAGCAGGGTCAGCTTGCCCTCGGTTTCCAGCACGCGCTGGATCACGAACATCACGTCGGGGCGACCGGCATCATATTCGTCGAACACGAGCGCGGTCGGGGTCTGCAGCGCCCAGGGCAACAGGCCCTCGCGGAACTCGGTGATCTGCTGGCCGTCCTTGAGCACGATCGCATCGCGGCCGATCAGGTCGATGCGGCTGATATGCGCGTCCAGGTTGATGCGGATGCACGGCCAGTTCAACCGCGCTGCGACCTGTTCGATGTGCGACGACTTGCCGGTTCCGTGATAGCCCTGGATCATCACGCGGCGGTTGTGGGCAAAGCCCGCCAGCACCGCCAGCGTCGTGTCGGGATCGAACACATAAGCGGGGTCGAGGTCGGGCACGCGCTCGTCCGCTTCGCTGAACGCCGGCACTTCCATGTCGGTGTCGATGCCGAACAGGTCGCGCGCCTTCACCATCTTGTCGGGCGCGTCGAGCACCGTGGTGGCGCGGCTGTCGGGCTGGGTATTAGGAATGGTCGACATGGGAGTTTCCTGATGGGCGGTCTGATGCCGGGCTATGGCTGCAGGTAGCCACTCGATCCGGCAGCCGCAACGGGGCCGTTGGTCAGCGATGCTTGGCGGGCAGCGGAAACCAGGTGATGAAACGCGCGAGCAGGTCGCGGTCTCCCGCTACGGAAAGCTGGCCTGCGGCTTCAGCATCGTCGACCGGACGGCCGCCATAGACGATGGACGCAATCGTCACCGGATCGCCGGTCAGGACCAGATCAGCGCCATCGGGATCGCCGCGCCCGCTGTCCAGCCTCCCGTCGGCGATGCGGATGACGAACGATTCGGGGCCGATCCGAAACCCCAGGGTGGCGCGCGTACGGCCAGCGCGGGTGGCATCGAACATCGTGCGGAACGACATCATGACCGACGCGGCTGATATGGGCAGCGTCGGATCGTGGAGCGGCGACCGCACCGCCCAGCGCCCCAGCTCCTGCACCAGGACTTCGGCTTGGTACCCCCATTCGGTAAGCTCATAGACCTGGACCGACGCGGGTGGCGGCAGGCGATGGCGTTTCACGACGGCCAATGCCTCCAGTCCCTCCAGCCGCTGGGTCAGCACATTGGCGCTGATGCCGGGCAGGCCGGCGCGCAGCTCGCTGAAACGGCGCGGCCCGAACATCAGCTCGCGCAGGATCAAAAGCGACCAACGCTCACCGATCAGCTCAAGCCCCAGCGCGGTACCGCAGGCATCGTCATACCACCGGCCGTGCACCCCTGATCCACTTTGAGTTATCTTTTCTGACTTCACAGTTGCTTTTTGTAACGCGCGCGCGCACAAAGCTCAAGCGGCCGATTCGCCCGGACCGCGGTCGAGGGAGAATGGCGATGAACCGAATGATCGGCGTCGGCCGGCGCGTGACCGCACCCGAGGGATCGGGTGCTGCCGATCCACCCGCCCCTTCCCGCTCACCCACAGGCCGTCCGTCCGCGACGTACCGTGCCGCGGTGCGTGCATGCACGACGGCCGGACCCGGGCACGCCTGACGACGATCGCGGCCGAACCGCCCCCGCATTCGGGACCAAAGGCCGGCCAAGCCGGGTTAACCCGGACGACACCCCCTGCCGGAGAATGATGATGCCCGTCGACCCTGAAGCCCGCGTTTCGATCACCGCCTTCGACTGGGTCCCCGCCTTCGCGCGCGGCCAGGTCCGCGACCTGCGGGTGCGCTGGGCATTGGAGGAGGCCGGCATCCCCTATTCGGTGCGGCTGATGTCGCCGCGCGGCGAGCGGCCCGCCGACTATTTTGCCGATCAGCCCTTTGGCCAGGTGCCATGTTACCGCGATGACGACGTCGTGCTGTTCGAAACCGGGGCGATCCTGCTCTATCTGGGCGACGGGTGCGAGGCGCTGCTGCCGCGCGACCGCGTCGGCAGAGCGCGGGCGACGAGCTGGCTGATCGCCGCGCTGAACAGCGTCGAGCCGGTGATCCAGCAGCTGACCGCGATCGACCTGTTCCACGCTGGCGAGGACTGGACTGCGGCGCGACGCCCGCAAGTCGTCGAAATGGTCGAGCGCCGCCTGATGCGGCTCGCCGCGCATCTGGGCCAGCGCGACTATCTGGAGGACCGCTTTACCGCCGGCGACTTGATGATGACGAGCGTGCTGCGCATCCTGAACGGCACCGGGCTGGTCGATGCGCACCCCAATCTGGTCGCCTATCGCGATCGCTGCGCCGCGCGCCCGGCATTTGCCGCGGCGCTGGCCGCCCAGCTGGCGGATTTTCGCGAACCGGCGGCCGCCTGAACGGCCGCGAAGGTGGAGGGAGAGTGAAATGACCTATGTGGAAGGCTTTGTCCTGGCGGTGCCTGCGGAAAACAAAGACGCGTATCTCACGCACGCGCAAGAAGCGTCGGCGATGATCCTCGATGCCGGCGTCGCCCGGATGGTCGAATGTTGGGAAGACGATGTCCCCGATGGCACCCACACCGACTTTCGTCGCGCCGTAAAGGCGCAGCCGGACGAAAAGATCATCTTCAGCTGGTTCGAATATCCCGACCGCGCCGCCCGCGATGCCGCCGGCGCGAAGATGATGGCCGATCCGCGCATGGAAGACATGAGCAAGTCGATGCCGTTCGACGGCCGGCGCATGATCTATGGCGGGTTCAGCTCCCTGCTCGACCTTGGCGACAGCAAGGGCGGCTATACCGACGGGTTCTTGGTCGCCGTGCCGACCGCCAATCGCGATGCCTATCTGGATCTCGCACGTCAGGCCGCCGAAGTGTTTATCGAATACGGCGCCAACCGTGTGGTCGAAGCCTGGGGCGACGACGTGCCCGACGGCAAGGTGACCGACTATCGCATGGCGGTGCAGGCTGGCACGGACGAGAACGTCGTCTATTCCTGGATCGAATGGCCGTCGAAGGCGCATCGCGACACCGCCTGGGAACAGGTGATGGCCGATCCGCGGATGCAGCCCGATCCTGAAAACCGCCCGTTCGACGGCAAGCGCATGATCTACGGCGGCTTCACCCCCATCCTCGATCGCTGAACGGGAGACAGGCGATGGCAAACCTTCATGGCGACTTCATCTGGTACGAACTGATCACGCCCGACGCCGACTCGGCGCAGGCCTTCTATGCCCCTCTGCTCGGCTGGGCGGTGCGCAGCGCGGGCATGCCCGACATGGACTACCGGCTGGGGGCGATGTCGCCGGGCTGATGCGAATGCCCGACGGGATGGCGATGCCGCCCGCGTGGCTCGGCTATGTCGGCGTCGATGATGTCGACGCGATGGCTGACGCGTTCAGGCAGGGCGGCGGCGCGGTCCACCAGCCGCCGTGGGACATTCCCGGCGTCGGCCGCATGGCCCTGGTTGCCGACCCGCAGGGCGCGCCGCTCTACGTGATGAAGGGCGCGGTCGAAGGCGGCGAGAGTGTGGCCTTTTCCTACGACAAACCGCGCCCCGGCCATTGCGCGTGGAACGAGCTGTCGACGAGCGATCCCGCCGCGGCCAAGGCCTTTTACGGCGCGCGCTTCGGCTGGGTGAAGGACGGCGAGATGGCGCTGGGCGACATGGGAACATACGAGTTCCTGCGCCACACCGGCCATGCCCCGGACGGATCGCCGATGGGCCGGGGGATTCTCGGCGCGGTGATGCCGATGATGCCCGGCGTGCCGATGCCGCACTGGACCTTCTACTTCCGCGTGCCCGACATCGACGCCGCCGCCACGCTGATCGGTGCGAGCGGGGGCGGGATCGTCCAGCCGCCGATCGAGATTCCGGGCGGCGACTATTCGCTCGTCGCCACCGATCCCGCCGGCGCCGTCTTCGGCCTGGTCGGCAGCAGGAAGGGTTGAGCCATGGGCAAGCTGGTCAACTGCCTGTGGTATGATCGCGGCGAGGCGCGCAGGGCCGCCGAGTTCTACGCTAGCGTCTTTCCCGACAGCCGGGTCGGCCGCGCCAGCGTCCAGCCGTCCGATTCGCCGGGCGGCAGCGCCGGCGACGAGATGACGGTCGAGTTCACCGTGTGCGGTCGCGATTTCATCGGCCTGAATGGCGGCGATCTGTTCAAGCCCAACGAAGCGGTCAGCTTCATGGTGCTGACCGCCGACCAGGCGGAAACCGACCGCTACTGGGATGCCATCGTGAACAACGGCGGACAGGAAAGCGCCTGCGGCTGGTGCAAGGACCGCTGGGGTCATTCGTGGCAGATCACGCCCCGCGTGCTGATGGACGCAATCACCCATGACGACCCGGCCGTCGCCAAGCGCGCCTTCGACGCGATGGCACAAATGGGCAGGATCGATGTCGCCGCGATCGAAGCCGCGATTGCGGGTTGAGGAAGGAAGACGATGACGGCAACCGCAGAAAATAGCTGGCAAATGGGCGTCACGCGCTTCATCGCCGCACCGCCCGAACGGGTGTGGGATGCGATGACCCGGCGCCAGACCGAATGGTGGTGTCCGCTGCCCTGGCGGGTCGAGATCGTCGAGCAGGACTGGCGCGCGGGCGGGCGCACCCTGACGGTCATGCACGGTCCGGACGGAGAGGTGCACCCGCACGAGGGCATTTTCCTGGAGGTGGTGCCGGGCGTGCGCTTCGTGTCGACCGACGCCTTCGTGCTCGCCCCCGACGGCAGCTACATGCCGGCAGGTCCCTTCATGCTCGGATCCTGGGAAATCGCGCCCGAGGGCGACGGCACACGCTATACCGCAACCGCGCGTCACTGGGACGAGGACACGGCCCGGCGCCACGCCGAAATGGGGTTCGAGCAGGGCTGGGGCGTGTGCGCGGACCAGCTCAAGGCGCTATGCGAAAGCGGGTGAGCCCTTGAGCCGCTGATACGCCTCGATCACCGCCTGCAGCGCGCGTTCGTGGCTGCGGTCGCCGCCATTGCGGTCGGGATGGAACTTGCGGACGAGCTCGCTGTACCGCTGGCGCAGCGCGCGGCGGTCGCAATCGGCGTCGAGCCCCAGAATCTTGAGTGCGGATCGCTCCTGCGGGGTCAGGGGCTTGCCGTCGCTGCGCGCGCGCGCGTTGGCCAACCCGTCGCGGAACCGCGCGCCGATCGCGTCGATCGGGTCGGAATAATCCGCCCAGCGCGGCGGGCGATCGGCGCCGCCGGTCGCCGCAAAGGCGCGCGTTTCGCGCTCCCACCCGGCATAGGGCCGCTGGGCGTCGTGGATTTCCTCCGCGGTCATTCCAGCGAAATAATTGTAGCCGGCATTGAAGGCGCGGACATGCTCCAGGCACAGCCAGCGGTAACGCCCCGGCTGATCGCCCGGCAGGCCATCGGCCAGCGGCGCACGAAACTCGCCGGGCTGGTCGCAACCCGGATGCGCGCACATCCTTCCGTTCGCCTCGACCCGGCCGTGAAACCGGGTGCCCGGCCGTTCCCTGCGCTCATCCCGCGCCACGCCTGACCCTCACATTCTGCAAAAATGGCCTATATAGGCGCGATGACCGATGCCGCCACCGCCCCCGCCGCGATTCCCGACGCGATCCCCCTGGCCGACACGATCGCCCGGCGCCTGACCGCCGCGCTCGACCCGACACGGCTGCATGTCAGCAACGACAGCGCGCAGCACGCCGGCCACATGGGCGATGACGGCAGCGGGGAGAGCCATTTTTCGGTGACGATCGAAAGCCCCGCCTTTGCCGGCAAATCGCGCGTCGAACGCCAGCGCATGGTCAATCACGCGCTCGCCGACTTGCTCGCAACGCGCATCCACGCGCTCGCCATCCGTGCCACCGCCCCCGCCGACGCGTGAAGCCCGAAAGGAATTGCCGTGACTGAGGACCCGGTCATCCACGTCATCCATCCGACCACGCACGACCTGGGCGGGTTCAAGGTGCATCGCACCCTGCCCTCGAGGCCGCGCACCATGGTCGGGCCGTTCATCTTCTTCGACCAGATGGGCCCCGCGCATCTGGCGGTCGGCGAGGGAATCGACGTGCGTCCCCACCCGCATATCAACCTGGCCACCGTCACCTATCTGTTCGACGGGGCGATCGACCATCGCGATTCGCTGGGCACAGTGGCGCGGATCGATCCCGGTGCGGTCAATCTGATGACCGCCGGTCATGGCATCGTCCATTCCGAACGTTCGCCGGCCGACCAGCGCGCGCAGGGGCCCGCGCTGTCGGGCATCCAGACCTGGATCGCGCTGCCCGAACGCTTCGAGGAAATAGACCCGGCGTTCGAGCATGTCGGTGCCGACGATCTGCCGATCGTGACCGGTGCCGGGGTGAGCGCGCGCGTGATCATGGGCAGCCTGTGGGGCACGCCGGCGCCGACCACCACCTATGCCGGGACCATCTATGCCGATATCGAGCTGGACGCGGGCGGCGTGGTGCCGATTGACGCCGATGCGGACGAACGCGCGGTCTATGTCGCGATGGGCGACGCCACGCTCGACGGCATGACGCTGGAGCCGCAGACGCTATACGTCCTGCGGCCGGGTGCGGCGATGACGCTGCGCTCCGAACGGGGCGGACGCGTCATGCTTTGCGGGGGCGAGGCGTTCGCGACGCCGCGTCACGTCTGGTGGAATTTCGTGTCGTCGAGCCGCGACCGGATCAATCAGGCCAAAGAGGACTGGAAGGCCGATCGCTTTTCAAAGGTTCCGGGCGACGATCAGGAATTCATCCCGATCCCCGAAGTGCCCAAGACCGTCAGCTATCCCTGATCCCCCCCGACCGCGCTTGCCGGAGGGCCCGGGCGTCGGCATAGCGTGCGGCGTCGAACATGGCCGTCGGGGGAAATGGGATGTCCGAGTTAAAGCACGACCGTATCGCACTGCCGACCGGCGTCGCGCTCGACGTGTGGACCGGCGGCGATCCGGCACATCCGGCGATGATCTTCCTGCACGGCTTTCCCGAATCGCACCGCACCTGGCGGCACCAGCTGCCCGAATTCGCGCGCGACCATTTCGTGATCGCGCCGGATCAGCGCGGCTTTGCGCGATCGGATAAGCCGGCCGAGATCAGCGCCTATGCCCCCGACAAGGTCGTCGCCGACCTGATCGCGCTGGCCGGCCATTTCGGCCTCGATCGCTTCACGCTTGTCGGCCACGACTGGGGCGGCGCGGCCTCGTGGATGGCTGCCCTCAAGCGGCCGGACCGGGTGAGCCAGCTCATCATCCTGAACGCACCCCATCCGCTCATTTTCCAGCGCACGCTGATCCACGACCCTGCGCAGCGCGCCGCCAGCCAGTATATCCGCGCGTTCCGCAATCCCAGCCTGGAAGCGCACATCGAAGGCATCGGCCTGGATGCGTTCTTCGACACGTCCTTCGCGCGTCATGCCGACCTTGCCCGGCTCGCCCCCGAAAAGGCCGCATATCTCGACGAATGGTCGCAACCCGGCGCGATCACCGCCATGCTCAACTGGTATCGCGCCAGCGCGCTCGAAGTCCCGGCGACCGACGAGCAATGCGACGGGCCGGCCTTTCTCCACGCCCCCTTCCCGCCGGTCACCCAGCGCACGCTGGTCATCTGGGGTGTCCGCGACGCGGCGCTGCTGCCCGTCCAGCTCGACGGGCTGGACGCGCTGGTCCCCGACCTGACGCTGGTGCGCGTGGATGCGGGCCACTTCATACCGTGGGAGGCCCCCGACGAAGTCAACCGGGCGATCCGCGACTGGCTGTGACCGCGCCGCCCCCGCGCATCCTGGTGTCGGCCTGCCTGCTCGGCCAGCCGGTGCGGTATGACGGCGCGGCGAAGACGGTCGACGACCCCCGGATCGAGCGCTGGCGGCGCGAAGGGCGGCTGGTGACGATCTGCCCCGAACTGGCCGGGGGGCTCGGCGTGCCGCGCCGCCCCGCCGAGCGGCAGGGCGAGCGGGTTGTAGATGATGCCGGCGACGACGTGAGCGGCGCGTTTGACGCCGGGGCGCACGCGGCGCTCGTGCTCGCGCGCAGCCAGGACTGTCGGTTCGCATTGCTGAAGCAGGGGAGCCCGTCCTGCGGGTCCGTTCAGATCGGTGATGGCAGCTTCACCGGGCGGCGGGTTCCGGGCATGGGGATCACCGCCGAACTGTTGTCCGCCAACGGTATCCGCGTGTTCGGCGAGGACCAGATCGATGCCCTGGACGCTGCCCTTGCCGCGACGCCGCGCTGACACCCCGCCGCACGGAAATTGCGCATCGTGCAAAGCACGATAGGGTGGCAGCATGAACCTGCGCCACATCGAGATTTTTCACGCGGTCTATGTCAACGGGTCGGTCAGCGCGGCGGCGCGCGCGCTCAACGTGTCGCAGCCATCGGTGTCGAAGACGCTGCGCCACGCCGAATCGCTGCTCGGTTTTCCGTTGTTTCAGCGGACCAACGGCCGGCTGGTGGCGACCGAGGATGCGCACAGCCTGTTCGTCGAAGTGGGCGAGATTCAGGATCGCGTTCACGCGCTGCGTGAGGCGGGGCGCAACCTGAAGCGCGGCGTGTCGGGCATGCTGCGCGTGTCGGCCCTGCCTTCGCTGGCGTTGGATGCGTTGCCGAACGCCGTCACCGAATTCCTGCGCCGCCATCCCAATGTGAAGTTCGACCTGCAGACGATCCATCACGACGATCTGCTGCGCAAGCTCTATGAGCGCGAGAGCGACCTCGCCATCGCGTTCGAAGTGCCGCCCGCCGCGCCGATCGGCAGCCGGCGGCTCGGCGAGGGCTCGCTGGTCGTGCTCTATCGTGAACAGGACATGCCCGACGCGCCCGAGGAAATCGAACTGCAGCAGCTCAGCGGCCGCCCGTTCATCAGCCTGGCGTCGAGCGGTCCGATCGGGCTGCGCTTCACCCATGAGGTCGAGCGGCTGGGGCTCGAGCTCAACGAAGTGATTTCGGCGCGGACCTTCTACATCGCCACCGCACTGGTCCGCCGTGGCGTCGGGATCACGGTGGTCGACAGCTTCACCGCGCGCGCGGCGATGGCACCGGGGCTGGCGATGCGGCCGTTGAAGCCCAGCATCGGCTTCGACGTCCACGCGATGTTTCTGCAGAACCGCCCGCCGACCGCGCTCGCGACCGAATTCCTGAAAACCGTCGCTCAGGTCATGGTCGCCCCATAACATCAATCTATGGCACGCGTGCACTTGCTATAATGCGCCCGCCGGTCCCGATGTTACGTCAATTCGCGATGATCCCGGCACCCTATCTCCTCTATCTCGGTCACAGCACCGATCCCGTCGGGATCAAGACGTCGCGGGGGCTGGCCACGTTTCGCCCCGAGGATTGCGTCGGCGAATTCCGCCACGACGACTGTCCGCTGACGCTGGGGCTGCCCCGCCTGAACATGATCGAAGCCGCGATGGCGGGCGCGCGCACGCTGGTGCTGGGCGTGGCCAATGCCGGCGGCCGGATGGACGCCGCGCTGGTCGAAGATGCCGCAGCGGCGCTCGAGGTGGGGATGAACGTCGCATCGGGCCTGCACCACCGCCTGCGCGACGAACCCCGGCTGGCGGCGCTCGCGGCCGAGCGTGGCCTCGCGCTGTTCGATGTGCGCGATCCGCCGCCGGGCCTGCCGGTCGGTACCGGCGAGGCGCGGGCGGGCCACCGGCTGCTGACCGTCGGCACCGATTGTTCGGTCGGCAAGATGTATGCCTCGCTCGCGCTGACCCAGGCGCTTCGCGAACGCGGCCTGCCCGCCGATTTCCGCGCGACCGGCCAGACCGGCATCCTGATCGCGGGCGCGGGTGTCCCGGTCGATGCCGTGGTCGCCGATTTCATCGCCGGCGCGATCGAGCAGCTGGCACCCGCGCGCGACGATGACGGCTGGGACGTGATCGAGGGCCAGGGCTCGCTGTTCCACCCGTCCTTTGCCGGGGTTTCGACGGGCCTGCTCCACGGCGCGCAGCCCGAGGCGATCGTGATGTGCCACGATCCGTCGCGCCCGTTCATGCGCGGATTGCCCGGCCGCGCGCTGCCGGACCTGGCCGAATGCCTCGCCGCCAACCTCAACGTCGCGCGCCTGACCAGCCCGGCGGTGCGCGCGGTCGGCATCTGTCTCAACACCTCGGCGATGGACCGTGGCGAGGCGCAACGCCTGTGCCACGCGACCGCGGATCGCATCGGCCTGCCCTGCACCGACCCGATCGCCTTCGGAGTCGACGCGATCATCGACGAGCTCCTATGCCACGCATCCTACGCGCGCAGCACCATCGCTTCGCGCTAGCCCGGCCCTTCCGCATCGCCCGCGGGGTCAAGACCGTCGCCGAAGTCGTGACGGTCTCGGTGCGTGACGGCAGCCATGTCGGGCGTGGCGAGGGGGTGCCCTATGCCCGCTACGGCGAATCGATCGACGCGACGCTCGCCGCGATCGACCGTGTCCGGCCGGCGATCGAGGCAGGCGCGAGCCCGCATGACCTGCTGGCATTGATGCCGCCGGGCGCGGCGCGAAATGCGGTCGATTGCGCGCTCTGGGACCTCGAGGCCCGCGCTCGCGGTCGATCTGTCGCCGAGCTGACGGGCGTGGCACCGCCGGGGCCGACCGCCAGCGCGCTCACCATCGGGATCGACACGCCCGACGCGATGGCCGCCGCCGCCGCCAAGGTCGCCGGCGCGCCGCTGATCAAGGTCAAGGTGGACGCCGATGATCCGGTCGCGCGATTGCGCGCCGTGCGCGCCGCTGCACCGGGCCCGCGGCTGATCGTCGACCCCAACGAAAGCTGGGACGAGGAACTGCTCCGCGCGATGCAGCTGCCGTTGGTCGAACTCGGTACCGATCTCGTCGAACAGCCGGTGGCGGCCGATGCCGACGCCTGGCTCGCGGGCTTCACGCCGGCCGTGCCGATCTGTGCCGACGAAGCGGTGCACGTCGCCGACGATCTCGACCGGATCGCCGGGCGGTATCAGGCGGTCAACATCAAGCTGGACAAGACCGGCGGATTGACCGCTGCAATCGCGCTGGCCGACGCGGCGCAGGCACGGGGCCTGACGCTGATGACCGGGTGCATGATCTCGTCCTCGCTGTCGATCGCGCCCGCGCTGCACATTGCGGGACGCTGTGCGTTCGTCGACCTTGACGGGCCGGTCTGGCTCCGGGAGGATCGGCCCGGCGGCGTCACCGACCGGCACGGGATCATGTTGCCGCCGCAACCGGGCTTCTGGGGGGACGGAATGACCGAAACGGACGCGGCGAACGGCATCGCGACCTGATGGCGCGTGCGTGGTTCGCCATCCCCCTGTGGCAACGCGTGCTCGGCGCGCTGGTGCTGGGCGTCGCCTTTGCCCTGATCTGGCCCGCAGGTACGCCGGCGGTCGCGTTCATCGGCGAGCTGTTCGTCCGCGCCATCCGGATGCTGGTCGCGCCGATCGTCCTGATCACCATCGCTGCCGGCATCACGTCGCTGGCCGATCCCAAGCGACTGGGTGGGCTGGGTGGCCGCACCATCGCCCTGTTCGCGATGACGACCGCCATCGCCGTTTCGGTCGGAATGCTGGTCGCCAGCCTGATCGGGCCGGGGATCGGCGCGCCGATCGGGCGGGCCACGGCCCATGTGCTGGGTGATCCGGTCACGCCCTATCAGCAGCTGATCGGGATCATCCCGGTCAATATCGTCGACGCGCTGGCAAAGGGCGACATGCTGGCGTTGATCTTCGTCGCGATCCTGACCGGGGTCGGCACCGTCGTCGCGGGTGCGCCCGGCAAGCCATTCGCCGACCTGCTCCAGTCGCTGTCGGCGGTGCTGCTGCGCATCGTCGGCATCGTCATGGAGGCGACGCCGTTCGGGGTCTTTGCGCTGATCGCCAATGCGGTCGCCGCGAATGGCGCGGCGGTGTTCGTCAATGTCGGCTGGCTGGCGCTGGCAGTGGTCGCGGGCTCCGCGATCCAGCTGCTGATCGTCCACAGCCTGATCCTGCGGGTGATCGCGCGCCTGCCCGTTCTCCCCTTCTATCGCGGCATCGTCGACGCGCTGGTCGTCGCCTTCTCGACCGCGTCGAGCTCGGCCACGCTGCCCGTCGCGATGCGGGTGGCCGAACGCAATCTGGGCATCGCGCGGCCCGTCTTTTCGACCGTGCTGCCGCTGGGCGCCAGCATCGGCAAGGACGGCACAGCCATGTATGTGGGCCTGCTCAGCATGTTCGCGCTGCAGGCGCTCGGCACGCCGCTGACCCCGGAAACCTATGGCGTCGTGCTGCTGACCGGTGCGCTGGCCGCGTTCGGCACCGCGCCGGTGCCGTCGGCATCGCTGTTCATGCTGGCGGCGGTCCTGTCGGCGGCGGGCGTCGCACCTGAACAGACCGCACTGGTCGTCGGCTTCGTGCTCCCGTTCGACCGGCTGCTCGACATGACACGCACCGTGCCGAGCGCGAGCGCCAATCTGGTCGTCGCGACCACCGTCGCGCGCTGGGAGGGCGAGCTGGACGCCGATATCTACCGCGCGGCGAACGCGGCATGAGGGGCGGCCGCGGCCTGCTGATCATCGGCGTGCTGGCCATGACCGGCGTGGCGGTCGCGCAGGACCCGCCGCCGCTGACCGTGCAGGTCGAACGCGTGTTCGCCGGGGCGCCGCCCGGTACCCGCTTCGGCCTGCTCGTGGTTGACCCGGACGGGCGTGAGATCGTGGCAATCAACGCCGGCCAGCGTTTCATCCCGGCGTCCAATACCAAGATCGTGACCACCGCCGCCGCCTTTGCGACCTTGCCCGCCATCGACCGCGCCGACCAGGCGGCGGGCACGCGGGTGCGCCTGTCGCCGCGCGCTGGCGGGATCAGTGACGTCGTGCTGGAGGGGCGCGGCGATCCGTTCCTGTCCGGCGCGCCCGACTGCACGCGCGCGTGCCTGAGCGAACTGGCCGATGCGGTCGCGGCGCGCGCTCGCATCGTCGGCGACGTGGTCGGCGACGCCAGCTATTTCCCCGACGAACGCTGGCCGCCGGGGATGAGCTGGAACAACATCCCGACGCGCTCGGGCACGGGAATCGCCGCGCTGGGCATCGACGACCATGAAACCGCGCTGAGCGTGACGCCCGGCGGGTCGGGTCAGCCGCCGGCGATCGGCGGATCGGGCTATTTCACGATCGACAACCGCGCCGTGACCGTTTCTGGCGATCAGGTCGATCTCAGCTATGACCGCGCGCCCAACCGGCGCGTCCTGCGCATCACCGGTACGATCGGCAGCGCCGCTGCGCCGGAGACGCTGCGGGTCGGGGTCGACGATCCCGCGCATTATGCGGCGTGGCGGCTGGCCGAAATGCTGAAGGCGCGTGGCGTGCGCATCACGGGCGAGATCGTGTCGCGCTATCGCCCCGCCGACGCTGGCGACGATCCGGCGCGACGCGGCAACGCGCCCCCGCCCCGCGCACCCGATCAGCCGGCTATCGCGGTCACCGCCCTGCCTCCGCTAACCGAGGATGCGACGACGATCAACAAGGTCAGCCAGAACGTCCATGCCGAGTTGATGCTGCGCCGGGTCGGGCGCGTCGCCGGCACCGGATCGATCGCCGACGGACAGGCGGCGGTGCGTGCGATGCTGGCCCGCGCGAGCGTGGCGGCGGATGCGATCGCGTTGTCCGATGGGTCGGGCATGTCGACCTATAACCGGATGACCCCGCGCGGCACCGTCGCGCTGCTGCGCTGGATCGAGGGGCAATCATGGGGTGCGACCTGGCGCGCGACGTTGCCCGTCGGCGGGGTCGACGGCACGCTGGCACGCCGGTTCAAGGGCACGCCGCTGGAAGGACGCGTTTTTGCCAAGACAGGGTCGCTCAACGCGACATCGGCGCTGTCGGGCTATCTGGTCGCGCGCAGCGGCCGGATGCTGACCTTCGCGCTCTTCGCCAACGACGTGCCGGCGGGCGGAAGCGCGACCCCGGCAATGGATGCCGCACTGGTGGCGATCGCCGAGGCGAACTGAACAAGGATCAGCGACGACCTAGACCGCGTCGTCCCACGCCGCGATCAGCGCATCGCCCGTCGCCGGGCGCAGCGTGAAGATGCCGCTGTCGAAATGGCGCGACGGGTGCACGCGATTGGTCAGCAGTGTCCAGGCGAGCCCGCGATCGAAGTCGATCCAGAGGCCAGTGCCGGTAAAGCCGGTGTGCCCGATCGTCGCGTCCGAACAGGCATCACCCCCCGACCAGCCGGCAAAGCGCCGCTCCCAGCCGCAGGTGCGGTCCCCTGCTACGCGCGTGCGGATCGCGTCCAGCACGAAGGGCGACGCGCCCGTCCCGTCGAGCAGCCCGGCGGCGAAGTCGAGCACCCCGGCGACCGTGCCGAACAGCCCGGCATGGCCCGGCGCGCCCCCCAGTGCGGCGGCATTCTCATCATGCACCTCGCCCTTCAGCACGCGGTCACGCCAGCGGCAATGCTCGGTCGCCACCGCCGGCCCCGGCGGCGGGCCGTAACTCAGCCCCTCGCCCAGCGGCCAGGCGGACAGCGGCGCGCCCGTCACCCGCTCGATCGCGATGCCGAGCAACAGGTAGTTGATGTCGGAATAGACCGCCGGGCCCTGCCGCCACTCGCGCTGGAGGATGAAGGCGCGCAGCCGGGCCGGATCGTCGCCATAGGTATAGATCGGCTCGACCGCGGGCAGGAAGGTGCGGTGCGCGAGACAATCGCGGAAGGTCAGCCGGCGTTCCGCGGCATGGGCGACGTCGTACTGGCGCAGATCGGGAATCGCATCGGTCAGCGGCCGGTCGAGGTCGATCCGCCCCTGTTCGGCGAGCGAGAGGATCATCATCGTCGTCGCGATCACCTTGCTGACCGACGCAAGGTCGAACCAGTGGTCGATCGTCAGCGCCTCCGGTTCGGGCACCCGCGCCGCGAGCCCGGTCAGGCGCACCGCGCGGCGACCGTCGGCGCTGACGATCCCCAGGGTCGCGCCGGGAATACGCCCTGCCTCCACGCTGGCGCGGGCGGGCGCGAACGCCGCATCGGCAAGCTGCGCGATCACCCGGCCACCGCCTCCGGATGGTCGTCGGGCCGGGGGCGAAGGCGCGTGATCACCGGCAGGAAGGCGATGGCAGCCAGGCTGACCGCCCCGGACAATGCGAAGAAGTTGTTGTAGCCGATTGACTGGACCATGCCGCCCCCCGCACCCGCGAGCAGGCGCGGCAGCAGAAAGGTAAAGCCTGACAGGAACGCATATTGCGCGCCGGGGTAGCGCGGGTTGACCAGCAGCGAGAGGTAAACGACGTACACCGCGCCGGCCATGCCGTTGCCGAACTGGTCGGCGGCGGTGGCCAGATACAGCATTGGCTCGGTCGGCACCTGATATGCCAGCCAGACAAAGCCGAAATTGCCGAGCGCCGCGAATACCGCGCCGATCGCGAGCGACCGTCCCATCGGCCAGCGCGTCACCATCCACCCGCCAAGCCCGACGCCGATCATGCTGGCGAGGAGCGCGACGATGCTGTCGGCCCGGCCGATCTCGCTCAACGAATAGCCGAGCCCCCGGATCATCGGCTTGGAAAGCTGCAACGCCAGCACGTCACCCATCCGATAGATCGACACGAACGCCATGAGGACGATCGCGCCATAGGCATAGCGCCAGAAGAAATCGACATAGGGCCCGATCACCGCCGATCGTCGCGCCGGATGGCTGAACGGCAATTGGCGAAGGCGCGGCACCGCCAGCGCCATCGCTACGAACGGCAGCATGCAGATCGCCAGCACATAGGGGGTGACATTGGTGTCGGCGGTGATGCCGATCCCCGCCGCCGCGCCGAGCAACAGCCAGCCGATGCCGGCCGTCACGACGCACGCGATCGCGAGGATCACGATGCTCGCCACCAGCCCCGCCACCAGCGCCGACCAGCGATTGCCCGCCTGTCGGCCACCTTCCTCGTCCGCACGCATGGCGACCAGCAGCGGGAAGGGAGCAAACGCCGCGACCGCAATCGCCAGATAGGCCGCCGTCCAGCCGGTGCCATCCGCGATCAGCAGCGCACCGCTGCCCGCCGCGACCATCGCGCTGCGATACCCCCAAAGATTGGCGGCGACGATCGGCCCCTGTTCATCCTGGGTGGGCGCGAGCTCGATACGCCAGGCATCGGCCGCAACCTCGAGCGTCGTCGTCCAGAAGGCGAGCAGCACCGCGAACAGCGCGGTGATGCCCAGGCTCGCATCGCCGGAGGTCAGCGCCATCGCCGCCATCGCGGTGAAGATGCCGAGCTGCGACAGCATGATCCAGCCCCGCCTTTTGCCCCAATAGCGCCCGAAGCCGGGAACGTCGTAACGATCGAGCAATGGCGCCCACAGGAACTTGAAGGTCGGGAGCAACGTCACCCAGGCGAAGAAGCCGATGACGACCAGCCCGACGCCATGTTCGGTCAGCCGCAGCGCGAGCACGGTCGAAAACATGTAGAAGGGCAGCCCGGCGGAAAAACCCAGCATGCCGTACAGCGCCATCCGGCGCAGCGGCACGCGGCCCGATGCCGTGGCAGGATCGGCGGTCAGCGCGTGATCGGTCACGTCTGGCTATGCGAGGCAGGGGGCGTCATCATCGCCCGAAGAACCATTGTCTCGGGTGCGGGGTCAAGCACCGACCTTTGCGGCGCGAGCGCCGCCGAACCGCGTCGCCGCGCGCCGCGCTTCGCGCACCGACCGCCAGGGCGTGCACGATTTCCCGATTTCGCGCGCAGGCAGCAGGGTCCGGTGTCGGGAGAAGCGCGCCGAGCCCGGCCCGCGCGCCATGACGAGCGGTTATGGATCGCCAAACGGAAACGATCCCGCGCCTGGCCGCGACCCTGATGCGCAACGCCGATTGCCTGGGCGCGATGACGAGCTAAGCTGACGCATGATGCCCCTTTCCGCGATCGCCCTTCTCCTGACGCTGCCGGCCGCGCAGGTCACCCCCGCTCCGGCCGAGGCCAGACATCCCGTGGCCACTGTACGGGTCACGTTCGACCGGAACGGCGAGAATGAGGTGACGACCAGCGGCTTCGCGGATCTCGCGACCCGGCGACCGGTGACGGCGGACGACCCGGTCCGCGTCGCGTCGATCTCGAAACTCGTCGTCGCGATCGCGGTGATGCGCCTGGTCGAGGCGGGGACGCTCGACCTCGACGCCGATGTCGACGACGTGCTGGGCTGGCGGGTGCGCAACCCCGCCTTTCCCGACCGGCCGGTGACGCTGCGCCTGCTGTTGTCGCATCGCGCCGGCATCACCGACGGGATCGATTATGTCCTGCCGCTCGACGCCGATTTGGCCTCCGTGCTCGCCGATCCCGGCGCCTGGGATGCCGCGCACCCGCCGGGCAGCTATTTCCGCTACGCCAATCTGAACTTCCCGGTCATCGCCGCCGTGATGGAGCGCGCTACCGGAGAGCGGTTCGACCGCCTGATGGACCGGCTCGTGCTCCGCCCGCTGGGCATCGACGGGTGCTACAACTGGGCCAGCTGCAGCGACGCGACGACGGCGCGCGCGGTCGTGCTGTACCGTGACCGCAAGCCGGTGCGCGACGATCATCAGGGCGGGCGGCCCGAATGCCCCGTTACACCGGCGCGCGACGGCAGCTGTGACCTGTCGCACTGGCAGCCCGGGCGCAATGGCGCGATCTTCTCGCCCCAGGGGGGCCTGCGCATCTCGGCGCGCGGGCTGGCGCGGATCGGTCGACTCCTCCTCCGCCACGGCGAGGTCGACGGCGTCAGGTTGCTCAGCGCGAAATCGGTGCGCGAGATGATCCGCCCGCAATGGATGCACGGGGCCGGCGAAGGGCTGACCGGCAGCGATACCGAGCCCGACGCGCCCGACAGCGGTTTCATGTGCAGCTATGGCCTGGCGGCCGCCACGCTCGCCACCCCTGCGCCCGGCTGTCGCGACGATCCGTTCGGCGACGGGGTGCGCCGGTTCGGGCATGCCGGCGATGCCTATGGGCTGTTGTCGGGGTTGTGGATCGATCCCGAAAATGATGACGGGGTCGTCTATTTCGTGACCGACGCGCCGCTCGCCCCGGGCAAGCGTTCCGCCTATGCCGAGATCGAGGAGCAGCTCGCCCGTCCCGGCGACTGATCCTGCCAACCTCCCCTTGGAGCGCGTTCAGCCCATCTCCGGTGCGGCAGTCATCGTCCGGGAATCGACGAAGCGCAGCGCCCCGAGCGCAGCGATGACCAGCGCCGCCGCCGATGACGCAATCACCGCGAGCCAGCCCGCCCGGGCATAGACCAGCCCCAGCAACAGCGTGCCGACCAGCCCCCCGGTAAAATAGGCGGCGAGATAGGCCCCGCTCGCCTGCGCGCGATTGGCGGCACCGACCCGCGCGACATGGCCGGTGGCGATCGCCTGCGCACCAAAGGTGCCGACCGCGAACAGGGTCAGGCCCGCCATCAACGCGACGAACGTCTGGGGGATCATGAAGACCAGCCCGACCAGCGCCACCGCCAGCGCGACGATCATCGCACGGTCGACCCCGATGCGACCCGCCAGCTGCCCGAAACGCGTCGTCAGGAAAATCGACGGCACGAAGACCAGATAGACGAAGCTGGATTGCGCCATCGACAGCGCGAGATGCGGCTTGACCAGTTCAAAGCCGACAAAGGTGAACACGCCGATAAATGCGAACAGCAGCATGAACCCGACCAGCAGCGCGCAGAACAGTCGCGCGTCGCGCAGCAGCGACACCGACATCCCCGGCATTGCGGGGCCGACCGCCTCCGGCGCGCCGACCCGCTTCAGCATCTGCGCGACCCAGACCGCGCCGGCCAGGTTTACCGCGGCGAACAGGAGAAAACTGTTGTGCGATCCGAAAACGCTGACCCCGACCGACGCGGTGACGCGGCCCAGCAGGTTGCTGGCGATATTGCCGGTGACATAGGCCGCCATCGCGCCCGCCGTGCGCATGCCGCCCCAGCGTTCGCCCAGAAACGCGACCGCCAGGGCAAAGGCGATCGACATCAACACACCCTGTGCGATCCGCAACAGGCCGAATGCGACCAGATTGGGCGCGATCGCCAGCAACGCGGTCGGGATCGTGAGCAGCGCCAGGGCGATGACGACGCCGCGACGGCGATCGATCCGGTCGCCCAGCAGGCCGATCGCCAGCCCGCCGGCCGCCATGCCCAGCGTGCTGGCGTTGACGGCAATGCCCGCGGTCGCCGGCGCGACGGAAAATCGCGCCGCGATCGCGGGCAGGATCGCCTGCGTCGCAAACAGGTCGATCAGCGTGACGATCGCCATCCCGGCGATGAACCAGGACGGCACCTGGTCGCGCGACATCATCGGCATGACGTTTCCCTCTGGATGGCGCGGCGGCCGGTTGCGGCCGCCGCCCGCGGTCACATCGCCTTCGGATCGCCGTCGACCGGGAAGAAGTCGCTGGCAAGCAGCACGACCGGCACCTTGCCGGTGTTGCGCCACCAATGCGACGTCTTGTTGAGTTCGGCGACGCTCTCGCCGGCCTTGTGAACGATCGGCACCGCGCAGGTGCTGGCATATTCGGTGATCGTGCCCGACACGACATGGATGATCGCCGGCCGGTTGCCGTGGCTGTGATAGGGGACGACGCCGCCCGGCGCGACCGTCAGCCGGCGCAGCCGCAGCATCCGGCCGTCGACGGCGACCGGCTCCTTTGCCAGATCGATCGACGACAGCACCGTGTCGGTGACGCCGCTCGCCGGTGCGTCCGACGGCTTCATCACGTCGATGCCCGCCTTGCCCGCCGGGCAGGTGCCGGCGACCGCCGGGGCCGCACCGAACCCGACCAGAAGTCCGGCGGTCAGCGCGCCGCGCAGGCTCAAAAGCGTGAGTTTCATTGGAACCCTCCATTCCAGGCGGGGCGACATACCCCGCATCGCCGGCCAGAGTGCCGTCTACTTTGTGCGATGCACAATGCCATGATCGCATCGTTTCGATAGCTTTCGGATATTGGTGCTGCGAGTGCGAGCAGGAGTACGTTAATGGCTTGAAACGCGTGAGGGATGACCATGAAAACGCCCCATGATTCTGCCGCGACCGCGGTGCCGCCCCACGGCCCGGTCCGCATCCCCGATGCCTGTGGCCAGGTGGTGCTGGTGCTCCAGGGCGGCGGCGCGCTCGGCGCGTACCAGGCGGGCGTGTATCAGGCGATGCACGAAGCCGGCATCGCGCCGGACTGGGTCATCGGCACATCGATCGGCGCGATCAACGCAGCCCTGATCGCCGGCAGCCCGCCCAGCGACCGGCTCGACCGGATCACCGAATTCTGGAAGCGGGTGCGCTATGGCCCGTGGACGGAAATGCTGAACGGCTGGCCGATGCTCGGCGCGCTTGGCGGTTATGCCGCCACCGTGACCGGGGGCCTGCCGGGCTTCTTCACGCCCAACCCGCTCGCATTCTTCGGCGCGCATACGCCGCTCGGGCCGGAGGATGCCGGCTATTATTCCACCGCGCCGCTCGCCGCGACGCTCAGCGAGCTGATCGACTTCGACCTGCTCAACCGCGGTGCCCCGCGCATCACGGTCGGCGCGGCGGCGGTGGCGACGGGGGTGATGCGCTATTTCGACAGCCGCGACACCCCGCTTGAGCTCAAGCACATCCTGGCATCGGGCGCGCTGCCACCGGCGTTTCCGGCGATCCGCATCGACGGCGAGCTGTTCTGGGACGGCGGCATCGTATCCAATACCCCGGTCGAAGCGGTGTTCGACGATCATCCGCGGCGTAGCAGCCTGGTCTTCGCGGTCCACATCTGGAATCCCCAGGGAACCGAGCCCGACACGATCTGGAAGGTCATCACCCGGCAGAAGGACATCCAATATGCCAGCCGGTCGGACGCGCACATTTTTCGCCAGCGCCAGATCCACAAGCTGCGCCATGTGATTTCCGACCTGGTCGACCGGCTCCCGCCCGATCAGCGCCAGACTCCCGAAGTGGCCGCACTCGCCGCCTATGGCTGCGTGACGCGGATGCACGTCGTCCGCCTGCTCGCGCCGCCGCTTTATGGCGAAGACCATTCCAAGGATATCGATTTCAGCGAAGCGTCGATCCGCGCGCGTTGGGAACGTGGCTATGCCGACACGATGCGCGTGCTGAACAAGCAGCCTTGGCACGAGGATGTCGATCCGCTCGAAGGGTTCATCCTGCACGAAGCGAGCGCGGGCGAGATGATGCCCGATGGCCACGCCCGTTGATCGTCGCGGGGCCGCGCGCGCCGGCGTCGGTGCGCTCGGCGCCCTGTTCGCGCTGACGGGGGCGGCGAACGACCGAACCGGGCGGCCCGAGGGCATCCGCGTGCTGGCAAGCACGCATGGCCATGACGCGACGGTCGGCGCAATCGAGCGCGAGGTGGCACGGCGCGGCATCCGCCTGTTCGCGACGATCGACCAGTCCGCGCTGGGGCCGGAGGCCGGAGTGCCGATCGCGCCGTCGACCCTGATCCTGTTCGGCAATCCCGCACATGGCCTGACATTCCTGGCAGCCGCGCCGCTCGCGGGGCTAGATTGGCCGGTGCGGATGCTGGTCACGGACATCGACGGTCGGGTAACGATTGCCTGGCCCGATTTCGCGGCGATCGCGTCACGCTATGGCGCCATGGGCATCGCCGGCGAAGTTGCCATCGCCGATCGCACCGCTACGGCGATTGCGCACATTGCCGCCGGCGCGCCGCTACCCTGACGTGCCGGAGGGCACGCGACGCCCGCGGCCCCGTCATCCGCGAACCGCGTCACCGCCGAAACCTAAGGTCACAGGCCGGAAGGCAGATCACCACCTCGGCGACGTCGGGACGGCGCCCGCCGCAGACACAGAAAAGCCCGCCAAACCATGGGTTTGACGGGCTTTTAACTGGTTGCGGGGACCGGCATCGATCACAACTTGCAATCGACGCCGGTAAAGATGGTTGCGGGAGGCTGCAACCACCATTACTTGCGACCTACTAACAGCCATTTTCCTATCAACGCCAAATCCAACGCGGGGAGAATGGTTGCTAAAAATAGCAGCTTTCATTCCGTCCTATTCCGAACAGCAGCGTGAGTATCGGTTACACTACAACTCAACCGCCACGTTTTCCCGGCGAAAAATCCGGCACTGCGCGCCGAACGCGGTCAGCGCAGGTTCGTTTGTCATCTATCACCTCTGACCGACCTAGAACGGGACGCAGGACATCGCCATGCAACTGCGCCCTCAGTTCCAGCCAACGCGCCTTGAGAACCTGCCAGTTGTGATCGTCGTATGTGCCACTGACGACAACAGGGTGAACCCGAATGCGGGGCGGGAGACCATCACCATGATCCCTCCATTTCCGCCATTCGCGAAGCCAAAGACTGTTCTTGCGATCCACACGCCCAATCTGCTGCTCGACAATGCCGGGATTCCACTCCGCGTGCAGTAGAATCACTGTGCGACAGGCCTCATGCAGATTCAGGCCCTCACGCCCGACGCGGGATTGCGCGAGGAGCACCATCGGCCAACTGGACGACCGGTTGAATGCAGATTGCAGCATACGCCGCGTTTGCGGTGCGGTTGCGCCTGACATCATCCTGGCGAAGTTGCCCTCGCGCCCGGAATAATCGTTCAGCCAGGCATCCAGCCGGGCTTTCTGCGTATCGTTGTTCTCTGCTTCATCATCCCCGGCAAGCTCCATGAGCAGTTTTTCGAACAGCCCGAGCATTTCCCGCCCCGTCCAGGAAGCGCCCGCAACTTCCCGCCTGCCACCAAGTGCCTCGAGCAAAGCCCCGAATTGAAGGTCTTGTTTGCCGTCCTCATGGCGCAGAATCTCTGACAGAAATGCAGCAGCTCCTCCCTCCAGCGCAAGGTCTTCCAACTCCCGATGAAGCCGTGCGAGTTCAGCCCGGCGCTCGCTCGCCCACTCCTGATAGCGGGTTTTCAACATCACATCGATTTCGTCGACCCCACCCGCCACCGCAAGATCAGGATCCCTCATCGCCGCAATGACGGCTGCTATATTGCTTTCCCCGATCCCACTGGCAGGCCAGTGCTGTCCGTCTCGCAAACGACGCAGCATCTCACGCGCGTCCAGCAGTCTGGTCAGCACATTCATCGGCGTCAGGAACCTGCCGAAGACGAGCACTTTCTCGCCGGCCCGTGTATAGGCCTCGATTTGTCTCACAGCCGCCAGGATCGCAGGGTGGCTATAGATGTCGTTGCTCTCAGCGGTGAAAGCTTCCGTCCAAAACCCCGCCGGACCAACGAGGTTTGCATCTGTCATGCCTGAAGGGCTGTCTTCCTCATCCTCTCCAAAGCCGAACCCATACCCCTGGGCAACGGCGAGCCTGACCCGTTTCACACGCGGATCATCCTGAGGGAGTAACGACAGCGCCTCAGCCGCACAAAAGCGGCGCAACCAGTCACGGGTAAAACCCTCTGCCTCCGGTGAAACCGAGATATCGGTGACCTCACGATAATCACCATGACTGTCTTTGAAGACGCAGAATTCGGGGTCACTGCGTTTGTCCCGGCGCAGGACGTATGGTCGCAATGCTGCGCAGAACTGCCGGGCGGAGGTCTCGAATTCCCCGGTCAGCGTCTCGTCCAGTTCTTCGGTTTGAATCCGACGAACAACATCCACATAGCCGGTGATCCATTCCGTCAGCTCTGCGAGCGCAGTAATATCCTGATCGTCATCGCGACCATTGAGCCGCTCCAGCGTGTCGATCCACTGGCTGGAGTCCAGCTCGACCGGGGTTGCGGTCATGCCCAGACGAAAAGGATCATCCGCTTCCCAGCTTACCGGGCCGAGAATGCGCGAAAGGCTTGAATCTGCGCCGCGCGCCTTGTGGGCTTCGTCAACGACTATGAGATCAAACTGACCCAGGCCATAGCCGATCAGCGGCAGGATCCTGTTCTTGTAATCGTCCGCCGAAAGCCATTTCTGATCGCCGTTAATGGCATCGCGCGACAGTTCGTGGTCCAGAATCGTTTGGGCAATGTGCCGCGCCGCACGGCGACTGGCATATACATAGCCCACCTCACCCGAATGGAAATTTTCGCGCATGAAGTTGCGCCGTCGGCCGTCAATCAGGCGGGCGACGTTGGGTAAGAGTTCCCGGCGCCAGCCTCCAGCGGGGCCTTCTCCACGATTGGGAAACTGCATGTTCGCGAAGGAATGAGAGATCATTATGATCTCTTCGGCGGCCCAGCCGTTCTCCGGCAACTCACGCTGCTTGCGGCGATCCGAAAGCCACTCCTTATGGCTGTGTATCCGTCTTGCGCTCCCCTCCGCATCGGTATCGTGCAAGAAACCGGAGATGAAACCATCATAGCTGCGCAGCGGCAGCAATGTCTTGTCGTCGGCGTTGAACCGTTTCAGTTCCTGCTGCCATTGTGCCCCAAGGCCCGCGGGCAGAACAATGGCGCTGCGCCCGCCCGCCTCCCGCACCGCTGCGATCAGCGCCGCCGCAATGCGGGTCTTGCCCATACCCACCTCATCAGCCAGCAGGGCCGAGCGTTGGCCCGCCCGGATACGGCACGCCAGTTCTGTGACACTCGCCTTCTGGCCATGATCTAGCAGGGTATCGTCAGACGTCCCTGCGATACGATCCAGAATGCTCGCGACCTCGTTCCAGTCCACCATCACGCGGCCTCCCGTTCCCAGAGCGATGGGTAAGCGCTGAGCTCCCACGCGACGGACACTGCCAAAAGCGCATCTCTCAATAGGTCTGGCGAAACCCCTTCCGGGCGCATACGCGGATCTGCCAGAGCAGGCAGAGGATTTGCCCTGGCGTTCCGGAAGAACTCGAGCATCGTTTTTTCGCGAGACGCGATAGCGCAAAGGTTCTGTTGCAACTCCCGACACCACCTTTGCCAGTCCCGCGGGTCCAACCTTGCCTGTGTCTCACAAAGACGCACCAGAAGTTCCATCATCCTGCGAATGGGATAGGCAGCTGGCGGAGCTTCGGTGGTATCTGAGGCGTCGGTGAGCGGCTCTTCGCCTTCCTCACCCTCATCTTCGCTGTCAGCATCACCTGGCTCGGGAAATGAGCCAAGGCTGGCAAGGATATCTTCGACCGACATATCGGAGGGGCGAGCGACAACAAGTGCTTCGGAAGAAATGACAGGCAGCCGCCAGCCGTCCTCCGCGAGTGTCACAATCGCCGGAGCCGGTGCAGGCCATGCACAAGGTGTCTGGGCCTGAGCCGCATCGACACCAATCACCATCACCGATTTGTCTTCGGGGGCCGAGAGCACCCCGTCTTGCCATATAAGCCACGCAACTGGCGGCTGGGTTTCTGGCTCATCGGGGCACACAAAGACTTCCCCTTGCTGCAGGGCCTCGGGCGTCACCACATCAGTGAACTGGATCGGCAAAACAGCGGCGATACCGTTCCGCGTGTCTCTGCGTCGCGGCCATTTCAGTCCTCCCGGCAGATCGACGATCACACCTGCCTCAAGGTTTCCCCCGACGCTTGCGGCACGCTCAAACCCGTTCATGCTCAGATTGCCGGATCCAAGATAAGCCCGTCCCGAGGCCTCGGTCTCGCCCGACGCCAGCACCACAAATTTTGCATGCAGGCACCCATCAGTTCCATGCAAGACAGAGCGCGGAGGGCGCAAGTTCCAGCCTGCGTCAATCAAGGCACCGGCCCGGGCAGCAAGCCCCTGACAGGAGGACGGGTTAAGAAACAGGTCGAGAGCCGCTGTTTTCGTCAGGGATTTCTCCTGCACCAATGCGCGGCGCAGTCGCTCCGGCAGGCCAGCAGCACCATCGCCGTCGCTCTCGAAATAGCCAGACCCGAGGATGAGACGGTCGGCCTTCTTTTTGGTACCCAGGCGCTCGACCACCTGAGGAAACAGCGCCTGATTGCGGCTGTCGATGAAGCGGGGACGCGCGGATGACGTGGGCAAGGCTGTGATCGCGGCCTCCAGCAGGGCGTCTGGCCGGTGCCCGTCAAAACTGCGTTCGATCAGGGCGCAATCTGCCCGCTCGCGCAGCCATCCAAACATCTCATGCGCAGCGCGGATATCGGCAATGTCCTGTGCGTCAGGCACAGCAGAGTCCAGATCGATCGACCAGAACAGGTCGATGCTGCGAGTAAGCGGATCCTGTGTCCAGTTCCCCGTGCTGACAGCGAGGCGAATGACATAGCCATCTCCGCCGCGCTTGCGAAAACCCAGAAGCGCCACCTTGGCATGGAGAAGGTTGTAGCCGCGTCCCACGAGGCGCATCCACATCCAGGCAAGTCCCGGAACGTCCGAGATCGCATTCACGGTTGGATGGATGAAGGCGGCCAGCACCGGGCGCGCCATCTCGCCTGTGAATGTTCGGCGGATCTGCCCCAGGACCTGCCGCGTCGCGGTGAAGCCGCACATAAGGCCAAAGTCGCCATAACAATCTTCGGGCGGCATGAAGAGGGAGTAGAGCGTCGTGTTCTGCATCAGACGGCCTCCGATCCCTCGTCACGGCTGCCCGGGTTCACCTTTCCGGACAGCTCCGTCACCAGACAATGAAGATTGTGCAGCCGGAAAAGCTGCGGCGCGAAGGCCTCGTCCTGAGGGGGCCGGTTCTCGTCCTGGGTCTCCGAGCTGCCCCGCAACTCGCTCGCGGCCGGCCCGAGAAAAATGTGGCCTTCGCGCTGACAAATCACGGTAGAATCGCGCTCGGCCAGCCTCTGGATCAGCTGCTGATCGGACAGATTTCGGATTTCCGCGATAAATCTGCGGCTAGTCTCCTCATTGCCCTGATCGACAAGCGCGCCTTTTGCCGAGGCCAGATCGCGCAATTGTTTCAGTGGCTCGGCGGCGACTTCAGCTGCGTCCGCTTCTGACAGGCGCACAGGCTGATTATCGTCGCGAAGCTTCAGCAAGTGCTGTTCCAACTGGTCCAACACCGACAACGCAGCATCGCGAATATCCATAAAAGCCGCTCCTGCGCGCAAATCCGACCAATGATCCGGCGCCAGCCCCGCCAATGCGGTTTCCTGGTCCAAATGCGCGGAGCTGGGGCCAGTGCCGAGGCGCGCCAGGGCCCGGCGCCGGGTCGAGCCGGGATCATTTCCGTCGAGCAATCGGGCAAGGATCAGTTTACGCACCGCTTCCGGGACAGCCCCAACCGGGGAAAGCACTGTCAGGGCCTCCTTCAGGCCATGTGGCTGCCTGCCATGCGCCCAGGCACCAAGCAAACGGCGCGGTTCTTTCATCGCATTCAGCTCCAACAGCTCTCTGCCAGCGCTATGTATGCGAAACGCGCCGTAGCGGCTGCCCTGCACGAACCCGAGTGCGACCAGAGGCTGCACCATCGCCATGCGGATCGGCTGAACCACATAAGTTCCGCGACGCCTGAGATTGTGGAAACTGCTATCCTTCAAGCCCTGCATCTTCCGCGCCCCTCGCACGCGGCGATCCTGCGGACCCGCGATGACTTCAAGCATGACGCGCGCTTCGACCGCGTTGCCGACAGGCAGTGCCGGCACACCAAGTTCCTCGGCGATAGAGATCGCCAGAACCGACCAAAGGATGGGCATGGGAAACCACATGCCGCCGATTCCGGGGACCGCCCGATCATTGAAATGACGAACCGCCGCCGCAAGCCCGAGGTTCTGCTGGCGCCGTTGCGAAACCACGGTATCGGGCGCAAGTATTCCCCAGGGCATCAGTTAACTCTGGCCTGTGCGAAAGCTCCCGCTGACGCGCCCTCATCTGCCAGTTCCAGCCAACCGTGATCGACCCAGAACACCGCCACGCCCTGCAGCGGATGCTGCGGGTATAGTCCGGCCAACAGTCCGGCATAGCTGGAAAGCTGTGGCCAATAGGGGCCAAACCCGTCACCGCCGCCGCCGGATTTATGGTCGATCAGCATCGCGCCTGCCGGGCCGATGGCGAGAAGGTCGAGGGCACCGGGGATCTCTGCACCCTCGGGCGTGTGGCCAAGCACCGGAATCTCGGCGCGCAGGTCCGTATAGCCCTGATCGGCAAGCCAGGCTTTCAGCGCCGTGGCGCGCTCGGCCACTAGCGCAAGAGTGGCGTCGTCAAGCCCGGTCGCGAGAGCCAAAGCCGGGGCCAGATCGGGCCGGGTCAGGTATGTGCGCAGCGCCAGATGCAGTGCTGTGCCGCGGTAGGCATCGTTCAGTGCCTTTGGCCAGGGTGCTCCGATGTTGATACGGCGGGACACGGGCGGCACCCCCGCACTACGGGTTTGCGAGGGCTGCAGCCGCCAGGGCGTCAGCGGTGTCACGGGCAACGGCGCAGCGGCACCGAATCGCAGCGCTGAGGCTGCCGCACCGCCTGCGTACTCGGTAAATCCCGCCTCTTCAGGCAGTTGCGTGATCAGCGCCGGGCAATCCACGCCATTGATACGCAGGCTGCCCGCCCCGATCTGCGGCGCGCAAGTATCGGACAGGATATGAAACAGGTTCGTAGCCTCGGGCGCGTCTTCTTCGCGGTCCTTCAGAAAACCCGGCCATTCCAGCACCATCCGGTCACGGGCACGGGTCAGGGCGACATAGAGAAGGTTTTTCGCATTGGTTTCAAAATCGGCGCGGCGGTCTTCGATGAAACGGCGGGTCGCCTCGGGCGCGGCAAAGCCGGGCGTGTGGATCAGGCTCGCGGACCCCAGCACCACCGCCATATCGTCGATGCGGTCCAGGGCATCGAAACGGGTCGCAGTGGCCCCCGCACGTTCCTCAATGCCATAGTCGAACTCGGCGACGACAGTGATCGGCCATTCCCGCCCTTTGGAGGCGTGCCAGGTGACGATCTCCACCGCCTCGGCGCTGTTGGCGGAAGGATCGGGATGACGGTCGAAATCGCGCTCGCTCCCACGGGCGTCGAGCCAGCCGAGAAAGACCTTGGCAGTCTCGCCGTGGAACCCCGAGGCGGATTTGAGATCGCGATGCGCGGCTTCGAACTCACCCGCCTCAGCCTCTAGCCGCAAAAGATCGGCACGGGATTGGGCGGCGTCAGGCTGACGTTCCGCCCAGAGGCGCAGGCCGGCAGCATCCAACACCAGATCAAGGGCCGCACCCACCGGCAGGCGGGCCAAAAGGTTCGACAGAGCGGCGAGCCGCATCAGCACCGGGTCATCCACCAACCGCCCTTCCATTTGGGCGGATAGCGCCTCCTGCAAGGGCAGCGGGTCCGGGCCAAGCGCGCGCAAGAGCAGCCCGGCATGGATATCCGCCGGATTGGCGGCAAAGGCCAGCGCGGCGCGGGCGGCAACAATCACCGGGCTTTTCGCCCAGCCATCCTCGGCGATCCGCACCGGAACGCCGCGCGCGCGCAATTCCTCGGCATAGCGGGCGGCGGTGGTGTGACGGCAGACCAAGAGCGCGATATCCGAAGGCCGCGCCGGCCGGGCGGCCTTCGTGTGGCGGTCGGTGATGGTCTCAGTATCAGTCAGGATACGGGCGATGCGCTCGGCGATGTGTTCTGGGGGCTGCGAATACTTTTGTGAGCGCCGTCCCTGCGTAGCGTTCAGAACCTCGATCGCGGGACCTGCGACCGCATCGCGGGTCGGCGCCAGCGGGTTATAGCCCTGCCCAAAGAGGCCAGCCCCCATCGCATTGACGAATTGCATGATGGCTGGGGTCGAGCGCCAGTTGCGGTCCAAAGGCTGGGTCGCATCGGGGTTTACCGCCGCCAGCGCTGTGGATAGGCGCGGATCGGCACCCTGAAACCCCATGATCGACTGTTTGACATCGCCCACCAGCAGTGTACGCGGCGCGTGCTGGCCCAACTGCCACAAAAGCGCGAATTGCACAGGGTTGGTATCCTGGAATTCGTCGATGATGACGCAGTCGATCTCGTCCAGCACCGCTTGCCGCACGGCGAGGTCGGTGCGGAGCAGGTGCTCAGCCCCGGTGATCATGTCAGCAAAGTCGATCAGGCCGAGCGCCTTCTTGCGGGTCTCATAGGCCGCCATCACCTCTTGCGCGCAGGCGATTAGGCAGGACAGGTGCAGCTTAGCATCGGCCAGCGGGCCGGGATGGCAGGGCAGCACATCCGCCGCCGCCATGATCGCCGTGGCAAGGTCGTCATATCCCGCAGGCGTCTTGCTGGAGCGGTTAGAGATGAACAGGCTGCGCAGATCGTTCCAGACCTGCCAATCCCGATCCAGAAGATCGGGCGCGCGATCAACACGTTTGAAAAGCGCGAGGTTTTTCTCCAGCTTCTCGACATTGGTTTTGGCGGTGATCCCGGCCATGCCTCCCTCGGGAAAGGCTGCGATCATGACCTGCACGGCCGTCTGCAACGCGGTGGTCGCGGCGATAGGGTCATCCAGAACCGGCCCGTAAACCGCATCCAGCCGCGTCAGTGCCGGAGCGATCAGGCCAGCGTCACGCCCCTTGTCCCCAAGGCCGCGCAAGAGGTCGATCATCGATAGCACCCGGGCGCGCAAACTGTCTTCGACCGTCTCGCCCTTCACGAAGCTCGGGGCGTAACCGAACCGCTCGGGCGCGGCCTTGATCGGGTCCAGCGCCTTGGCATGTGCCAGTGCCTGACGGATCAGCAGATCCCGCTCGGCATCGCCCAGATGGCGCGGCTGCGGCGAGGCGCCAGCCGCCAGAGCATGTTCGGTCAAAAGCCGCAGGCCCAGTCCATGTATGGTCGAGACATAGGCGCGCTCGACCGCCATCGCCTCGGCGACCAGTCCATCGGCCAGAAGGCCGGCACGGATCCTTTCGCGCAACTCGCCAGCCGCGGCCTCGGTAAAGGTGACGGCAAGGATACGTTCGGGCCGGACAATGCCGCGTTTCACCCAATCGGACAGCTGGGTCTTGATGCGGTGGGTCTTGCCCGCGCCGGCACCCGCGGGAACGATGACCAGACCTTGATCTGCATTGACGGGGGCCATGGTCATTCCTCCTCGATCGTGCGGATGAAGGCGGTGACCAGGGCCGAGCCATCGGTCAGCGCATAGGGGGTGAAGCCGGCTTCTTTCTTGAAGAAGGCCACATCCTCAGAGGTGTTCAGCACGACCCGGCCTGCACCAAGTTCGGCCAAGCGTTCCGCCAGCTTGGCTACCGCCCCGGCATTCACCGCATCGCCCATGTCGCGAGCGGGCGAGCCCTCGGGCAAGACCAGACCCGAAGTCAGCAACCCGCCATCATTCATTAGGTGATAGGCGACCGCCACCTTGCGGCCGATCAGCGGGTCCATGCCGTCACCCTCGCGCCGCATGGGCCGCGCTATCATATCGGCGTAAAGCCCTGCCTGCAGATCCCAGCCCGCCTCCATCCGCTGCCGTCGGCCCTTGGTGCCGCTTTTCTTGTGATCGACGATCAAGAGCGCACCATCAGGCAGTTCAAGGATCGCGTCGGCCTTGCCATGCAGATTGATGCCATGCGCCTCACCGGCCAGCCAGATTTCATTGCCGATGATCTTGGCATTGAGCGCCAGCAAGTGGTCGCGCCAGCGCAGGGCCGCCGCCATGATCTCACGCTCCAAACCGTGGCGCTCCATCTCCCATGACGGGCTGCGCAGATAGCCCGCGTGACGGGTGAGCGCGCGGTCATAGGCCTCGGGGATCAGTTCTGCCAGCGCCTCGGTTTCCGGGAACGGCTGATCCTTCAGGAAGACATGCTCAAAGACATCATGGGCGATATTGCCCCTTGCCATCACGTCGAGTTCTTCGGTCGACCAAGACATATCCTCGGCCCCAACCTCGGCCAGAAGCCAGGCGAGCGGGCTGACAAGCAGCGTCTCGAGCCGCGAGGGCGATTGCGGTTTGGCGGTGCCGTCTTCACGCCGACGAAGGGAAAGAAGGTCATGCCCCGTGAAAGCAAGCTCCTCAGGCAATTCCGCGGGTTCCGGCACCGGCATCAGATGGTGATACGCAATCGGCCATTCCGCGGGGCTCTGACGCGACAGATCGGTGATCAGATCGCTGGCATCCTCAACACCCGCCACCGCCCGCGCCACCAGCGACAACCCGGCCGAAGGTTGCAAGCGCCCGCCCGCCAGATCGCGCCATGGGATGAGGAAGGTGACGCTGCCGGAAACCGCCTGAAGCTGTTGATCAAGTAACGCGAGGCTTTGCGCCAGCCCCTCGGCCCGACCGCGAAGGTGAACGCCGATTCCCGCGCGTATCGCAGCGATCTCGCTGTCAAGAAACAGCGGATTGGCACGCGGGCGAGTCGGGTAAAGCCCGTCGGTGAAATCGCTGACGATCAGATGGCGGCATGGGCGCCACGGGCTTTCATGCGCGGACCAAAGGCTGACGCCTTCAAGATTGCGGTCGGGGTCCGCAGCCATGGGCGGCGCGATCTGAATGCCACGCAGGATTATCTCCCAATCCGGCGTGCCTTCGCCGGGGGGGACAGTCAGCCGCGCGCGGACCTGATCGCCTTTTCCGATCCGCTCGCAGATCCGGTCCAGCAGGAATCGCAGCTGCGGCAAGCTGCCGGCCGAGGCGCGGATATCGTCCCACAGTTCCTTATGTGCGGGCGTGCCCGTGAGGATGGCGCCTCGGAAATCGCCACCCATGAGGCTTTCGGCAAGATCGCGCCCGGTCTGTGCCGCCCAGGGCATCAAGGGAGAAAGCGCGAGGCTCGCCAAGACCATGGCCGGAGTTGGCGGTCGCTTGGCCAGCGCCAGATGTAGCGCGGTCTCGCCAATGACATCTCGCTCGGGTAATTGGCCCGGAAGGCCCGAGAGCGGCACTCCCTGGGCTGAAAAAGCGCGCGCGATCTGGCGCAGATCATCGCCCGACAGCACGGCGATTTCACGGGCCGAAACGCCGGACTCAATCAGCGCCCGGGCTTGGGCGGCGGCGAAATCGGCGCAGGCGGCGGGATCGCGCAGGCCATAGAACGCGAGGCTGTCATCCAGAACCCCGGCCTCGATATCCTGCGCTGAAACACCGCCCTGCAGCGCGTGCAGGCGGCTGCCGATTGTGGCCCGGGGCGTATAGTCGCTTGCAGGAACAGTGCCGAACTCGTCCCGCAACCGGGCAAAAAGCGCCTGCAGCGCCGCAGGAGCTAGGGGATCCAGCGAACCTTCAACCACCGGCAACGAGCCCAGGAACGACCCATGCGGCAGGGCCAGCACATGGGAAATCGGTGCCAGCCCCTCTGGCAGCGCATCCCCCAACCTTTGCCACAACGCAACCAGCGCCAAGAGATGCCGCTTGGCGCGGCTGTCTGGCAGGTGATCGACGTTCGGCACCTTCAGATCCGGCGTGGCCAGCACAAGATCCGTCAGCGCGGCGGTCACCGCCGAGATCGTCTCGACAGGCGCATTGGCAAGACTTTCGGCCCAGACCGGGTCAGGCGCCTCGGCAATGGCACGCCCCGGCGCCCATTCGGCAGAAATGGGGGCAAGGGACAATTCGGCAAGACCGGTATCGGTCAGGCGGTATTGCAGGCCGGAGCGCGGATCAGTGACGAGGAAGGGGTAGTGCATGAATGGCCTGCAATCTGCGGATCAGGAAAACTGCAACGAGGATGAGGGCTTGGGCATCGAGGTCGACTTCTTGCTTCCCGCCGAGCGCGTAGCCAAACCTGCACCGCCAACACGGTCGACGAAGCTAAAGGTTCTCGACATAAGTCACGTAGAAACCACGGACCATCCGGTGCTCCTGCATCCGTTCTCCCAGCGAGAAACCGTTCATCTTGCGAGGCGTTGGCTGGAAAATATCTAACCCGCGATCCAGAACCATCTTCCAGCCAGTATCCGTCGTGATGTCGCGTGCATGGAGAGTGCCGCTCCCATCGAAGGCCCATGTGAAATCGACGCCCGTGCCTGTGCAGGCTTCAGCAATCCCGTCCAGGCACTCTCGCTGCTCCTGAATGTTCCCATCGTCCGGAGCCGTGACAAGATGCACAGCGATCTGATCTTCAGGCTGTTTGCGCCTGATCAGCATCTCGATCAGTTCCATCACGTTGCGCGCCTGATGGAACTTCCGGATATAGGGGTCTGTGATGATGATCCGCGTCGCGCCATCCGTCCAAGGACCAAAGATCTTATCGAAACTGATGCCCTTGCGGTTTTCTGTGAAAACGACATGTCCGGGAGTTGGGGGGGAGTGCGGGGCAGCGGTAACGGTAGGCGCTGCGGAAGCAGCCGCCGTTGAGACCGGCTCTGCCGGTACCAACCCAATCTCTTGTTGATTCGTACCTTCACTTCCATCGTCGGTTGATCGACGGTGGTAGAACTGGGGGAACTCCTCTTCCTCCAGCGTGGCGACGGCGCGCTTTGCGCCATCCGATGCGATGTAATGGAAATCTGCTGCCTCAAAGGTGCTGTCGATCCGCAGGAGCTGATCCTTCACCCGCTTTCGGCATTCAATCGCAAAGCGCAGCAGTTCTTCAACTTCGGCTTCTGTCTCGCCTCCATTCGGGAAGATCAGCTTCAGCAGACCTGACATGGTCTTGTTGATCGCCGCACGGTCCCGGATATGGGTCTGAACCGGAATGATGAAATAGCGATCTGGCCGGTGCGAGAAGTCCTCCGCACGCAGATGGCGCAGGATTTCGGCGAGATAGTCAACAATGAACCCATAGCCAGATGTGAACATCTCACCCCGGATGATGTCGACCTCCCATCCGGGCAGATAGGCATGCAATCGATCAATAAAGGCGCTGTCGTGGAACTGCGGCGGCAGAGCTTCGAACAGGTCCGTATTTTTCAGCATCCAAGGCACGTTATGGTCCGTGTTGCCGACGAAGGCGAAGCTGGCCTCGGCGCCCATCGGATTTACACCACGAGAGAACTGCTTGTTTGCCATGTAGTTCTTCATGATATCGACAAGCGCCTTGTTGGCCGTCTTCTCGCGGCCGGCAAATTCGTCAAAGGCCACGACATCCCAAAAGCCGACCAATCCGATCCGGCCATTGGAATTGTTCACGAAAAGCTTGGGAACCGTGATTTCACCGCCCGAGATCAGCTGACCATGTGGCGAAAACTCGGAATAGATATGAGATTTTCCCGTCCCCTTGGGACCAAGCTCGATGAGGTTGTAGTTGCGCTCAACAAATGGCACCAGGCGCAACAGTTGCAAAAGCTTTGACCTGCGCCCGAACAGTGACGGATCAAAGCCGATGCTCTGCATCAGCAGATCGATCCATTCCTCGGTGGTGAACTTATCCCGCGTCTCGCGATAGCCGTCATAGTCCACACGGGCGATCTGGATCGGCTTCAACGTGTCGATGATCCAGGGGGAGATCCGGCTGTCTTCCGAAAACTCGTACTGCACATCGGCGATGCACCAAATACCCGTAACCAGCAGTTTCGGGTGCGCCTTTACCGTGGCGCTGTCGATGGCAACCCGCTTGATACCGAGGTTTTCAAAGACCGCCTCATAGGCATCGGTCTTTTCATTCAGCGCCACGCTAACCTGATCGATGACCTTGTAGCGGCCACGCTCCTTGATCGTTGATTGTACCAACCCAGCTTCGGAACGATGGACGTAGTGCTTGCGCAGGATGTCCTTGACCGTTTCAATGCCTGTCGCAATCGAGGCTTCGTCATCGGTCGCGCAATACTGGCCGAGAAGGTATTCGAGCACATAAGTGGGGACAATGGCGTTCCCCTTCACGGCCTTCACCAGGTCCTTACGGACCACGAAACCGGCAAAATGCTCATTGATCTTGCCATCAAGGGTCGACATCGGCACCTCAGAAATCGAAATCTGTACTGATCCCGCGCTTCAACAGCAGCGGCTGCGAAGCGTGATCTTCGAAATGGCTGGTCTTGCCGATGCGCGTTCGCAGCTTCAGGAAGACTGTCTGATTATTATAGGCGTCTGCCGCCTTGGACAGCAGGAAGCTCCGCGACAGCTCGCGCTCGCGCGGGTTCTCAGACGTGAAATCGAATTCCAACTCGGCTTCGTCTGAGATGAGTGTTTTATCGTCGGCAAAGATGGCTGCATGCACCTGCCGGGGCTGCTGCTTGTCGGTCACTGGCTCCGCCTGATAGAAGGTGACCTGGATCTGGCCCGTGGTGATCTGAGCACGGGGTGGCGGAATGATCTGCACCGAAACCTGTCCGACATCCTCCTTGCGCTGCTTGCCGACACGCAGGACCGGCAGGACGATCTCCTGCAGGCTCGCCCCGCCATGGACAAAGCGGCTGCCCGATCCCTTGACGCGCAGGCGGTTGATCGAGTTTGGAATCAGGATGTCCTGACCACCCTCCAGGCCAAGCTGTGCGGCAGAGAACTTCTTCATGCCGCCACTGCTGTTAAGGCCTCGGCCGATCACGAAGCGGCGGTTGCGTGTAACGATCTCGCCTTCCGGCTCGCTCAGCGCGAAGCCGCTCTCTTCCAGAGCCTTGTGTTGCCACAAGAAGCCGTGATCGGCGGTGATCAGGATGTTCGAGAAGTTGGCCGAGGTCAGCTTCCGCACCAGCTTCACCAGATCCTCGATGGCAGTCTCTGCCGCAGCGGGGACATTTTCCTCCGTGGCGAGCTTGTCGCCAATTGCGTCGATCTGGTTGTGATACAGATAGAGGACATCATGATCCCGGAAGAGGTCTTTACCCTCCGATGATCCCAGATTCATGAAATCCTTCGCCGCGAGAACCTTTACCCGGTCTCCAGTCCGGCCCGCAGCAAGAGCCTTTTCACGAGCGGCGGCCCCCATGGTGCTTTCACCGTTCAGCAGCACCAGATCATTGTCGTCGCGGATCGCCAGTTGCCGGTGCGGCAACAGCGCCGCCATGCCAAGCTGCGTGTAGCTCGGCAAAACCCCGATCATTGGCTTCAGTTCAGCATCGAACCGATTGAGCTTGCGGATCTCGCGTAGCGCCTCTTCGGCCACCTCATAGCGCAGCGCATCCGAGATGATGACGACGACCTTCTGATCCTTGCGCCGGTATTCAGCGGCCTGTTCCCGATAGAAATCCACCTGACGCGGAAAGCCTGGGACCGCCCAGTCCGTCAGGCGGGCAACCTCATCCTGCCAGGCATCGTTCAGCTTGAGCACGAAATTCGTAGTGTAACGGTTCTCAACCGCCTCATAGAGCGCGGACAGCAGCCCCGACTGACCGCTTTTCTGCATGTGATAGATGAACTTGCGATAGAGCTGGTCCAGTCGAAACCAGCTTGCGGAATAGCGCTTCACACCATCGGACAGGCTGGTCATCGTCAGATCAGCCTCGGCCAGCGCCTGCTGAAACTCGGTCGCATAGCCAATGGCCTGATAGACATCCGCGTAACGGCTATACCAATGGCTCTGGCGGCGATCGCGCACCCATTTCAGCACATCTGTCGCCGACAGGCTCTGCCGGGCAAGCCCCTCAACGATGGCGACAACGATCCTCCGATCCACTTCCTCGAAGTGATCATGCGGCATCAGGCTACGGAAATCGCGGGAAGCCAGATCGTCCCTGATCTTCAGCACGTCCTGATAATCGCCCGACAGCTTCTCGAACGCCTCACCCCACCGGCGCGAGGCGCTCCAGCGGCGGAACATCAACGCGGCATCAGGATTCAGGCGGGCAGCCTCTCCCATGGCCCGCGCCCAGGCGCTGGAAAACAGCGTGATGGCGAAATCCTGAAAATCCGGCGCATCCGCCGCATAGCCATAACGCGCTGTCACTTCCTTCCAGAAGAACTCTGACAGCCCGACACGATCCACCAGCTTCAGCGCGTCATCACGGCCTTCAGCCAGTTCGGCCAGCAACGCCTCGATCACCGTATCGAGATCGCCATCCGCACCGACGCAGACCGCCAGCATCTTGCGGCGGACATCGTTGGCGCTTTGCGATGGCCGCTCGCGCTCGATCGCGCGAAGCGCTTCCAGCCGCTTGCCGGAACGGTAAAATTCGGCGTGATCGCGCACGGCGGCTTCATACTTCGCCGGAATGCCGAGATCAGCCACCCAGATCGCCGCCTGATCGGCGCGGAACACGGCGCTGGCCAGTTGCACATCCAGCAGCCAATTCTCAGGCATCGGCGGCTCGGGGCCGTCCTTATAGAGCAGGAACCGTGCCTTCGGCTCCTGCCGCAGCATGCGGTATTTCAGGCCGAATTCGTTGTTGGTGATCTCCACCTTGCTGACGCCGGGCAGATCAACCGCATCGAATGCCTCGCGCAGATCGCGGGCGACGTCATACCAGAAGACGATGCGATGTCCCTGATCTTCATAGAGCCGCATCAGGCCGGCGGTGATGCGGTCAGTCATCCGCAGCCTCCAGCCCCTTGATCGGCTTCAGCGCACCGGCGAACAGCGGATAGTTGCGCTTCACCCCGTCATCGAGATCGATGGCAATCTTCTGCTGCGCCATCGGATAGACGACTTCGCGTTCCCACTCGGTCAGCTCGGCAATCTGTTTGATGACTGTAGCCGTTTCCTTCTGCGCCTTTGTTTGCTGAGCGGGCGTAGCTGCAGGATCGACGGCCAGCTTTTCCAGCCGTGTGCGCTCCACCTCCAGCTTATGGATGAATTCGCGCACATACTGGTTCAGAACGACCGAGACGGTGTCTGGCCGGTAGCGGTGCATATAGATCAGCGCATTAAAGGTGCCCTTGGGGCTAGAGAACATCCAGTAGATCGGGCGCTTCTTGTAGCGGCGGACATGATAGTCGAAGAAGTCCCTGTTGAACCACTTGCGCAGATCCTTGCCGAGGGCGGTTTCGATGAAGGCGAGGTTTTCCCGGAACTTAGCCTCGCCAAAGGTGACGCGCAGGAAGTCGCGGGCGCGGGTGACGATGTCATCGGCGAACCAGTCAGCATCCAGCACCGGGATGACATTGTCGCGGTCGGGCGCGAATGTCGGCTCTGGCACCCGGGCGAGATAATCCTCGATCCCTTCGCCCTGATTGGCGAGAATCAGGCCGGGCGCGTCGAGGCTGTAGCGCCCGAACATGCAGCCCACAGCATAGTGGAGGAATTCGGCCACCGTATCCTCGCGCAGCCGCGCCTCGCGGTCCTCTTCCGAACCCTTCACGCCATAACGATAGGCCGGGTTGCAGGTGAGCGTGATCTCCTCGATCGGCACTCCGGGTGTGAGTTCGTCAGCCAGGCCATAAGCGTCGATGAAAATGCGGTTGTTCTCTTCCTCCAGCCGCTGCATCTCATCCGTCATGCCCTGCCAATGAGTGCGGAGATTGGCATAGGTATCCGCCAGCGACTCAGCACGATGTTCGAACGAGAGCACGGGGAGCGTGGTGAAGTCCCAGGAGGTTTCGTAAGCGTCCCAGTCGGATCTGGCGATGCTGACAAGCCTCTCAGTTGGAGCTCTCAGCTGCTGTTGCAATACAGATGCAAAACTCGCTGGCAGCTTTGAAATATCGCCGGGCTGATAATTCAACGTTGGTGAAATCAGAGGGAAAACCTCCGTCATCACACACGAATTAATAAAGGCCATCACAGCGTTAAACGAATACCCATCCTTTGTAAAAAGTGAGGAACCCGCATTATCGAATAGCGAAAATGAACTCCCACGCGCAGACGTTTTTCCGCTCGTTAAAGCATTCCAGGTGACGCCACTCTTAAATATGAAATCTAGATTATAGTTATGCGACCGGACTTTTCCGGTGCTTTCATCCTTGAAATTCTGAATTCGCTGACCATCGCCCTCCCAGTCAACGAAGAAATCACAATTCCCAGCCCACTTTCTGAACTCCCCACCTTTTTGATATGGGAACCAGCGAGCGCCGCTTTGAGCCGCCTCATCACGGTTAGCAGCCACTCGGTATGATTTCTCGAAAGACACTTCCGACCACAGGCGCAAAAACTGATTATTGTCTGCTGTTGCCATTCCCAATCGGGTAAAAGCTGCCTCTCCAAGGAGCCCCTTAACAAAAAGTCCCCTCAAGTTATTGCTAGCCGAATATGCAATGGGGCTGCCCGGTATTTTCTCGAAATCCTCTGCCGAGGCACGATAGAGCCTGCCACAGTTCGGATTCTGAATGGCTTCTTTAAGCTGCGCCTCTTTTTCAGCCTCGGAACTTCCATCTACAAGACGGATGAACGTGCCTTCGTGATTCAAGCTATGGGCATTCTCGATCACGAACGCAGTGGTGGAAACCACCGCCCCGCCGATGCTGTCAAAAGCCCGTTCTCCCAAATGCGCCATGGACAGGATCATGGCATCCGACAGCAACTTCACACGTAGCTTTTCATAGGATGACAGGAACATCCACGACTGCATGTTTATCATCGCCATCAGGCCGTGCTTGGCGCAAAGCCCAAGCGCTCGCTCCATGAACACAGCGAAAAGATCGGATTTGCTGTCTGGATAGCTAGCCTTGACGAAGTCGCCCAGTTTTCCGTTCATACCTTTGCCGCCCATATAAGGTGGGTTGGCGACGGCGACGTGATACTTGGACGACAGCGCCTCGGCCATTCGCAGCACGGCCACAACGCGCTTCTGCACCTCCGTCAACAGCAAGTCAGAGCCAAAATCCCGCACCTCCACCACCCGCAGCGTCTCGGCCGGATCACGCAGTTTCGGCACAATCAGCGAGCCAAAGTTCTTCGCCTGCTCGAACTGCCCCAGCGTCTCGCGCAGCTCATCAGTGAACAGATCCTTGCCCACCACAGCGGCAACATCCTGCATCTCGGCAGGCGTGAAGCGCACATCCTGCAGCACGACGATGTCGGGCTTCGCCTCCATCCGCAGGAACCGCCGCCGCCCCAGCCTTGCCGCCGCCTTCATCGACAGCGCGAAGGCCGCCAGCGCCCCGGCGCGGTCGTCAATCTCGATGCCGGTCAGGTTATGCTTCAGGATCAGGCCGGGGATCTCGGCCGCGTCATGGCCTTCCTCGGCATAGATTTCATAGAGCAGGTCAAACGCATAGGTCAGCATATGGCCCGAGCCACAGGCCGGATCGCAGATGCGGATATCCTCGGGCCGGGTAATCCGCAGAAAATTCGTCTCCGGCTCTTCCGGCGCGATGTAATAGTCCATCTTCGCCGCCAGCTTCGATTGCGGACGGTTCAGTAGCCACAGCCGCCCAAGCGAGTTTTCCACCAGGTAGCGGACAATCCAGTGCGGGGTGAACAGCTGTGTTGCGGCGGGGATATTCTCCGCAGTGATCTTCTGGTTCTTTTTCAGGCCGGCAAAAACCTGATCCTTCTTCTCGCTGATATAGAACTGGTACAGCCAGCCGATGATCTCAACATCCTGACAGGCATCTTCGGTCATCACCTCGCGCAGGCGGGCAAGGATACTGTCCGGCGACAGAAGATCGTCGGGTATCAGTAGTTCGGTATAATCCTCGGCCCGGTCGAGCATATCGGCGCGCTCGAACATATAGGGCATCGCGCCGTGCCATTCGTTGCAGGCATGGATCAGCAGCAGTCGATAGGCCTCCGCCTGCCCATCATGGGCGGGGCGGGTGCCGTTCAGATATTCGGCGATCTCTGGCCGGGCGCGATCCGGCAGGTTACCAGCCATCGCCTCGGCCAGAATCTCGGGCCGGGTAGCGCCGTCTGCGGGCGACACCACGCGCGGGTTGGTCAGGCCCGTGACATCCATGAAGCGCAACGCGGTGAAGCGGTTGAACCATGTATAGGCCGCATGCTCGATCACCTGGGCGCGGTTGCTGTTGGCGGCGACCTCCAGCTTCGCAATCGCTTTGGGATGCTCGCGGCGAGCCGCTGCGCCTTCGGCCAGCACCATGTCCAGCCGGGCAGTGACCTGATCGATCAGCAGGTTGCGCGCGCTTTGCGCAAATTTCTTCAGGGCGTTGGTATCCATCAGACAATCACTTTCTTGCCCGCGCCGATCTCGGCCAGCAGAGTCTTTTTCATCTCGTCGAGGTAGCGGGTCACATCGTCCGCATCTTCGAGATAGGTTTTCGCGAAGGGGACGATGATCGACTGCGCCTTGATGTATTGGGGCTTGGCCGGTGCCGGTGGCACATATGGTTTAGCCGGAGCTTCAGCCACGCCACCGGAAGGTTCGGGCTGGGGCGCGGGCGTCGGTGTTGGTGCAGGTGTCAGCTCCGCAATGCGCGTCAGCGTGTCAGCCAGAAGATTGGAACGCACCTCGGTCACCAGATTGCGCAAGGCCGGGATCAGGCTCTGTGCGGCAAGGCCCGATTTCCGCGCAGCAAGCTCTTCGCGGATGCGCGCCTGCTGTTCGGGCGGCAGTGCGCCAAACTCCGAAGTCTGGGCGACTTTTCCGGCAACCTCGTCAATCGCTGTGATGACAGCGGTGCGCTCAGCCAGAACAGTTTGCTCGATACGCTCCTTCAGGGCGTAGAAATCCGTCTTCAGTTCCTGAATTGCGGTGCCCTTGTAGCACTGCGGATCCTCAAGAACCTGACGCAGTTTGTCGGCGGCAGCACCTTCGGAATAGCCAAGGTTCTGATCCTGCTTGGTCAGGAAAGAACGCACCTCATCGTAGATGCCTTTTTGTGGTCCGCGCATGAAGCTGCGGACTTTGTCGAAGACATCCTCTTTTGCATCAAGAAGCTGGTCTTCCTGCCCGATCGGGCCGGTGATGAACCAGGTCGCCGACTGGTCGCGCATCCCATCCAGCATGGTGCGCAGGGGATCGAGGGCGGCGGCAAAGGGATAGGCTGCAATGGCGCGACTCTCCTGCTCGACATCGCCGAGCAGCTTGCGCAGTTGCGTCTGCCACTCCGCACCCAAACTGCGCGCGTCATTGCCAGAGGCTGGAAGATCGAACAGCTCCTGAAACAGTTCGCGCGATTTGCGGATCTGGGCAGCAGTGAACTCGATCTGCGGGGAAAGCAGAATGTTGCCAAGGGCATGGCTGTTGCGCAGCCCCTGCACCAGCGCATCCCCTTCCAGCAAAGCACTGTCGGCCCGAGCCTCAAGCTTGCCGCGCGCGACAAGGCTCGCGGTCAGGCAGAGAACCGCGATGGCGGGCCAGCCATAAGGTTTTGCTCCGAACTTCTCGACCAAAGCTTTGACCGAGACCCGCGTCCCAAGGCGCATCTGAGCCTGAGCATGATTCAGCACGTCCTGCTCGGCTTCGGTCAGACCGCTGCCTTCGCCGCCAAAAAGCCCGCCATCAACGCGTCCGGCTCGTCCAAGATCTGCTTCGGTGTAAGTGGCGCCGCGCAGGACAGGCAGGCTGGTATAGACCTTGTCCACCAAGACCTGGAAACCTTTGACCAGCCGATCCTGCGGATCTTCGCCACCGATCTCCAGCTCGGCACCGCGCACGAAGAGCCGAGCATCCGCGATAAGGCCGCGTAGCCGCTGCACCAGTTCCTTTTCGCGCCGTGTATTCTGGTCACGCTTTTCCGCAATGATACGATCACGACCGGGTTGGGCATCCCCGCTGGTGACCTGACGCGCAAATTTTACGGTCTGGAGCCAGAGGACGAGATCGCGCGTAAAACGCACATCACGCCCGAGTAGGACAATCATCTCATCGCTTGCCATGCTGTTCGAACGAACCACATCCGGTGCGTCGGAATCGTCGCTGAACGGCGAGATGATATTGACGGAAAGCTCATGTTCCCGGTTCAGGCTGTGGCCGTCAAGCTTGCGGGTGAAAGCGTAATCGACACCCGTGCCGGCATGCTTGATCTTGCCGTGACGGAGGATCGCGCCGAACGCCAGTTCATCTAGCTGCCGTTCTATCTCGGCGGGATCGACGACGATTGCCTTGATCTCGGCCTCGACGTCCTTTTCCTCATTGGTGAGGAATTCATAGACCTCGCCGTTGCGCTGGATCAGCGTCTGACGCTCCAGAAGCGACGAGGCCTCCTCGATATTGCGGCGCTGCTCGGTCTGGTTCGCCTCGAACCGGGACAACAGGAGGATCGATATGTTGCGGGCAGTCGGTTTGAATTCCTTGACGTATTTGACAAGGAACAACACCTTCAGCACCCGCACGGCAAAATCATCGCCAAGGTTCTTTTCAGCCAGTTGGATTGACTGCTGAACCGATGATTTCAGGGCGGTGCGAATCCCCTCAAACATCAGGTCAAAGGTCGCCAGCCCCCCAACCGGCGTGTCGGCCAGCTTTTTGGCCACCTCCTGAAACACCCCCAGCATAGAGCGTTCGCCGACCGAGCTGTGCTTGCCCTCAAACGCGTTATGTTGCGAGAGGCCCATGATCGCGCGCTGGAACAGGTCATACTGGTAGTTCGGGAACGGGTAGCTCGCGACGAACTGGTCTTTTCCGGAGAAGTTCCTGAACTTGAAGGAATTATCTCCAAAATCGAACAGAGTGCGCAGGTTGTTTTCCTCAGCATCATAAAGATTGCCAAGGGTGATCTGACCAGCCTCGGTCTTGGCCAGCAGACGGCGCTGGATGACTTCGGCCACATCCTGAGAGTTCAGCGGCATCCGGTTGGCAAAGCGCGCCTGGATTTTCGAGAAGTCATTCTCCTGCTGCGCCGTCAGATCCCCGATGACCGAACCCATGTCCTGCTGGGCGGTGACAACAATCCAGGCCTGCCCCTTGCATTTCGTGTTCAGGCTTTCGGCAATGGTCTGCAGGTTCGTCATGAGCTTGACGTTGTCGGCGATATACTGCCCCACCTCATCGACGAAGAAATTCAGCCGGAACTTCGGCCCCTGCGCATCGATCCACGACTTCACCATATTGGCGAAATCCTCGATCGAAACCTTCGTATCCTTACGATACTGGCCAAGAATATCCTTGACCTCATCGCCCGTGACCTCGTCAAAGGCGGCGGCAATGTGCTTGCCTTCCATCAGAGCCTGTTCGCGCCCGCGCTCCCAAGGCTTTCCGGAAGACTGCGCAAAGGCCGCCTTGAAGGCATCGAGCTTGCCTCGACTGTCCAGATCACGCTCGAACTGCGCGATATGCGGGAGCTTGCCATAGTAGCCGCACATCTCGTCAAAGACCTTCTGGAAGACGGCGAGAAGCGCATCGACATCCGCCTTCGAGATCACATCCGCCTTCTGGTCGATATTGAACAAGACCGACCGGGATGGAATCGACACTGCCTTGCGCAAAGCCCCCGCCAGCATCGGGTTTCCCGCAAGCTTCCGCTCAAAGATTTCGACGGCACGCTGCCCTTCGACCTCGTCATTCTCCAGCAGAAGGGCGAGCATCTTCAGCAGGTGAGACTTACCTGACCCGAAGAAGCCAGAAATCCACACGCCGTTCGCGGTATCATAATTGTTGTAGGCGTCGAGGAATTGCTCCAGCCGAGCGCCGATCTCATTGGTGATGACATATTCATCGAGCTCGGTCAGGAGGCTGGCCTTGTCGTCAGCCTTGATCACCCCATCGATCGAACGGTCGACCGGCTTGGCAAAGATATCACGCAGAAAAGTAGCCATCGGTCAGACCTCGTAATTCATGATATTGAACGCGCGGTAGTATTTGTCGTCATGGAGTAAGCCGAACAATTCCAGCGATGCTCCTGTCGCCAGCGCGTGCGTGTATTTTCCCGGAAAGAACATGACCGTCGGGCGATCTTTCGCGGTGCTTTGCAGGTTGTTGAGTACGTTGTGCGACCGCAGGTAGGGGTAAACCTCGCCTACGCCTGACAGGAAGATCACGTCGTGCGGGACTTCTTCGATGTGCCGCGCAATCTTTGGAATGAGGTGTGCCTGCGGGTCCAGAACCCCCTGCAACAGTTCCTTGAGCTCCGCCTTTTCCGTTTCGGCTTCAACCTCAAGGATCTGCTCGAAGATACCCCGGTCTTCGAGGATCCTGATCGAAAGGTCATAGAGATCAATATCAAGTACGCGCACACCGGCGTGGCTCAGCCGGGCGATCAGATCCTCGCGATCCTCGCCCAGGCTCAGTCCGTCTTCGGCATCAAAAGCGCAGATAAAAAAGGGAACCTCGTTTCCCAGCCCTTGCTTTTGCAAGAACCGATCGCTGGAAACTACCCTGAATAGGTGCTCGGCGCGGGCGCGCCGATCAGTTTTCGTGCCCACCATTACCCCCCATTTCCGGGAAAGACCTGCAAGTCCGCCGGATTACTCTCCTCAATCAGCCGCTTCATGCGCCCCGATAACCAAATCGGCTGAATTCTACCCTCGACGCTTATCAAACCAACTTCACGTAGTATACGAAACAAGACCTGACGCAATTTTGCGCAGGTTGAAGCTGAAAGAGCGGCGAGGCCGGGATCGCTTTCAGCCTTCTCCGCGAGAAAGCGGTCAAAAACCTCATGGCCCAGGTGGAGCCGCCATGATTGGTAGCGTTCGCTGATCACCTCGACTGCGAATTCGTGGACAAAACGATAGGTCCGGCAGACCGCCAGCCACATCATCGCCTGCTGCTCGGCGCGGTCAGCCTCTACCGACAGGTAATGACGTTCGGCATCAGAGAGATGGCCTATCCGGTCGTACACTTCACGAAGCGCGCGGGTTTGCGAGGCCAGTTTGGGTAAGGATGACGCGCCCTGGGCCAGCAAACGCTCACGAGCAGATGCCCAGTTCTCACCGGGTTGATAAGCTTGAGCAATCACGATGCTCTCATTGAGCATCAGCCCGCCCACGCCAAAGGACATCCGATATTTCGCTGCGGCCACCATCATTTAGGTACCGCCCCGCTTGCTGTGTCAGCCTCATCGAACTCATGCTGCGCACGCTCAAGGGCGGCGGCAACCTCGTCTTCGTCAGCCGCAACGATATGCTGGGTCCGGGGATCACGCAGCCTAGCCCCATCAAGGAGTCCTAGCCGCTTGAGCACATAGAACAGCATGGCGTAGCGAACTGTCAGCACAGCGCGCCCGTCCGCCATGTTGTAATCCTTTGCGACCACCGCCTGCTGACCGACCGACAGATCAGGATGCGGCACAAGGGTGATATCGAAGGTTTCCTGCCACAGCCGGTCCTGTGCCGCAGCAGCACCTGGCTCGCCGAACTCGCCGAATCCAAGGACACGCGAAAGCAGGAAATCCTTGAAGCGCTCCGTCTCATGGCACCAGGCCCGCACATGCCAGCGCAGACCATCAAAGCCGAAGGCATGCGGGGTAATCCGCCGCCATGCCGGATCGGGCCGATCGCGGTTCATGGATTGGTAGTGAAGGTCCAGCGACCTTTCCTCCCGCACTGCCGCCAGAACTGAACGCAGAACTTCGGTATCGACCTTACGGCGCAAAGTCAGAGCGATATCCATGTCAGGCGGGGCAGCGAGCCAGTTCGCCCCCGCGTCGGCGAAACCTTCCGCCATCGATCGGAGCCGCATGAGATAGGCGTCCGGGTCCGGGTCTAGAAACACCGGCTGAAATTCCGGGCCGGCTACGTAGCGGCGAGCGCTTTTGTCATAGACCGCATTCTGCGGCGCACGCTCCTGATAATGGGTCAAGTCCTTTGACGCCTGCGGAACGGAGACGCCAAACGTATCGATCAGGTCAGAGCGATTGACACCCCCCTCCCAGAACAGGCGGAATTCGATGAACTCCAACCGCCTCTCGACACCCCATTTCAGCATTGCTCGTCCCGCCGCACTTGAAAGGATAAAAAGTATATGGGACACCTTGCGATGTCCGTATATTTTCTATTCTAACAAACCTCAAACTGTCAAGCCCGAGGAAGGCCGGATGCGCACCGTGTCACCGTGCACAAACACGGCGGGGCAAAAGCGCTATCGAAGTCGGTCAGCCTGGACGTGGGCAGGGCCACGACATCTTCGATACCGACACGGTCGATGTCGATTGCAGCCAATGCTACGGCGTGATCGTACAGTACCGTCAAACCCTATTTTCGCCGGGCCAGCCCTGTCAGCGATCGTGCCAGGCTCAACAACCGCCGAGACGCCGGATTGTCGTTTTGCGCGGACCAGACCATGCTGAACGGCAGCACCTCGTCCGCAAGTTCCCGGTAGGTGATCCCTGGAAACTGGGCGACGGTCGTTGCTTCGCTCGTCAGAGTGAGGCCGCGACCGAGAGCGACCAGCGATAGGATATTGTCGCGGCCGACCTGCTGAGACTGAATATCGAGGTGGCGGCCGAGACCGGCAAGGTGAGCAACCAAATAGTCGTGGATCTCCTGACCCGGCGCAACGTCACTCACAATGAACCGCTCGGAGACCAAATCGCCCCAGCCAAGTTCCGGCTTGCCCGTCAAAGGGTGGTTATCGGGCAGCACCACGAAAACCTTCTCGCACCATAAATGCTCCGCCTCACAGCCATCCCATGCCGCGGTTCCCGTGATGAATGCGACGTCCAGACAAAGTTTCCGGACAGCCGCGATGTGCTCGGGCGGATTGCCGTCAATAAGGTCGACCTGCACGTTCGGGTGGCGCGTGCCGAAGGCACGCAACAGATCGAACAGAAATCCTGACGCAAGGGACGAAAATATCCCGACCTTGATCAGCCCTTGCTCCGCCCGGCCAACCGCCGCCACCTTGGTCACCCCAATGTCGATCTGACGAAGAGCATGGCGAGCGTTGCGCAGGAATTCCCGCCCGGCAACGGTCAACCGCACCCCGCCAGCATGTCGCAGAAAAAGCGACGCCCCGAGTTCATCTTCGAGATCACGGATTCGTCGGCTGATGGAGGATTCCTGCACAGAAAGCGCAGCAGCAGCCTTACGAAAACTCCCATAGTCGACGGCGGCAACAAAATATCGCAACTGGTTCAGCCGGACCGCAGATGTACCGGGTTTCCCCTCAACGACCTTTGTGAGGCTATCATCAGGCGAGGTCTGATTGTTCCCGATCACAGCCATGGTGCATCATCCGAAACAGCGTTCGGTTTCTGACGGGCATCCCGCCATCATCAACGCGAAAATCGATCTGTGTGCGTTCATCGGCTCTCCGCACGTCCTCAAACTAAACGACGTTCAGTTACCGAATGCTGCTTCTTGACTTCCGGCCCGTCAACGAAAAAAATAAATGTCGTTTAGTTTTCACGACAAGTTGCAACAGGCATCGGAATGGCCCGTCCCCGGAAAGAGCAAGAACTTGATATTGCTCGTCGTGCGATCGACGAAACGATCCGGCTGCTGTCAGAACGTGGCGACCTCGACGTCCCGCTGACTGCGGTCGCGCATGCCATCGGATGCACAGCGCCAGCGCTTTACGGCCATTTCCGCAACAAGAGCGCCTTGCTGCGCGCCGTTCGGGACGAAGGTTTCAACCAGCTCTACAGAGAAAAGCTGGCCGTCTTCCAGCAGATGCGTGGCAATCCATTCGGCTATTTGCGTGACGGCAGCTATGCCTATGTCCGCTTTGCGTTGGAAAACCCCACGCTGTACCGGCTGATGTTCACACCGCCGCCACGGCTCGGAGTCAGCGATGATCCATGGTCGGGCGAAGCTGGAAGACAGATACTAAATCTATTGCTGACGGGACTTCGCTGCTCTCAGGACCAAGGCTTTTTGCCCGGCATGGATCTGAGCCGTTACAGCTTTATGTTCTGGTCAACGGTACATGGTGCGGTAAGCCTCACCCTTCAGAACCGGGAAATGGATCAGCCCGCCAAATGGGACGCGACACGAGAGGCCGTCGATACGTTGATGGAAATCATCGCCGCGACGCGCAATGGCACGCACATGGCAGTTGTCGAGAATGGCGTTGTTCTGCCCATAGGCGCGCTCGATCTGGTTCAGGGATTGGGCGATCAGGAACGCTTTCAGGCCGTAGCCGGCCATGAAGGCCAGCGCGGATTCAAAGAAATCAAGCCGCCCGAGCGCGGGGAACTCGTCCAGCATCAACAGGAGACGGTGGCGTTTTTCGGTGGTTTCCAGTTCCTCGGTCAGCCGCCGCCCGACCTGATTGAGGATGAGGCGGATCAGCGGTTTTGTGCGATTGATGTCCGAGGGCGGTACGACGAGGTAGAGGCTGACGGGTTCTTTTGCTCCGACCAGATCAGCAATGCGCCAGTCGCAGCGGGCCGTCACGCGGGCCACGACCGGATCTCGGTAGAGGCCGAGAAAGGACATCGCCGTGGACAGCACGCCGGAGCGTTCGTTCTCGGATTTGTTCAGCAGCTCGCGTGCCGACGAAGCGATGACGGGATGCACACCGGCTTCGCCCAGATGCGGCGTGTCCATCATGGCGCGCAAGGTTGCCTCGACCGGACGGCGGGGATCGGACAGAAAACTCGCGACGCCGGCGAGCGTCTTTTCCTTCTCGGCGTAAAGGACATGCAGGATCGCGCCGACCAGCAGCGAATGGCTGGTCTTTTCCCAGTGGTTGCGCTTGTCGAGACTGCCCTCGGGATCGACCAGAATATCCGCGATGTTCTGGACATCGCGGACTTCCCATTCCCCCTGACGGACTTCCAGCAGCGGGTTGTAAGCTGCGGAATGCACATTGGTCGGATCGAACAGCAGGACGCGGCCGTGATGGGACCGGAAGCCGGCCGTCAGATTCCAGTTCTCACCCTTGATGTCGTGCACGATGCAACTTCCCGGCCAGGTCAGCAGCGTCGGCACAACGAGACCGACGCCTTTGCCTGATCGAGTGGGCGCGAAACAAAGGACATGCTCGGGGCCGTCGTGCCGGAGATAGTCCTTGCTGTGCCTGCCAAGGACCACGCCATCGGGACCGAGCAGTCCGGCAGCATGGATTTCCTTGTCCTCGGCCCATCGCGCCGAACCGTAGGTGGCGACGTTGCGCGCCTCGCGCGACCGAATGATCGACATGAAAAAAGCGGCGGCGATAGCGAACAACGCCCCGGACGTGGCGATGAACGCGCCCTCGGTGAAAATACCGGGCGCATAGGCGTCATAGGAAAACCACCACCAGAAGAAGGCCGGAGGATAATAGACCGGCCATCCCGCAACATCGAACCATGGATTGCCGAGCTGGGGCTGAAAGCCAAGGCGAAAGGCCACCCATTGTGTCGAAGTCCAGATCATCACCAGGACAATGATGAATACGACAATGATCTGGCCCCAGAGTATTCGGCCACCACGCATACAGGCTCCAATCGGCAAGGGAGATGGAGCCGATCAGAGAATAGACGTTTTCAAAAGCGACAACAGGAAAAGCAGGGGTGCCGTGTTGCCGGATACTATCGGCGGCACATCGGACAGGCCCTTTCAGATGCCGATGTCGACAGAACAATTTGCGAGGTGCCAGATCGGCAAAGGCTCAAATCCCGAGCCCTCGTGTTCGCCCCATTTGCCACGATACCGATCCACCCTGCACGATGCCCGCAACCTCGCGGCCGAGCTGGCGGTCGATCACTGGCCGCCATGGGACAAGAGTGAACTCGTGGTTCTTTTCGACAATGGCAAACTTGCCGCTCGATAGATGTGCGGTCCCGGTGAACTTGCCGCTGATATTTTCGCCATCGGCAGCCGCCCGGAACGGCAAGCCTTTGCTGCTGGCCATTTCCGCACCGACGCGGGCCACTTCCCTTTCTCGCAGATTGGCGAGCAGGTTGCGCCGATAGAGGATGCGTCCATTCTGCTGCCGCGTGGCATCGCCCTGTGCGATATGGTGTTCACGCCGCTGGTCCATAGCCTCGCGCACCTGCTGGCCGAACCCTGCCGGGGTAAGGTCAGAGGCGTCCGGTGTGACCAATCGCCGGTCCAACCAGGTCGCACCATCGGCGCCGATCTGCTTTTCCAGGTCGAAGGTCGAGACGACACGGATGCTGGCTTGCCGGTTGCGACCGGCATCATAGGCGGTGGCGCGGCTCTCGAAGTCTTCGGGGATGCGCCACTGGTCGGCGTCGATCCGCTCGGCAATCCTGGCCCGGCGTAGCGACTCCAATCGCCGGACATGGGCATCGACATAGCCCTCATAGTCGCCACCCGGCACACGTCCCTCGAACTTCGCCTGTTCGAGGTGGCGGCTAGGTCGGTAGATACCATTTTCCGAGATCGCAGCGATGGTGCGATCAGAGGGACGTTGTGCTGTATCGGCGGGACCGACTTCCACGATGCTGCCGATCCGGGCATCTTCGACGCGGGCCGGATCAATGCCGGGAAGATGGTGCGTGCGCCCGTCGATCCCGTCGACCACGAGGGTCAGCTTTTCACCCATCTCATCGGTCAGATATTTGTCGACGATGCGGCCGGTGATGGGTGCCGCGGGTGCGGCATCGTGAAGCTGGAAGGTCATCGGATCACGTTCCTGCCCATCGGCCTTCAGCGCCTCTTGCATGTTACGGATGATGTCACCGCGCTCACCGAGTTCACGCAGCGCTGGTTCCATCTTCGCGCCAAGCTCCCAGACGCCGGGTGCATATTCCGTTGCCAGCCTCATCTTCTCCAGTTTGGCGAGACGGCGCAGGCGAAGCGTGCGGTTGAACTGGCGGCGCGTGTTGTCGGGATCATGGCGCAGATCGAGGATCCGTTCATCGGCCTCTTCGGTCATTGCCCGGTCGATCCGGGTGAAGCGGTCCTGGTCGATTTCGGCAGTCAACTTGCGGCTCTGCTCGATCTCGGTGGCGGGTCCAAGTTCCAGCGTGGTCAGTTCGCTCGCCCGCTCACGAATACCATTGGCGAGATAGTCGCCATTGATGACCAGGTTCTCGCCCAGATCGTCCTTGCCCCGAACAATGACATGGACATGGGGATGGCCGGTATTGTGGTGATTGACAGCCACCCAATCGAGTTTCGTGCCAAGGTCGGCCTCGATGCGGCTCATCAGATCGCGGGTGTGTTCGGTGAGGTCGGAAAGATCGGCGGCATCTTCGGGCGAAACGATGAAGCGGAACTGGTGGCGATCATCCTTGCCGCGATCAAGGAAGGCATCTCCATCGGCGCGATCGTCGGTCGCCGAATAGAGCTGGCCGCGCTCGCCACCACGCGATGTCCCGTCTCGCTGGATGTAGCGCAGATGGGCAGCCCCTTTGCCATTCTTCCCCGCGCTCTGGACGTACCGGGTTTTGACGACGACGCGGCGCACGCCGGTCGCACTGTGCCGCCACCCGCCCGACAGGGTTTGGGCGCGGACAAAGGCCGCGCCACGGCCACGCTTGACGCCCGGACCTTTGCCAGCGCGCGATGCCTTCCCGCTCTTTCCGGCCGAACCAGATGAAGGCGACGAGGAAGTCCGTGATGCGAATGATGATGATCTGCCGGGGCTGTTGCTATGCTGACGCGCCAGCTTCTTTGCCTGCGTCAGAAAGCTCTTCGCCTTGCCCGCCTTCGGCACGTCCGACCTGATGCGGCCAGGCTTCGGGAGAAAGCGGTTCTCGTCGTCGCCACTCATCGTCGCATCCGAAGCCGTGACGGCGGAAAATCGGCCGATATTCGGTTAGAGTGCCGGTCAAAACCCTGCAACGCCAAGGCTTTGCGCCATATCGCGGTACGCGAGGCCCAAAAGCATGGTGCCGTGCGCCGCGTCCCAAAACAGTGTGCAGACAAGGGCTTGCCCAGAAACCGCCCCGACAGGGTGCCGGTTTCCTTTATCTTGCCCTCCGCCTTTCTTTCCCTTTTTGCCCTTCCTGCCGGGAATGCAGCCAGGCGACCCCTTGCCTGACTGCACACCGGAAGCGGACCGAAAGCGGGTGGAGACGCCATGTTCATGGCGCATCTCCATTGCTCACACGGGCCACGAATATGCCGCCGTCCTGCGGCTCCTGATCGACGGAAACGCGCAGAGGAAGGGTTGCGCGGGCGCCGTTCGACGGCTGATTGGCCGCCGCCGAATCGCCGCTGGATTGCGCAACGAAGAGCGGAGCTTCGCGCCAATCCGGCGGTGGCGGCGGCACGATCGTCGGCACATCAGGCGCAGTCGCACGCCCGAGAACCGGCGCGAGCGTGGCGACATAGGCGCGCGTTTCTGCGGGCAAAACGCGGCCCGTCGCCAGATGCTCGTCATAGCGACCGGGACCGGCATTGTAGGCGGCAAGCATGGCCGCAACATTGCCGTAGCGGTTCCACATCTCGCGCAGATACGCCGTGCCTGCGAGGATATTATCGCGCGGATCGTAAGGGTCGCGCCCGAGACCATGGCGGCGGCGCAGGCCCGCCCAGGTATCGGGCATGACCTGCATCAGTCCCATCGCGCCCGCCGATGAGATGGCGCGCACATCGCCCGCACTCTCCACACGCAGCACGGCCCGAATCCAGTGCTCTGGAATGCCGAAGCGCTGTGACGCCTCGGCAATGAAAGCAGCATGGGGATGCACGGTGACAGGCGCGGGTTGCGGCGTGATCTGCGCGATGGCCGGCATCGAGCCGCTGCCAGCCAACAGCAGGGCCGTGAAGAGAAGGAGGGCGCAGGATCGCATGATCTCAGTCCCGATCTTCGCGGGGCTTTGGACGGCTCCAGTGTAGCGACCATGACGAGCCTGCATCGTCATCGCGGAACAGGTTGGCGCGGATCGGCTGCGGCAAGGCGGGATCGTCAAGCAGTACCGAGAGATATTCGCCAGCCTTTTCGCCGGTACGTTTCCATGCAGCACCGACCTCCGGCCCGTCATGTTCAATGAAATGGACGCGATAGTCTGGCGCATTCTCCGCATCGGAATGTTCGGCGGGCACGATGACGAGATCGCGCTTCATGGTGAGCGTGACGAGCTGACCCGCGAAGCCGGATGCGTCACGCGCGAATTGACCGATCTGTGGCATGGTATGTCTCCTGTGTTGGTGGATTTGGCGTGAGTTCAATGCGTGACCGCCCGCCATTCGTAGCGGCCATCGCCTTCCTCATCGGTCCAGAGTGGAAGCGCCCGGCCGATGACGGAACTGGCGGGAACAGGTCCGAAGTAACGGCCGTCGAGGCTGTCCCGGATGTCCCAATTCATGAGGAAGAGTTCACCGTCGCCGATGATGCGGCAGCCCTGCCAGACCGGCAGATCGCGTCCCATGCGGTCGCGCTCCAGCGCGTCCCCCATCTCGACATTATCGACGGCAATGGTCGCACCGTGGCGGCAGACGCGCTGTCCCGGCAGGCCGAGGACACGCTTCAGCAGCGGCACGCCGCGCCCGATATAGCCGCGCTCAACCATGAACCGCTCCAGCGGTTCAGGCGGCATGATGGCGACGAGTTCGGGAATTTCGAGCGCATCGGCGGGAGCAACCGTGTAGAGGCCGATGGGCGCGCTGGCGGTCGCATTCCAGATCAGCCGGGTTGGCAGATCGGCGACAGCCGTGGCGACGAGCGTGCCAACGGCTATCATTGTCACGGCGAGGATATGACGGCGGCTCATGGTGCAATCCTCCGGCGGCTGACCCATGCGGCATGGCGCTCCGGGGTGTAGGGATTGGGTTCCTGGCCGGCACTCAAACGGTTGTGGACGTGCCGCCAATGATCCGGCGCAACATCCGCCGGATCGACGCCAAGCGCGTCCACGGCATCAATCAGGGCCAGCACCCGCTGGACTTGTCGCCAGCCGTCGATACGCAGCAGGATCTCGCCGCCAGGACGAACGAAGGGCACGGTCTGGTACGGTTCGCCACGCCCGACAGCGCGCAGGATGTCGAGCCGCGAAACGATGGTGCCGTAATCGTTGGAGGCCCAACGGACGAAGGCGAAGATGCTTTCGGGCGCAAAACCGATCAGACTGCGGCGGCGGTCGATAACCTGCTCAAAGCTCTTGCGGCCAAAGCGTATCCAGCGCTCGACCTTCTTCTTCTGGAAGGTCAGTTCGACCAATGTGGTGAACGGTGCAGGCCCGTCCGCCTGCGGATGTTCATGCGCAGCGCGCACGGTTTTGCCGGTCATGGCTGATCTCCTTCGATGGGTGGAAACTCGCGGACCAGCAGCTCGCGCAGCATCACGGCGACGGTGACGCCACGCCGGAAAGCGGCAACCTTGATGCGTCCGCGCAGTTCGGGCGCGATGTCGATGGTCAGGCGGGCGGTGAACGCCTCCGTAGCCGTCTTGCCGGTTGCCGGCGCATCGGCGGCTCTGACCCAGCTATCGGGATTGCCCGGACGCGATGCGAAGCCGGATTTGACGGGCGGACGTGTCATGGCGCGATCTTCCTGATACCGAGGCCATCGATCTCGGCCACCAGCGCTGTGACCTCCTGTGCGGCCCGTTGGCCGTCATCGGTCTCGGAGACCAGCCGTCCAGTCTGTGCGGCGTCTGCGAAGGCGACACGCTGGCCGACCGTTGTGGCCAGCAAGGGCGGATCATGGTCAGCCAGAGTCTCGGCCGTTTCGCGGGCGATGATGGTGCGCGCACCGCATCGGTTCAGCAGAAAACGGGCGGACAGCTCCGGGCGATAGATGCGTGCTTCGTTCAGAAGCGCCAGCATTTCGGCTGATGCCCAGCCGTCAAAGGGGGATGGCTGCACCGGGATCAGCACCAGATCGGCTGCAAGCAGCGCAGAGCGCATCAGACCAGCGACACGGGGTGGACCATCAATGACGACATGATCGGCGTCACGCGCCAGCTCCGGCGCATCTCTGTGCATGGTATCGCGGGCAAGGCCGATGACGGTGAACAGCCTTGGCAGCCCTTCATGGCTGCGCCGCTGCGACCAATCGAGTGCGGAGCCTTGCGGATCGGCATCGATCAGGATGACCCGCTTGCCTTGCGCAGCCCAGGCTCCGGCGAGATGCAGCGCCAGCGTCGTCTTGCCCACGCCGCCTTTCTGATTGAGGAGCGCAACAATCATCGCCGTCCTCCCGGTTTGCCGAGAGGAAGTTCAGGCGTGCTTGTTGACGCGGGCGATCCCTGCTTTGGGGGTGTCAGCTTGCCTTTATGGGCACCCGATCTGAGGGCCGCACCAGCCTTCGCGATGAGCTTTTCCACATCGCGCCGCCGCTCTTCAAAGTTAGATTCTGTGTTAGACTCTAAGTTAAGGGCGCAATTTTCGCTTTTGTTACCGAAGGATAGGAGGTGTTTGGGTTCCCGATAGCACGAGCCTCCGGTTCCTGATGGCACGATAGTCCGGGTTCCCGATAGCACGAGGCTATCCACAGGTTTTCCACAGGCCGGGACAGGCTCGAAAGCGAGCAGCATCCGGCCGCCGGTTTCGACCTCGGCGAACAGGGTGTAGCCGGGCAGCGGTTGGCGGCGGATAATGTCGCGCAGCTCGAAGGCGAAGCGCTTGAACGGCGAGAGACTGCCCGATTTCTGGTGCAGGTGACGGAAGTCGAACCGCCAACCGTTTCTTTGCCGCCCACCATGCTTACGCACCAGGCGATAGAGCCAGCGATCCAGCCCGCCGGTCAGATTGAAATAGGCCCGGTCGATGGTGAGGATCAGGGCGTCATCCAGAACCGCACTGTAGAACCAGTCGGGCACGATCATCTCGATGCCGTCCGGGCGGCCGTTGGCATCGGTCCGCTCATGCCATTCGTTGATCCACGAAAAACGATGGCGTCGTCCGTTGGCGCGCTGGCGGATCGAGGTTGCAACCGTGGTCGATTGCAGCCGGTCCAGCGCCGCCTTCAGGCGCTGATAGTCCCTCAGGGAGGTTCCGCGCCCTGTGAATGTCAGGATTTCATAAGGCGTTGCCGCCATCAGGCGCGACGTGCGCAGACCGGCGTCCCGCGCTTCCACGATCTGGCTGGCCGCCCAGATCAGTATATCGGCGTCCCAGATCGTCGCCATACCGTGATCGGGAACAGCTTCGACACGGATCGAGACGTTGCCCAGGGCAAAGTCAATCGGGCGGATACGGTGCGATTTGGAAAGGGAAAAGAAAGGATAGGCCATGAGATCCTGCGCGTCTCTTGGCGCGAATTCACCGGGAAGCGCCCGAAACAGATCGAGTTGTCCGCGTTCCGAGGCGGATGGATGCGGGGGCGCCATCAGGGGCTGACAGCCACGTTCAGCGCGTGATGCGCTTGGGCGAGGTGAACGCGGTCGGCGGCAGAGGTTTCGCCGGGAGAACCTGTCCGCGTGGGTCCGACGTGGAGGTGACCGATCCGCGCGCAACCCAGGCTGCGAGATCCTCGACCGAATAGACAACGCGGCCGCCGAGCTTGTGATAGGCAGGTCCCGTTCCGTAGGTTCTGTGCTTTTCCAGCGTGCGCGCGGACAGGCTGAGGAAATCGGCGGCTTCCTTGGTGCGCAGGTAGCGTGGCGGCAAGGCGGCGAGATCAGGTCGCATGGGGTGGCCTCCGTGGTTGTGCAGGATGCCGCTGACGATCAACGGCATGACATGCGCACGGTGGCGAAGGCGCGGCGGCATGGGGGATGAGGAAGATCGAAGGGGTAAAATCCTCACCCTCGATCAGACGTCAGCGTCAGGGTTTGCGACGATGGCGCAAAAGGTCCAGATAACCGCCGTCGATCAGCGCGGCGGCAGATCGGACAAGGGCGATGACAGAGGCGCGCAAAGCCGATGTCTTCCACGGTTCGGCCCGAACGCGCGCCTCTCCATAGATGGCGATGGCAATCTCACGATAAGTCGCTTGGTTGGCGTTTCCGTCAGCGGCTTGCATCCTCAGGCGGAACCGCCGGCGCTGATACGGCGTCATCCTGGGGTCGCGGCGCGCGGGTTTCCCGGCCAGCATGTGCCAGAGCCTGAGAATGGCGTCGAGCCGATCCGGCAGATTTTGGTCAAGTGGCAGGATGATCGCCGGCTGCGAATTGGCATCGGTGTCGGCGAGGATCAGATATTGAACGCCGTCGCTGGCGTCACAGACACCATATGTCCCCTCTGGTCCGCAGATGGCATCAGCAAGATCGACCGATAAGGCGGACGGAGAAGGCGGAAGAAAATCGGGCGCTGCCCCGAGCATCAGCATGTCCGGATTGGCAACAGGCGACCAGATGACCGGTTGGTCGAGCGCGGAAAAGCCGGGGTCTGCCGGGAAATCGCAACCCCCAGCGATGTTGGACGTCATCCGCAAAGGGAAGATGCCCGGCGCCTTGCGCTACAAGATCATCGAAACTGGCCTGATAGGAGGCGTTACGGCGCAGGCATTCCCAGGCGACGCCCTCAACGGGCAGCACATCGTAGAATTCATACTGGTCCTGGTCTCGCCAGCGGGATGTATCCGGCTTCATGCTCCGCTCCTGGTTGAAACTGCACAGGTGGAGCGTGAAAGAATTGCGGCGCCTCTACCGAGATGGAAGCCGGGACAAAGACATGGGGTGATGCTCTGAGGGCATCACTGGTGCGACGGCGCCGAGGTCAGGTCCGATCTGTCGGACGGCGGAGCAGCTGGCGATAGCCGCTCTGTGTCATCCAGCGCGCGCGGGCCAGATGGCTGTCATGGACCTGCCGGGCGCGCACTGGTTCCAGGGCGGGGTCGATACCGAACAGAATGTTGACGGCTTCGGTCCATTCCGCCCCATCATCGGCCGCATCGAGCAGCCGCATATAGAGCTTGATATGCGCGCGGTCATATTCGGTCAGCTCGTCGCTAACAGGTGCAATATCGTCGAAGGGGGGGAGCGGAGATGTCATGTCGCGGGTCGCCACAGAGCACAGGCCGCTGCAGCGGATCGATGATGCCGCCCGCGCCCGTCAGGCGTCATGGATCTGTCGGTGTCTCTTCTCCTCTTCCCCATGAACCAGCAATACTCCTTGCCCGCGATCCGTGGACAGGAGAACAATCCCTGCTGTTTCAAGCGCCCGGCGCACCTGATCCCGCGTTGTCTCATACACCTCGAGCCGGTTCTCGGACTCAAGGCGTTTCAGGGCAGTCAGCGATATTCGGGCCTTGTCAGCGAGCGTCTCCTGCGTCCAACCCAGCAACGCGCGTGCGGCCCGCGACTGTCGAGCGGTGATCATGCATGATCACCTCCCATCGCGACCGGCGCGCATTCCAGAACTACGGCTATTTTAGTCGCCTTCGCCCGATACGCCATACGAATTCGTCGAATCTGGCCAGGACGTTATCTACACGGCTGAGCATGCAGTCCGTCTGATTCGCCTGCATGCCGCAATTGCAGCACTTGTGCTGGCCGCAGTGCCGACCAGCGCAAGATGATCCCCAGACGCTCCATGGGAAATAATCGTGATATGTTTGGAGATCATTTTCTTTGCATTCTACACTGGATATGATACCTATCCAGATCAATGCAACAGGAATGATCCGTAAAGGCGCCACATGAAGGCGGAAAAAGAAGCACTGGGGCTGATCGGCGACCATTTTCGCCGCGCGCGTCTTGCAGCGGGGCTGACCCAGGAGCAAGTGGCCGATCTTGCCGGCATTTCGCGCCCGCGCTACCGCGACATCGAGACGGGAGCAGCGGCTGCGCGCACCACGACATTGATCAACATTGCCAGGGCGCTTGGGCTGGAAATGATGCTGGTTCCGCAGGCGATGGTGCCCGCCATCGAAGCGCTTTTGCGCCCCGATGCCGAGGACGATCATCCGGCCTTCAGCCCGCAACCGGAGAGCGACGATGACAGCCGCCCGTACCGCTGAGACCATCACCGCGCTGGACGTGTTCCTGAACAGTGCGAAGGTTGGCACGATCGTCAGGACGCCGGGTGATTTCAACGCCTTCAGCCTTGATCCGGCCTATCGCGCGGCCGGCGGCATCCCGGTTCTGAGCCTGTCCCTGCGCGCGGCATCAGGGGGCCTGCGCAAGGATCCGCGACCTGTCGCAGGCAGCCTGCCGCCCTTCTTTGCCAACCTGCTACCCGAAGACCGGCTGCGCGAGGCGATGGAAAAGCACCATGCGGGCAATGTGCGGCCGGGGAATGATTTCGATCTCCTGGCAGCTCTAGGCGCGGATCTGCCGGGTGCCGTTCGGGTGCTGCCCAGTGACGGTCAACCGGGCATCGGGGCGGCCCCATCCCAAGGGCGGCCAAAAGCCCGCTTCTCGCTGGCGGGCGTGCAGATGAAGCTCTCGGTGATGAAGAACACCGGCAAGGGTGGCGGACTGACCTTGCCGCTCGGGGATGACGAGGGCCAGTATATTGCAAAATTCCCCTCGACCGCCTTTCCGGGCGTGTCGGAAAACGAGTTTGCGAACCTCGCGCTTGCCGAAGCAATTGGCATGGACGTGCCCGAGCGGGAACTGGTCAGCCGAGACCAGTTCGAGGGGATACCCGAAGAGTTCGAAACACTTGCCGAGGGGCTGGTTCTGCTCGTGCGGCGTTTTGATCGCGGGACAGACGGGCAGCGCATCCATATCGAGGATTTCGCGCAGGTTTTCGGCCTGTACCCGGCGCGCAAATATGATGGCGCCGCCTCCCACGACATCGCCTCTGTGCTGAATGTTGCGATCTCGCCGTTCACCGCGCTGGAGTTTGTTCGGCGGCTGACCTTCTCGGTGGTCATGGGCAATGGCGACATGCACCTCAAGAACTGGTCGCTGATCTATCCGGGCGACGGCGACACGCCCGCTCTTGCACCGATCTACGACATGCTTTCGACCGTTCCCTATATTCCGGCAGATGGGCTGGCGCTGTCTCTGGGCGGCGAGCGAGCCTTCAAGGGCTTGGCTCCGGCCCGCTGGAAGACGGTTGCCAATCGGGCAAGGCTTCCTGAGCCAGCCGTACTCAAGGCCGTTCTCGAGACGGTGAAACGCATCGATGCGAAATGGTGGACACTGCCGGAACGCGAGGTGGTCCCCCCGCCCGTGCTGGAACGGATCGACGCCCATGTGAAAACCATGATCCCGATCCTGACGGGCTGAGCAATTCCAGCCCGGACAGGTCTCCGGGCCTGGCGGCTTTCCTGCTGGCATGAGAAAGGCCCCGACCTTGCGGCCGGGGCCTTTGTGCCTCGCCTCAGTCGCCGCGGCGGCCGTTGGGGCGGGACCAGATGAGGGAGAAGGTTTCGCCGTCTTCTTCGTCGAAGAGGTTGGCGTAGATCGGAGCGTTGAAGCTCGGATCGTCCAGCTTGAGGCCCAGATAGTCGCGGCCCTCGTTGGAGCGCTTGGACCAGGCGGCGCCGATTTCGGCGCGGCCGACCAGAACGCGGTGGCTGGGGGCGTTCTCGCCGGTGGCGCGCAGGTCGGGGATGATGCGCACGCCCTTGGCCTGGACGCTGAGGGTGACGATTTCGCCGGTGAAGTCGTTCGAGCCGGTCTTCTTGAAGGTGCCGATGGTTGCCATTTTAAGTCTCCGTTTTCCGTTTCCGAGCCCGCACCATTGCGGCCTCTATGGCGATCGACCGGCCGGAGATGAACGCTGGCGCACCCCCTTTGGGGGCTGGACAGCACAGGAGAAACTTTCTTGTTCCGCGCGGAATGGCGGCTCTGCCGTCAGGGGAAGAAAGTTGTGACGACGCTGTTGCGCTAAAGCGGTCGAAGCGCATCGCGCTGTTCTTCGGCCAGATCAGGCCATTGAAGAGGCCGTTTGCAGCGGTCGAGACACGGGGGCTGAACGGAGACGTGGCAATCTTGAGGCCCATCATGATGACTAGACGGGTAATACCGGCCTTGCCTGTCACCCTGCGTCTCAGGCCATGCGCATCTCTCTTCCTGGCCTGTTCCTCCGGCATCGCCCAACCGGATTCTGGTCGGTCCACAAACGCTGGAGCTGACCGTTCTGCGCACTTACGGGCCGCGTCTGTGCCTCAAGCTTGCTGATCCGATGCTTGGTCGCTGTCTGCCACCATTTTCCTGAAGAAGATGGAAGATAATTCGCATCCGCTTCTGGTCGCCACCAACGGATCATTGCGGTTTAAGTGGATGCAAAGTTTCCGTCCACAGGTCCGGTTGCCGTCAAGCCCGCTACGGGTAGGAAAGCAATTATGGTATGACAGAGGCAATGACTGCTCTGCGGACAAAGGGTGCATTCGCTGCGGATGCGCAGATGGCTGCTTCAGGTTTGGCGCACCGATAGGACATTGCAGCAGGTCGCGCCGGTTAGTCCGTATAGCTTTGGCAGGCATCAACTCCGTTGGCTGTCGAGGCAAGTAGCTGATCTGCATCACGGATGAGATCGGCGACCCGCCTGTCCGCCAGACGATACCGAACGAAGCGGCCTTTGCTGCGGCGACTGACCAGCCCGCATTCCAGCAGACAGCGCAGATGGTTCGAGACGTTGGGCTGACCCAAACCCGTATGCCCGACGATTTCCTGCACGTTGCGTTCGTCCGACACCAGCGCATCGAGGATCGTCAGACGGCTGGGATCGCTTAGGCCCCGGAAGAGCTTTGCCCGCAGTTCCAGTGTATCGGGTGCGAGGAAAGAACAAAGCGATCCGCATCACCATTGAGGAAATGGGCGAGACGGTTGCGATGGGATCCGGAACCGAGCCGCGCGCCACCGCTGCCGCCGCACTGAAGGATCTCGAACACATCCTGATTGCGCGCTGATGCTCAACGATATGCTCTCCCTGCCTCGAGCGCGCAGGTGCAGCCATGCTGACGCAGTGGCTTTCGCAACTGAACCGATAAACACCTGGATCCGTTGCGCTCAGGAGCGTCAGTTCGATCCCAAGCGGAAGTCGTGTCGCTCCCGTCACCTGTCCGGCTTTTGCTCGGCGAGCGACGGCCCGGCTTGTCCCGCTCCGACGACTATGACGTCAAATCGCCTAACCAAATCCTGTGCCTCCTTCGTTTCGAGGTGGATGGCGTAGCCGCGTCTTCACGGCTTGAACGACAGCGCCCCGTATTCAGCTTTTGCGCATCAGGATCATCTTCTCCTGCGTCATGTCGCGCATGGTGTAGGGGATTCCGCCGGTGCCGTAGCCGGACTCCCTGCGGCCGGCGAACGGCATCCAGTCCGTACGGAAGGCGGTGGGATCGTTGATCATCACGGCCGAGGCATCGAGCCGATTGGCCGCGCGCATTGCGATGTCGATATCCTGCGCGAAGATGCTGGACTGGAAGGCAGTCGGCAACGCGTTGGCCTGACGGATGGCGTCGTCGAGATCGTCATAGCGATAGACCGCGACCACAGGACCGAAAACCTCATGCGTCGATATCTTCGCTTCGGCCGGGGGATCGAGCAGCACCGCCGGTTGCAACGTCGTCTCGGAAAGGCGCTTGCCGCCGGTCGCCAGCGTGGCGCCGCCGTCGACTGCTTCCTCGATCCATCTCGCGACCCTGTCCACCTCGCGCGGCAGAATTAGAGGCCCGACCTCCGTGTCTTTCAAGATGGGGTCGGCGGTCCGCAGTCTTTCGACGCGGGCGACGAGCTTCTGCGTAAAATCCTCGGCGATGTCGTCGTGGACGAAGATGCGCTGTGTGGACACGCAGACCTGCCCGGCATGGTAGTAGCCGCCCTTGACGATCGGCTCGATCACCTTGCCGAGATCGGCGCTGCGGTCGACGATGGCCGGCGCGGCGCCGCCATGCTCCAGTGCCGAACGCGCGCCATGTGGCAGCTTGGCATGCAGCGACCAGCCGACCCTGGTCGAACCAATGAAGCTCAGGAAGGCGATCCGCCCGTCGGTCGCCAGCTTTTCGGCCAGATCGTTGTCCTGCGTGATGAAGCTCTGGCACCAGGGTTCGGGCAGGCCTGCCTCGTGGGCAAGCGCCACGAAGTCGATGCAGGACAGCGGCGTCGTGATCGCCGGCTTGACGATGACCGGGCAGCCCACCGCGATGGCCGGCGCGACCTGATGGACGATCAGGTTCAGTGGATGATTGAAGGCCGAGATCGCCGCGACGACGCCGATGGGCTCCTTGGTCGTGAAGGCCCAGCGGTTCTCCGCTGCGGCAGAAAGGCCCATGGGTATTTCGCGTCCGGCGAAATTGCGCAGCTCGTCGACAGCGTTGTGGACCCCGTCGATGGCGCGGTTCGTCTCGACGATGGCATCGGGCAGCGGCTTGCCGCCCTCGCGCGCGATCTGCATGGCGAGATGATCGCGTTTTTCTTCCATCAGCGCGGCCAGCTTGCGCAGGACCGCAATGCGCTGGTGCGGTTCGAGCCAGCCGTCGCGATCCTTGAAGACACGCTCGGCGGCTTTCAGCTTGCGCTCCAGTGCGGTGGCGTCGTCGGTCTCGATCTCCGCGATCGGCGCACGATCGAATGCCTGCACGACCTTCAGCATTGCCGGTCTCCTTCCACCTCGATCACGCGCATTCCACATCGGGGGTGCGGTTGCGCAACTCATCGACCAGCACGCGCGTATTCTCGGAATAGTCGATCGGCACATCGACCAGATGGACGCCACCGCCTGCGAAGGCAGCCTCGAGCGTCGGCACGAGGTCCTCCACCGCCGTCACACGCGAACCCTTCGCGCCATAGGCTTCGGCATAGCGCACGAAATCGGGATTGCCGAAGCTCATGCCGAAATCCGGGAAGCCGTCGACGGCCTGTTTCCAGCGGATCATGCCATAGGCGCTGTCGTTGAGGATGACCACGACGAGGTTCAGCCCAAGCCGCACTGCGGTTTCCATCTCCTGCGAGTTCATCATGAAGCCGCCATCGCCGCACACCGCCATAACGCGGCGACCGGGATGGCACATCGCCGCCATCATCGCCGAGGGCAGGCCGGCGCCCATCGTGGCGAGCGCATTGTCGAGAAGCAGCGTGTTGGCGACATGGGTGCGGTAGTTGCGGGCGAACCAGATCTTGTACATTCCGTTGTCGAGGCAGACGATGCCGTCTTCGGGCATTACCTTACGAACGTCATGGACGAGCCGCTGCGGTGTGACCGGGAAGCGGTCTTCCTCGGCGCGGTCATTGATGCGGGCGAGAATTCGCTGACGCAGTTCGAGCATTCCGTCGTCGGACGAAAGTTTCCCTTCGAGCCGGTCGGCAAGCGCCTCGACCGCGGCCCCGATATCGCCGATCACCTCAAAATCCGGATGGTAGACCTGTTCGACTGTAGCGGATTGATAGCCGACATGGACGACCTTCGGTCCGCCCGCGCTTTTCATGAGGAAGGGCGGCTTCTCGACAGTGTCGTGACCGATGGCGACGATCAGGTCAGCACGGTCGACCGCCTCGTGCACGTAGTCGCCCTCCGAGAGCGCCGCGGTTCCCATATAAAGGTTGGAGCCGCCTGTGACGGCTCCTTTGCCCATCTGCGTATTGAAAAAGGGCAGGCGGGTCCGTGCAACGAAGGTCGAGAGCGGCTCAACCAGCGAAGGCCGGTTTCCCGCCGCGCCGATCATGACGAGCGGACGTTTTGCAGTGCGGATCATCTCGGCTGCACTGTCGAGCGCGGCGGGATGGGGCACCGGTCGCTCCAGCGCGTGGAGCGGAATGACGGAGACATTCTCGACCTCCGCGCCCGCGACATCTTCCGGCAGTTCGAGATGCACCGGCCCCGGCCGCTCTTCCATCGCGACCCTGAAAGCGTCGCGCACCGTCGCGGGGATGGCTGCCGGATTGACGATCTGACGCGTCATCTTGGTCAGCGGCTTCATCGACGCAACGATATCGACGATCTGGAAGCGGGCCTGCCTGGCGCTCATCACCGGCTTCTGGCCGGTGATGAGAATCATCGGCATCGCGCCGAGATGCGCATAGGCCGCGCCGGTCGAGAAATTGAGCGCGCCTGGTCCGAGCGTCGCCAGGCAGACGCCGGGCTTGCCCGTAAGCCGCCCATGCGTCGCGGCCATGAAGGCCGCAGCCTGCTCATGACGGGTCAGGACCAACTCGATACTGGAGGTGCGCAGCGACTCCAGGAGGTCGAGGTTCTCCTCGCCCGGCACGCCGAAGATGCGGTCGACGCCCTCGTTCTCCAACGCAGCGACAAACAGGTCCGAGCCCTTCGGCATGATTTCGATCCTTCCAGTGAATGATTCCAACAGGTGTCGATCATACCGAAAGATCGTCTTGAATGTTTGCGCTGTCATATCATTATCCACTGATACGTTAGCAGCGTACCTTTTCGCCCGCCACCACAAAAAGGATCGCACATGAGCCAGCCCGATAACAGCAAGTTGGCGACAGCCTCCTCCCCGATCCGAATGCGGGTGCAAGGCATGGACTGCGCGAAAGATGCCGCCGAGATCGAGCGCGCGGCCCGGTCTGCGGGCGTGGCCGAAGGCGACGTGAAAGTGTCCGCCGCCACCCACATCATGACATTGCGGATCGCGGACGGCGATCTGCCGAAAGTGCGGCCCGCGCTCGACGCGACCGGCTACGGTTTCGAGAAGATCGAGGACGGCGATACATCGTCCGATCCGGCCTACAAGGACCCGAGCTATCGCCGCGCGCTCTGGATCGTGGTCGCGCTCAATCTCGGATACGGCGTGGTCGAAATGTTCGGCGGGTTCTTGTCCGGTTCGCAGGCGCTGAAGGCAGACGCGCTCGATTTTCTGGGCGATGGTGCGATCACGTTTCTGGGCCTGCTCGCCATCGGCTGGAGCCTGACATGGCGGGCGCGGGCGGCGATGATCCAAGGCGTGTTTCTGGGCCTTCTGGGCCTTGGCGTTGTCGGCAGCACGCTCTGGCGTGTCCTCAACCAGACCACGCCAGAAGCCGGGTTGATGGGAGCCTTCGCGGTAGGTGCGCTGATCGTAAACATCCTCGCGGTGCTGCCGCTGCTAAAGCACCGCAAGGGTGATGCCAATATGCGAGCCGTCTGGCTGTTCTCTCGCAACGACGCCATCGGCAACCTCGCCGTGGTCATCGCCGCCGGGCTGGTCGCGTGGCTTGGCAGTGCATGGCCCGACCTGATCGTCGCGTTCGCGATCGCGGGGCTTTTCCTGCATTCGTCGTGGATGATCATCCGCGATGCCCGGAGTGACTTGGTGGAAGCTGACTAACTCCATCATGGTGCGACGCGCCGGACGAAAGCCGACATTCGCGCGCCCCGCAGCATCGGTGAGTCTGGGCTCAAAGTAACCGCCCAAGGCATTTTTACACGCGCGCGACGGCCTCGTTCTCCGGCCCGATCTCCGCCGTGCCTGCAACGCGCAGGAACGCCGTCACGCCCACCGCAATCGCCCCGATCACCGAGAAGATGAGCTGCCATGTCTCAGACGGCATCATGTGCTTGACGATACCAAGCGTGGCATAGAACCCGGCCATCCCCGCCGGAGCCACGAAGGCCAGAGCAATCAGCAGACGCGCCCAGATCGGGCGAATCAGCATGAGCAGGCCCTGACCGACGGCCAGTGTCAAACCGGCGGCGAGAAGACCGACGACGATGCCGCCGAGCCAGCCAGCTCCTGTGCCATAGGCCCAGATGCCTGCGTTCAGACCGATAAAGAACGGCAGGACGAAAACGGCGAGATTGAACAGCAACCAGCACATGGTGCCGATGGCCGCGATGGAAACGAGGATTCCGAGAACGATCATGGTGGTGTCTCCGTGCAAAAAGTTGGACGGTTGCGCCTTCCACCACCACCACAGCGCAGAACGACATATAGCATGAATATGCCTGTCTGGGCGGCACGGAATGATAGACGGGCGCTATCGTCATGCTCATGATGAGGTGGGAAGGCAGCGCTTACGTGCTGCCGGTCCCGAAGCGATAGACCGGGATGCCCATCTTGCGGGCCTTATCGGCCAGGTTGTCCTGAATGCCCGTGCCGGGGAAAATGATGACCCCGATTGGCATAATGCCGAGCATCTGGTCGTTGCGCTTGAAAGGTGCTGCCTTGGCATGTTTTGCCCAGTCGGGTTTGAAGGCGACCTGTGCGACCTTGCGGTTATTGGCCCAGGTGGCCGCGATGCGTTCCGCACCCTTGGGCGATCCGCCGTGCATGAGCACCATGTCCGGGTGCTTGGCGTGGACCTGATCGAGCTTGGCCCAGATCGTCCGGTGATCGGTGGTGTCACCGCCCGAGAAGGCGATTTTCGGTCCGGCGGGCAGCAGCACCTCGTTGTCAGCCCGGCGTTTTGCGGCGATGAAGTCGCGGCTGTCGATCATGGCCGAGGTCATCTGGCGATGGTTGACCCGTGAGCCGGAACGTTGCGACCAGGGCGTGCCGGTGGTGTGCAGATAGATGTCGGCGGCGGCATCGCGGAAGGTTTCCATGCTGTCGCGGCGCTCGATCAGGCTTTGGCCCGCGCCGATCAAGGTTTCGAGCTGGACGGATTTGACCTCGCTGCCGTCCTGTTCGCGCTGGAGGCGCTTTTGTGCCTGCTCGTTATCGTCGAGTTTCGTCTCAATCCGAAGGGCAGCGCGATGGAAGGTGTTGACGGTGGACCATAGGATCTCGTCGAGGTCGAAATCGAGGCTGGTGTCGGCCATGGTGGAAATCAGGGCGTCGAAGATATCGGAGACCGCGCCCTGGATGACATGATCTTCGGGTGTGATCCGGGGATCGGCCTCGTCTTCGGAGGGACGGTAGCCGTAGAGTTCGAGTTCTTCGATGGCATGGCCGGTCGGGGACGTGCTGTGATCGGGTTCGTAATCGTCATGCGCGTACATGGGATGCTTCCGTCAGTTGGACCGCGACCGTCGCGGCCTTCATGGCGAGACACGCCCACGGGCGCTCCGGTCTGGCAGCGCGAGCCTCTGGCGAGGGCCCTGATGGCAAAGCCCGGCTGATTTGTTTCGCGCTGTAAAGGCGGCTCTGCCGCCGACGGAAATCAGTCGGGCGACGCCATTGCCTGACCGGAGCGTTTGTGGGCCGCTCGCCCTCTCAGAAGGCCAAGGCGCGGTCCTCTGCTGATGACAGGATACAGCCTATGCGCATGACAGGATCGGAACGTCCCGATCACGGCCCCGTACCGGCTATGCGCTTGAAGCCATGAAGCGGCTGACGTCCTCGGGAGCGATTTGCACCCGGATCTCTGCCCGAACGGCATCCAGCCCGTGAGTTGTGAGATCTTCATTGAAGTCCCCCATCACGGGCGAGAGCGTGATGGTCTCGATTCCGGCATCAACCGCCCGGTTCACCAGGCGATCGCGTGCGCTGTCGCCTGCCGGATCGTTGTCGCGGACGATATAGAGCCTGCGCAGTTGCGGGGGGAACAGGATGGCGGCGAGGTGTCCGGCCGAGAGTGCGGAAACCATCGGCATAGTGGTCAGAACCTGACGCAGCGACAGAATGGTTTCGATACCTTCCCCCGCTGCCATAACATCCTGCACATCCCCGAAACGAACCGCATGTCCGCGCAGGTCGCCCATTGCCTTCCTCGGCGGATCGACAGGCGCCTTGCCGGAGCCGTCCGGGGCCAGCCATGTGCGGTGGGCGCCGGTGATCCTGCCATCGAGGTCGGTGACGGCGGCGATCATGGCGGGCCATGCTTGCGTCGGGCCATCGTCCTCGGGCCGCCAGTAGCAGTTGGGATGGAAGCGCAGATTTGCGCTCTGGCGTAAATCCGTAATGCCGCGTCCGCGTAAATACGCTTCTGCGGTACTGCCGATCAGCGGCTGCGTCATGCGCCAGAGGCGACGTGCGGCCTCGGATGATCCCGATGGTGCTGGCGTTCGGGACGGACCGGATGGCGGCTGCGGTTCAGGATGCGGCAGGCTGAGGAAACGCCGGGCTTCTTCGGCAACGTCTGCGAAGTCGATCAGACCGAGCGAGTCCCGGATCACGTCCAGCAGATCGCCATATTCCCCCGTGGCCGAGTCCTGCCATTTACCGGCAGCGCCTTTCACGCTGTCGTGCAGCCTGACGAACATGGATCGGCCAGCCGTGTTTCGGACATCGCCAACCTGCCAGTAATTGCCCTGTTTGCGACCATTCGAGAGATAGTGACGGCACACCGCCTCGGCCTGCCGGCCGAGACGCTGCGCCAGTTCGGAAGCGTTGAGACGCGACATTATGCGGCCTCCCGCTCACCGATGCGTTCAACCGGGAAGCGGTCAAGCAGTTTGCCGATGATCTCCGATCCCGTAGAATCGACGGGCACGAAGAAGCGCAGTTTCCACGAGATGATCTCGCTGAAGAGGCCATAGGCCCGCAGCCGGTCGCGCATCACGTCCGTAAAACCGGTCAGTTCGATCCGGTTGGTGCCCATGACCCGGACGCGGCGCAGTTGAAGCCCCTCGGCGAGATCAAGGATCGTGCGACCTTCGATCAGCGCGGCATAGGCGGAATGCGGTGTCAGGCTGCTGGTGACGCCACTGGTCGAGGCATTGGCAGCCCAGGCCGGCGAGACCCGGCGACCGATGACGCGTTCGCCTTCGTCGGTCTGGAGGCGATAGACGCGGGAGGAGTCCTGCGGCAGGCGCTTCCAGATTGGCAGAAGCAGCCCCGTCACCATATGCAGGATGCTGTCGGTGAACTCCGGCACCTCGGCCAGTTCCGTCTTCCAGGCCATCGTGAAGGCCGCACGGTCGGCCTCGATCCAGTGGGTCTCACCCATTGCCCGCACCGGAATGTTCATCGCCTCCATGGGCCGGATCAGCCGCACGCGCCGTTCGATCTCGCCATCATCCAGCATGACGCTGGTGGTCGGGATCTGCACGGCGGCACGACCGGATCGCTCGTTGATGAGCAATCTTGCGCGGGGATCATCCAGTTCAGCCAGGGCTGCATCGAGCGTGACCGGCTGATTGCGCTTGCGCTCTGTAAGCGTCAGGAGCCGGGTTTCCGCCCCTGTGCCCGGATGGGTGTGGATCACCTGCCGGTCGGTGACGATGAAGCTCTCCGCCTTCAGCGTTTCCAGCCCCATGTCATAGGTGCCGGATGCAATCGCCCCGTCGATACGCGCCTGCAGAAGCTGCTCGAAGGCCGAGAACAGGATGCCCTGCAACTCGATGGTCAGCGCCAGCAGGCGGTTGAGGAAGGTGGTGATCGGCGGAAGTTCGTCCTTCACACCGTTGCTGTCCATGAGCTTCAGCCCGGTGGCGGATTCAAACCGTTCGAGAGAGCAACCCTCGACCTTGCCGCGCACGATCAGCAGATAGAGCTGGCGCAACGCATCGCGGGCATAGGCGGATTCCAGATTGTCCTCGGGGCGGAACAGCCCCTGACCGCCGGTCTGGCGCTGGCCGCGCGTGATCGCGCCCAGCGTGTCGAGGCGGCGGGCGATGGTCGAGAGAAAGCGCTTCTCGGCTTTGACATCCGTGGCGATGGGCCGGAACAGCGGCGGCTGCGCCTGATTGGTCCGGTTGGTGCGGCCCAGCCCCTGAATGGCGGCATCGGCCTTCCAGCCCGGTTCCAGCAGGTAATGCACGCGCAGCCGCTGGTTTTTCGCCGAGAGTTCGGCGTGATAGCTGCGTCCCGTGCCACCGGCATCAGAGAAGACCAGAATGCGCTTCTGGTCATCCATGAAGGCCGAAGTCTCGGCAAGGTTGGCAGAGGGTGCACGGTTCTCGACCGCAAGGCGTGCCGATGCACCGTCGCCCTTGCGCACGATCCGGCGCGAACGCCCCGTAACCTCCGCCACCATATCCGTGCCGAAACGCTGCACGATCTGGTCGAGCGCACCGGGGACAGGCGGAAGCGAACCCAGCTGCTCCAGCATCTCGTCGCGCCGCGCTACAGCTTCGCGGCACTCAACCGGCTGACCGTCGCGGAAGACGGGGCGTGACGACAGGTTGCCTTCGCTTGTCGTGAAGGGTTCATAGAGCTGCACCGGAAAGGAATGCTGCAAATACGAGCCGACGTATTCCCTCGGAGTGACATCGACGGAAATATCGTTCCATTCCTCGGTCGGGATCTCGGACAGCCGCCGCTCCATCAGCGCTTCGCCGGTCGAGACAATCTGGATGACAGCGGCATGGCCCGCTTCCAGATCGGCCTCAATGGAGCGGATCAGGGTCGGTGTTTTCATGGAGGTCAGCAGATGGCCGAAGAAGCGCTGCTTGGTGCTTTCAAAGGCCGAACGGGCGGCGGATTTCGCCTGCCGGTTCAGCGTCCCCTCGCTGCCGGTGATGTTGGCGGCTTCCATGGCCGCATCCAGGTTCCCATGAATGACGGCGAAGGCGGCAGCATATGAATCGTAGATGTATCGCTGTTCGTCCATGAGCTGATGCTCGACCAGTTCATATTCGACGCCATCATAGGAGAGTGAGCGGGCGGTATAGAGGCCGAGGGATCGCAGATCGCGGGCCAGCACCTCCATGGCCGCAACGCCACCGGCTTCGATCGCCTCTACAAACTCGGCGCGGGTCTGGAACGGAAAATCCTCACCGCCCCAGAGGCCGAGGCGCTGCGCATAGGCGAGATTGTGGACGGTAGTGGCGCCGGTCGCCGAGACATAGACGACACGGGCATCGGGCAGCGCGTGCTGAAGCCGCAGGCCTGCACGTCCCTGCTGCGAAGCGGCGACATCGCCGCGTTCTCCTTTTCCGCCACCAGCATTCTGCATGGAATGGCTCTCGTCGAATATAATGGCTCCATCGAAATCGGAGCCCAACCATTCGACGATCTGCTTGACGCGGGAAACCTTCTCGCCCCGGTCGTCGGAGCGTAGCGTGGCATAGGTGGTAAAAAGGATGCCTTCCGACAGCGTGATCGGCTTGCCCTGCGGGAAGCGTGACAGAGGCGTGACAAGCAGCCGTTCCATGCCAAGCGCTGCCCAGTCGCGCTGCGCGTCCTCGATCAGCTTGTCGGATTTGGAGATCCAGATCGCCTTGCGCCGACCGCGCAGCCAGTTGTCGAGAATGATGGCGGCGGACTGGCGGCCTTTGCCAGCGCCGGTTCCGTCACCGAGCATGAAGCCCCGGCGAAAGCGGATCGATCCGGCAGCATCCTCGGGTGCAGCGCTCACATTGTCGAAATGCTCGTCCACGGTCCATGCACCCGCGAGATGATCGGCATGGGCTTCACCGGCATAGATCACCGTTTCAAGCTGGGCGTCCGACAGACGCGCGCAGATGTCAGCGGGCAGCATGGGCCGGTAGGAAGGCTTCGGCGGTGCGACCGAGGCCATGGCGGCGGATTGCACGAGTTTGGTCGGATGCGGCTGTGCGCCAGCGATGCGCAGCGATTGCAGCGCATATTCCTCATAGATGGCGTCGGACAGGCGAGCGCCTTCCGGCGGTGCCCAGTCCACGGTGTCATAGGCGAGTTCGACGCCCTCGGGATCGTTGGCCGGAGCAGCGGCAGGCCGCGCATCTGCCGAGCGGGCCAGATAGCCTCGCACGGTTTTCGGCGCGGTGGCCGAAGCGGAAACCACGATCTTCGGCAATGACACTGGCAGGCGCGGCGGAACCTGCGCCTCGATCCAGCCGATCAGCGTGGCAACATCGGGCGCGATCCCTAGCGATACCGGAAAAATGCCCGGATCGTCGGCGGGCAGTTTGTCGATAACGGTCAGCCGCGTGTCGATCGTGGTGCCGTGCTTTGCATAGACCGCGCCGTCGACGGCAGCGCTGAACACCACACGGCCACGCGCCTGCAAGCGGATGAAGGCGTCCCGCCATGCCGGAGCTTCGGGGCCAAAGCCTGCGCCGGTGATCGTCACCAGCCGACCGCCCGGTGCAAGACGGGCCAGCGCCGAGGCAACATGGCGGTAGGCGGCATCGGCGACACGCCCACTGACATTGGCCATGACCGAGAATGGCGGGTTCATCAGCACCACGGACGGGACGGCATCCGGGGCCAGATGATCGTCGATCTGGGCGGCGTCGAACCGGTTGACGGCAAAGGCCGGAAAGAGCTCGGCAAGCAGTTCAGCGCGGGTATCGGCCAGTTCGTTGAGGATCAGCGAGCCGCCGATGGTCTGCGCCAGGATCGCCAGAAGGCCGGTGCCAGCGGACGGTTCCAGCACCCTGTCATCAGGTGTGATCGCGGCGGCTGTCAGAGCGGCAAGGCCGAGGGGGATCGGCGTCGAAAATTGCTGGAAGTTCTGGCTTTCCTCGGAACGCCGGGTCTGCGTGGGCAATAGTCCCGCGATCTTTGCCAACACGGAAACCCGTGTAGCCGGAGACGCGGCTTTACGGAAAAGCGCCTTTCCGTATTTGCGCAGGAAGAGAACGGTAGCGACTTCGCAGGCCTCATAGGCCAGCTTCCAGTCCCAGGCGCCTGTGGCATCGGACGCGCCGAAGGCCGTTTCCATAGCGCCGCGCAATGTGACGGCATCGACGCGCTGACCGCGTTCGAGATAGGGGAGCAGATGATCGGCCGCAGCCAGGATCGCGGGCGCAGCCGCCAGCGGCGTGACCGGATCGGTCACGGGGAAAACCATGTTCATGTCGAGAACCTCAGGAGAGCAGAAATGGAAGAGCCGGGACAGCGCGCTCTCTTGACCGCCCGGACTCAACCCGTTCCGGCCCGCCTCTGACTCTCAAAGCGCAGCATGCAAAAAGCGCCCCGACCGGATGGCGGGGCGCTTGTCGTCATCAGCCGAAGCGGCGACCGGCTTCGGTGAAAGTGTATTCGTTGGCGGCGATGGTTTCATCGACCACTTCGTCCGAAGACAGATAGGCATATTCGCGCTCAAGCTGGCGGTAGAGCCAGCGGGCCAGATCGCGCAGCGCCTCGATGATCGTCTCCTCGGCATCGCCGGTCATGTCCTGGTATGTCGGACTATCGCGCTCGACCGAGATCGACATGCAGTATTCGTGATAATAATGGCCGCGATGGCTGGCATCGGCGCGAAGCTGGTAGAAGTTGCGGCGCTGGATCGCCTGAAGTGTATCGGCGATGCGGTGCAGCTCGGTGTCCTGCGGGGCGTATTCCCGGATCAGGCGCGGTGCATGTTTGCGGTAGGAATACCAGGATTCAAAGCAGGCACCGTCCCCCTGCGAAGAAAAGCCCCGGAACCAGATGCAGGGGTCTTGCCGTGTGCCGCCTCCCATCAACCGGATGGTGCGGGTCTTGAGGTTCAGCCCGAGGATTTCGGCGATACGCTGGAAATCTTCATAGACGGCATCGTACCAGTCATAGTCGAAGCCGCCCTCACGATACCAGGCGCGGGCCTTCTCCTTCGCCGCATCGGCCAATTCGCCCAGGCGATACACGGTGGTTTCGATGATCTCAGGCATAGGGATCTCTCCCTTCCAGAACCGAGGAAAGCCAGCCATCGGTATAGATCCAGTCCACTGTCTCGCCGGTGGCGAGATCAAGGGCATGCGCCCCACCACCAAATCCGTCGACGCGCGGTTTCGAGCAGCTATTTGCGTACTGGAAACCCCACAATCCACTCAGGCCAAATTCGGCAGCGCAGCGTTTGACGAATTGGATGACATGCTCAGGGTCACCCGTGACATCATCGCGCATCCAGAGTTGCGTACCGCCATGCTCTGGCTGGATGGAGAGCAGGAAGCCATCCGAGGGCGGATCTTCGGCGGCATTGTCATCCGCCAGAGCGTTGTAGAGATTGAGCGCGCGGGCAGCGTTTTCGGGGGTGCCTACGTCGAGGAGGCAGGAAAAGTGCGTGTAATAGTCGGCCATGACGGTCTCCGGACATGACATGGCCCGGCGTATGGCCGAGCCGAATGGGATGGAAAGGGTGAAGCTCAGGCGGCCTGCGGCAAGCGGAGCAGATCGGCCGAGGTTTCGCGCCAGAAGGGATCGACCAACCGGGCCTCCAGCGCAGCGGCGCGGTAACGCAGCCGTCTCGCATCACCGGGGTCCGAGGCCCGGAATGCCATACCGCGCAGGCGGCTGGCCTCGGTCACGATCCTGCGTGCCTCGGCATCGGATGCGACTGGCTGTTGCCAAAGGATAATGCCGGCGCGGATTTCACCGGCGAGGACCAGGCGCTGATCTCGGTCCTGAATGAGCATGATGCGCGGCTGAAAATACGGGAAGCTGTCCGGCCCCGTGCAAATATCACCGCGCGCGACGCGCAAGGCTGCGGCCTGGATGGCCTCTTCCGGTGACGGGCATTCCCCAAGCGGGATCACGCGGTCAATGCTGTTCGCCGCGTCTGCGGCGTCATAGCTGGCCACGCCGAGGCAAGAGATGCGCAGCGGCAGCTTTTGCGCTCGATAAAGCGCGGGCAGAACATCGACAGCCAGAATCTGACCGATGGAACGGAAGGTTTCGGAACGGACAAAGGTCATCGGGATCACTCCATGACGGGCGCCGGTGAGCCTCTCTCTCCGACCCTCAACCCGTCACGGCCGAACGGCCCGCACTCTTCCTCTCTGACCGGGGCAGCCCGGTTCCGCCGTCGGCGATGGGCAACCACCGCGACGCGCTGAAGGCCCGGTCGCGAGCTTGTCGCGGCTAGGCCGTCGGGGATGAGGCGCTGTCGCGCCTTACCCCCAAGGATCCAGCTCCAGCTTCACCATGTCGTCGTCGCCGTCGAACTCGGCGGCGGGACAAGCGGCGTGGGTGCCGTCCCCGGCCTGGAACACGACGATCTCGACCATCAGCGTGGCGGCGAGGCTGGCGGCGAAGGCGGTGGCATCTGCATAGGACATGGGTTCCGGCTCCTGTCTTTGGAGGCGGGGGACCATCCCCCGCGCGACAGGCGCCCGAAGTGTCTGACCGGATCTGCAATCACCCTCGGGCGTTCGGACTTTTTCCGAATCCCCGAGGGCGGCACGCTCGCGTAAGCCGACCCTTTACGGGTTGATTGTCAAAGAGACGGATCGGACCAAGGTTTGCGAATGGAAGCGGGGGTGGTGCTTTGCATCTGACAGGATGCCGGATACCCGCCCGCAGATGCTCTGCCGCGCCAGCCTTGCCGCCATGCGGGCATCAGGATCGTGTTCCCATCAGGCTGGAAATGGCCGTCGCTTGACCATGTGCAGGGATGGCCGGGTTTTGTAGTGAAGCTGGAGGTGGATCTGTGGGGTGAACAGCTATCATCCTCACGGCCCGACACCCCGCGATCGGGTCTTCAGGTCCAAAGCCCATCGGCGATCTCACGCGCGATCATAACGCGGGCATTCATCATCAGATCGTCGCCTGATGTGTCGACATGACCGAAGAAACGGGCACGAGCGCCATGAGCCGTCCAGTCGGCGTAGCGGCAATATTCACGCGCACTAAGCCGAAAAACCCGCATGTCTTCGGCCCAATGGGGCTTTGGCTCCACGACAACAGTGATGCCATCGCGGATTTCGGTCCACGGTAAGGTTCGATCCGACGGGGGATGTTCGCGGTCTTCCAGAAAAATCTGATCGATGTCGATGCTGATCGGCATGGCGGCTCTCCAAAGAAAAAGCCCGATCACAAGGACCGGGCGAGTTACGGAAACGGGGCGGTTGGAACGAGGCGACCGAAGCCGCCCCGCATGAGCGCTATTCTGCGGCGACCATATGCTGATCTTCCTCGTCGTCAGCCGGGTCGTCCTCGCCATCGCCGGAAAGGAAATCGGGCAGATCGTCGGCTTCCGCCGCAGCGCCCGATACCGGATCGACTTCGATACCGTCGTCCATCATGCGCAGCGGCTCGGGCAGCCAGCCGGTCTCCGCCAGCAGGCGTTCGGCCTCCTTGGCCATGTCGCCTTTCTTGAGATGCCCGATCAGATTGGCGGCCCGATCACCGGCCCCTTCGCGCACGGCTTCAAGGATACGGGGCTTGGTCACGCGACCGAGATAATTGCCAACCGTCGGCCGCCAGCCCACGGCTACCATGTCAAGGTCGGTCGAACGGGCGAGCCGGTCAGCCTGCGACAGGCGGATGTCCAGCCCGTGCTGACTAACGCCCGCGCCGCTGTAAGGGTTGGGCTTTTCATAGAGCGCGTTGACACCGAAGCTGACGCAATGGGCGAGCAGATCCATGCGCGACCCATCGTCCAGATCGGTCAGCCAATCCCAGAGCGCGGCATCGTCTGCCGGGACATGATCGCCCCAGCGTTCGTGCCGGTCAGCGATGGCCTTGGCCGACGCGCTATCGCGCAGATCCTCGGCCTGTGCGGGCAAAAGGACCTCCCGGACCTGTGCTTCGAGGCATCCCTTGCTGGAATGCGGCATGAAGCAATCCATGACCAGCCGGTGCAGCAGTGCCGTCATGGCGACATGCGGGTTCACCGCCACCGCATCCCGCAGCGCCAGCGTGCGATGGGCGGTCAGCTCGCTGACCAGACGATCGGGCAGCGGCTTGATGGTGTCGGCCTCGTCTTCCTCCTCCGTTTCGACCGGCTGGCCGCCCAGCGTGATAACCGCACGCATGCGGCTTACCTCCGGTTCGGCGCGCTGGATCACCTCGCCGGTTTCCGGGTCAACGATCTCCACCTCCGGCTCCGCAGGCGTTTCATCCTCGGCGCGAACATAGCCGCGTTCGACCATCAGGGAGCCATCAGCGTCGATGCTGATGAAGACACCCGCTATGCCGATCTGTTCCGGCTCGAAGGTCATCGGTCGGCGCTCGAAGGTTTCCAGCGCCTGTTCGATCTCGCCGAGGCGGGCGTCGATCTCGTCCGGCAGTTCGTCGGCCTCACCATACTCCGCTTCAAGCCGGTCATATTCGTCGCGCAATGCCTCGCGGGTGGCGCGCTCCTCTTCGCTCAGATCGACCGTGGTGCCGACAATCTGGCGAAGGCCATGGTCGTGACCATAGGGAAAGGTGATGGCGACCTCGATCCACTTCCAGCCCTCGGCGGCGATGGCTTCGGCCTCGGCCTTCAGCTTTTCGCCCACCAGCCGGTCGAGCAGCACCGGATCTTGCAGCCAGCCACCATCGTCCTGCTGGAAGAGATCGCGCAACACGCAACCGCCAGCCTCCTCATAGGCGGCAATACCGACAAACACTGCCCGCTTGTCGGCGGCGCGGACCGTGGTTTCGGTCAGCAGGCGCCGGATGTGGTAAGGTTCCTTCTGCCAGCCATCCTTGATCGCTTCCCAGACCTGCTCCTGACGGGCATGGTCAGAACTGACGCTGAAGGCCATGAGTTGCTCCAGCGTCATGCCGTCCTCGGCATAGACGTCGAGCAATGCCGGGGAGACGGAAACCAGACGCAGGCGTTGCTTCACCACCTTGGCATCCACGAAGAAGGCGGCGGCGATGGCTTCCTCGGTCATGCCCTTTTCGCGCATGGCCTGGAAGGCGCGGAACTGGTCGAGCGGATGCAACGGTGCGCGCTCGATATTCTCGGCGAGCGATACCTCGTCGATCAGCACATCGGCGCTGGCCTCCGACACCACACACGGAACCGGCGCAATTTTGGCGAGGCGCTTCTGCTTGACCAGCAGTTCCAGCGCCCGGAAGCGGCGACCGCCGGCGGGCACCTCGAACATGCCGGTTTCCTTGCCCTCGGCATCCACGACCGGGCGGACATGCAGGGACTGGATCAGGCCGCGACGGGCGATGGACTCGGCCAGCTCCTCGACCGAGATCCCGGCTTTGACGCGCCGGACGTTGGACTGGCTGAGAACCAGCTTGTTGAAGGGAATGTCGCGCGAGGACGACAGGGTGATCTTCTGAACGGCAGTGGCCATGTCAGTTACTCCATGACGGACGCCGGTGAGCCTCTCTCTCCGGCTATCAGCCCGTCACGAAGCGAAGCGCCGCCCTCTTCCTCTGAAGAGAGCGACGCCAGCCGCAGAACCTGAAACCCGGAAATCAGGCACTCCGGTTTTCTGTATCGGCGGATGTACGGAAAAGCTCGCGCCGACGCGGTAGAGCAGACGTTCGGCGGCGCGGATGCTTCGGGTCTCGCGAGCCGCCTCGGCCCAGACCGAGATCGGGAAATCGCCGGTGAACAGCAGATCGCGCTCGATGCCCATGCCGAAGGGCAGCCGGACTGACTGCATCTCGCCAAGGCTCCATGAACCCAGTTCGGGATGGCCGAGATCCGCCAGGCCGAACATGATGTCGCCATCCTCATCCAGTTCGGTAGCGAGCCAGACGCCTTCACCGAGGGGATTGAAGAACTTCACGACCGGGATGTGATCCTGATCGCGCTGGCGACCATTCACCAGCAGGCGGTCTCGCTGTGCGCCGGTCAGGAGGATCAGCCGCAGCCCTCCGCTCAGTTACGCTCGCATCCGGCTCCCCGGTGTCCTCGGCAGGCAGATGCGACAGCAGCCAGTCCGCCGCCTTGCTGGCCTGCGAGGCCGCGCGGACAATGGCGCGGGAATCCTCGCGCATGACCTCCAACCACGACCCGATATAATCGGCATGGCGGACGGTCGGCACGATCCCGAGCGCGGCGCAACTGAAAGCTGCGGCCTGTTCGGCAATCATCTCCTCGAAAGCGTATTTCTTCGAGCCGAACGAGCCGGTCAGATCGCGGTTGAGGCGGCTATGATGGCCGCTGGCGTGACCCAGCTCGTGCAGGGCTGTGCGGTGCCAGTTGATAGGCTCGAAATAGGCTTGCGGAGGCGGCACCTGCACATAGTCGAACGAGGGCATGTAGAAGGCGCGATCGCCGCCAATGCGGAAGTCGATGCCGGTGGCATGGATCAGCGCCTCGACCCGAGGTTCGATCAGGCCCGGCGGCGGTGGCGGCGCGACTGCCGTGATGTCATCGGGAAGGCCATCGCATTGTGCGGCATTAAAGACCGTGAACCGCTTCAGGAACGGTATGGCATGCGCATCCTCACCCGTCTCGCGGGCACGGCGTATCTCGTCCTCGGGAGTGAAACGGTCGGCATAGACAACGGTGGTGCCACGCTCGCCCTTTCTGACATTGCCGCCAAGCGAAAGGGCTTGGCGGAAAGTCAGCCACGCCTGACCGGGGAAGCCGTGCTGGATGACAGCTCCCCAGAGGATCAGGATATTGATGCCGGAATAGATCCTGCCGGTTGAAGCATTTCTCGGCAGGCCCAGCGGGGCGGTATCGGGCGACGCACCCCAGGGCTGGACCCAGGGTAGCCGGCCTTGCTCCAGCTCGGCGATGATCTTGTTGGTGATGTCGGCGTAAAGGTTGCTGCGTCCGCCACCTTGCGCGGGGCTGCGATCGTGTCTGGCCATCGGGATGATCTCCGCGACGGGCGCCGGAAGTCTCTCCTCCAGCCCTCAACCCGTCACGGAAAATCCGTCCGCACTCTCACTCTGAAGGGGGCGTTGCGGGGATCTCCCCGCAGAAGGGGTAGGCAGAGACCAAGGCTCGGCCGCAGGGGAAGGCGTTCCCCTATCCGGACTTCCTTGAAAACTGTCAGAAACTCGCATATATTTCCGACAGGAGAAAGACGATGACACGGCTGACCGAACAAATTCTGGCCCATGCGACGGGACTGCCCGAAGGCGTCCCCGTGTCCGCCAAGGGCCTGCTCCACCTTGGAAACCGGGCGGCCGTGGATCAGGCATTGTCGCGTCTGTCTGAGCGCGGGCAGCTCATCCGCGCCGGTCGTGGCGTCTATCTGCGCCCCATCACCAGTCGGTTTGGCACGCGCGCACCGTCGGTCGAGCAGGCTGTCGAGGCCCTCGCGACCCAAAAGGGGGAGATCATCGTCTCGAACGGCGCCGCCGCGGCGAACGCGCTTGGCTTGACGACGCAGGTGCCCGTCCGCTCGGTCTATCTGACCTCCGGGCGCAGTCGAAAGATGCACCTCGGCAAGCAGGTCGTCGAATTGCGGCACGCGCCGCGCTGGCAACTGGCCCTGGCCAACCGCCCGGCGGGGGAGGCCGTGCGGGCGCTGGCCTGGCTCGGCCCCGAAAGGGCGGAGGCCGCGCTCACGACATTGAAACGGAAGATGCCGCCCGGCGTGTTCGGCGAACTGGTCGCCGCCGCGCCGCAGTTTCCGACATGGCTCGCACAGAGCGTCGGAAAGGCGGCCTATGGCTGACGTCTTTCTCCAGCTTTCGGCCGAGGATCGGCGTGACGCGTTGGGCGTCGTCGCCGACCGTTCGGGTCGTCCCACCCATCTTCTCGAAAAGGATGTGTGGGTGGTGTGGGCGCTGGCGACCCTCTACGCGGCACCGCTCGGCGAGCATCTGGTGTTCAAGGGCGGCACGTCGCTGTCGAAAGCCTATCAGGTCATTCGCCGGTTTTCGGAGGACGTGGATCTGACCTACGACATTCGGGCGATTGCGCCCGATCTGGTTGGGGACAATGGCGAGGGTCTGCCGAAGACACGAAGCGAGGAAAAGCGCTGGTCCAGCGAGGTCCGTCGGCGGTTACCGGCATGGGTCGCGGAAACCGTGCAGCCTGTGATCGAGACCGGACTGGCCGCCGAAGGTCTGGCGGCGGCCGTCCGCGTCGAGGATGAGAAGCTCTTCATCGACTATGAGGCGACCGCAGCCGGGTCCGGCTATGTGGCTCCAAGCGTCATGCTGGAGTTCGGCGCGCGCTCGACGGGCGAACCCGCGAGCTTGCGCGACGTCGTCTGCGACGCGACCGGCCTGATCGAGGGGCTGCTCTTCCCGACGGCGCGGCCGCGCGTCATGCACGCGGAGCGGACGTTCTGGGAGAAGGCGACCGCCATCCACGTCTTCTGCCTCCAGGAGCGGCTGCGCGGCGACCGCTTCGCGCGACATTGGCACGATGTTGTCCGACTGGACGAAGCCGGCTTCGCGGAAGCCGCTTTTGCCGATCGCGACCTGGCCAACGCTGTCGCTCGGCACAAGTCGATGTTCTTCGCAGAGAAGGCCGCCGACCGCACGCCGATCGACTATGCAGCGGCTGTCAGCGGCGGCTTGCAACTCGTGCCGGTCGGCGATGGCGCGAAGGCGTTGGAGGATGACTATGCCCGCATGGTTGAGGATGGACTGCTCTTCGACGACGAGGAGCCGTTCGAAGCGCTCATGGCGCAGTGCGCTGATATAGCCGCGCGCGCGAACAGAGCAGCCAAGTAAGAAACTGGGAGGACCGGGGGTATATGAGCGAAGTCGAAGAAGAGCGAAAATTCCAGTTTCTGCGAGACGGCGATGCCGAGCCATCTGAACTAGACTGGAACAAGGGGATCGAGAGCGCCCGCAAGGCGATTTCCGAGGCCATGAACGCCAAGAATATCGCATTTCTGCTCGGCGCCGGATGTTCTTCCCTGATGAAGGACAAAAAGGAACTCGGCATTGCGACCATGGCGCCGCTGGCCAAGGAGTTTTGCGGCGAAACCATCGAGGCACGCGCGGCGGGATTCTACAGCGATCCGCCAACAGCCGGCGCTGTACCGGCGCCGTGGCGGCTAACCAAAGACGAACTCGACTATCTCGATGCGCTCGGGGTCGACCTGGCGAAGGACTACAGCCGTAACCTGGAACGCTTGATGGAAGTCCTGTTTGCGCAACGGTTCGTGCTGCGCCAGAGCGAGAATCCCGATCTTCACCCCTATCGCGCTGTTCTCGACGGCATCATCAAGAAGGTCCAGGACTTCCTATGGACCCGTGTCACCCAAGGGGCCTTCGCCACGGAGGGCGACACGACCGTGCGCGACCTCTACGAGCGTTTCTACAAGAAACTGGTCCTACGCGATCGGTCCTTGCCCCGGCCCTGGGTGTTCACGACCAACTACGATCATTTCAGCGAATTGGCGATGGATCGCCTGGGCATTCCCTATGCCAACGGTTTTTCTGGCGTCGTAGAACGCCGCTTCAACCCGGCGATCTTCCGCTATGCTCTGGCCGAGCAGCTCGACGTCGCCAGCCGCAAATGGACCGCCGTCGACGCCTTCGTCTATCTCTGCAAATTGCATGGTTCGGTCACTTGGACCGAGGACGATCATGGCCTGTTCCCGATCAAGGAGGTCTGGCCGCCGGAATCCTCAAACCAGATGCTGATCTATCCGACGCCGGCGAAGCAGAACTCTTCGCTCGGCTCGCCCTACGCAGACCTGTTCCGGGCGTCTCGTCCGTTTCCGGCATCGGTGCGTAGTAATACGACGAGCGGCTGATGCGCAGCAGGCGGCACTGCGCCGCGATCGACAAGCAGTGGTGAGCAGATTCGACCATCGTCCGCCTCCGGTCCACGCTCATCGACCGAAGGCTTTCGCTAAAAAATCCCGCTCGACGACCAATTGCCCGACCTTGGCATGCAGCTTTCCACCTCGCTCTCGCTGACGGCCTTGGCCACATCGCCAGCCCCGGAGAACATGCCTGCCATGCCGTCGGTGGCCTGCCGCTTCCACGACGCGATCATCGTGTGGTGCACACCATGCTTGGCTGCCGGCTCCGCCAGCGTCAGATCGCCCCGGATCGCTTCCAGCGCGACCTTGGCCTTAAATCGGCGCTGTAACGCTTCCTCGTCGTCTTCATTCCCGTACCAATCCATCAGGTCGGGAGTAGCTTAACACCCTGTCCAGAAAACCGGCACCACCTCACTTTGCCTTTGCCGGCATCTGGCGGCTAACCGAGCGGGGCAACGCCTATGGGTTCCTCAGTACCGAGCCGAACGCTGTCGTCGCACCGATACATCCGAAGGCGATGCCCGTCGTTTTGCTTGAAGACGACTTCGATCGATGGCTTTCTGCCTCGTGGGATGAGGCACAGCGCGTTGTTGCTCCGTATCCCTCACAGCTCATGAGAGTTGATTAACGAGCGTGGCGCTCCAACGCGGCCGTGCTGCAATCCACCCGCCCACGAAGTTCGCCGCCCACCGCATGTGACTTCGCCTAAAAAGAATCGCCGTACTAATTTAACTATGGCTATATTTTAGAACCGGAACGCCGCTTTAAGCCAGAAATTGTCTCCCTGCGGACGGTTATGTGCAAACATCTCGTGCTGATATTGGAACGAGATCGGGACCTTACCTGCCTGGTAGCGAACCACCGGACCAAGCGCGAGCGTTTCACCTTTGTATCCGTCGTCGCCGACACTGACGCCGTTCTGCTTATCGTCGGTCGTCTGCTTATAATAATACCCGTTCAGACCGATGGTCACGGGATTGAAGTTGTACGCAACCGCAAAGTCGGTGTGAAACTCCTGTCCCGTGCGGTAGTCGGTAGCTTTGTTCCTCGTGTTGAAGTCGTACATCAGCTTGACAGATACCTCTGGACCGCCGGCCGGATTGAAGTGCGACGCGGTAAGCACGGGCTCGAAAGTCCAGTAGTTGCGACCGATGTTAGCCAGATTATCTCGATTGTAGGAACCAACCGGCACCCATGTGTCTACTGCCGCCACGACATGCCAGTTGTTTTTGAAGTGCCAGCCCAAGATAAACGGATCGACGATGATGTCCCCGACGCCAAAACGCCGATCACGCTGTCCGGCAGCACGAACCGTAAGGTCTACGACGGGTACGAACACCTGCTGGGCCCATGAGGCACCGAGGATATTACGGTCGGTGACATGGATATAGCGGAAGACATTCGCATAGGCGTCGATCGAGAAGTCGGGAACGCTGCTATGCCCATCGCTATCGTTAAGACGATCTGCATTATAATAGTTCGAGTAGTTGATCAGATAGTCGCCGGGTGGGGGAAGCGCGGCGATCGCTAGCGCCTCGGCGCCGTTAGGATAGGCTCCGCCTCCCTTTTCGCTAGCAAACGCGGGGGCGGCTACGGCGACAGCAAGCACGGTGCAGGCAAGGGTCGATATTCGCTTCATACATTCTCTCCCTGGAGAACTGCGGCTGAGGACGCCTGGGCGGTTCGTGCCGCCCGGATCGAGATCGTCGCAGGTGGTGAAAGGGTCAGGTAGGCATCACCGCGCGCAGTTCGACGGGCGACGAGGTCAGGAAGTTTAGAACCGCGAATGCGAACTCTGCCGGCTTTTCCATGTTGCCGAGGTGCGCTGCGGACAGCAGATGCAACGCCGATCCGCGGATCGCGCCCGCCAGCGCTTCGCTGTGAGCCGGAGGAGTTGCGGGATCGGCGCCCCCGCCGATGATAAGGGTTGGAAGGTCGATCAGCCCACCTAGCCGGCGCAAATCCATGTCGCGGATGGCCGCACAGCAGCCGATGTAGCCCTCGACGTTCACCGCCAGCAGCATGGCGCGTACCTTGGCCAGACTTGCGTCGCTCGTTCCAACGAACTCGGCCGTGAACCAGCGCTCGATCGAGGCGTCCGCGACCGCGGCCATGCCCTTCTCGCGCACGACGGCGATGCGTCCGTCCCATGCTGACGGCGGCCCCATAAAAGCACTGGTATGGGCGAGGACAAGGCGGTTGATCCGCTCGGGTGCGCGCAAAGCCAGCCACTGGCCAACCATGCCACCGAGTGAAAGCCCACAGAAATGGACCCGTGGGATGTTGAGCGCATCCAGGAGCTCCACGACATCCCGGCCAAGGCGATCAAGCGAATATGATCCGGGCGGCGCATCTGATCCGCCATGTCCACGGGTATCGTAGCGTAGTACCCGGAACTGGTCCGCGAACGCGGCCAGTTGGGGCTCCCACATGTCCATCGTTGTGCCGAGCGAACTGGAGAGCAGCAATATTGGTTTGTCGGCCGGGCCGTCGAACCGATACGCGATGCGGCATCCGTCGCCCGTTGTGACTGTGTCCGACATCACACCCGCTCCAGCACAAGACCGATGCCTTGGCCCACACCAATGCACATGAAGACGAGCGCATATCTGCCACCACTGCGCTGGAGCTCCTCTACCGCGCTCATCGTGATGCGCGCGCCCGACATGCCCAGCGGATGACCTAGCGCGATGGCGCCCCCATTTCTGTTCACCCTCGGGTCGAAGGGATCGAGCTCCAGATCACGGAGCGTCGCGATCGCCTGACTGGCAAAAGCTTCGTTGAGCTCGATCACGTCAAAATCTTTTGCCGAGAGACCCGTCCGAGCGAACAGCTTGCGTGCTGCCTCGATCGGGCCGACGCCCATGACCCGCGGGGCGACACCAGCGGAAGCCATCGCGATGACCCGCGCTCGCGGAATAAGGCCGTGCTGCCTCGCCGCCGCATTGGAGGCGATCAGCATGGCCGCAGCGCCATCGTTGAGGCCGGATGCATTTCCAGCGGTGACGGTGCCATCATGACGCACAACCGACTTGAGCTTGGCTAAGGCGTCGGCACTCGTCGCGCGCGGATGCTCGTCCCGGTCGAAGACGATGGCATCGCCCTTCTTTTGCGGGATCGCGACCGGCGCGATCTCTGCGGCAAGCCGGCCGTTCGCCTGCGCTTCTGCCGCCTTCTGCTGGCTGGCAAGGGCAAAAGCGTCCTGATCCTCGCGGCTTACCTTCCACTCGGTGGCGACATTCTCCCCGGTCTCGGGCATTGAATCCACGCCATAAGCATGCCGCATTGCCGGATTGACGAAGCGCCAGCCGAGCGTCGTGTCCTCGATTTTTTGCGCCCGATCAAAGGCGGCATTGGCTTTACCGAGCACATAGGGTGCGCGCGTCATGTGTTCGACGCCTCCGGCGATGAACAAGCCGGCATCGCCACTCCGGATCGCTTGGGCGGCCAATCCCACCGCGTTAAGACCGGATCCGCACAGGCGATTGACCGTTCCGCCAGGTACCGTTTCCGGCAATCCCGCTAGCAGCACTGCCATACGGGCAACGTTGCGATTGTCTTCTCCAGCCTGGTTTGCACAGCCGAGCAGGCAGTCGTCTACCGCCGCCCAATCAACCCCAGGATTGCGCTCCATGAGGGCCTTGAGCGGGATCGCGGCTAGGTCGTCGGCGCGGATAGAAGACAGCGCGCCATTGAGCTTGCCGATCGGTGTACGAATGGCGTCGCAAATGAAGGCGTCGGTCATGCGGCCAATGCCTTCTCGGCGGTTACCGACGCGCCTGTCTTCGCGCGCACCTCGTCGATGCTGATGCCCGGTGCGAGCTCGATCAGACGGAATCCCGGCTTATCGCAGGCGATCACGGCGAGATCGGTTATGATAAGATCGACGCAGGCTCTGCCGGTCAGCGGCAAAGTACAACCTTCGAGCAGCTTGGGGTCTCCCGCCTTCGTGACGTGATCGGTGATCACCACGACGCGCTTCACCCCGGCTACGAGATCCATGGCGCCGCCCATGCCTTTCACCATCTTGCCGGGGATGGTCCAATTGGCGAGGTCGCCCGTCGCGGCGACCTCCATCGCTCCGAGCACCGCCATGTCGATATGGCCCCCGCGGATCATGGCGAAGCTGTCAGCAGACGAGAAGAAGCTCGACGTGGGGAGGGTTGTAACTGTCTGCTTGCCGGCGTTGATGAGATCTGGGTCCGCCTCGTCCTCGAACGGGAACGGGCCCATGCCGAGCATGCCGTTTTCGGACTGCAGGGTTACGTCGATTCCGTTCGGGATGTAGTTCGCTACTAGTGTCGGAATGCCGATGCCCAAGTTGACGTAGAACCCGTCGCGCAGCTCCTGCGCAGCACGCGCTGCCATCTGTTCACGCGTCCAACCCATTACGCCGTCTCCCGCGGACGAGTCGTTAGCTTCTCGATCCGCTTCTCATTGATGGTGCTCAGCACGATCCGGTCGACATAGATCCCGGGGGTGTGGATGCAGTCCGGATCGAACGTTCCGGCGGGCACGATCTCCTCCACCTCCACAACCGTCACCTTGCCGGCCGTCGCCATGTTCGGGTTGAAGTTGCGCGCTGTTTTGCGAAACATGAGGTTGCCGGCAGGATCGGCCCGCCATGCCTTGATGATCGATAAGTCTGCACGCAGCCACGTCTCGCGAACGTAATCCTCGCCGTCGAACGTCTCGGTGGGCTTCCCCTCGGCGACGACGGTGCCCACTCCGGTCCTAGTGTAGAAGGCCGGAATGCCAGCTCCGCCGGCGCGGATGCGCTCGGCGAGCGTCCCCTGCGGATTAAGCTCCAGCTCCAGCTCGCCCGAAAGATACTGCTGCTCGAACAACTTGTTCTCACCCACATAGGACGAGATCATCTTCTTCACCTGACGGCTTTCCAGCAGCATCCACAGGCCGAAGCCGTCCGCACCGGCATTGTTCGAGATGACGGTCAGGCCCCTCACCCCACTCGCGCGAATTTCGGGGATCAGGCTTTCGGGATTACCCGAAAGCCCAAACCCGCCCGACATGATCGTCATACCGTCGACTAGCAGGCCGTCCATTGCGGCAGCCGGATTGTCGAAGAGCTTGTTGGGCATCGACTTTCAAGCCGCCAGCGCGACGCGGTTACGCGAGGACGCCTCGGCATCATCGGCTTCCGCAGCGGAGACCATGGTGAAGTTGAACGCGATTTCGCTGAACGGCGTATTCAATCCTTCGGCGTGAATCGCTGCAGAGTCGTCAATCCGCTGGACTGCCGGGATCAAGTCATCTCGCGTTGCGTAGGCGAAGTCATCATGTAGATAAGGGTCACCGTCGATGTTGATCTGTGTCGTCAAATGGCGGTAGCCGGACGCCGATACGAAGAAGTGGATGTGTGCGGGACGGTTGCCATGGCGGCCGATGCGGTCAAGCAGCGCTTCCGTGGTGCCGCCCTTGGGCACCGCATAGCCCGACGGTACGATGCTGCGGAACTTGTAGCGGCCCTCCTCGTCAGTCTCGATCTGCCGGCGAAGGTTGAAATCGCTCTGTGTCTTGTCGAAGTAGCTGTAGTTGCCGAGCGTGTTGGCATGCCAAACATCGACGATCGCACCAGCAACCGGTTTCCCGGCCTTGTCGACGACGCGACCGTGCATAATGAGCACTTCCCCATCATCAGCGCCGTCGTCCAACCGCGCAAAGCCCTTCGAACGCGGTGCACCTTTGACGTAAAGCGGCCCCTCGATCGTACGCGGTGTGCCTCCTTCGATGCCGGCTGCGGCATCCTTGGCATCCATGCGCACGTCGAGAAAATGTTCGAAGCCGAGCCCGGCGGCAAAGAGCCCGAACTCGGGAGCTGCTGACGCCATGAAATTGATCGCATGCCAGAACTCGTCCTCGCTCACGTCGAACTCCTCGATGGTGGCGAATAGATCGCCAACCACCCGGCGGACGATATTCTTGATACGGTCCTCTCCGGCGCCAGGCTGATCCAGCCCGGCAACCTTGTCGAGAAAGGCTTGGATTTCAGGGTTTGCGACCAATGCGGATGCCATTTGAACTCTCCTAGTAGTTTTTAATTGAGCGACTGATGTCAGCGGTCGTCCTCGTGGATCGATGACGGATGACGGCAAAGCGGCGTGACGTTGATGTCCATGAACGGGAACAGCGGCAGGCCCATCAGGATCTCGTGGAGCGCTGCATTGTCGGGCACATCGAAGATCGAGACGTTGCGGTACCGGCCAACGACCCGCCAGATGTGGCGCCAGGCACCTTGCTCCATCAATTCGTGGCAGCGCGCCTTTTCTTCGGCTTTGAGGGCATCGATGGTGGGGCGGTCGGCATCAGCGGGGATGCGTACGTCCATGGTGACATGAAACAGCATGCTTAGCCTCCCGCGACTCTAGTGATTGGAACAACGGTGCGTCGATCGCCGTCGCGGCGGAAGGCGCGAACCTTGTCCTCGTCGAGCATCAGTCCCAGTCCAGGGCCCCTCGGGACCGCCAAGCCGAACTCCGAATAATCGAGCGGCTCTGCAAGCAGATCTTCGGTCAGCAGCAGCGGCCCGAACAATTCGGTGCCGAACGCGAGTCCGGCGAACGTCGCGAACAGGTGAGCCGAGGCGATCGAGCCGATCGGGCCTTCCAGCATGGTCCCGCCGTACAGCCCGATACCTGCCGCCTCGGCAATACTGGCAACGGCATTGGCCGCGCGCAATCCGCCCGACTGGGCGATCTTGAGCGCGAACACGTCGGCCGCGGACTCGCGCGCGTGACGCATGGCGTCGATGGGACCTCGAAGCCCTTCGTCCGCCATAATTGCGGTCCGCCCCATCGCGGTCAGACGTGCCATGCCGGCAACGTTCGAGCCGGAGATCGGTTGTTCGATAAGGTCGACACCGGCGTCCGCCAGAATAGCGACACCTCGCTTGGCGGTCGGCTCGTCCCAAGCCTGATTGACATCGACACGGATACTCGCGCGTCTGCCGAGCGCCTTCTTGATCGCACCGACATGCGCAACGTCGTCGGCCAGATCGCGCTTGCCGATCTTGAGCTTGAAGGCGTTATGGCGGCGCTGGTCGATCATCCCCTCTGCCTCGGCAATGTCGCGCGCAGTGTCCCCGCTTGCGAGCGTCCACAGCACGGGGAGCCGATCGCGTACCCGCCCACCAAGAAGCTCGCTGACGGGCACGCCCGCGCGCTTGCCGGCCGCATCGAGCAGCGCGGTCTCCACTGCATTTTTAGCGAAATGATTGCCGACGATCGACGCGTGCAGCAGCGTCATAGCTCGCGCCGGCGAGGCATCGGTGCCGCGCAAAAGCGGGGTGACGTAAGTATCGATGGTGAGCTTGATGCCCTCGGGACTCTCGTCGCCGTAAGCAAGGCCGCCAATCGTGGTGCCTTCCCCTATCCCCTCGACCTCATCGGAACAGCGAATTCGGACGAACACCATCGCCTGTGTCCGCATGGTCGCCATCGCGAGCACGTGCGGACGGATCGTCGGCACATCGACGATAAAGGTTTCGATGGCTTCGACAGTGACCATTCCGATCCTCTCATTCTTATTTCTTATCCGTGGACATACGGCTTGCGATCACCGAGCGGAAAGATCATCTCGGTCCGGCTTGATACCCTGGAGGTATGATGGATCTGCGACACATTCGTTATTTTGAGGCCGTAGCAGCAGAGCGGAATTTCACTCGCGCTGCTGAACGGCTTGGCGTCGCCCAACCGCCGTTGAGCCGCCAAATCAAAGAACTCGAACTCGAACTGGGCGTCGTGTTGTTCGATCGTGATAGCCGACCGATCCGGTTGACGGAGGCTGGCCGAATCTTTCACGAGCAGGCGACGCGGATCCTTTCGAGTACGGAGCAACTATGCCGCTCGATGCGGCGGCTCTCCGCCAGCGAGAAACGGCGCTTCGTAGTCGGATTCGTGGCGTCTATCGTTTACGGTATGATGCCCGAGGTCATCCGGGAATTTCGGGCACGATCGGAAGGGCTTGAAATTCAGCTTTTGGAAATGACAACCTTGGAGCAGGTCATTGCGCTCAAAGATGGCCGCATCGACGCTGGGCTCGGGCGGATCCGGATCGACGACCCGGCGATCCAGCGAGAGGTACTACAGGAGGAGGCGTTAATCGCGGCGATCGGCAGCGCCGATCCACTGGCGCGAGCTGACTCACTCACGCTTTCGGATTTAATAACTCGCAAATTACTCGTCTACCCTAGCCAGCCACGACCGAGTTATGCAGATCAGGTTTTTACCATCCTTCGTGACCATGGGCTCTCCCATGATAATGTTGAGGAAGTGCGCGACGTACAGGTCGCGCTTGGGTTGGTCGCGTCGGAAGCGGGATTGGCACTTGTCCCTTCCTCCATGCGGCACGTTCAGCGCAACGACATTACATATGTCAGGATCCGCGACGAAGGAGCCACATCACCTATCATTTTAAGCGTTCGGGTCGGAGACACCTCTCGGGAAGTCCGGTTGTTTGAACAAATAGCACGCGACACCTTCCGCTCGTAACGTTCAATCTGACCCGGAATATGACCTTGCGCCGTGCCACCCAAGGTCCCGGCTGATCTGAGTGCACAGCAGACCTAGGGTTTTAGTGTCGGTGTGTTCGGCAAGAACCGGACCGATGAGCGTATCATCAACTTTGAGACAATTATCCCCAACGGCACGCACACCGGCTCTGTTGCAAAAATCGTGAAGCTTGAGCATGCTTGGCGGAGATTGGACGGACGGAACGATGACGGATTTCAAGTGGCGCCATTTCCAGGGTGATGTGATCCTGTGGGCGGTGCGCTGGTATTGTCGCTATCCGATCAGCTATCGCGACCTTGAGGAAATGCTGGCGGAACGCGGCATTTCGGTCGACCATACGACGATCTATCGCTGGGTCCAGTGCTACGCCCCGGAGATGGAGAAGCGGCTGCGCTGGTTCTGGCGGCGTGGCTTTGATCCGAGCTGGCGCCTGGATGAAACCTACGTCAAGGTGCGGGGCAAGTGGACCTACCTGTACCGGGCAGTCGACAAGCGGGGCGACACGATCGATTTCTACCTGTCGCCGACCCGCAGCGCCAAGGCAGCGAAGCGGTTCCTGGGCAAGGCCCTGCGAGGCCTGAAGCACTGGGAAAAGCCTGCCACGCTCAATACCGACAAAGCGCCGAGCTATGGTGCAGCGATCACCGAATTGAAGCGCGAAGGAAAGCTGGACCGGGAGACGGCCCACCGGCAGGTGAAGTATCTCAATAACGTGATCGAGGCCGATCACGGAAAGCTCAAGATACTGATCAAGCCGGTGCGCGGTTTCAAATCGATCCCCACGGCCTATGCCACGATCAAGGGATTCGAAGTCATGCGAGCCCTGCGCAAAGGACAGGCTCGCCCCTGGTGCCTGCAGCCCGGCATCAGGGGCGAGGTGCGCCTTGTGGAGAGAGCTTTTGGCATTGGGCCCTCGGCGCTGACGGAGGCCATGGGCATGCTCAACCACCATTTCGCAGCAGCCGCCTGATCGGCGCAGAGCGACAGCCTACCTCTGACTGCCGCCAATCTTTGCAACAGAGCCGGTCCGAGGGACTTGTTCAGATCTTCCCAAAGTCTGCCAATGCCTGAATGCCTATGTTGAACCGAAAATGCGGCAATTTCAGATAAGTACAGGGGCAGCTGAACCCATTGCGGAATCGAACGGATCATCGTGGTGCGAAGGGTTGCATCCAGCGGTTTAATTCTTGTTGAAGTAAATTGGCCAAATCACGCTGCCAGGGCGCCCGCAAGTCAAATCTGCTGATCATCCAGAGTTCGGTCGTCACGTCAGCTTGGGCAGGATCAACTTTTTGCAGGCCCGGGTAATCTACAGCCATCACCGTGGGCATAATGGCAACACCCAGACCGTTTTCACATAACCGTGCCAACATCGAAAAGCTGTCAGACCACGCCACCACTTTTCCGGAAAGCCCAAACTCGGTTCGGTCCAACGACCCATACGTGAACGTATGGTCGCTGTGCGAAAACCCCAGATTCATTCCCAGAAAATGATGTTGCGCTGTACGGTTGGCACGGGCACCACCCATGCTTTGGAGATAACTTTTGCTGGCATACACATTGATGGGGACATCACCGATTTTTTTGATTTTCAGTGAACTGTTACCCTGCACTGGTCGCGCCAGCCTGATTGCGATATCCACCTGATCTTGCTTGAGGTCAACAAAATGCGTTTCGGTGGTGATGTTCAATACCAGACGGGGGTGGCGTTCTCGGAAATTGGTAAAGGCGTTAGCGAAACGGTGAGCAAACGCATCCAGCAACGAAATTCTGATAACTCCCGCATCGTCCTGAACTGCAAGGGAAAACCGCTTGGCCGCTTCTGCCATGTCCTGTGCAGCGTCAACCAGTTTTTGTAAGTCGGCAGAAACTTCCCAGCCCCTTTGGGTACGAATAAAAACCGTGCGGCCCAGCTGCTGCTCCAGGGCTTGAATCCGGCGCCGAAGCGTTGAATGGTCAATCCCTTCCATTTCGGCAGCAACGGCGTAGTCTCGATGGCGTTCAAGCGCCAGAAAAGTGCGCACTAAATCCCAGGGTACGGCGGCATCTGGTCCGATCTTTCTGGTACTTGAGTGTTTTGTCGGCATTGTGGTTAACCTTGCCGAAAAGACTGCCTACGGAAACCGTATGACAATTTTTTCAGTGCGCGCACGCGACCGGCAAGCAAGAATCCAGCCATCGTCTTCATCATCTTCGTCCAGTACCTCGTTCTCAAGCCGTTCAACGTTGCCCTCTACCAGTCGGCACATGCACGATGCGCACTCACCCACCCGGCAGGCGTACGGCACAGGCAAACCAGCCTTCAGCATCGCCGCCAGCAAGGTTTCATTACCTGTGACGATCACTTCATGTGTAGCTCCGGCAATAGTAACTTCAAGCGTCGCCTGTTTGTCAGAATCGGTACTGTCGCCCTGCTCATCATTGGCGGCAAAACTTTCAAGGTGGATGCGTGTTTCAGGAACCCCAAACCCCTTTGCAGCGGCAACTATGGCCTGCATAAACGGTTCTGGACCGCAAATATAGGCGTCACCATGCGCGGCCAACATTGGGCGGAACGTTTCTGCATCAGGCAGCCCTGTCTCTTCGTCGAACCAGTACTGCACATTGAAGCGGTTAGCATAATGCGCCAATAGTTCGTTTAGTGCGTCCAGAAGCATTACTGTTGCACGATTGCGATTCGCGTAAAACAAGGTTACCCGGACCTGGCTGCGCTCAAGCGCCTGGCGGGCAAGGGAAACAATCGGCGCAATGCCGCTACCCCCTGCAAACAACTGAACGAGCTGTTGCGGTTCTCGAAGTAAAAACCGCCCGGCAGGCGGCATCGCCCTGATGGAATCGCCAGCACGCAAAGTGTCGCAAACCCAGTTTGACACTAGCCCACCAGGAACACGGCGAACCAGTACATCGATTCCCCCGTCGTTGCGAGACCCATTGGTAATGGAGTAACAACGCCATTGTGGTGTATCTTGAGGACCACCGTCCAGCGTCAGGTACTGACCGGGCTGAAAACCAAAAGTGCCTATTTCAGCCGCATTAGGCTTCAGGCTCAGCAAAACAGCATCGGTTCCCTGGGGGGTGATGCGGACAACATTCAGGGTGTGTGCTTCTATCATCTTCGCAACCTGACTACAGGAAAAATCTTCGCAACCTGACTACAGGAAAAAGGAGTTATTGCCCTGAGGCGCATCACAATTGAGCAAATTCACCTGCTTCACGACGATCTTCCAATCGTTTTGATAGCGTCGCAAGGCAAAGCCGTACCATCCGGCAAGAGTACGCAAATGGTCAGTCTGATGTTCTGCCATCATGAAGTTACATCTCACACGCCATTCGTCGGTCTGACCTGGTGCTGGCCAGATTTCCAGAGCCCCGCAAATACGGGAGGTTCGTGAAACGGGCCACTGTGAATATGCCAGCCCGGTTCCCAGCCGGGCTACCCGGTCAATCAGGCGACGGCGGTCGTGAAATTCAAGGGTCACCTTCTTGCGCGGGTCAGCGGCATCGCGTTCAGCCGGTATCCAGTACGCACAGTGGTCATCGTAGAGCGTAAGCCAGCGATCAAAGTGCTGGTCATCCAGCAGCCTGCATTCCCGGCTGACAAGGTGCATGATGGCGCGTTCGGTGTCGATATCTACAGGCGCTGTGCATCGGTCAGTGCTATGCCGAAAATCAGTCGATAACTCAACCAGCCAATCATAAAAGCGCTGGTTCACATAGCTTGAATCGGGTTCATATTTCATGCGTGCCTCCTGAATCATAGTTTTGTTTTCTCAACGTTCAAAATGGGTTGTACCGACATCAGTGCCCGCCATTTGTTGAAATAGGCCCGCATATGCAGCTCGGATGTGACCGGATTAGCGATAAGACCCGGTGCTTCTTCTTCATCTTTGCCGGTTTCAAAATGCCGGCTGATATCAATCCATTCGTCATCCGGACTGGTTTCCATACCGCGCTGACACTCTTCAAAATTACTGGCGTCATCCATTTCGCCCATAATGGGAAAGTCTTCTTGTGTCCGCATGCGCATCGACTGCATGTCATCATCAGCATCGGCACGTTGTGTGGCATACCAGTGCACCAGGACGTCATTGGCTGAAACTGGTTGTAAAACTTGGATCTGGTTACCAATAAACAAAAGGTTGGGGAAAATGTTCAGGTTCATACCCGCTCCGACAGCACTGTCTAGCACTGCGCTGACTATTTCCGGTTTGTTCGTATTTCGAACATGAGCCTCGAAGGCTTCGCGACCGGGCTGCGGCCGCTGCTGGTTCCAGGCTGAGTCGTTATGCATGTCGGGGCGCTGGTCAATCAGCGTGTGGCCGTTACCCAAGTCATACAGCTTCATGTTTGAACGATCAGCGTCGGCAAAGTACGACATGTCGCCACCGCCATAGCGATCATTGGTCATTTTCAGCAACGACTGGTGTGAAAACGGCACGTGATAGCCGTCACCTGCATTGTCGTAAACCACTTTCCAGTTGCATTTGAGTTTGAAGCGCTGCGCACCGGCAACGCACAGGTTTTCGTGCCCCCCTTGGTGGTTCAACCAGTCATCAATAAACCGTTTGGCATGGCCGAGGTGTTCTTCCAGTCCGGGTGCCTTGTCATTCAGTGTCGCAAACACCAGCCCTTTATAAATTGCCACTTGCGCTGGACGGGCCAAATGCATATCACGTGCTTTGAAGGTCTTTCCGTAGGCAGTTTTTCCAGGTACACCAAACAGCTGTCCACGACTGTCGTACTTCCAGCCGTGATACGGACATGTAAACGTAGAGGCTGTCCCACCGGGTTCACGGCACACTGTTGCTGCACGATGTGAGCAACGATTCGCAAATACGGTAACTTTGTTGTCCCCTTTACGGCTGACGACGAAATTACGTGTGCCTATCCATACTTGCTTGAAATCGTCTATGCCCGGGATTTCGCTTAGGTGCAGCAAATATACCCAGTTCGCGGCAAAGACTCGATCCATTTCCAGCGCAAAAATATCGGGGTCGGTGTAAACCCGTCGATGAACGCGATCTTGCTGGACGAGTTCATCTAACGCCAGGGCGTTTGAGCCCGGCCTTATAGCAGTGGTACTCATAATTTTTTCCCTAAATAAATGACGTGTCAGCTCATAGGTGACCGTCTTTCAACAGGCGCCGGATCAGCGCCAAAATGCCCTCCCGGTTCACCGGCTGTGTTGACTCGTGCTCGATGGCTTCCCATTGGGTTTGGTCAAACGCATCCCGGTGAAACGGCATGAACATTTTGCGTAGCCATGACGCATCTGATTCCGGGTGTCCCTGAATGGCCAGAAACCGGTTTTCGGCCAGAAAAATCTCGTGAGCAGCTGACGGTGATGACGCCAGAAGCACACTGTCTGGTGGCAGTTTCAGAACGCATTCACCATGACTTTGAACCAGCGTGATGTCGTCTGTAATTTCGGGCCATTGTTGCGTGATCGAAGGCGACAACCACTTCAGAGATTCCACTCCTAGACGAAACTGACCGCTTTCGTTACGCCCGACCCGGCCATCTAGTGCCGCCGCCAGAGCCTGGGCTCCGAAACAGATACCCACGACCGGTGCAGCAGAAGTTGCGCGGACGTCACGAATGAAGGCAAACAGGCGTTGAGTCAATGGGGCATCAAGGTCATCTACTACCGATTTTTCACTGCCGCTGATGACATAACCGTCATAATCCTTTACCTGCTCAGCAAAGTTAGGGTCGGCGGGAGACAGGACATCCCATTGCCCCGTACCGTCAGATAATTGACCCAGCATGTAGTCCCGATATTCCAGCAACATGTTGTCGGAACACCATATCAATGCAAACTTTTTCATAACTGTCCATATGCGATGTGTCTGCTGCGGCTACGCATTTACATCAATTCAAAATATTCGCGGTGTTCCCATTCGGTAACCTCGTCTTGCTGCATGTCGACCTCGCCTTCAGCGGCCACAAAGCGTTGCCATTCGCTACGACGTAAATGCAGCCAATAATCGATGAACTTGTCACCAAAGGCTTCGCGGTAGAAGCTTGAAGACTCAAGGGCGTCAAGTGCCTGCGACAGGTTTACGGGCAACGAGCTCACACTGGACTCGTACGGCGATTCAACGGGTTGGCCGGGGTCAAGCTGGCGCCGGATACCATCAAGGCCGGCAAAAATTTGTGATGCAAGGTACAGGTACGGATTGGCCGCGGGTTCACCGGCACGGTTTTCAACACGGCTGGCGTTATCGCCGGGCGCGGAAATTACTCGCGCCATGGCAGCACGGTTATCAATACCCCAGGTCATACGATCAGGGGCCAGTGAATACGGGCGACGACGGCGATAACCATTGATGGTGGGTGTCGTGAAACTTGATGCTGGCCCGGCATGCTCAAGCAAACCCGCCACATACGATAGGCCGGTCGGTGACAAGGCATCGTTCCCGGTGGGAACAAACAGATTCGTGCCTGTTATTTTGTCGTTCAGAGATTGATGCAGATGCCAGCCAGAAGCATAAAAACCGGCAATTTTTGGCTTACACATAAAACTGGCCAAATAACCGTTGCGCCGGCAGATTTGCTTGACTGCATTGCGGAACAGCACCATCGTATCGGCCACATTCATCCCGCTCATGACATCAAACGTAGTTTCCATCTGGCTTGGCGCCCATTCATCCTCGATACTGCGCAGCGGCATGCCCAGAGCCAGAACATGATCGCGGATAGTGGACATTAGCGGTTCGACCTCATCAAGGTGGTTTTCCAGCAAGTAGGAATAACCTTTGGCAACCGGCATGACCTTGGGAGGTGCTGCTGGTGTGCCAGGTCCACCCAGCGTTTCTGGTTCAAGACATGGATCAACAATACGTGTGAGGTACCACTCAACCTCAAGACCGGCCTTAAATTCGCAGCCCATATCGCTGGCTTCTTGCAAGGCCTTTTTAAGAATTGCGCGCGGGCTCAATGCAAACGGTTTGCCGCTGCGCATGTACAAATCGGCCAGCATCCAGCCGGTACGATCGGCCCACGGCAAAATGCGAAACGTGGTCGGGTCAGGGACCATCACGACACTAGGGCTGCCAGACAGCTCCGAGTCGCCAAAGCCACCTCCGGCCTGAAACGGGTTGAATACAATGGCGCTGGCCGTATCGAAAAAGAACGGTGCCATCGTGACTTCAGATCCGCTTGAAAACGCTGACTTAAGTGCGGCAACCGACAGCATTTTGCCGCGCAACAACCCGTACTGATCGGGCCACGACAAGCGGATCATGCGGATGTCCGCCTGTTCAATCTGTTGCAGTACGTTCTGGACTGCATCCCGGTACGCTGTTGTCAACAGACCGTTTCTTTCTATAAAACCAGCCATTTGTTCCTTCCTGGCGCCGTGGTGACCTGCGTGATGTTTGCATTTTTTTTATAACGATTCGAGTTATCTCACAAGTGAGAAAACACATCTTGTCAGAACTACGGCGCACGTTGAATAACACCGTTGCAAACCCGCTTTGCACAAACGCCAATTCCTGGTGGGTATCACTAAGGCGGCTATTCGTTCAGATCAGGGTTATTCCGGGGGTATGAAAATAGCGGCTCTGTTGCAAAAATCGTGAAGCTTGAGCATGCTTGGCGGAGATTGGACGGACGGAACGATGACGGATTTCAAGTGGCGCCATTTCCAGGGTGATGTGATCCTGTGGGCGGTGCGCTGGTATTGTCGCTATCCGATCAGCTATCGCGACCTTGAGGAAATGCTGGCGGAACGCGGCATTTCGGTCGACCATACGACGATCTATCGCTGGGTCCAGTGCTACGCCCCGGAGATGGAGAAGCGGCTGCGCTGGTTCTGGCGGCGTGGCTTTGATCCGAGCTGGCGCCTGGATGAAACCTACGTCAAGGTGCGGGGCAAGTGGACCTACCTGTACCGGGCAGTCGACAAGCGGGGCGACACGATCGATTTCTACCTGTCGCCGACCCGCAGCGCCAAGGCAGCGAAGCGGTTCCTGGGCAAGGCCCTGCGAGGCCTGAAGCACTGGGAAAAGCCTGCCACGCTCAATACCGACAAAGCGCCGAGCTATGGTGCAGCGATCACCGAATTGAAGCGCGAAGGAAAGCTGGACCGGGAGACGGCCCACCGGCAGGTGAAGTATCTCAATAACGTGATCGAGGCCGATCACGGAAAGCTCAAGATACTGATCAAGCCGGTGCGCGGTTTCAAATCGATCCCCACGGCCTATGCCACGATCAAGGGATTCGAAGTCATGCGAGCCCTGCGCAAAGGACAGGCTCGCCCCTGGTGCCTGCAGCCCGGCATCAGGGGCGAGGTGCGCCTTGTGGAGAGAGCTTTTGGCATTGGGCCCTCGGCGCTGACGGAGGCCATGGGCATGCTCAACCACCATTTCGCAGCAGCCGCCTGATCGGCGCAGAGCGACAGCCTACCTCTGACTGCCGCCAATCTTTGCAACAGAGCCGTTCCGGGAATTTCAGTCCCGGATCGTGCGCGAGCAGAGCGTTCTCATCACGGCCGGCTACGCCTTCGGCGACGAGCACCTGAACAACATCATCTATCAGGCTCTGACGATCCCGACCTTCCGCTTGGTGATCTTTGCGGCGCCCGACACGGAGGGAGAGATCGCCAAGCTGCGGGCGCTGCGCGATCCGCGCATTTGGATCATTGGAGGCAATGGCCCTGCCGACGGGACGAGGGCGCACTACTTCGACATGATCGTCGAGCATTTCATGCCCCAGCGCCCCAGCGACAGGATTGATGATGCCGTCCGCAAGGTGTTGTCGGAGCTGGCGCCGAAAAGGGACGACGAGACGAAGGATGGCGAAGCATGAGCCACGACGATCGCAAGCGGGCGATCGGCAAGGTGGTCTCGGTTGCAGCCGACCGCTTTGTCGTCGAGATGCACGTCGGCACCGATAACTTCACGGTCGTCGGCTTCGACGACGTGCATTATGTGGCGCGACTGGGATCATTCCTGATGATTCCGTCGCAGTCGGAATATGTCGTGGTCGAGGTTGTCGGCCTGCGTGAGCGCGATGCGAGCACGCCTTCCGAGCGGGGCGATTTCGACCGGGCCGGCTCCTCGAAATATCTGGACGTGGTGCCCGTCGGCATGTTGCCGATGCGCGGCGGCGCGTTCCGCTTCGGTGTGTCGGTTTTCCCGTCTCTGTATGCGGACGCACTGTATGCGCTGGATGGCGAGCTCGATCGCATCTTTGAGACCGAGACCGCCGTCGAGCCGTCAGTCGGCCCGGATGGCGGCGCTTGCCAACCCGAAGGGGCCACGCGCTATCGGGTTCTACCGATCGGCAAGTCGGTGGTGTTCGAGGACTACGACGTCAAAGTTCGTCTGAACGAGTTCTTCGGCGGTCATGTCGCGGTCCTGGGCAATACCGGCAGCGGTAAATCCTGCACGGTCGCCTCGGTCTTGCAGTCCCTTTTCAGCAAACCGGACGAACATCACGCTCGCGGAGCGACGTTTATCGTCTTCGACGTGAATGGCGAGTATCACGAGGCGCTTTCTCCTTTGGCAAAAGACGGCGGCATCGGCGTCCATCGCGTAATCCTTGATGGGACGACCGCTGGCTTTCGGATGCCGCATTGGTTCCTGGAAATGGCAGAGTGGGAACTGCTTTTGCAGGCGAGCGAGCGAACGCAACTGCCGGTCCTTCGGACGGCGTTAGGTCTGACAAGTCTCTTTCATGCCAACACGCCAGACGCTCTGGCTCTGCGCGAGCACTTTGTCGCCACTTGCATCATCGAGTGCTTTCGAGGTGCGGATGGCGACTCCCCAGTGTCGAAGTTTCAGCGCGTCGTTTCTCTTCTTCAGAAGTATCCGACGAACGATCTGAATATGGCGTTGTTGAACCGCTTCAATCCGAATTTTCAATACGGAAATTTTTCTGGCAACAACCAATCGGCATTTCTGGATGAAGTAAGGAAGAAGCTCCGGGAGGATGCTCCCTTACCAGCCTACAATCGGACGCCGTTCTCTTTCGATGAGCTGCACGAATGTCTGGATTTCGCGATCCTTTATGAGGAGGCTCACGGCAACCGCCAAATCCGAGATTACTGCTCTTCCATGGTCACGCGGCTCAGATCTCTCCAGGAGAGGACCGAATATGCCTTTTTACGTCACGAAGGAGCTGACGTTGGTGCGGCTGTAAGCGATCTGGAATTCTTGACCAACATCGTCGGTCTGGGAAGGGTTGTTGGCGAAGCGTTCACCAAACGCAATCAAGTCATTATCATTGATCTGAACTCCGTCGAAGATGAAATCGTTGAGTTGGTCAGTGCGGTCATCGCACGCATGCTTTTTCGGTTCCTTCGCCATGCGGAACCAAGAAACCGTTTCCCGATACATCTGCTCCTCGAAGAGGCTCACAGGTACGTTGCCTCAACGCCCTCCCGGTTTTCCATCGACGCAACCAAGATATTCGAGCGCATCGCCAAGGAAGGGCGCAAGTACGGCATGTTCGTGCTCTTGGCATCGCAACGCCCGAGTGAACTGTCCAAGACGGTTCTCAGCCAGTGCTCCAATTTCCTGGTTCACCGCATCCAGAACCCCGACGATCTTTCTCAGATTCGGCAGATGACGCCGTTCATCTCGGATTCGGTCTTGAAGCGTTTGCCGTCATTGCCTCGGCAGCACGCGCTGGTGTTCGGAACATCGGTCAATCTCCCGACGACATTCAGGGTGCGGGAGGCATCACCGCGGCCGCGCAGCGACGATACCGCCGTGGTCGATTTGTGGTTCCACGAAGAAGGTCGAGCCGCCGACATTCGACTCGCTCCGGCCGATACCGCTGGAGGGGAGCCGATGGCAGTAAACGAAGCTTCAGACGATGACATCTTCTGACCATCTGGAGACCCTGGCGCAGGCGCTGGAGGCCACGGGAGACTACCGGGTCATCCGGCGTCTCAAACCGCGCCCTCGCATCGTTCCTCCGCCAGGCACGCCGCTGCGCCTCGGCCTGGTGGTCGATGTGGAGACCACGGGGCTCGACCCTCAGCGCGACGAGATCATCGAACTCGCCATGACACCATTCAACTACGGCTTGGATGGCACCATTTTCAGCGTGGGCGACAGCTTCCAAGGGCTGCGTCAGCCGAGCAAGCCTATCGCCCCGGAAATCACCGCGATCACGGGCATCACCAACGAGATGGTGGCCGGCCAGATTGTTGATCCCGCAGCGGTAGCCTCATTCGCAGCGCCGGCTTCGCTCGTCATCGCGCACAATGCGGCGTTCGACCGCCGCTTCCTCGAACGATTCAACGACGTGTTCTCGACGAAGCCGTGGGCATGCTCGCTCAGCCAGATCGATTGGGCAGCAGAGGGGTTCGAGGGCACGAAACTCGCCTATCTCGCTCAGGCCGCCGGCTTCTTCTACGACCGCCACCGCGCGATGCACGACTGTCTTGCTACGGTCGAGTTGTTGGCGATGTGGCTGCCCCGATCTGGCGCTACAGGTCTCAGCCGTCTCCTGGACGGCGCTCGTACCGTTTCTTGGCGAATCTGGGCGGAGAACGCGCCCTTTGACCTCAAGGATGTCCTTAAAGCGCGGGGGTACCGCTGGAACGGCGATCCCGGCCCGCAGCCGCGCGCCTGGTATATTGACGTTCCCGAGGCTCAGTGCGAGGCCGAACTACGGTTCTTGAGAACGGAAATCTATCGGTATGAGGTCGATCCCCCGGTTCGGCGGATCGATGCTTATGATCGGTTTTCAGACAGGATCTGAGTGCCGTCGAACGCCGGGCTATTGCATGCCCTTCCGGCACTTCTTGGCAAGCGTGGCGGAGACGAACTTTTCCCTTTTCGTCATGTCGGCGCGCTTTTCCACCATGTAGTGCCTAGCAGTCATGCTTCTCGCAGCTGGCATCCTGCAACGCGTGGTTCTGGAGGCGGTCGCGGATTTCCTTCGAGATCCTCGCCTTGCCGGTCACCGTCTTGAATGTCCGGCGCAGGTCCTTGCCTCAATTTAGCAAGGAAGACGTCCACCAAACATGGGGCTATTCACCTTCCAGCCTCACGGAGCGACGCAGCAATATCGCTGATCGAGCGAAACAGGACCAGTTCATCATCTCTGGTAGGCTCTAATCCTCGGCGCTGCCAGAATTCGGCAGCCTCCCCGTCGACGGCGTTGACCATCAATGCCCGCCCACCGATCAGCGATGCGGCCTGAACGCACCGTTGGAGGGCGTGCTTCACAAGGCCAGTCCCGATACCCAACCCGGCCGAGCCGATATCGGTCGCGAGCTGACCAAGCAGCATGCAGGGAATTGGATTAGGCGGCTGTCCCGTCCGGATGGAGCGCGGTAGCACCGATGGCACAACGGCTGTTGGTGCAAGGCCGTAATATCCCACCACACGCCCTGCCTCATGCACGACGAGAACGGCGGTAAAGCCCTTCTGCTGATTGGAGAGCGCGCGGGTCTTCAGCCAGTGGTCGAGCGTCGGCTTGCCACAGGAAAATTGGGAAACATCGTGGGCGGCGGAAAGCAGCTCGGGTCCTGAAAGCAGCAAGGGATTACTGTTTCGCTGCGTAGCCGGGCTCCCACGGCGCAGGCCGCTTAAGCACTTCAACCATCTCCGGAACAGGAGCAACCGGACGCGACAGCACATCCATGAACTGGGCAAAGCCTTCCGGGCTCATCCGGATCAGGCCCTGCTCCATGACGACCTCCTCGGCCGCGCGCACAGCGGCGTCGCGCACGAAATCGGTGCGCGAGCGGCCGCGCAGGCTGGCAGCACGATCGATCATGGCAACATCGGCCTCGGGCAGACGCATTGAGATCGGATATTCCTTGCGTTCGGCAGTGTTGGCCATGGCGATTCTCCTTGGTCGGAAGATGGCATCTTGTATCTCTAAATACAATACGATAAAGTCGCATCCACAAGCAACAGCTTCCGATGGGGTAGTATCGAGGCGAAAGATGACGGCGACAGCGATCGATTCCGACAGGTCATTTCACTATGCCACGGCTCGCCAGACTACGCCGCCGCACGCCATGACACGCGTCGGCATACTGATCGCCGCCGAATGTTCGCCTGTAAATTCCATTGCTTATGCCGAGCATGGGACGAATGCTGTCAGTTATGACCTTGCGAGCCCCACAAAACACAGCAAAGATTACAGGAGCCGAGCGCGAAGCGCTGCTCGAATCTTTGCTGCTGGACGAGCCGGAGTTGACGTTTACGCCGCGCGGCATTCCCGACCCTCGCCTTCTGCGTCTGGTCGGCATCCTGGCAAAGCAGGCGGCACGGGAATGCTTTGCAGAGGAAGTGACGTTATCCAGGCAAAGGAGGAAGCGCACCTCCTGATGCGGATAGGAGCCATGTTTTGAAAGTCGCGATCTACGCCCGTTATTCTTCCGACAATCAACGCGACGCTTCCATCGCCGACCAACTTCGCATGTGCCGCCTCCACGCCGAAAAGCAAGGCTGGCACGTCGTCGAAGAATATACCGACCACGCAATCTCTGGCGCTTCGCTGATCCGTCCGGGTATCCAGGCTCTGATGACCGACGCCATGGCCGGTCGTTTCGACGTGATCCTCTCAGAGGCAATGGATCGCCTCTCGCGTGATCAGGAAGACATCGCCGGAATCTTCAAACGCATGTCCTATGCGGATGTGAAGATGTTCACCCTGTCGGAGGGCGAGGTCAGCCATCTGCATGTCGGCCTCAAGGGCACAATGAATGCCCTCTTTCTCAAGGATCTTGCCGACAAGACCCGCCGCGGCCAGCGCGGCCGTGTCGAGGCTGGCAAATCGGGTGGCGGCAATTCCTATGGTTACGATGTGGTCAAGAAGCTGGACGCCAATGGCGAACCCATTCGCGGCGACCGCACCATCAACGAAAACCAGGCCGCCGTCGTTCGCCGCATCTTCCACGACTACGCCGCCGGCAAGTCGGCCAAGACCATCGCCTTTGCACTGAACAAGGACGGCATTCCGTCCCCTTCGGGCGGCGACTGGGGTTTCAGCACGATCAACGGTAACCCGAAGCGTGGCAACGGCATCCTCAATAATGA